>NZ_JBCGHT010000022.1:0-59033 GCF_039549175.1 Paenibacillus sp. 102 | reverse complement strand
AATATATTCATTACTATAATCATGATCGTATTAAAATAAAACTAAAAGGAATGAGTCCTGTACAATACAGAACTCATTTCTCGCAAGCTGCTTAAAAATATGTGTCTAACTTTTTGGGTTCACTTCAATAAGGCGGTGCTTTTTTATACTTTTATTTTACACATAAATACAATAGAAAATGTTCTACAATTATAAAAGTACTCTTATTATCGTTTGAAGTTTCAGTAGTATAAAGCTAGCTTGTTTTTCTGGTAAAGTATCTTTATCCCGCATTAACAGGCAGAAAGTTTCACTGTATTTTTTTAGTTATAAATGATTGACGTATTTTTATAAATAAGTTATATTATTTTCTGTAAACGGTTACATGCAATAGGGAGGGAAGAGAATGAGTACGATAAAAGATGTTGCGAAATTAGCGGGAGTATCTGTTGCGACCGTTTCCAGAGTGTTAAATAAGAACGGATATGTTCACGAAGATACGTTGAAAAAAGTAGAACGAGCAATTGAAATGCTAGATTATAAGCCAAGTACAGTTGCACGTTCCCTATATAATAAAAAATCTCGTTTAATCGGTTTGGTCGTTCCAAATATCGTGAATCCATTCTTTCCAGAAGTTGCACGTGCCGTAGAAGATGTAGCACATAAGCAAGGATATACAGTTGTACTTTGTAATTCTGATGAAAGTTTAGAAAAAGAAAAGCAGTATATTGATGTGCTTAGACAAAATAATGTAGATGGTTTTATTGTAGCAACGAATCCACAAAATAGTATGAATTACATGAATTTATCTGTGCCAGTTGTGGCAATTGACCGCATGTTTAATGAACGTATTCCTACGGTATATGCAGACAACTATGCAGGGATTCAAGAAGCGACAAAGTTATTGTTAGAAAAAGGGTGCAAACATATTGCGCATATTCGTGGTCCGCGTGATGTGAGTACAGCGAATGAGCGTTTTGAAGGTTTTATAGATGTTATTACACAATATAGACTTTCCTACATGATTGCAGAAAGTACGTTTGATCCAGCAGATAGTGAACGTGTGGCAATGGAATTACTAGAAGAGTATCCGCATATTGACGGTATTGTAGCTGGAAATGATTTAATTGCAATTGGTGCAGTAAAAGCAGCGTTGCAAAAGGGAATTTCAATTCCAGATGATTTGCAAATTATTGGATTTGATGGTATTTCATTAACGGAAATGATGTACCCATCAATTACAACAGTAGCTCAACCTATTTATGAGATGGGGCGTATTGCAACGGAATTATTATTAGAGCAGATGGTAGGAAAAGCATTAGAAACAGAACATTATCGTTTACCGATTGAAATTATAGAAAGAAATACAACGAAGTAAGGAGATGAGAGATATGCCAAATATTGCAGTAATAGGCAGTATTTCAATGGACTTAGTCGCTGTTTCAAAAAAGCGACCAAAAGCAGGGGAAACAGTGATTGGAGAAGCATTTCACACAGTGCCAGGAGGAAAAGGAGCTAACCAAGCTGTTGCCGCAGCTAGACTTGGTGCGAATGTAGCAATGGTTGGAGCCGTAGGAAATGATAATTACGGAAAATTAGTTAGAAATAATTTAGAGAATGAACGCATTTTTATTGACTATGTGGTACCGGTTACAGGTGAAACAACAGGAATTGCTCATATCGTTTTAGCAGAAGAAGATAACAGTATTGTTGTTGTGCAAGGGGCAAACCGTCTTGTGAACGAGAAAATTGTAGATCGTGCCAAAGATTTGCTTGTAAAAGCGGATATGGTTGTTCTTCAGCTGGAAATTCCACTTGAAACAGTGAAGTACGTTCTGGCTATTTGTGAGGAACATAAAATTCCAGTTATGTTAAACCCAGCTCCAGCACAAGTTTTATCAGCAGATATTTTGGAAAAGGCAACGTATATTACACCGAATGAACACGAGTGCCGCATCGTATTAGATGATTTTACATCACCGATTGAAGAGTTACTTGCGAAATATCCAAACAAATTACTCATGACAGAAGGTAGCAAAGGCGTTCGTTTCCATAATGGTACAGAAGTTGTTCATGTTCCAAGCATTTCTGTAGAAGTAGTAGATACGACAGGAGCTGGTGATACTTTTAACGGTGCATTAGCGGTTGCACTTTCCGAAGGAGAAACATTACAAAAAGCAATTCGTTTTGCAAATATTGCGGGTGGTCTTTCTGTAACAAAACTTGGGGCACAAGGCGGCATGCCAACAAGGGAAAGATTACGAGAGGTGCAGGTGATTGTTGGATGAAGAAGCATGGTGTATTAAATAGTGAAATTGCCGCGGTACTGGCATCACTTGGGCACACAGATACAATTGTCATTGCTGATTGTGGATTGCCAATTCCAGACGGTGTAAAACGGATTGACTTGGCTATTGAACTTGGAAAACCATCATTTTTAGATGTATTACAAGTCTTGATAGATGATATGGCAGTTGAAAAATTAACATTAGCAGAAGAGATTAATACGTATAACACAGAAGTAAATAAAGAAGTTGAGTTGCGTTTGACAGAAGCTGCTTTTGAATATGTGTCTCATGAGCAGTTTAAAGAACGCACAAAACAGGCGAAGGCAATTATTCGTACAGGAGAGGCAACGCCATATGCAAATGTTATTTTACACGCAGGCGTGATTTTTTAATAAAGGGATGTGATGAGAATGCGTATTGAAATGAAAAACATTTCAAAAGCGTTCAATGGTAATCCTGTTTTGAAAAATGCACAGTTTAGCATTGAAACAGGAGAAGTTCATGCACTGATGGGGGAAAATGGAGCGGGTAAATCAACGCTCATGAAAATTTTAACAGGTGTATATACAAGAGATGGTGGTCAGATCACGATTGATGGGCAAGAACGAACGTTTAAAAACGCAAAAGAAGCGGAAGAGTACGGAATTGCTTTTATTCATCAAGAACTGAACATATTACCGAATTTAACAGTAGCTGAAAATATGTTTCTTGGAAAAGAGCTTATGTACGGAAAAACAGGTATCCTGCGTACACGTCAAATGAATGCTATTGCACAAGAGCAATTAGCAAGTCTTGGGCTACATGTAAAAGGGGCTATGCTTGCTGGGGAATTATCAGTTGGGCAACAGCAAATTATAGAAATTGGTAAGGCGTTAATGACAAATGCAAGCGTTATTATTATGGACGAGCCTACCGCGGCATTGACGGATCGTGAAATCGAAACGCTCTTTACGGTTATAAACAAATTACGTAAAGAGAGTGTCTCATTCGTTTATATTTCACATCGCATGGAAGAAATTTTTTCAATCTGTGATGCTATTACGATTTTACGCGATGGAGAATATGTGGGGAAAAGGTTAATTCCAGAAACATCATTTGATGAAGTAGTAAGTATGATGGTGGGTCGCAGCATTGGTGAACGTTATCCGGAGCGAAATGCAGAGATTGGCGAAGTGATTTTTGAAATGCGTAACGGGACGAAAAAAGGGAAGTTTGAAAATATTTCGTTTCAAGTAAGAAGAGGTGAAATCCTCGGTGTTGCCGGATTAATGGGAGCTGGTCGTACAGATATTATGAAAGCAATTTTTGGTTATGAGCCGTTAGATTCAGGTCAAATATTTATGAATGGGCAAGAAGTAAAGATTGATAATCCAATTGATGCAATAAGGCAACGAATTGCTTTTATCACTGAGGATCGAAAATCAGAAGGACTTGTATTAGATTTTTCCATTCGTGAAAATTTAGCATTGCCAAACCTAGGAAGTCTTTCAAAAGGCAGTGTAATGGATAAAGGTACAGAATTGCAGTTTACAGAGGATATGATGAAGCTTCTTAACGTAAAAGCGGCAAATGGGGAACAAGCTGTTAAATCACTTTCTGGTGGGAATCAGCAAAAGGTTGTAATTGCGAAATGGCTTGGGATTCATCCACAGTTACTCATTTTAGATGAGCCAACAAGGGGCGTTGATGTTGGTGCAAAAAAAGAAATTTACTCCATTATGAATAAGCTTACAAATCAAGGAGATGCCGTTATTATGGTTTCATCCGAACTACCTGAAGTATTAGGAATGAGCGATCGTGTCCTTATTATTCATGAAGGGAAAGTCGGCGGTATTCTAGAAAAAGGTCAAGCAACACAAGAGTCCATTATGGCATTAGCTACAGGGGGAGAATAAGTCATGGCTAAAAAGGGGAATGTATTGCAACAACTCGGTTCTTTAATTGGATTAGCACTTATTATCGTAGTCATTACGGCATTAAATCCAGCATTTATTGAAATTCCAAACTTATTTAATATTTTAAGACAAGTATCGATAAATGCACTCATTGCATTTGGAATGACCTTCGTTATTTTAACAGGGGGTATTGACTTATCGGTAGGTTCTATTTTAGCATTATCAAGTGCACTTGTTGCTGGAATGATGGCAAGTGGCATGGATCCGTTCCTTGCAATGGCAGTTGGACTATTGGCTGGTCTTGTAATGGGAATTATAAACGGTATCATCATTGCGAAAGGAAAAGTGGCACCATTTATTGCGACATTAGCAACAATGACCATTTTTCGTGGCCTTACGCTCGTTTATATGGATGGACGTCCGATCACTGGCCGTGGCGACCATTTAATGTTCCAAATGTTCGGTCGTGGTTACTTCCTTGGTATTCCAGTACCAGCTGTAACGATGATGATTGCTTTCGCAGTTCTGTACTTTATTTTAAAGAAAACGACATTTGGCCGCCGTACTTTTGCAATTGGTGGGAATGAAGAAGCAGCGGCATTATCAGGTATTAATGTAACGAGAATAAAAGTAATGATTTATGGTCTTTCCGGAATTTTGGCAGCGCTTGCAGGTATTGTATTAACATCACGTTTAGATTCTGCACAGCCAACTGCCGGTACTTCTTATGAACTAGATGCAATTGCTGCAGTTGTATTAGGAGGAACAAGCCTTTCTGGCGGAAGAGGTTGGATTGTCGGCACATTCATTGGTGTACTGATTATTGGTGTATTAAATAACGGTCTAAATTTATTAGGCGTATCTTCTTTCTTCCAACAGGTTGTAAAAGGACTTGTTATCTTACTGGCTGTATTAATTGATCGTCGAAAAGAAGCATAATGGAGGGACAATTTATGAAAAAATGGTTACTTGTACTCGTTGCACTCATCATGGTGATCACTGCTGGTTGTTCAATGGAACCACCAGAATGGGCAAAGGATTCTAGCGATAAAGGTCGAAATAAAACTATTAAAGTTGGATTTTCTGTTTCCACTTTAAACAATCCATTTTTCGTTACGTTGAAAAATGGTGCGGAAAAGAAAGCGAAAGATAGTGGCATTGAGTTAATTGCTGTTGATGCTCAAAATGATGCAGCGAAACAAACGAACGATGTCGAAGATCTAATTCAAAAAGGCGTTGATGTCGTTGTTATTAATCCAACAGATTCAGATGCGGTTGCTTCAGCTATAAGTGCAGCAAATGCAGCAAACATCCCTGTTATTACAGTGGACCGCGTTGCAAACTCAGGGAAAGTTGTTTCACACATTGCATCAAATAATGTAGAAGGTGGCCAAATGGCTGGTGACTACATTCGTGAACTCGTTGGTGAAGGAGCAAATGTTGCTGAGTTAGAAGGGATTCCTGGATCTTCTGCTGCTCGTGAGCGCGGGAAAGGATTCCATAACGTAGCTGACAAAGGATTGAAAGTTGTTGCAAAACAAGCTGCCGATTTTGATCGTGCCAAAGGATTATCAGTTATGGAAAACATTTTGCAAGCAAATAATGATATTAAAGCAGTATTTGCGCATAATGATGAAATGGCATTAGGTGCACTTGAAGCATTAAAATCTGCTGGAAAAACGGATGTTGTTGTGGTTGGATTTGATGCAACTGACGATGCTGTGAAAGCGGTTAATGATGGACGTATGGCAGCAACTGTTGCCCAAAAACCACAATTAATCGGTGAGAAGGCGATGGAAACAGCAAAACAGGTGAGCCAAGGTAAAAAAGTGGAAAAATTCATTCCGATTGAATTAGAGCTTATTAAGAAAAAATAAATATAAAATGAAAATTAGGAAGGAAGAATAACAAATGAAATTTTTTATTGATACAGCAAACATTGATGAAATTAAAGAGGCAAATGATTTAGGCGTATTAGCAGGTGTAACAACAAACCCATCACTTGTAGCAAAAGAAGGCGTAGATTTCCATGAACGTATTCGTGAAATTTGCAGCGTTGTAGAAGGGCCAGTAAGTGCAGAAGTAATCAGCTTAGAAGCAGATAAAATGATTGAAGAAGGAAAAGAATTAGCAAAAATCGCTCCAAACGTTGTTGTAAAAGTTCCTATGACAAAAGAAGGTTTAAAAGCAGTAAAAGCATTCTCTGATTTAGGAATCCGTACAAACGTTACGTTAGTATTCTCAGCGGTACAAGCATTGCTTGCAGCGCGTGCTGGTGCAACATACGTATCTCCATTCTTAGGCCGCTTAGATGATATCGGTCATAATGGTATGGATCTAATTCGTCAAATCGCTGACATCTTTGTAATTCATGACATTAAAACAGAAATTATCGCAGCATCTGTACGTCATAGCGTTCACGTAACAGACGCAGCATTAAACGGTGCACATATCGCAACAATTCCAGCAAATGTAATTGGAGCATTAGTGAAACACCCATTAACAGATCAAGGAATTGAGAAGTTCTTAGCTGATTGGGAAAAAACACAAGGGAAATAAATAATAAAAAATCACAACCCACTTGTTTGGGTTGTGATTTTTTATATAGAAAAGCTTATGGGGGGATAAATCGATTAAAGATGATTCATCTTTTCTCTCACTTTTTTTCGAAGTTTAAAACTTAAGCGATTATTATGTTCTTCATTTCCTACTAAAAGTTTATATGCTTCAAATATTGCTGCGATGCGAATGAAAATGTAGACACCAATAGCAATTAATGCCACACAAATCGGATAATAGGGAACTAAAACTCCTGAAGTTATATTTTTTCTCTCTAACAAAAATGGTATTCCACCTGCTGCTATTGAACAAATTCCAACTACCATTACTGGAGCATATCTCTTTTTAATATTTGTATATTTTGCTGCTAACTCTTTAAGAAAGTTTTGATCAAACATTAAAGCCTCTTTTTTAAGGATTTTATATTTATTATCTTCTATAGACATGGCTGTCACAATCGTTCCGATACCGAGGACAGCAATTATAATGATAAGAAATGTATAAATTGCTGGATCCTGTTTAAAAATCAAATATGGTACGGTAGATAAAATAAGTAGGCTAAACCCTAAAGCAATATATTTAGAAATTTTTTGTTCATACAACAAATACCCTTCTGCCATTTCTCTACTTACATAATATCCTGGTTCATTTTCATTGCTTTGTTTGGCAGTATCTTTTAGTAAATAATCAACAGATACCTCGAAAATATTTCCAATCATTAAAAGTTTTTCAGTTTCAGGAAACCCTTGACCATTTTCCCACTTACTAATCGCTTGCCTTGAGGTGTTTAATTTTTCAGCTAAAGCCTCTTGAGAAAGGCCTTTTTCTTTTCTTAACTTAAAAAGTTTCTCACCAAAAGCCATATGTATAACCTCCTTTGTTTTGATAACTAAATTGTATATAAACATTGTTTTCTGTTCTATCCTATGAGAAATGCATTTTGTCAACTTACGGTTGCAATTATGTTATATGATGCATTTTTCATATGATTTAACTGTATAACCAATATTTAGAATTTTCGAGCGTTGAAATCACCTAATACCATGTTATAACGATTTCAAAAACAAAATCTTATCAAATACTGTAGGGAAAAGAAATATTTCCAAGGAAATTGTCGAGATATATGCAAGGGTTATCCAATTTCTATTGGAAATGATGAAAGGGACATTGCGCATAGATATAAGGTCGGCTATATTTAAAATTAAACATACAGAAAACATTGACTTATAAAGAGGAGATTGTTTCAAAAGGAGTGGGAGCAACATGTATGAAAAGGAACCTGCAGGGTTTTGGAAGAGATTTTTAGCTTGTATTGTTGATTGGTTACTGATTGTTCCTATGTATATTATGTTTTTAAGTTTAGATGTATCCAAGTCTCATACGGAAATGATAGTCAATATTTTAAACTTTTTATATTTCCTGATTGTACCTGCTATATGGCTAGGTTTTACAATAGGGAAGAGAGTGATAGAAATCCAAATTATTCGTATAGATGGGGAAAAGATTACATTATGGACTACATGTAAGCGTTATTTGATAGCTATAATTGTATATATACTTACATTAGGAATTGGCTTTATTGTCAGTGCATTTATGGTAGGTTTACGTGAGGATAAAAGAGCAATTCATGATCTGATTGCTGGGACGCAAGTGATTGAAGTATCGGATGAATAGAAAATAAAGACGACAAAAGTTATTATATAGATAAGGATACTAGAATAACTCATTTGAAAAGGTAATTAACTATTATAGTTAGTTACCTTTTTATATTTTTTTAAGAGAGTATGGAACAGATTTTTGAGTTGAATATGAAAAAAGTTTAAGTTGTATCCCACAAATATATGAAGGAAATAGAGTGGTAGAAAGTGTTTTGTGCAGAAAAATAAAATTTTTTACAGAATCAAAATAAAAAAATATATCAATTTAATGCTTTTATATATAATAGATAGGTTGAAAAAATAATAAGAGGTGTTAAGTGTGAAAAAGACAGGGGTATTATTTATTCTAATTGTTTGTTTTATGTTAGCTGCTTGTGGAAATGTTGAAAAAACAGCAAGTGAATCACAAGAAGTAAAAGAAACACAGAAATCAGATAGTAAGGATGCTTCACAAGAAGTAAAAGAAACGCAGAAATCAGATAGTAAGGATGCTTCACAAGAAGCGAAAGTGGCGCAGAAATCAGATGATAAGAATGCTTCACAAAAAGTACAAGAGAAGCAGGAACAAAATACAGTTTCAAATAAAAAAGATGAAAATAAAGAGAAAGTAGTTAATGGGGAAAGCGAACGAAATGTGCCTGCAAAAAAAGAAGAAAATCTTCCTGGAAAACAAAATATCGTACTTCAAAATTTACAAATAAATTGTAATGAATATGATAAGGAATTCATATTACGTGCTGGGGATAAAATTGATACGATGCTGATCGAGAGCATAACAAACGATGAGGTGTTTGTTAAACTTGATAATGGTTTACAAACATCGTTTCAATTGGGAGATGGTGTATCAGCCAAAAAAAATGCTGGATTATATACTATCACACTAACAGATATCCGAGATGGACATGTTACAGCCTATGTTCTTGATGCAAAATGTTTTCAATAATAAAAAGACAATGAGGGAATTTAACCCATCATTGTCTTTTTCACTTTTCCTCTTACATAAATCATAGAAGCGAATGTGAGTAAAAATGCTGTTCCAATTACAAAGCTTACGCTCGGTGATGCACCGATTGCTCCAACTGTAAAGGATCCTGCAACAACACCTAATGAGAAGAATGCATAAAATAATCCGAATGCCTTCCCGCGTTTGTCTTCAGTTGTATTTTCAACGAGTAAAGCATTAATAGATGGGAAGAGGATGGCGAATCCAATTCCATAAATCATCATCACAACAAAGAGCATACCTTTTGTTGTAAAGATGCCAAGTAATGATAAGGCAAGTGCCATAACTGCAATACCAATTAGCATCATTTTTGAACGGTCAAAGCGGTCGAAAATACGATTTGTTGGTAGCAAGAAGAAGAGGATAGCGGTAATCCCAAATACACTTAGCATCATGCCTGTTGTTGATGCTTGAAGCGCTAATGCTTCTACTTTTACGGGTAACATATATGTGACGATTCCTTGTGAAAACATCAATGTAAAAGCGCCAATATATGCTTGTAATAATGGTTCGGATTTTAGTAATCCTATCATATCTTCTTTGTTCATCATTTGAGTGCGTGAAGTATCTTTTCTAGTTACATTGTTTGGTAACAAGAAAAGGGAAACGATTGTACCGAGTACCATTAAGATAGAAATCGTCACAAAGACCCATTCTATACCTGCAGTTGCTTTCATAATTCCACTGAAGGCAGGACCAACGATAGCTGCTGTTCCGACAGCAGCACCGGATAGTGCCATGGCTTTTCCTTGTTTTGTAGATTTCGTTTGCTTAGATAGGAAAGTAAAGGCTGCAGGGATTAAGAAGCCATCACTAAATCCGTGTAAAAAGCGAACGATAAGTAATTGTTCACCGCTCTGAACAACGGTATACAATAATACTATGAAACTCGTAATCCCCATACTTATATAAAGTACCTTCTTTGCTCCAAACTTATCAACAGATGCACCTGCGATAATATTGCCGATCATATTGGCAAACGAGTACATTCCGACAACAAGACCGATAATAAGAGGAGTTCCCCCGAGGCTTTGCGCGTAAGTACTCATAATTGGTAATTGTGAGAATGTATCTAAAAACGCTACGATAACAATAAAATAAATGAAATATTTCAAGTGATGTTCACCTCTCCTCTGCTATTATGGCATAATGCGAATTTCTCCTGCAATGAAATTGAATTAACAGATGTGGAAAAAAAGTACAAAGTGACAGAAAAATGAACTTTTCTTGTTAAAATTTGGTGAAACCCAGATTGATGTTTTGAAATATATGGATAGTAGTACTATAATAGAATTGTAAACTTCACCAGGTTAAGTATATATACATAGAGAGGGATGCATAAAATGAAAGCATTACTTTGGCATAATCAACGTGATGTAAGAGTAGAAGAAGTTTCAGAACCAACTGTACGACCAGGAGCAGTAAAAATCCAGGTTAAATGGTGTGGTATTTGTGGAACAGATTTACATGAATATTTAGCAGGACCTATTTTTATTCCAACAGAAGAACACCCACTAACACATGTGAAAGCACCTGTCATTTTAGGTCATGAGTTTAGTGGTGAAGTTGTTGAAATCGGTGAAGGCGTTACAACTCATAAAGTAGGGGACCGCGTTGTTGTAGAACCTATTTATTCTTGTGGTAAATGTGAAGCTTGTAAACATGGCCATTATAACGTTTGTGAACAACTTGTTTTCCACGGTCTTGGTGGAGATGGCGGTGGCTTCTCTGAATATACTGTAGTACCAGCAGATATGGTGCACCATATCCCAGATGAAATGACTTATGAACAAGGTGCACTTGTAGAACCAGCAGCAGTTGCAGTTCATGCAGTGCGTCAAAGTAAATTAAAAGAAGGTGAAGCTGTAGCTGTATTTGGCTGTGGCCCAATCGGACTTCTTGTTATCCAAGCTGCTAAAGCTGCAGGTGCAACACCTGTTATCGCAGTTGAACTTTCTAAAGAACGTCAAGAGTTAGCAAAATTAGCAGGTGCTGATTACGTATTAAATCCAGCCGAGCAAGATGTATTAGCAGAAATCCGTAACTTAACAAACGGTTTAGGTGTAAATGTTAGCTTCGAAGTAACAGGCGTTGAAGTTGTACTTCGTCAAGCAATTGAAAGTACAAGCTTTGAAGGGCAAACAGTTATTGTCAGCGTATGGGAAAAAGACGCAAAAATCACTCCAAACAACTTAGTATTAAAAGAAAAAGAACTTGTTGGTATTCTTGGATACCGTCACATCTTCCCATCTGTTATTAAATTAATTAGCTCTGGTCAAATTCAAGCAGAGAAATTAATTACGAAAAAAATTACAGTGGATCAAGTTGTAGAAGAAGGATTTGAAGCGCTCGTAAAAGATAAAAATCAAGTGAAAATTCTGGTTTCACCTAAATAATATATAATATAGAAGAAAGTAGTCTTTTTCTAGAAATAGAAGAAGGCTACTTTTTTTATGCATAGAAAGGTGATAGACTTTCCTTTGACCATATAAATACGGATTGAAAGACCAACATAAAATCATTCCTTTTAGGTGGTAGAGAGAATCCACCGATGGATAGAAGCGGTCAGTGCCTTTTTTAGCCCCATGCGATATGAAAACAGAAGGAAAAAATGAGTGAAAATCTCTTTTTGTTCTTCATAGCCCAAATTTATATGTTAGAAAATCAAATTGGATTTATATAATTGTTTAAGTAGGAAGGGAGAGTTTTCGCATGCTTTCATTTTTACTAACGCTAAAACGAATGTTAAAAGCTTGCTTAAGGGCGTGGAAAGATAAAGAATTTCAAGTGTTATTTGTGTTAACCATTATAACGTTAATATCAGGGACTATTTTCTACAGCACGGTAGAGGGGTTACGTACAATTGATGCATTATATTTTAGCGTAGTTACATTAACGACAGTTGGCTATGGAGATTTTAGCCCACAAACAGATTTTGGGAAAATCTTTACGATATTCTATATTTTCATTGGAATTGGTTTAGTATTTGGTTTTATTCATAAACTAGCAGTAAATGTTCAATTACCAAGTATATTATCGGGTCGAAAAAAAGAGTAGAAGCAATCAGGTGCATATCTTGATTGCTTTATTTTTTTACAATATTTTAGCTGTTTCTTTGCAGGAAATTAATAGTCTTTTATTACAATGAAAATGAATTCTATCACGATGTACAGGATTATAATGATATGCACTTTTGTATAATTTATTTTCTCAATAGGAATTAACAGAAAGGTGAGATATTCTAATCATAGGTTAACCATATGATGTGAATTGCATATTCAAAGTAAATGAATTATAAACGGAGGTTTCATATGAAAAAGAAAGTATTAGCCTTAGCAGCAGCTATTACATTAGTAACACCACTGCAAAGTGTAGTATTTGCTCATGAAAATGAGGGAGGAAATAAGGTAAGGGTAATTCAATATTGGTCTGCTGAAGATAAGCATGCAGAAGGTGTAAACTCCCATTTATGGATTGTCAATCGTGCAATTGATATTATGTCCCGTAACACAACAATTGTACAACAAGATCAAGTAGTGCTATTAAATGAATGGCGTACAGAATTAGAGAATGGTATTTATGCTGCTGATTATGAAAACCCTTACTATGATAATAGTACATTTGCTTCTCATTTCTATGATCCTGATACAGGGAAGACATATATTCCTTTTGCTAAGCAAGCAAAAGAAACAGGAGCTAAATATTTTAAACTTGCTGGTGAAGCGTATCAAAAACAAGATATGAAACAAGCATTTTTTTATTTAGGTTTATCGCTTCATTACTTAGGGGATGTCAATCAACCAATGCATGCAGCAAACTTTACTAATCTTTCTTATCCACAAGGTTTCCATTCTAAATTTGAAAATTTTGTTGATACAGTAAAGGATAATTATAAAGTGACTGATGGAAATGGCTATTGGAATTGGAAAGGAATAAATCCTGAAGATTGGATTCATGGAGCGGCTGTAGCTGCTAAGCAAGATTATGCTGGTATTGTAAATAGTACTACAAAAGATTGGTTCGTAAGAGCGGCAGTTTCACAAGAATATGCAGATAAATGGCGTGCAGAAGTTACACCGGCAGCAGGTAAGCGCTTAGTAGAAGCACAGCGTGTAACAGCTGGATATATTCAGCTTTGGTTTGATACATATGGGAATCGCTAGAATGATTGATGACTTCTTAGTTACAAATATATACATATAGTAGAGATAGCAATTGCTATAAAGTAGCGAAAAGGTTTCTTCGTAAAGAAGAAACCTTTTTTTATTTCGATACAGGAGAAAATTAGTTTTCTTCCAATATATATAAGACATATATAGAAGGGGAGAGAAAAGTATGGAACGTAACATATTTCAAAAAGTTCCCTTACCATGTGCATTTCTTGATGAAGAAGCGTTAGAAAGAAATATTCAATCTATTGTTCAATTGTGTAGAGGAAAAAAAGTTCGTATTGCTAGTAAATCGTTACGATCTGTTCCAGTGATGAAGCGAATTTTAGCCTCTAATAGCTGTTTTCAAGGCGTTATGTGTTTTTCACCACGAGAAGTATTATTTCTAATAAAACAAGGATTTGATGATTTATTGCTTGGATACCCTGCATATGATGAACAAGCACTTCAAGAAATCAGTTTGCTTACAAAACAAGGACTTATAATCACTTGTATGGTAGATTGCATAGAACATATTGCTTATTTAGAGAAAATTGCAAAAGAAACAGGTGGACGCTTTCGAATTTGTGTCGATATTGATATGAGCAGCCGTTTTTTTCAGTTTCATTTTGGAGTTAGACGTTCTCCTATACGTAATGCCTCCGAGGTTTTAAAAGTTGTTGAAAGAGCGATGCAATCTCCTGTTTTACAAATAGATGGTGTAATGGGCTATGAGGCACAGATTGCAGGAGTTGGAGATGATGTACCAAAACAAGGTTTTAAAAATAAAGTTGCTTCCTATCTGAAAAGAAAATCAGCAATGGAAGTAATGAAAAGAAGACGAGATATTGTAAAAGCAATACAAGGAAAAGGAAATACACTTCGCTTTGTAAATGGAGGTGGCACAGGGAGTATAAAAACGACAATGCAAGATGAATCTGTTACAGAGATTACAATAGGTTCTGCTTTTTACTCTCCTAAGCTCTTTGATTATTATAAAGATATTAAATTCGAACCAGTTGTTGGCTTCGCCTTGCCAATTGTTAGGCAATCTAACCCTCATATATATACTTGCCTAGGTGGTGGATATATTGCTTCAGGATCAGTTGGTAAAGATAAACAACCTGAGATTTGGGAGCCAAGTGGGGCAAAGCTGTTAGCTTTAGAAGGAGCTGGAGAAGTACAAACGCCCGTTTATTATAATGGATCAGAATATTTAACGGTTGGAGATGTCATGTTATTTCGGCATAGTAAAGCCGGAGAACTATGTGAGCGCTTCTCATTATTACATCGTATTGTAGGTAATACAGTTATAGGAGAGTATTCAACATACCGGGGGGATGGACAATGCTTTCTATAAAAGGACAGAAATGGAGAAACTGGACGGGAAATGTAGAGGGAAATCCGCAATATATGATGTATCCCAAAAATATACAAGATGTAATTAAAGCAGTACATTTGGCAAAAGAAATGGGCAAGCGAATTCGCATTGTTGGTTCAGGACACTCGTTTACACCACTAGTTCAAACGGAAGAAATTCTTCTTTCTTTAGATGAGTTACAAGGAATTTTGAGCATGGATTCACAATCATTAATAGTAGAGGTGTGGGCTGGAACAAAGTTGTCGTATTTAGGAAGGATGTTACAAGAAAAAGGCTATGCACAAGAAAATTTAGGAGATATTGATTCACAATCTATTGCAGGGGCTATTAGTACAGGAACGCACGGAACTGGTATTACATTTGGGAGTTTGGCGACACAGGTTGTGGAAATTACCGCTGTCCTTGCCTCGGGAGAAACTATCGTTTGTTCTGAGAAAGAGCATCCTGAATTTTGGAAAGCATTTCAGTTATCGCTTGGTATGCTTGGAATTATTGTAAAAGTTAAATTAAAAGTCATCCCAGCTTATTCACTTATTTATGAAAGTAAAAAGGAATCGTTTTCTACTGTAATGAACAGACTGGAAGAATATAAGCAACATCGTCATTTTGAATTTTTTGTATTTCCGTATTCAGACGATGTCCAAGTGAAAATTACAAATGAAACGACAGTGAAAGGGATGGATTTAAAGTGGCATAAGTTCAAGACAGAACTACTTGAAAATATAGCTTTTTCATTATTGTCTAAAGGATGCAAGATGATGCCATCTATAAGTAAAGGGGTTAGTAGGTTGTCCGCAAAGGTAGTACCGAATGCGCGAACAACTGGTCCAAGCTATCAAATATTTGCTACATCGCGTAATGTTCGTTTTTATGAAATGGAGTATAGTATACCTGCTCAATATATGAAAAAAGTAGTACAAGAGATTCATAATCTTATACAAGAAAAGAGGTTTCAAGTACATTTTC
Source organism: Paenibacillus sp. 102 (assembly GCF_039549175.1). Lineage (NCBI taxonomy): Bacteria > Bacillati > Bacillota > Bacilli > Caryophanales > Paenibacillaceae > Paenibacillus > Paenibacillus sp. 102. The sequence continues at coordinate 43,156 of NZ_JBCGHT010000022.1, read as the reverse complement.
CGATTGAATGCCGCTATGTACGAGGAGACGATATATGGATAAGTCCTGCGTATGAAAGAGATTCAGCTTATATCGCTGTGCATATGTATAAAGGGATGAAATATGCTGCGTACTTTACAGCGATAGAACATATTTTTCAAAAGTATGAAGGACGTCCGCATTGGGGAAAAATGCATACAATGGGATATGAACAATTACAACTCGTTTATCCGAAGTTAAACTCTTTCTTGGAAGTTAGAAGAGATATAGATTCAATGGGGATGTTTTTAAATCCGTACGTGGCAAAAATGTTTTCTATATAAATCCATTTTGACTTTTTGACATATTAGCTGCGGTTATGAAAACAAGAACAGTTCTCCACTTATTTCCTCTTTTTGTTTTCACACGGCATGGGGCGAAAAAAGGCACTGACCGCTTCTATGCATGGCCGGATGCTCTCGCCCACCTAAAAAGAATGGTTTTGTGTTAATTTTTTAATCTGGATTTATATATTCATGAAAAAAGCTGACAATTATTTGTCAGCTTTTTTGAGTGTAATTGCATTTCTTGTCTGGCTTATATGCTCATAAAATAATAATTTATCTCGGCTAAATACGTGTAATAAGATATGTATAATGAAGAGACCATTAATTGAGAACATAAACAGTAATATAATGAGCATAGTTAATGGATTAGTCTGATTCAATATAGAACTACTAGAGAGAATATAGTTCATTCCACCTAAAATAAAATAGAACAAGCCGTAACGAATCAATAACTCTTTAATGGTAATTCGCTCATTTTTACCTTTAATGTGAATACGAAGCAATGCTTTACCAATTGTTTTTCCGTTCGTCAAATACGGAATGACGATGAAATAAATGAAGACAGCACATATGATAAAAATAAGTTCATATAGATTCGTATAAGACTGGATGCTAGAAATGAAAATAGAATTTCCTTTGTTTTTTATAACTGGTACAACAACGGATAAGAAAATCCAATCAATTTGCAGTGCGATTAGGCGGCGAATAAATCCAACTGGTTTCGTAGCTAAATCGACATGTGCATCTAATTCATTTGATTTAGGAAGGAAGTACGTGAATATCGGTGCAATGAAATAACCAACTGCTCCTCCTAGTGTATTTAAGAATAGATCGTCAATATCCAATAAACGATACGCACAATTGTATATACCGTACAATCCAGTTACTTGTGTCACTTCAAAAAATAGTGAGAGACAAAGTGAAAAGAAGATCGTTTGTAAAAAACCAAGGCGGAAATAGTAACGTAAATATATGCCGAATGGAATCGTTAACAGTGCATTGAATGCAACTTGTAAAAAGGCAGATTCTTTTAATAAGTAGAAATAGGTAGCAGGCTTTGTTAATACTGCAGCTGTATGGTTGCTAATTTCTTGGATGAAATAAAATGGTACAAGCTGAACGTGCTGTGTATTAGCTGGCTGCAAGCTACATGTATCATAAATTTGTGGCAATGGTAAGATAACAAGAAAATAGGCATTTAACAGGTAAAGAAGTAAAGAGTATAAAATAAATGAACGCCATTTATTTAAATAACCATATTTCCTGTAATTAAATATTAAAAATGGAATTAATAGAATCATTGCTAAAAGGGGAAATAGAATAAATGCTGTTTTAATTGGAAATAAATACGCTGTCAAAATGTGGCTCCTTTCAAAAAAAAATCGGACTCCATTATAGCTTTAATAAAATGTAAAAGCAAGTTTACCTTTCATAGGCCGAATAGCCTCAAGAGGTAAGAGTGATGAATAAGCGGTTGGTGGACAGGCTGAATAAATGAAGAGGAGCCTTACTGCAAATTTGCAGAAGGCTCTTTTTAGTGCGGATATTTAACATGCGTAGCATTGGATTTTGAAGAAAGGATATAGCTTTGGAATTGTTGCTTCCATGGCATAGTTGTAGATTCCTGTTTTCGAGAAATCCACCCATGATAATCTTGTTGTGTTTTCCATAATATACGAATCATATACTCATTCCCATGTTCAGTCCGTTTCATACGAGAAAATTCTAGATTAATAAACCCATATGTACCGGAGTTTGGATAGTATTGTTGTAGAGAACGAATAATTTTTTCGTCATAGCCAAATTTAATATGAATAAGTTTTGTTACAATAAACATGATCGCACCCCTTTTGTATTTGTAGTAGTAAACTAGAATGAATATCCTGTTTCAGTTATAGCAAGTACAATCTCTCCTATGATGCTTACAAGGTTAGGGGATATCGCCCATACACGAATTAATTCATTCTATAAAAAAAGTTCCTCGTATATATTTGCTTTCGTAATGTATCTCGCATTAATATTATACTATTCTGAAAATTAAGAGTAAACAAAAGGAAGACGACAAATTTTTTATCATGCTATTTGCGGATAGTAACACTCCCACTGTCGCCTAAAAATTTAACAAAATCAAAGAAGTTAAGTGAAGATGGAGACCATCACTGATTAAAGTTTCACTTTATAAAAAAGAGCTATCCTACGATAGGACAGCTCTTTCATTCTTATAGGAAAATAATAGTGAGTAGACCCACGATAACACAATAGAAAGAGAAATATTTTAAATTCCCTTTCGCCATCAAATGTAAGGAAAAAGTGAGAATTAAGCTAATTTGTAGTAGGGTGTTATGTAAATACATTTAGGTGGGAGAGAGGATCTGTCCATGCATAGAAGCTGTCAGAACCTCTTTCAGCCTCATGCCAAGTTTACAACAGAAGGAGAAAATGAGAGCTGGTCACTTTTTGTTAGATGTAGCCGCGATTTATGTGTTGAAAACTCAAAATGAATTTATATATTAAAAGACTGATTTTGTATCAGTGATACGCCTACAAGATTTGACAATATTTTTAATGTCGTGTAATCTGTTGTTTCTAATATGCGAATCTGAGTTTTTGTAAGATTTGTGTGAAAAACAGTTGTTAAAAGTTAAGAGTTCGTTACATTTTATGGTTTATTTTCATTTTTTTGTCACGAAAAATAAAGTGTATTTAATGAGTTTGTAAACAAACTGTAAAATAAATCATGTATAACTGTATGAGAAGGGAGTCGGATTATGAACTATTTTAAGCGAATCAGTAGTCTAGTATTAGCAGGAATTATTGTTCTTTCTAGTACGGTCGCTGTAAAAGCTGAGTCAAACGACGAGAAACTGAACAACATGCAACAGCAATTGCAGCAGAATAACAATGATATTCAGCAAAAGGAACAAGAAAAGCAAGCTGTTAATAAAGAAATACAAGGTATTGAAAGTGAACTACATAATTTAAATAATACAATTACAAAAAACAAAGAGGAACAAGCTGCTATTCAGCGTAAAATCGATGAAACACATAAGCAAATTGAACAGAAAAAGGGAGAAATTATCGTTTTAGAAGATAAAGTACTTGCTCGTAAAGATATTATGAAAAAACGTATGGTTTCTGTTCAAAATAGCTCAAATACGAGTTTAGTAGTCGAAGTTGTGGTAGAATCAAAGAATTTTGCTGATTTCTTACAACGTATGAATGCAGTATCTACAATCTTAGATGCAGATAAAGAGATTTTACGTCTTCAAGAACAAGATCTTCGTCAAATTGAAGAAGACAAAAAAGTAATTGACGAAAAAGAAGCATCTTTAGAAGTAGATAAACAAAAATTAACAAAAGCACAAGCTGATTTGCAAGAAAACTTGAAAAAACGTCAAGAAAACTTACAAGCTGTGCAAGCAAAATATAATCAAATTGCAGGTCAAATTAATTTAGCTGAACAAGAAAAAGCAAAAGTTGAAGCAAACATGAAAGCAGTACAAGAAACAATCGCGCGTGAGCAAGAAGCTGCTAGATTAGCAGCGGAAGCTCAAGCAAAAGCAGAAGCGGAAGCAAAAGCACAAGCAGAGGCTTTAGCGAAGGCGAAAGAAGAGGAAAAGGCAAGACAAGCAGAAGCTGCTAAGCAAACGACTTCAGCACCAACACCTGCATCTCAGCCAGAACCAGCACCTGCTAAAGGCGGTCGTGAAATTTATGTAGAAGCAACTGCTTATACAGCTGATCCAGCTGAGAATGGTTATAAACCAGGTGACATTGTAAAATCTAAATTAGGTCATAACTTAACAGCAAACCCAGGAATGAAATTAATTGCTGTAGATCCAAGTGTTATTCCATTAGGATCCACTGTATATGTTGAAGGCTATGGAAAAGCAATTGCAGGTGATACTGGTGGCGCTATTAAAGGTCATAGAATCGATGTATTGATGCCGGATAAAGCTTCTTCTAGCGAATGGGGACGCAAAAACGTTAAAGTTACAATTTTAAGTTAAAATGAAATCCAACTTTACATTAGGTAAAGTTGGATTTTTTTGTGAGTTATATGTTAAGTTGAGTTTACATTTTGTAAAGTTTAGCATACAATAAAGGTAAGAGGTGGTAAATTTGACCATTTGCAATAGAGTAAAGGAGCTGAGAGCTCGTTTTAACTTCACGCAAAGTGTATTAGCTGAAAAGGTTGGCGTAACAAGGCAAACAATTGCAGCAATTGAAAAGGGTGATTACGTTCCATCGTTGTTATTAGCACTGACGATTTGTGATGTATTTGATTTAAAGATGGAGGATGTGTTTGTTTTAAATAAGGAGGGAGAAGAAGATGAATAGAATCATTTTGTCTTACGTGGTGAATGTGTTATTTATTGGGTTAGCTAGTTGGGCGTTTATTGAACTCTATTATGCTGTTATAGAGCTTGCAAATATTATTCAAAGTGAGAAGGTACCATTTGAGATAATAATAAATATCATACCGTTTTTATTGTTATTGATTGTAGCTGTTATATCAACTATTTTTTATAAAGTTCAAAAGAAGAAATATAAGAAATTATCTTTTTGGATGTTTCCTTTGTTATTTCCACAAGATGATGAGCGGGAAGAAATCATTACAGCAAAAGCATGTCGTACGACTTTTATAGCGCTTTGGTATGTTATACCGACTGCAGCTGCATTGCTTGTGATGTATCCGATTGCAACTCCGTATATTCCTGCGTACCCATTATATGTTGTGTTTTTAATCTTCTTTATACAAATGACTGTATTCCATATTTCACTTTATCGAAATAAAATTGCTTAAAGACGTGCTACGTGCACGTCTTTTTTTTATTCTACTTTTTACAAAAAATTAACGCATACTGAAGGGAAGGTTTACAAATCTTTCTTATGATAGACATGGAACTTATCGAATAAGGGGAGTGGGAAACCGAAAAAAGTGTTGCTGTGTGGTGGGATGATTGTAAGTATATTATGGACAGGAAATGATGTGCATGCAGATGGAATGTTAAGTTTTTATCATATAGGTGGTCAATAAGCTTCTTCCTTCCGTCTAACACTTGTACATAAAGCTATCTTACTTTATCATCTTATATAGAAGTAAGATTCTGTAAAGGAAAGGGATTATGCATGAATAAGAGGAGAATATATAGTATACTAGCAGTTCTTTTATTTGTTGTAGGTGGTATTTTAATTGGTAAGCCATTTTATGACGGATATATGGCAGAGAAGAAGCAAACAGAAAATGTACAAGCTGTTCAGAAGATGGAATATCAAAAACAGGATACACAATTTGTAGATGCATCTAAAATTAACCAACCTGATTTATCAGAGGTAGCGAATGCATCATTAGATAAAAACCAAGTAATTGGTCGTATTGAGATTCCAAGTATTTCATTGAAACTACCAATTTTAAAAGCTTCTACTGAGAAAAATTTATTATCAGGAGCAGCAACTGTAAAAGAGAATCAGGAAATGGGAAAAGAAAATTATGCATTAGCAGGGCATAATATGTCAAAAAAAGGTGTTCTATTTAGTGATGTAGCATCATTGAAGAAGGACGATAAAATTTATCTGTATGATAATGAAAATGAATATGAGTACGCTGTGACGAATGTAACAGAAGTAACACCTGATAAATGGGAAGTAGTAGAAGATCACGGGAAAACGGAAGTTACACTTATTACATGTGTGTCTGTATCGGATAACTCGAAGCGTTTTGTTGTTACAGGTGATTTTGTTCAGACTAAGAAAATAAAAAGCTGAGGGAGTAATCCCTCAGCTTTTTTAGTCCATCCATTTTACTAGTTTTTTAGAAAGTAATAATAAAACACATCCTAAAACAATAGCGACAGCTCCTATAACAGTGAATACTTCTGAATATCCAAGTGAAGTTGTAAAACTAGCGAGTTGGCCCCCTAAAATGTTAGCGATCCCTGAACTAGCTAACCAAACACCCATTAGTAATGAAGCGAGTTTTACTGGGGCAAGGGAACTGACCATTGATAACCCAACAGGTGATAAGAACAATTCACCTAATGTATGGAAAAGATAAGTAAAAACAATAAATAATAGGTTTGCTTGCTCTGTAATGTTGTGTTCATCACTACCTGTTTTTAATGTAGCGATAACAAGAACGATATAACCGATTCCAAGTAAAATCATACCGAGTCCCATTTTTGTTGGGATTTTTAAATCTCCACGTTTTGTTGTAGCAAGCTTAGCCCATAGTGCTGAAATAGCAGGGGCAAGCAAAATGATAAATAGTGGATTGACTGATTGGAACCAAGATGTTGGGATTTCCCATCCGAATACAGAACGATCAACAAACTTGTTTGTATATAATGTTAACGAGCTACCAGCTTGTTCAAAACCAGCCCAGAAGAAGACAACGAAGCAAGTTAGAATAACGATAACTGCTGTATGTTGCTTTTCTTTTTTAGTGAGTGGTGTATTACCAGCTGTTTGTTTCCCTGATGCTGCTTGTAAATCTCTTGTTGGTTTTTTACCGAGATCACCAAGGTAGCGATTAGACAATGTTGTAAATAAAATTTGTCCAATAATCATACCGATTGAAGCAGCTAAGAATCCGTAACGGAAGCCGTAATGAACAACGCCATCTACTGTTGTTTTGAATAAATTTTCTGATAAAAATCCGCAAACGAGTGGAGCTAAGAATGAACCGACATTGATACCCATATAGAAAATGGTAAATGCACTATCACGTTTTGGATCATTTTCTTCATACAGTTCTCCGACAAGCGTAGAAATATTTGGTTTAAAGAAACCATTACCAATAATAATAAGCGCGAGTCCGAGGTATAGGCCGACTTGGTTTTGCAGGGCAAAGAGTGTAAGGTTACCGATTGCCATTGTTACGCCACCTATAGTGATGGCTAAGCGTCTACCGAGAAAACGGTCGGTTAAGTATCCACCAATCATTGGAGTAAAGTAACATGCTCCAGTATAAAAGCCATAGATAGAAAGTGCCCACGCGGGACTAAACCCAAGACCACCGCTTACTAAAGCTGTCGTTAAGTATAATGTTAGTAATCCTCGTAATCCATAGTAACTAAATCGTTCCCACATTTCTGTGAAGAAGAGTAAGTATAAACCTGGAGGATGTTTCTTGTTTCTTTTTTGTTTTTTCTCAAGTTGTATCGCTGATTCCATTTAAGTTTCCTCCTGACACAAACAAAAACAAAGTTAATAGTTTTGTATATTTAATATTTTACTTTATTAACTATTGAATGTCAATAAAGGTCGATTTTTCAGAAGAAATTGGAAAACAGAGCGGATATAGAATGGGGATTTCTTTTGTGATAGACTATGGACTATGTTTGTTTTAGCGTATAAGTGCAAAAAAATTAAAAAAACATATAGAATCTTTCTTTTTTTAGATGGAAGAGAGGATCCGGCCATGGATAGAAGCGGTCAGGGCCTTTTTTAGCCCCGTGCCATGGAAAACAAAAGGAGAAAATGAGTGGAGGTCTGCTTTTGTTTACATAGCTACAATTTATATGTTGAAACTGATTACAAGTAGTTGGAAAATCGATATACTCTGTTCTTTTTAGGAGGGAGAGAGAATCCACCTATGGATAGAAGCGGTTAGGGCCTTTTTTAGTCCTATGTCAAGTAAAACCAAAGGGAGAAAATGAGAGTGGGCCATTTTTTGCTTTTCGTAGCCACAACTTATATGTTGAAAAAACAAAATGGATGTATATAGGATGAAAAGGGTTCTACCTTATTGAAAGTAAAGAAGGAGAAAGAAATGAAATTGTTACAGAAAAAAGAAATTTTGCTTATGAGTCTGATGTTATTTTCCATGTTTTTCGGAGCTGGAAATTTGATTTTTCCGCCTTTCCTTGGATATGAAGCAGGGGATCATGTGTGGATTGCATTGCTCGGCTTTATTATATCAGCAACTGGACTTCCGATATTAGGTGTAATGGCAATTGCTAAAGCTGGAAGTTTTCAAAGATTAGCCAATCGTGTACATTCTTCTTTTGCGATTATTTTTCCGTGTTTAATTTATTTGTTTATTGGTCCGGGGTTAGGTATACCACGCGCTGGAAGTTTAGCTTTTGAAATGGGACCAGGTCAGTTCTTCCAAGAGGCGGAGAGTGTATTACTACTCATCTATACAGTTATTTTTTTTAGCGTTGTATATTGGTTAAGTTTATCACCATCAAAATTGATGGGGCTGTTTGGAAAGCTGTTAACACCTTTATTATTATGTTTGATTGCTCTTATTTTTATAAAGAGCATGATTACACCAATAGGAGATGTTCAAGTACCAATAGGGAACTATAAGCAGTCTGCGGTATTTCAAGGGTTTTTAGATGGGTATTTAACGATGGATGCACTAGCTGCGTTAATCTTTGGAATTGTTGTGGCAAATGCTTTGCGTGCCAAAGGAGTACAGGATGAAAAAGGCTTAGCAAAGTATATGAGCATGGCAGGTATCGGCGCTGGTTTCTTATTATCTCTTATTTACGTTATTTTGGGATATGTGGGATCAATAAGTGGCTCACTTGGAAAGTTTGATAACGGAGCTCAAGTATTAGCTCATGTGATGACTACATTATTTGGACAAAGCGGTATGGTATTATTAGGAATTATTTTTACTGTTGCTTGTTTATGTGTATCGATTGGTCTTGTTACATCTTGTAGTCAGTTTTTCGCAGAAGTATTTCCAAAAATCTCTTATAAAGTGTGGGCTTGTGTCTTAAGTATCGTTAGTATGATTCTGGCCAATTTAGGGTTAACACAAATTTTAAAGGTATCAGTTCCCATTCTTGGATTCATTTATCCGATTGCTTTAACGCTTATTCTTTTAGGGCTATGTCATAAGTATATTGGTAAGTATACGTATATATATCCAGTGACCATTGTACTAGTAGCAGTATTTAGTGGAATAGATATTTTCAATCGTAACGTGTTACTTTCAAAATGGACACCTATATTAGAACATATTCCTTTGTATACAGAAGGAGTAGGGTGGATTATTCCAGCCATTGTAGGTGGCTGTTTGGGAATGATTGTAAGTGTTTGTATGAATAAAAAGGGTTAGAAGAAAAAGGTGTTTTCCACTGGAAAACGCCTTTTTTGTCTAATCTAATTCGCCTATAAACCATATTTCTTTGTCATTGTAATCAAAATCAGTAAAAATTCTCTTAAAAAATGAATAAGCTAATAGTATGATATGATGTAAGGGATGGGTAATTTAACCAATTATATATATGTTACCATTTTAGCAGCATGATTAAAGGAGGGAGCGAATGAAACAGGATGTAAATAAAAAAATAGAAGCGTTAGAAACAGCAATTGATACAATACAAGAGGCGCTCTATGAATTAAAGGCACAACAAAGGAAGATAGAGGAAGAAAAAATTCAACAAGAGAGAGAGCAGAGGAAACGGGAATCTATTGAAGAAAAACCAGAAGTCAGTATTACGAAACAAAATGTACGAATAGAAGAAATAGTTGTGAGTCAAGAAAGTGTGGAGGAACCAGAAGAAAAACAAGTAGATATATCTGCGTTTAAACCTGAACCATTTGATATTATAAAATTTTGTCAAACGTGGCTACCACGTATTTTCGTTGCAATTATGCTTCTTGGGGTAATTTGGCTATTTAAAGCGGGAGTAGATGCAGGATTACTTACTCCAGCAATTCGTATTGTATTTGGCGTAGTATTATCAGTTGGTTTGTACTATGTAGGTGATATGCAAATAAAACAGGAACGTCAAGCGTTAGGATTAGTACTAGCTGGTGGCAGTGTTACAGGCATTGTTTTAACGACATTTGCTGCGCATTATTTGTATCACTTCTTTCCGGCAAGCATTGCATTTATACTTAATATTATTTGGATTATACTTGGCATTTATCTCGCTAAGCGATATCAATCAGAGTATCTCGCTATATTTGTAGCGGTAGGTGCCTTTTTTGTACCGTTCTTATTAAATAGTACAACACCTAATTCTTACATTTTCTTTGGATATGAAACAATATTAACGGTTAGTTTATTATGGTATGCGTATAAAAACCGTTATCAATATTTATATATGGTGTCTTATTGTGTCTCTGTAATTGTAACATTTGTCTTCTTTGTAATTATGACGGTGTTACTAGGAAATTTAAATGTGCAATTAACAGTTGTTTATGGATTCATTCACCTTATGATTTTTTGGCATATGTTTATGAATCAAAGTTTTATTTATCAGCCTAGAATGGCGCTGTTTAGTGCGAATGCAATCTTCTTTATTTTAGCGATTGTAAAAATTCCGGACTTTACAACATGGGGGCTATTGATTAGTACAGTTGTACACGCTGTAATGTTCGCGGCTGAATATAGGAAAAATAGAAAATCATTATTTACTGATCTTTTATTTGGATTTGCGATGGGATCGTTTAGTTTAGCGATTTTATATGAGTTCAGCTTAGTAAATGGATCAATTGTACTACTGTTACAAGGGTTCTTAGGTGTTGTTACTTCTGTGAAATTGAAACAAGAAATTAAGTTTTATATAAGTGCTGTCATTTATGCGATTGGCATGCTTCAGACACTTGTTAGTCCATTTGAAACATTTATGTCAGCTGCTTTTGTAGCCCATTTCATTTTGATTGGAACATTTTATTATGGCATGATGAGAGTGAAACCAATGTTACAACAGTTTGGAAAATATGTGTATTCGATCACACTGTACAGCTTTATGGTACTTGTATTTATTACGATTACTAGAATCGGAGAGGTTCTTTCAACAAACGGAAGTATTATCAGTGTATCTGTTTCTCTTTTATGGATGATATATGCTTTAGTTGCAGTTTGGTTCGGGCGTAATAGAGGAATGAATGAAATACTGTATGCGGGGTTAGTGGTGTTAGTGGTGACAGTGAGCAAGTTATTCTTCTTAGATTTACCAGAAGTATCAATGATGATTCGTGCCGTATTATTCTTACTTGTCGGTGGACTCGGAATTGTTATTTCTAGAATGTTTTTCTCAAAAGAAAAAGATTAGTAGTAAAAAAAGCAATCCATTTAGGATTGCTTTTTTTACTATTTATTATTAATAGTGACAGCTTCATTATATTTTGTCGTTGTATTTTGACGAAGACGCAAAGTGGCTTGCCCAGTTGTATTCGGTGCGAGTTGTACATTTACTACTTTTTCAGCAAAACCTAGACTGTTTGTTATGAAAGAGAATGCATTACTATATCCAAAGTTAGAAGGCCAAGTACCATTTTCATTTTGTATTTTCGCAACTTGTGTTCCTCCAGCTGTGAAAATCCCTAGAGAGTAATTATTATATGTTGTATTTGGTAATAAGTTATTTAATTGAATTTTCACTTGAAATACTGCATCGCTTGGCAGAATACTAGGATGCGTAACTACGTAATTATTTACAGGTGTAGTTACTGTACCACCATATCCATATGAACCTGGTTTAAATGTATTTGTATTGAACCATTGATATCCTTGATTTGGAGCGCTCCAAGGTTCTGGTTGTGGCTCAGTTGATAAATTAGGTTGTTCAAATGTTTGTAAAGGTGTCGGGGTATCAAGTTGTAAGCCATTTACTTGATCTAAACTTGTATAAGTTTCTTGTTTAGATAACCAATTGACAATGTTTTCTAACAGGATAGCATCATTTTCTTCTTTATATCCATCATATGTTTTTTTTGCTTGTCCTGTATCTTCACGAACATATTTTGGTGAGGCATCCTCAACAGGAGAAGAATCACCGATAAATGCTGCTTTTCCAAGGCCAACTTTAGCAATTGCAGCATAAGGACCTTCCTCAATACCGCCACCATTATAAACACCGCTATCAACAGCGTTATTCCATTTTGATGGGTTTTCTGGAAGATATACGATTCCTTTTGCTAATTTAGGGTTTGTAATGGCTAGTGTAGAACCAGCATGCATAGCTACTGATGAAACACCTTTCGTAATACCAAAGGATTGTTCAGGTGATACAATATTTTTGGCAGAAACATCTCCAAGCGCATTATAGCGAAAGCGAATACCAAAGTTTTGGGATAACCAATCGGAGCTTGCTACTCCTTGCATTGCTGGAGAGTTTACTTCTTCATTAGACATACCTTTTGCAGGGTTGTCCCATGCACCACGTCTGTATCCATTAAATACCTCTGAAGAATCCCAGCGATTCTTATTTCGGTCTGCATTATAATGATCTGCGATAAAGAAAATACTACCACCATTTTTAACATACTGTAACATAGCATCTTGTTCAGATTTTTTATAAGGAATATTTGCTTCAGGAACGATAAATACATTATAATCTTTTAAATTTTCATATGTAATAGGTGTAGATTGGCGAAGCTCTTTTACAAAATATCCATTTTTAGCAATACCATTTCCAAAATCGGAAAAACCACCATCAATGACCCAATCAGCTGTACCTGCTGTTTGCCCATGTGTATTATCAAATAATACTTTCTTCCCATTGTTTTCATTTACAACTTTTGCAGCAATTTCAGGTGCTGGATCTGTAGAACTTTCAGCGAAAGCAGGTGGAATATAAGTGCTTCCGATACTGAGTGTAATTGCTGTTGCTAAAGAAAGTTTAAGCCATTTTTTGTTCTTCATAGAAGAATCCCCCTAATAATAAATATATGTGCCTTAATAATGTAATGGATTTTTTTATGAAAATAAAGATGGAAAATGTAAAATATACAAAAAATTTGTAAAAATAACATGAATTTTGTTGATAAATATTTGTGTGAAAAATAAGAAAACCCCTTCCTCGATATAAGGAAGGGGTAACATATTTAGCTAATTTTTGAATTTTGTGCAGCAGCTATCCTATGAAACCCTTTTAAGTAATATACAACTACTAATGAAATCAACCAAATCGGACCAACAATTAATGCGATTCGTGTATCCTCTGAATAAGCCATAATCCCTAATACTAATGCAAGAAAACCGAGTGAAAAATAAGAACTTAACGGATAAAGCGGCATTTTATACGTTAAATTTTGCTTAGCTTGTGCTGGTAACCCCTTACGGAATCGGATTTGGGAAACTAATATGATCCCCCACGTCCAAATCGCGCCAAACGTTGAAATACTAGTAAGCCATATAAATACTTTTGCAGGAACAAGGTAGTTTAAAATAACACCAACGAGTAGGACTAAGGAAGTCGCTATAATTCCGTTACTTGGGATGCCATTTTTATTTAAATGGCCGAATTTTTCAGGTGCCTTTTTTTGCTGTGCCAGTGTAAATAACATACGTCCCGTACTAAATAAACCACCATTACAAGAAGAAAGAGCTGCCGTTAAAACAACGAAGTTAATGATCCCTGCTGCTTTTGCTATACCAATTTGTTGGAATGTTAATACAAACGGGCTTCCTTTAGCACCAAGCTCATTCCATGGATAAATTGCCATCATAACAAATAAGGCTCCAACGTAGAAGAGTAAAATACGCCAAAATACGTTATCAATTGCTTTTGCAAGTGTTTTCTTTGGATTTTGTGCTTCACCAGCTGTAACGCCGATAAGTTCGACTCCTAAATAAGCAAATAAAACCATTTGTAAGGAAAGAAGTAACCCAGAAAAACCATTTGGGAACCAGCCACCATGTGACCAAAGGTTTGAAATTCCAGTCGCGATACCATCATTTCCAAATCCAAATAGAATAATGCCTGTCCCAATTACAATCATACAGATAATTGTGACAATTTTAATTAAAGCAAACCAAAATTCAAGTTCTCCAAATACTTTGACAGATAAAAAGTTAAATGCACTCATTAATACAAGAGCCATTAATGCCCAAATCCAGCGCGGGATATCTGGGAACCAAAATTCCATATAGATACCAGCAGCAGTAATCTCCGCCATACAAGTAATAACCCATAAAAACCAGTAGTTCCAACCGGTGATATAACCTGCTAACGGGCCTAAATAGTCATGTGCATATTTACTAAAAGAACCAGCAACTGGTTGTTCAATTGCCATTTCTCCAAGAGCACGCATAATGAAGAAGATAACGAGTCCAGCAATCATATAGGCTAATAGAATAGAAGGTCCAGCTAATTTTATAGCGGAAGCAGATCCTAAAAATAGTCCTACGCCAATAGCGGATCCAAGAGACATCAATGTGATGTGTCTTTGTTTTAGACCGCGGTTTAAAGTTCCTGATTTGTTTGTTTGCTGCATAAAAAGCCTCCTTATAGGATGAAAAAATTGAATGCGCTTACTTGAAGTGCAACTATTTTAAATTATAAAACATTTCTGTCTGTTATGCTACAAAAACAATTATTGTATGCTGTACTATATAAAACCATTTGAATTTTTCAATATACAATTGAGGATAACTTGGATTTTTGTTTTCTCTTTGTTCTAAGCGTAGCATGGAGCTAAAAAGGGCCGGATCGCTTCTATGCATGAACGGACGCGTTCTCCTAAGCTAAAAAAGGTTTCTGTCAATTTTTAATTGATATATATAATTTGTCCATATAACTTCCTTTAGGTTTTTCAACATATAAGTCACAGCTACGTCTAACAAAAGGTGACCTGCACTCATTTTTTCTTTTTGTTTAAAACGTGGCATGGGGCTAAAAGAGGCTCTGACCGCTTCTATACATGGCCGGATGCTCTCTCCCATCTAAAAAGAAATGTTTTTTGATAATTCGTCAGACTTAAACTTAAAATTCAAACTATTACTGAATACATTGACTCTTCTTTTTGTTGGTTGGTAAGATTAAGTATTACATTTTCTCGCATAATAGTAAGAAAAGAATGTGTGATAATAATTCATTGTGTAGGAAGGGTACCTAAGTATGTTCCAATTACAAAAGTATAACACTTCTGTGAAGCAAGAGATTTTAGCTGGCATCACAACATTTTTTACATTTGCGTACATTCTTGTCATCAATCCGAAAATATTAGCAGATGCAGGTGTACCATTTGATCAAGCATTTACGGCAACTATTATTGCAACAGTTGTCGGAACATTATGTATGGCATTTTTAGCAAATTATCCGATTGTTATTGCTCCAGCAATGGGGATGAATGCATACTTTGCTTATTCTGTTGTACAAAAGGCAGAAGGCATTACATATGTCGTTGCATTTTCGGCGGTATTTGTCACAGGTATTATTTTTCTTCTATTATCTTTCACCTCATTTCGTCAGAAACTTATTGTCGCAATTCCAGACAGTTTAAAACAGGCAATTGCAGGTGGAATTGGGTTATTTATTGCTTTCATTGGTCTTCGTTTATCTGGGATTATCGTGGATCATCCAACTAATTTAGTTACAATTGGAGATTTTCATTCACCAGCTGTTATTTTAACACTAGTTGGTTTAGCATTAGCAGCAGTGTTAATGGCATTGCGTGTGAGTGGTGCGCTGTTTATAAGTATGATCGTAACGGGAATAATTGCCTTCTTTACAGGACAATTGAAGTTTGGTAATCAAATTGCAGCGATTCCTCACTTACCAAAAGGAATCATTGTTTCGAATCCGATGGCTGCATTTTCTGATGTAATTGAATATGGATTGTACGGCGTTGTTTTTTCATTTTTACTTGTATTATTATTTGATACAACAGGGGCTTTGCTTGGTCTCATTAAACAAGCGGGTTTAAATACAGATAATGCTGAAAAACGTTTCGGTAAAGCATTTATTGCTGATGCAATCGGTGGTACAACAGGAGCTGTGTTTGGGACAAGTCCAACAGCAGCAACAATTGAATCGTCAGCGGGAATTGCAGCAGGTGGTAAAACAGGGTTAACAGGTATTGTGGTCATTTGCTTAACAATCGTTACTGCATTTTTCAGTCCGGTAATTGCTTCTTTATCGAGTGTAGCAGCAATTACTGCACCATCATTAATTATTGTAGGGAGTTTAATGGCACAAAGCATTCGTGATATTAACTGGAGTGAATTTGAAGATGCATTACCGGCATTTTTAATTTTTGTAGGGATTCCATTAACATCTAGTATTGCGAACGGAATTGCACTTGGATTTTTAATCTATCCAATTTTAAAAATTGTGAAGGGGAAAGGAAGGGAAGTTCATCCGCTTCTGTATTTCTTTGCAATTTTATTTGGCTGTCATTTGTTCTTATAATTGTATAGTACAGGGTACTCCTTTTTTAGGAAGTACCCTTTTTTCATGTATAATAAAGTGAAACTTTAATCAGTGGGGGTTTTCTTCATCCCCCACTGATTATCAGCCCTCACCAATCGGGCTTTTACGAGCAGTTTATCTCCCACCTAAATTCTTTAAAAAAGCGGAAGCGGCTAGAGCTGGACATTGCTCCCGCCAAATTTTGAGGGGAGTATTACTGCCCGTTAATGCGGGATAAATTGAAAGTTTGATTTGTAGAAGTTTAAAATTAGTTATAAAGAATGAAAATTGGGATTGTTTTGTAATTTATAAATTGAATAATGGAATATATATGTTACAATTAATAGTGAAGGAGGGACATGGATTGGCTGTAAGTAAGATAAAAGTCGCTCGTGTTCAGTTAGATTTAACACAACAACAATTAGCAGAAAAAGTAGGAGTTACAAGGCAAACGATTAGTTTAATTGAAAAAGGGAAGTACAATCCTTCATTAGAGTTATGTTTAAATATTTGTTATGCACTAAATAAAACGTTAAACGATTTATTTTGGGAGGAGAGGGAGTGAAGGGTAGCCATGAGAATCGTGAAAGATGAACGGTTAATGGTTCAAGGGTTAAAACATATTAGAATGGCATTTATGCTACAGAATTTTATAATACTAAGTATGATTTTTTATCGCTATGTTATAAAGGGGACAGGATATGAAGGGATTTCTGACTTACTAATGTTATTTATGGTTGGGATCCTATCCGTCAATTTTTTAAATCTAAAACAATCAGTTGAGGTATATGAAAGCGGAGAGCCGGAAAAACGTAGCTATTTTTTTAAATTGTTACTTATTCCGATTATACTTACGGGTGCTATCATGGGAATTCATATGATTGCAACGCCTGATGCTTCTATACTAGATGCAGGGGTAATTGGTAGTATTGTATTTCTTTGTTCTTTAGTTCCTTTTTTATATGTCTATTACTATAGAAAATCAATAAGAGATGAAGATAATGAATTATAATATAGCCCTCTCCATATGGAGAGGGCTATATTATGATTTATAACGTTTTATACATCAAATTATGAAGTCCAATGGGATGAATATCAAATATCTCGCCATACTCAAGAAATCCTAATCGTTTATAGTAATCTGCAACGGTAATACGAGCATTACACCATAATAGATCTGCTTGACGCTCTTTTAAGATTACTTCAGCTTGCTGGATTAATGAACTACCAGCATGTTGTTTTCGAAAGGTAGGCATTGTAGCCATACCTCGTAAACGATAGTGGTTATTACCTTGTAAGGAAGGCTCTGCTTCAGATGAGAAAGAAGCTATACTAATGAGTTCATCATTTAAGAAGGCACCGAGATGAAAGGAATTTGTTTCATAATCAGATGGATATTTGCAATCATCTAACTGTTGATTCGGTCGCAAAATATTTTGCCGTAGTTTATATGTTTCAGAGGCATCAATATGTTTGATTGTAATCATATTATTGTCCTTTCTTATGAGGATTTCTCAATAAGTTGCAGAAAAAAATAGGCCGGCGCAACACAAAGGCCTAATACGCTACTAGTACCAATGAGAAGGGAAAGAAAGAGACAAAAGTATTTCGTGCCATTGGATTTCTTCCATCCATAGCTGCAAATTTCAATGCTAATGCCAATAAGAATAATGGCAACGAGTACCTCTGCCAATAATAAAAGAGCTAAAGTTGAAATAGACATAGTGTGATTCATCCCCATAATATATGATAGTAATATTTTACCATGTAAAAATGAGAATTTTAAGAAAAAACTTGAAAACATATGTCCATTTTGATTTTCAACATATAAATCTATGGTATGAAGGAACAAAAGAACTGTACTTGTTTTCTCTTTTTGTTTTACATGGCATGGGGCTAAAAAAGGGTCTGACCGCTTCTATGCACGGCCGGATGCTCTCTTCCATCTAAAAAGAAAGGTTTTATAGTATGATTTAGTAATTCTTATGTAATTAGAAAATCCCCTCTCAATGTTGAGCGGGGATTTTCTGTTATTCCAGTATGTTTTTCATTGTATCAATGTGCTCTTTTGATCCTGTTACAAGGAGTGTATCACCATTTTGTAATTTAGTATCACCATGTGGTACGAGTGCTTGATTACCACGGTAAATTTGAATGATGAGCACGTCACCTAGGAATGGTAAGCGACGAAGCGGTAAGCCGTTATATTTATTACTGCGTAATTCAACTTCACGAACTGTTTCATTTGCTGTTGTAATTAAACGAACGAGACTTGGTCTATCGATGAGTGCACGTAATAAAATTCGTGTAGAGTTGATGGTCGAGAATACGGCAATATGTTCTTGCGTTGCTTTTTCTTGTAGAAGTGGATCTTCTACACTTGCAATAACATGTTCAACACCTAATTCTTTAGCGTGCTCTGCTAATAATAAGTTTTGTTCATCATCACTTGTTGCAACGACAACTCGATCTGCATCGAATGCTTTTTGTTCTTCTAATAGTTCTATTGTGATTGTATCTAGTTTTACAATCGGGAAGTCATGAGACTTTGCTTCCTCTGCATTTACTTTATTTTGGCGCATCATGTATAGTGTCACATCATAG
This sequence comes from Paenibacillus sp. 102, assembly GCF_039549175.1. Classification (NCBI taxonomy): domain Bacteria; kingdom Bacillati; phylum Bacillota; class Bacilli; order Caryophanales; family Paenibacillaceae; genus Paenibacillus; species Paenibacillus sp. 102. The sequence continues at coordinate 24,141 of NZ_JBCGHT010000022.1, read as the reverse complement.
TCTTCGCGCTTTAAATCGAGTGATAGTGGAAGAGTGATTCGACTTGCACCAATAATTGAAACTCTTGGTTTTGGTGTTTCCACCTTTGGAAACATCTTTTTAAATAATACAGGTGCAAAAATACATGTAATAACTGCGCTTAAAATAAGTGAAGCGGATAGACTCGGACTAATGATGTTTAGTTTTTCACCAATTTGTGCTGCGGCGATAACTAATGAAAGTGTTGATGTTAATAAAATCGCACTTCCTAATACAATATTACGTGGGTACCATTTTCTTAGTACAAGTGATGGCAGTAATTTTGAAATAAAGAGTCCGACAATTAAAATCGGAATCATTAGCATACTAGAAGGCTCTTTAAAAATAGACCATACTTCTAAATTAACACCAACCATAACGAAGAAAATTGGGATGAAGAAACCATATCCGATGGAATCAAGCTTTTCTACCATATCTTCATTTGGTGATAATAAGGATACAAGCACACCTGCTAAAAAGGCCCCTAAAATATTTTCCGCACCAACAGATTCAGATAATCCGACTAAGATTAAAATGAGTGCAAAAACAGCACGGGTGTCAATTTGTACACTACCAGCTTTTAGGTTTTCCAAGTATGGAATATTTTTAAAGCGTCTTGCCACAAAGTAAATTACAATACCTGCGCCAAATAGAACGAGAAGAAGCCACATGCTTTGACCACTTTCCGAGTTCAATCCGACGAATACAGCAAGTAGGATCATCGTAACTAAATCGGCAATAACAGCAACTAATAAAATGATTTGGCCAATTGCTGTTTTCCCTAAGTTATTTTCTTTTAATGTTGGAACAACAACACCTAAAGAAATTGTTGAAATAATTAATGTCATAAATAAGGCACTATCTACAAATTCAAGCCATACGAATATAAGTGATATAGCGTAGGATAAGATGAAAATGAATAAAAAGATAATGCTTGCTACTTGGAACGTGTTTGGTTCGTTCGTCGTATTTTTTTTCCCTTTTTGTTTAAAGATAGAAAAATCGATTTCTAAACCGCTTAAGAACATTAAGAAAATAAATCCTAGTGTTGATAAAACTTGAAGCCACATATCTGGCTCAATAACGTTAAATCCACTTTTTCCTACAAAAATTCCTGCGATAATTTCTGCAACTACGACAGGAAGTGCTTTTAGCTTAAAGCGTTGTAACAAAAGGGGAATGAAAAACGCGATTGCGACAACAATCATAAGTGATAGGACTGAGGAATGATGTTCCACTGCGTTCTCTCCCTTCAAATAATATAGTACTTATTTTAGCCATATTATAGGAAGAAAATCAATGCATGTGAACTCGATTTCATAAAGAAAGAGTTTTCTTAACATTTGTCATAATAAGTCTAGTTTAGATGATAATGTTTTAATTTCTGTAATACGGATGGTAAAAGAGGGGGATAAATAAAAAGACTGCTGAGGTTACCTCAGCAGTCCATTTTCTGTTCATTACATAGAGAAGAAAATCCATACAGTAAGACCGATTGTTGCGATTGCAACGAAGAAACTGTATATCATTGTAATGATTTGAATTGTACCTTCTCCTTCTCTTAAGTGCATGAACATAATTAATTGTAATAAAGCTTGCGCAATTGCCATTGCGATAATTGCTGTTAATATTGTTGAAAGCGGCAGTGTTGTGTAAAGTGCCACATATAAAGCAAGAAACGTTAGTGCAAGCGATAAAATAAACCCAAAAACATGTGACCATGGAAACCCGCTATGCGCGTGTCCATTTGCTTGTGTATTGTTTTGACCCATTATTACGCCACCATCCCGTTCAAGTAAACTAGTGTGTAAATAAAGATCCAAACAAAATCAAGGAAATGCCAGTATAAGCTAATAATAAATACTTTACGAGCTGTAACTGGTGTTAAACCTCGTTTTAAAATTTGGATAATAACACAAGTTGCCCAGATGATACCACCTGTTACGTGGGCACCGTGCGTTCCAAGAAGAACGAAGAATCCAGATAAGAATGCACTAGTTTGAATAGTAGCACCTTTACCAGCGTATATGATGAACTCTTCAATTTCAAAGAATAGGAAGCCTGCACCTAAAAGTAAAGTTAGGATAAACCAAGCTAACATAGCTTTTTGATTGTGTTTACGCATTTCGTGAATTGCGATCCCACATGTAAAACTACTTGTTAAAAGTAGGAGTGTTTGAATTAAAAGTGTTTTAACTTCAAACAATTGTGCTGGTGTTGGACCATCTGCCGTACGACCAGCAAGGACTAGGTAAGAGGCGAAAAGTGTTGCGAACAGCATAATTTCAGCCCCTAGGAAAATCCAGAACCCTAGGATATTCAATCTGCTTTGTTCAGATTGATATTCTAAAGGTAAGCTTTTATCTAAAGCCGCCATTTCGTTTCACCTCTCATGCTACATGTTCTGTTTTTTTAATTTCATCAACGCTTACGTAGTAACCATCATCATAATCAAATGAACGGTAGATTAAACAAGCTAAAATACCAACGCCGCCGATTGCTGCAATCCAGAACCAGCTAAATACTAATGCAAAACCTGCAAGACCAAAGAATGCAGACATAATAATTGGCACACCAGAGTTACTTGGCATGTGAATTGGTTTTAATTCATCTGCTCTTGGTGTAATTGTTTCTCCGCGTTTCTTCATGAACCAGAAAGCATCAGCTTCTTTAATTTCAGGAAGTTTAGCAAAGTTGTAATGTTGTACAGGAGATTGAGTTGCCCATTCAAGTGTACGGCCATCCCATGGATCTCCAGTCACATCACGCTCACCGTGACGTGCACTCCAAATTACGTTGTAACATAGTAATAGGAAACCAACACCCATCATTAATGCACCGACAGTTGCGATTTGGTTCATCCAACCCCAACCTAAATCAGCGGAGTAAGTGTACATACGACGAGTCATACCGTCTAAACCTAAGAAGTACATTGGGAAGAAACAGATATTAAATCCACTCATAAAGATCCAGAATGTCCACTTACCAATGCGCTCGTTTAGCATATGACCAGTCATTTTTGGATACCAGAACGTAAATCCAGCAAGCATTGCGAATACTGTACCTGCGATTAATACGTAGTGGAAGTGGGCAATTAGGAAGTAGCTGTTATGATATTGATAGTCAGCTGCTGCCATTCCAAGCATAACCCCCGTAACCCCACCGATTACGAAGTTTGGAATAAATGCCAATGACCAAAGCATTGGAACTGTAAAACGAATACGTCCTTTATACAGTGTAAACAACCAGTTAAAGATTTTAACACCGGTTGGAATCGAAATCGCCATTGTCGAAATCGAGAAGAATGAGTTAACGGCTGGACCAGATCCCATTGTAAAGAAGTGGTGAAGCCATACGACGAAACTTAGTAACGAAATTGCAATCATTGAGTACACCATTGCGCTGTAACCGAATAGACGTTTACGGGAGAATGTACTAATGATTTCAGAGAAAATACCGAATGCCGGTAAGATAACGATATATACTTCAGGGTGACCCCATACCCAGAACAAGTTGGCCCAGAGCATTGGCATACCGCCGCTCGCCATCGTAAAGAAGTGAGCATCGAATAGACGGTCAAATGTCATTAATGCAAGAGCAACTGTTAATACTGGGAAAGCGAAAATAATAATTATACATGTAACTAAAATAGACCATGTAAACATTGGCATTTGCATTAATTTCATACCAGGTGTACGCATTTTTAGGATTGTAACTAAGAAGTTAATACCTGTCATTAACGTACCAAGACCTGAAATTTGCAGGGCAATTGCATAATAGTTATTCCCTACACCAGGTGTGAATTCTGTACCAGCCATTGGGAAGTAAGATGTCCACCCAGCGTCTGGAGAACCTCCGATAACGAAAGCGATGTTGAATAACATTGCTCCGATAAAGAATAACCAAAAACTTAATGCGTTTAAGAATGGATATGCAACGTCACGAGCACCAATTTGTAATGGTACAACGACGTTCATTAATCCTAGAACGAATGGCATCGCCATGAAAAGAATCATAACCGTACCATGCGTTGTAAAAACTCCGTTATAGTGTGTAGCGTCTAAATATGTTGTTTCTGGGAAAGTTAATTGAGCACGGATCATTAATCCATCCATACCACCGCGGAATAACATTATAACCGCAGAAATAATATACATGGTCCCAATTTTTTTATGGTCAACAGTTGTTAACCATTCATCCCAAAGCCATCTCCATTTTTTGTACTTTGTCAGTACGAAAAGAATCGCTAATGTCACAAGAACAATAGAGGCGTCAGCACCGTAAATAATCGGATCACCTGTGACAAAAAATTCATCAAGCTTCACTGTGTTCACTCCAATCTGTTGGAATAGTATCTGTTACTTTTTGTTTTTGTAGTAGTTGTAATCACAATACTCAAGTGATTTTGGATCTACATAACTTAAGTGGTGACTAGAGAATGTCATACGCCCTACTACACCAGGTTTAATGATTTCGTTATATTTTTCTTCTGTTAGTGGTTTAGCAGTTTCTTTTACTTCTTTTACCCACTTGTCATAATCTTCTTTTTTCTTTGCTTCAAGCTCAAATTCCATGTGAGTGAATCCTTCACCAGAGAAGTTCGAGCTACGACCAAGGTAAGAACCTGGTTTATCAGCTTGTAAATATAAATCCATGATCATGCCGTCCATTGTGTATTTCATACCACCAAGTTCTGGAACCCAGAAGGCGTTCATTGGACCAACAGATGTTAATTTAAATTGGATTGGTGTACCAGCTGGTACATTTAAATAGTTAACGGTTTCAATATTTTCCTCTGGATAACTGAATAACCATTTCCAGTTGGCAGATGTAACATAAATTTCAACTGGTTTAATATGTTTAGACTCTTTTGGCACTTCCTCCGATGCATAAGTAGCTTTTACCGTTGGAATTGACAGTGCAATAACGATAATAACTGGGAAAAGTGTCCAAATAATTTCTAATAATGTGTTACCGTGTTGATCAGGTGGCTCATAGCCCATATTTTCTGGTTTTTCACGATAACGAATCAAGATGACTGTAAACAAGATAAATACAATTGCAATAATCAACAACATAAGTACGAATGACCAAACGATCAAATCATACTGTGCTTTTGCAACAGGTCCCTGCGGGTTTAATACTGCAAGTTTCTTCTCACAGCCACCGAGGAACAAGAGTAGTGATAAAGGAAGAAGTGAAGCCAACTTCCAAAACGATTTCTTTAGTTGCACGATTGAAAATCTCCTTTCTCCTTGGATTGAAACTATGCCAATAAAACAATATAAACCTATTAATTTATAGAAGGCAATAGTTTTTGTTAGATTGTTAAAAAATAGACACAAATGCACACTTTTTAAGGTGAATATCATTTGTAACTTGATTACATTGTAAACCATTTTCCAGACGAAACCATGATTGTGGGAATTTTAAGATAATTAAAGTTATACCAGCATATCCAAGAAATAGAAAAAAACTATCTTATCACAAGGTAAGATATCTAAATATTTTATATATTTAGTATATTTTAAATGTGATACTTCGTTGCTGTTCAAATGTGACAATTTTTTATATTTAATTGGTACAAGATATCACAAAGTTTATAATGTCTGCTTTTCATCGTCCTTTTTAATTAGTTTGCTCTGTATTTGTTTGATCCATATCCCCTTCACCTCGTACTTTTCTCTTGTTTGTTTTTCTCAATGAATATTGAGCTTGATTCGTTTCACTAATCATCAGCGGGGGATGAAAAAACATACTAATAGAGTAGTTTCTTTATATCACTATAGAAATCAATTATGTTTATGTTCTAGGTGTAAGAATGGTGATATAGACAACTGTAATTAGATTCTTTGGATTTCATGTTTTGTGAATAAAACACATAAACATGTTCGGGTATAGTAGAATATCCTGAAAATGTATAATTATTTTTCCTTTTTGTTATAAAAAGTTAGAATTTTGAAATAATTAAGTCGAATTACAATTCAAATAATCTTTCTAGCAAACTAGGCAGAAGAAAGGTACAATAAAAGATGAAAATAATGATGTAATGGAGTTTTGAACATGTTAAAGAAATTCAAATATATATGTATGATAGGGATTATACTTGTTGCTGTTCTTTTTGTAGGGAAAAATAAAATTTTTCAAAAAGTCCAAGAGTTACGAGTGAATTTTTTATTTGATATGAAAGAAACAGCTATGATTGAAAATGTTCCGTTCATAAAACAACTCCCTGAGCTACAGCGAGGTTGTGAGGTTACAAGTTTAGCAATGTTATTGCAGTATAAAGGTGTTCAAGTAGATAAGATGCAACTTGCAAGTGAAATTAATCATGTTCCATTTAAAGAAAATAACCTTCGGGGAAATCCTCACGAAGGATTTGTTGGAAATATTTATACGAAGGCTGAGCCTGGATATGGCGTGTATCATGAGCCTATTTTTAAACTTGCCGAAAAGTATATGCCTGAAAAAACCATTGATTTAACAGGAAAAGATATTCAGGATATTTATAAAGTCATTAGTTCAGGTTCACCGGTATGGGTAATTGCTAATACAACGTTTCAACCCCTAGCTGAAGGTAGTTTTGAAACATGGAATACAAATAACGGTGGTATAAAAATTACATATTACGAGCATAGCACAGTAGTTGTTGGATATGATCAAAACTACGTATATATGAACGATCCGTTAGCTAACAATCCGAATAAAAAAGTATCACGTTCTGAATTTGAAAGAGCATGGGAACAAATGGGGAAACAAGCAATTACTATTCTATAAAAATAAAAAGCTATCTATTTAGATAGCTTTTTATTTTTTGTGTTATTCAGGATTGAGAACATTTCCACCTCGAAATTCAGAGAAAGCAAGGAGGTTAGATGAAGGGGGCAGAAAAAACGACGTTTAAAGATTCGGTGAGGATCAAAATAAATAATATTCAGAATATTGTTTATTTTGATGGTGATTCAAGTTATAATAACATTTAACTTGGTGAAGAAAGGAAGAGGATAAATGGATGAAGTAAAAGATATTGTTCTTTCTAAAGAACTATTAATAGAATGGAGAAGGCATTTTCACAGGTATCCGGAGTTATCTTTTCAAGAAGAAAAAACATCTCAGTATATATACGACATACTTCAAACAATTCCTCATCTAGAACTCTCACGACCGACAAAGTATAGCATCATGGCAAGATTGATTGGTAAACACCCTGGGAAAGTGATTGCGATTCGTGCAGATATGGATGCGCTTCCCATCCAAGAAGAAAATCAGTTTGAATTTGTTTCTACATATCCAGGAGTGATGCATGCATGTGGGCATGATGGTCACATTGCGATGCTCCTTGGCGCTGTATATACACTAGTAGAGCAAAGAGAAAAGATCAAAGGGGAAGTTCGTTTTCTATTTCAACATGCTGAAGAAAATTTCCCAGGTGGTGCTGGAGAAATGGTTGCAGCAGGCGTGATGGAAAATGTGGACTATATTATTGGAGCACACCTTTGGGCGTCTTTAGAAGTGGGGAAGGTTGGTGTCATTTATGGTCCAGCGATGGCAGCGCCTGATGTGTTTAGAATTACAATAGAAGGAAAGGGCGGACATGCCGGTATTCCGCATGAAACAGTAGATAGCATTGCTATTGGTACACAAGTAGTTACCCAGCTTCAGCAAATCGTATCGCGTCTCACCAATCCGTTAGATTCCCTCGTTTTATCTGTCACGCAGTTTCATGCAGGGACAACACACAATGTAATTCCTGAGCAGGCAACAATTGAAGGCACGGTAAGAAGCCTAAAGCATGAATTACGAGAACATACTGCGCAACGAATTGAAAAGTTTGTTAAACACATTACAGACTCTTACGGCGCAAATTATACATTTTCATACGAGTATGGCTATCGTCCGGTTGTAAATGATGAAAAAGTTACACAGCTTGTCGAACGGACAGCACTAGAGCTTTACGGAAGAGAACGAGTAGTACGGTTACAGCCGACGATGGCGGGAGAAGATTTTTCGGCCTTTTTACAAAAAGCGCCGGGCACATTTTTCTTTATTGGTGCTGGAAATAAAGAAAAGGGAATTGTATACCCGCATCATCATCCTCGTTTTACAATTGACGAAGATGCATTGCCAATTGGGGTAGAAGTTTTTGTTTCATTTGTTTTGAATGTTATGAGAAAAGGAGAATGAGATGAAAAAAATACACGTACTAGCACTTATTCCAGTTCTTTGTTTAGTTGTTGGCCCAGTGTTTACAAATTCGATTACTCCTTATGTATTCGGGATGCCATTTTTATTGTTTTGGATTTTACTCTCTGTGTTTATTACATCTTTTTGTATGGGATTTCTATATTGGTTAGACCCTGCGAATAAGGGGGGAACGGAATGACAGCACTTATCATTATTACTTTATTTTTGTGTTTTTCTTTATTTTTAGGGATTCGAGCACAACGCGGGAAAGATATGAACTTAGAACAATGGTCTGTTGGAGGAAGAGGGTTCGGAACGATTTTCGTCTTTCTTCTTATGGCAGGAGAGATTTACACGACGTTTACATTTTTAGGAGGTAGTGGCTGGGCGTATAGTAAAGGTGCCCCTACATTTTATATTTTAGGATATGGGGCACTAGCTTATATTTTATCTTACTTTTTATTGCCGCCGGTTTGGAAATATGCAAAGCAGCATGGGCTTATTTCGCAACCGGATTTCTTTACAAAAAAATACAATAGTCAGGCACTCGGCATTATCGTATCGATTATCGGTGTTGTTTCTATTATTCCATATCTTGTGTTACAGCTAAAAGGGCTGGGGATTATTGTTTCAGAAGCTTCGTATGGAAAAGTGTCACCGGTTTTTGCAGTTTGGATCGGTGCGATTACGATTACGATATATGTGATGATTTCTGGTATACACGGTTCTGCTTGGACAGCTGCATTAAAGGACATTATGATTCTATTTATCGTTATGTTTTTAGGAATATATTTACCGTATCATTATTACGGAGGATTTCAGCCCATGTTTGAAGCGGTAGAAGCAGCAAAGCCAGGGTTTTTAGCTTTACCTGAGGAAGGGATGAGTATTTCTTGGTTTGTTTCTACTATTATATTAACGGCATTAGGTTTTTATATGTGGCCACATACATTCGCTTCAGCTTTTTCGGCAAAAAGTGAAAAAGTTTTTCGGAAAAATGCGGCGATTATGCCGTTGTACTCTTTAGTGTTGCTCTTTGTATTTTTTGCTGGATTCGCTGCTATTTTACAAGTACCAGGATTACAAGGAGCGGATGCAGATCTATCGTTATTCCGCCTTGCTATTCAAACCTTTGATCCGTGGTTTATTGGCGTTATCGGTAGTGCTGGATTATTAACAGCCTTGGTGCCAGGATCTATGCTTGTTATGGCAGCTTCTACGTTACTTGCAAAAAATATTTATCAAGTTCTCACGCCATCCGTATCGGATCAACAGGTAACGAGAGCAGCAAAATTATTTGTTCCTGTCGTGACACTTGTTGCTGTCTTCTTTACATTTAAAGGCGGGGAAACAATAGGTGCACTTCTTCTTATGGGATATAGTATTGTTACACAGCTTTTTCCTGCTCTAGTTTGTAGTTTGTTTCATCGTCAGTTTGTAACAAAACAAGGAGCAATTGCTGGAATGGGAGTTGGATTATTAGTAGTTGCTTATATTACATTGTCGGGTTCGACTATATCTAATATGTTTCCATCCTTTCCGCAATATATTAAGGATTTAAACGTGGGTATTGTAGCATTAGTGGTAAATATTATTGTTATGTTAGTAGTGAGCATTGTGACTAGAAACATTGAAGTGGCGCGCAATTCTACTGTGTTAGAGAAATAGGAATGGCATACAATGAAAAAAGCTATTTTCCTTTGGGGGAGATAGCTTTTTTCATTGCATACATTTTCCCGATATGGAGAAATATAACGGTAATATCTTGAGAGGAAAGTTAGGTGAGGAAGATGACGAGTTTAGAGGCAAACTTATCTGCAATTACAAAATCTATTCGAGATACACTGCAGTCTCCCAACGATTTAACAGTACGAGAGTTTGCACTTTCTTGTTCATCTACTCGGTGTGCCGTTATTTTTCTATGTGGGCTTTCAGATAAAGATTTAGTTTATCGATTTGTTATCCGTCCATTACAACAAGAAGAGATTCCGAATAAAGCCCCAATCATACAAACCTTATTAGACAAATTTATTTCTATTGGAGAAGTAAATACAGTGAAGATGCTCCCTGATGTTATTAATTCCGTTCTAGTGGGGGATACGATTGTTTTAATTGATGGAATTCCTAATGCACTAGTGATTAATAGTCGAGCATGGGAAAGACGAAGTTTAGAACCACCGATTACAGAAAATATCATTCGAGGCCCTAAAGTAGGACTTACTGAGGATATTGCAACGAATAAAATGTTAATCAGGCGTGACTTACGTGATCCGAAACTTCGATTTCAATCTTATATTATGGGGAAGCGTTCTCAAAAAGAAGTTACATTAATTTATATTGAAGACATCATTAATCCGTATATTGTAGCAGAATTAAAGCGGCGATTGCAGTCGATTGAAACAGATATGATATTAGACTCTGGAAAGATTGAGCAGCTACTTGAGGATAATAATATGTCTCCTTTCCCGCAATTTTTAAATACAGAGAGGCCAGATAGAGCGATAGCTTCTTTAGCGAAAGGAAAGGCGGTCATTTTAGTAGATGGATCGCCGTTTGCAGTTATTGCACCTATGGTTATTGTTGATATTTTTCAGTCACCGGAAGATCATTATGAAAGATGGATTATTGGCACCTTACTAAGAGGGCTTCGTATGATAGCTGGACTTATGGCAATCTTACTTCCGGCAGTATATGTTGCGCTTGTTTCCTATCATCAAGGGCTTATTCCATCTAATCTCGCGTATTCGATCGCTGGAGCCAGAGAAGGGGTTCCGTTTCCTGCTTATATTGAAACGATTATTATGACGTTAACGATGGAGTTAATTCGAGAGGCAGGACTTCGGTTACCTAAACAAATCGGACAAACCGTTGGGATTGTAGGGGGGCTTGTTATTGGAGAAGCTGCGGTAAGCGCTGGGATTGTCAATCCTTTTATGGTCATTGTGATTGCTGTCACGGCTATTGCGACCTTTTCTTTACCTGTGTATAGCATAACAATTACATTTCGTTTTTTGTTATTTGGGTTTATTTTAGCAGCTACTATGTTTGGACTATATGGGATTACTCTGGCGCTAATTACATTAGCGATCCATATTGCCAATTTAAAAAGCGTTGGAGTCCCGTATTTTACTCCATTAGCTCCTGCTTTTTATAAAGATTGGAAAGAAGAAGTAGCACGGTTACCAAGGGCAATGTTAGAGACGAGACCAGATTATTTGCAGACACAAGATAAAACATTACGTTCAAAGGAGAGAAAATAAATTGAAACCGTTTGAATACGGAGATGAAGAAATTGGATCTCAGGAACTAACATTTGCAGTGATTTCGGTCATTATAGGTACAGGAGCACTTTCGATGCCTCGTGTAATTGCAGAAAAGACGCTTTTTGCAGACGGCTGGATAATACTATTTCTGGGTGGGTTAATTTGTGCGTCTTTTGCTTGGGCTATTGCTAAAATAGCAAATTTATTCCCAAAACAAACGTTTTTTCAATATACAAGCGCATACTTGTCGAAGCCAGTAGCTTTTTGCGTAACAAGTATTATGGTGTTAACATTTGCTGGCATTACTGCGTATCAAGCGCGAGCGATTTCAATTATTTCACAAACATACTTATTTAGTAAAACGCCTATTGAACTCTTATCATTTTTTTATTTACTTGTTGTTATTTATGGAGTAAGTGGTTCTAGAGCGGCATTACTCCGTCTTAACGTATTATTTTTACCAATTGTAGTGAGTGCTATTTTTGCTTTGTCGTTATTAAATATAAATTTAATGGATACTCATAATTTGCTCCCGCTTTTCCAAACAGAATGGAGTAAATACGCTATTGGGATGAAAGAATCGATATTTACATTTATTGGATTTGAAATCGTTTTATTTTATTCTTCAATTGTGAAACAAAGAGAAAAAGCTCCTTTAGCTGCTGCAAAGGGAGTAATGATTACGAATTTATTATATATCCTCATGTATCTTACTTGTATTACAGTCTTTTCTTATTCTACGACGAAAAGTTTAACGTATCCTGTTATTGAGTTAGGAAAGGAGATTGAAATTGGCGGAGGATTTTTAGAGCGTTTTGATGCCATTTTCTTTACGACTTGGATTATTACAATTTTTAATACGACTGCTATGTATTATGACATCGCAGTAATAGGGTTTTGTTCGATGTTTCCTTCTATTAAAAAGAAAACATTTATTTTTGTAAGCGCACCGATTATTTATCTGTTTAATATGCTTCCTGAAAATGTTACAAAGTTAACTCAGTATGGTACCTATTTAGCTTGGGTTGATATGGCATGCATTATCATTGTACCTGTGCTTGTCTTCATTATTTATAAAATAAAAGGGGGCAAGAAGAGTGAGTCGTCTTCATAAATGCATTTGTTGTGTTATGTTGTCTTTATGCATAAGTGGTTGCTCAGAGCGAAAAGAAATTGAAGAGAGAGGCTTTGTTGTAGGGGCGGCTTTTGATGTTGTAAAAGAAGAGGGAGAAAGTGAATCCAAAAATACACCTCGTATGAAAGGGACATACCAACTTGTCTTGCCCAGTGCGTTAGCACAACAGGGAGGAAAAGGTGGTGGAGGAGGTGGAGGTGAGGATAATTATATCAATATTAGTGCAACCGCTGATAGCATTTTTGCACAAATTCGCGAGATATCGAAAAAAATTAGTCGGTCTTTATTTTTTCCGCATATCCAAGTTGTTGTTTTTTCAAAAGATTTATTAAAGCAGCAAAACCTTTTAGAACAAACGTTAGATATCTTTTTTCGTGATCATGAAATGAGGCGGAATATTAGAATTTTTGTCTCTAAAGATCGAGCTGAAAAGATTTTGCAGCAAAAATCGAAACCAGAAAATTTACCAGCAAGGTATATTGATTTATTAGCAGATCATGCAGACGTTAATGCCTTTATGTTAGAAGCGGTTCGTATTGGTGATGTGCAAGAAATGATGATTGCTAAAAGAAGTTTTGTGCTTCCGGTTTTACAATTAACAAAACAAGGTGTGAGAATGGAAGGGGCTGCTGTATTTAAAGGGAGTAATAATAAATTGATTGGCCTATTAACAGGGAAAGATACGCAAGGGTTAAATTACATAATTGGAAAGAAAGCGAGTGGTTTTGTGACCATTCGAAAAGAAAAAAAAACAATCACTTATGAAATTAACAAACTAAGGCGAAAAATACATGCTTCCTTTACAAACCCTCGTCATCCGAAGTTTACAGTTGATATTTATCCTGAAGGTGTACTAGCAGAGGCGTATTTAGGTGGGAGTGGAGCGATGTGGAATGAAAAGAAAATGAATACGTACATCTCTAAAGAGATGGAAAGTATAGCGATGAGAACAATAAAAAAAATGCAAAAAGATTTTAAAACGGATGTGCTTGAGTTAGGAGAGTACTATAAGCGACATAATTATAAAGAGTGGAAGAAGATAGAAAAAAATTGGGATAGAGGGAAGAACTATTTTGCTAAGAGTGACATCGTTGTTCGAGTTCATCCATTGATAGAACATTCAGGTTCTTTAGTGCCAAAAGGTGGTCAGTAATGTGGAATTGAGCATCTTTTATTGATATTTTCCGTGTCTGTAAATGGAAATAGGAGCGATAGTAATAATATGAAAATGCCTTCTATGTTGACGATTATAAATACGATCTTGATGGGGATTATCCCATATGCTGTTTATTTTTTAAATAAAAAAATTAAAAAATATGGTGCACAACCGTGGGAAAATCCAAATGAAGATGAAAAAGGAAACCAATAGCTCAGGTTTCCTTTTATATATTATTATAAATTTTTGCAGAATCGAGTGAATACTATTCCGTATGAGTCTAATTGGTGAAAGGTAACCATCAGTAGGAGAGCATAAGGACTCCTACTGATGGAAGTTTCACTTTATACAAGCTCTAACCAATGTACCAATTGCGTTGTGAGGAATGTAACCACAATGGCGATAACGGTAGGGATTGCAAATGATAGAAATGTCCACTTAGGGCTTTTTGTTTCTTTATATATGTTAACTAGTGTGGTTCCACATGGGAAATGAAGAAGTGAGAACAACATTGTGTTTAATGCAGTTAACCAAGTCCAGCCATGCTCTAAGAACAAGTTTTTAATTTGGTTTAAATCATCTATTTCTGTTAAAGCGCCAGTTGATAAATAAGACATTAATAAAATTGGAATGACAATTTCATTAGCTGGTAATCCAAGGATAAATGCAGCTAGAATGAATCCGTCAAGGCCTAGTAATTTAGCGAATGGATCTAAGAAATTTACAAAATACATAAGTAGGCTTGTGTCGCCAACATAAATATTTGCTAATACCCAAGTAAATACAGCCGCAGGTGCAGCTACAATTACCGCACGTTTTAAAACATATATTGACTTATCGAGTGTGGAACGTACAATTGTGTTCCAAATTTTCGGCTTACGGTATGGTGGTAACTCTAATGTATAGTGAGTTGGGACACCTTTTAAAGCAGTTTTTGATAATACCCAAGATACGGTTAAGGTTACAATAACCCCAATTACAACCATTCCGACTACAACACCTGCTGTAACAAGTGTTTGCATACTACCAGTATAGCCAGCAGCCATAAATAGTGAAGCCATTAATATTAATGTAGGCCAGCGTCCATTACAAGGAACGAAGTTATTTGTTAAAATCGCTAGCATACGCTCGCGTGGTGATTCAATAATGCGAGTTGACATAATGGCAGCAGCGTTACAACCAAATCCCATCGCCATTGTTAATGATTGTTTTCCGTGAGCGCCAGAACGTTTGAATAAACGATCCATGTTAAAAGCAACACGTGGTAAGTATCCGTAGTTTTCTAATAAAGCAAACATAGGGAAGAAAATAGCCATAGGTGGTAACATAACGCTAATTACAGCGCCAGTACCACGGAATAAGCCGAGAATTAAGATGCCGTGTACCCATGATGGTGCATTCATTGTTTGAAACCAAGCGGTTAAATGGCCTTCTGCCCACCCGAAAAACTCAGCAATCATATCAGAAGGGACATTA
This sequence comes from Paenibacillus sp. 102, assembly GCF_039549175.1. Taxonomy (NCBI): domain Bacteria; kingdom Bacillati; phylum Bacillota; class Bacilli; order Caryophanales; family Paenibacillaceae; genus Paenibacillus; species Paenibacillus sp. 102. The sequence goes on along the minus strand of NZ_JBCGHT010000022.1, from coordinate 8,909 downwards.
GCCCCTGCAATTGTAAGATAAAAAATAATCGATAAAATTCCGAGCATGATTGGGAATCCGAATATAGGAGAAGTGAAAATTTTATCTAGCTTCTCTGAACGGTATAACTTATCAGTATTTGTGTATTGAACAGCTTCCTTACATATACTTGCGGAAGTTCGATAAATATCACCTACAATATCATCGCGTATATCCTCTTTTGTAAGTGTCTGTGCGTGTTGAACAATATAATCTAATGGAAGAGCTTTATTGGCTGAGTGAGATTCCATTTATTACGACCTCCCTTACAAGCGGTTCCTTATGATGTTTTTGGAGTGCTGCTAGAAAATTTTTATCTCCATCTAATATGCGGAGTGCCACCCAGCGTGCTGGATAAGTATCTCCGAACACTTTATAGATCTCTGGTTCTAATTCCTGAATCATATTTTCAATTTGTTCATTATAAGTAATTTGAACTGGCGTAGGAATTAGTTTTTTATTGGCTACTTTGGCGATTACACTTAGTAAATGGCCGATTCCAACTCGGTTCCGAGCAGAGATTTTAACGACGGGAACTCCGAGTGACTTTGCTAATTTTTTCTCATCGATGACAATTCCCTTTTTTTCAGCCTCATCTATTAAGTTAATACAAACTACAACGTCTTTTGTCATTTCCATAACTTGCAACGCTAAGTTTAAATTTCTTTCCATTGCAGTTGCATCCACAACAACGACAGTTACTTCTGGTTTTTCAAAAATGATATAATCACGTGCTACTTCCTCATCTGCAGAATTTGAATAAAGGGAGTACGTTCCTGGTAAGTCAATGAGAGTATATATACTTCCGTTATGTTCATATTCACCTTCTGCTTTTAATACTGTTTTTCCAGTCCAGTTTCCAGTATGTTGTTTTAATCCTGTTAATGTATTAAATAATGTACTTTTACCGGTGTTAGGGTTTCCTGCTAGCGCAATGCGATGTTTTTTCATTTTGAATCATCTCCTATTAACTTTCCGAAAATAAGGGAACTTTCTTCACTACGCAGTGCAATGGTTGTATTGCTTACTTGATATGCAGTTGGATCCCCAAGTGGGCTTTTTTGCAATACTTTAATAGTAGCACCGGGAATAAAACCTAAATCTAATAAACGACGTTTCATAGTTCCTTCTAATTGTATCTTCTCGATTTGTACAAACTGCCCTGTTTGAAAATTTGAAAGGGGTTTGAGATTAGCCGATACCATAAAAGTTACCTCTTCTCTATATTTTTAGTCTTGATTTAAAAAGTTTGCCGAGGGAAACTTTTTGTTACTAATATAGTAGACTACATGAAATGATGTTGTCAATTTGTACTTTAAAAATATTCAATTATTTTTAGAATTGTTCCAATTTATTTTATTGTACAGAAAAATATTACTAAAATTATGTGGAATCGATGCGGAATAACATCTATAAAATTCAAAAAATGAGGGGATTTGTAAAGGTAGTTTTAATATCAACAGTGAAAAACAGAATTTTATTTACGATAAATTTACATTGTTAAAAGTAAATTTACAATATGAACTGATTTGTGTGGATTCTTTTGGTTTTTTAAGTGAAAAGAGGTGAAGTATATAGGTTTTGAGGTGTGACACCTCTCTTTACTTAAAATTAAAAATTGCTTAACACTAACATAATATTATTGTCCTACAATGAATTTGTGTTCGAAAGAAGTAGATGAATGTGAAAAAGCGATAATCCAAATGGGGGTACAAGACATGGTTATGAAAAAAGGTATTAAATTTTCGTTAGCGGCATTAGTGGTTGCTGGTGCTTTAGTTGGTTGCGGAAAATCAGAAAGCGCAGGTAGCGAAGAAACTGCTAAAGGTAATAACGGTTCAAAACAAGAATTGTCAGGTACAATTGCAGCAGCTGGTTCTACAGCTCTTCAACCTCTTGCTGAAGAAGCGGGTAAAAAATTCATGGAAAAGAATTCGAAAGTTTCTATTCAAGTTCAAGGTGGCGGTAGTGGAACAGGGATTAACCAAGTAGCTTCTGGTGCGGTTCAAATCGGTAACTCTGATGTTCCAGCTGCAGATAAAATAAAAGATCCAGAAAAAGCGAAAGAATTAGTAGATAACAAAGTGGCAGGTATTGCGTTTGCACTTGTTGTAAATAAAGATGTGAAGGTCGATAACTTAACTGTGAAACAAGTACAAGATATCTTCACTGGAAAAGTTACAAACTGGAAAGAGTTAGGCGGTAAAGATGAGAAAATTAACGTAATAAACCGTCCGGCATCTTCTGGTACACGTGCTACATTTGAAAAAACAATTATGAAAGATGCGAAGATTAACGATGGAACAGGTACAACACAAGATTCTAACGGTGCGGTAGAACAAGCGATTAACTCTACTCCTGGTTCTATTAGTTATCTTGCAATGTCTTATATGGTCGGCGATAAAAAAGGTGCATTACAAACTGTGAAGATTGATGGTGCAGAGCCAAAAGTTGAAAACATTTCTGCAGGAAAATATCCATTCTGGTCTTATGAGTACATGGTAACAAAAGGGGAAGCAAAAGAAGCTACAAAAGCTTACATCGATTATGTAAAAGGTAAAGACTTCGAAAAACAAGTTGAAGATATGGGTTATATTCCAATGTCTAAACTGAATAAGTAAACATTCAACGGGGCTGGCTGCGAGGCCAGTCTTGTTCATTTCAATCTATGAAGTGGGGTTATGTCCTGTGATGAAGGGGAAAAAACAAATCAACTACGTAAAAAGTGAATATATCGGAAGAACACTTGTTACGTTTTGCGGTATATTTATTGTTCTTGTTACATTAGCAATTATTGCATTTATTTGCGGGAAAGGAATTCAATCCTTTACGCAAAGTGGTATTTCATTTTCTGAGGTATTGACGTCAACAAAATGGAATCCGAATGCTGATAAGGGATCATTTGGTGCCGTTATCTTTATTGTTGGTTCAACGCTTGTTTCATTAGGTGCAGTTATTATTAGTGCACCAATCGCGCTTGCTCTTGCGATATTTATGAATTTAATTTCACCAAAGTTTGGGAATAAAGTATTAAAGCCTGTTTTGGAATTATTAGTTGGAATTCCTTCGGTAGTATATGGTTTATTAGGGGTTACCATTTTAGTTCCGCTTTTACGTGATTCATTTGGTGGCGTTGGTTTTAGTTTAATTGCGGGTATTATTGTACTAAGTATTATGATTTTACCTACTATTGCTAGTATTGCTTCCGATGCGATACGGTCAGTTCCATTTGATTACTTGGAAGCCTCTTATGGTTTAGGTTCGACGAAATGGCAAGCGATTAGTCGTGTGATTGTTCCAGCGGCAAAAAAAGGTATTTTAACAGGGGTTGTTCTAGGCTTAGCTCGTGCTTTTGGTGAAGCGTTAGCGGTTCAAATGGTTATTGGGAATACTGTTAAATTGCCTGAAGGGATCTATAGTCCAACAGCAACGTTGACAGGTATTTTAACAATGGATATGACAAATACATTAAATGGAACTGCATGGAATAACGCTTTATGGACATTGGCAATGATATTACTTGTTATTTCATTCTTATTTATTTTAGTAATTCGAGCAATTGGCCAAAGAGGTGAACGATAACGATGAATGCACGAAAAGTAAATAATATTTGGACGGGTATTTTATATGCTGTTGCAGCATTGGTAGTAGCTTTACTTGTTTTCTTAGTATACGAAATTTTGCAAAAGGGTTGGGGATTTTGGGATCCAAGCTTCTTATTCGGAGAACCAAGCAATACAAGAGCTGGAGGTGGAATTGGTCCGCAATTATTCAACTCTTTCTATATGCTTGTTATTACACTAGTCATTTCAATTCCTCTTGGATTAGGAGCAGGGATCTATCTTGCGGAATATGCAAAGCAAGGACGTTTTTTAGGATTTGTTCGTTTATGTATTGAAACGATGGCATCATTGCCTTCTATCGTTGTTGGATTATTTGGTTTGTTAGTATTCGTTACAATGACAGGCTGGGGCTATACAGTGATGGGTGGTGCTCTCGCTTTAACGATTTTGAATTTACCAGGTTTAACACGTGTTTGTGAAAATGCAATTACAGAAGTTCCGTCTAATGTAAAAGAAGCGAGTCTTGGACTAGGGGCAACAAAATGGCAAACGATTGTACGAATTATTATTCCGACATCATTACCACAAATTATTACGGGAATTATTTTAGCTGCGGGTCGTATATTTGGTGAGGCAGCGGCGTTAATTTATACAGCGGGATTAACATCGCCAATTTTAAATTCTGCAGCCGATTTTTCAAGTCCGGCACACCCATTGAATCCATTTCGCCCGGCTGAAACATTAGCAGTTCATATTTGGAAATTAAACTCTGAAGGGATTATCCCAGATGCGAAGTTAATTGCAACAAAATCAGCAGCGGTATTAATTATTATGGTATTACTGTTTAATATTATCGCTCGTTTTACTGCATCTGTACTTCATAAGCGTTTTACGGGAGCCAAGAAATCTCGTAAAACAGCAAAAGCAAAAGCGGCTTAACCGCTTGTACCCTATATTGATAAAGGGCTCTCTGCTTAAATAGGCAGAGAGCTTTTTTGTTTTGTAGGGAGAGGGGGATGGATATAAAGTGCTTCAGTTAAAAAGATGGTTCCCGTGTTAAAATGATGTATATGTAAATATATGTATGAGTTGTGGGATGGAAAATGAAAATATAAGGAGGGTGTGCTTTTTTATGTTTTTTCTTCAAATGTCAGGTTTTCCGGGCTCGGGAAAATCAACTCTTTCTAGATGGATAGCGAAAAATACAGGTGCGATTGTGGTTGATCATGATATTGTAAAAACGGCCTTACTAGAGTCGTTGGAAACTCGTCAGATTGAAACAACGGCCGCTGGTGGAATTTCGTATGAAATCGAATGGGCATTAATAGATTTTTATTTAGCGCAAGGGCATAGTGTGATATTGGATAGCCCGTGTCTCTATACAGAAATGTTAGAAAAGGGAATAAGGTTGTCTAAGAAACATCGTGTGAAATATAAATATGTCGAATGCTATCTTAATAATATAGAAGAAATTAATAATAGGTTAAGGAAACGGAAACGAATGATAAGTCAAATTAGGAAAGTGGAATCTGAAGAAGTTTTTAAGAAATGGTTAGATGGTAGTAAACGGCCATCTGATTTTACATATCTTATTGTAGATTCTGGACAACCGTTAGAAGACTATATAGATGAAGTGATGACTTATATGAATGAGTAGTCATAAAGTTATAATTACATATTATAGTAGAAATCAAAAACGTTATCTTCAGAACGGAAGATAACGTTTTTGATGTTAAGCTTTTGGTGTATCTATAGAAGAATTTATTTTTCTACGTGAGCTTCGTTTTTTACCGAATTTATCTAACAATTCATACATAACAGGGACGACAACTAGTGTGAGAACAGTTGAAACTGCTAAACCACCGATTACAACAACCGCTAAACTTTTAGATACCATACTGCCGGCTTGTGATTGACTAAATAATAATGGTAACATTGCTACTATTGTTGTGATAGCTGTCATGATAATTGGTCGTAGCCTTGTAGAACCTGCTTCTAGTAAAGCTTCACGTGTCGTCATGCCCTGTTCTCTATTTTGTTGAACACGTTCTATCAATACGATGGCATTTGTAACAACAATACCAATTAACATTAATGCACCGATGAGTGCGTTTAAATCGACAGGTGTTCCTGAAATGATTAATCCTAAAATACCGCCAATGGCAGCTAGTGGTAAAGAGAATAAAATCGCAAATGGAGCGCGTGCTTGCCCGAAAGTAATAACCATAATTAAATAGACAATCCCGATTGCGATACCCATGACTTTGAATAAATTTGTAAAGTCTTCTTGCATAGATTCAGTTGCACCAGCAATTTTAACTTTTGCACCGTTTGGTAGATCTAATTCTGAAATAGCTTTGTTCACTTCAGTATTTACTTTACTTAAATCTTCATTTGTCGCTTCGGCAGTTATTTGAATGGTTTCTTTTCCGTCTTTATGGAAAATCTCTGTTTGTAATCGTTTTTCTGAAATGGTTGCAATGTCTTTTAAAGGAATCGGTCCAGTTATAGGTGATAAGATATTTGAGTTAAGGATGTCTTCTTTGTTACTTATCTTTTCTTTTTTATGTTCAAGCATAATGGTTGTTTTTTCATCATCAATTGTTAGTTGCCCAATTGGAGATTTTTTCATAAGAAATGCGACCTGTTGTCCGGCTGTTTCTGGTGTTAATCCAACTTGTTCTGCTTTCTTTTGGTCAATATCGATTTTCCATTCTTTTTTTGACTCTTCTAGATTTGTTTTTACTTTAGAAAGACTGTCTATGCTTTTCAATTTTGTTTCAACGATAGCAGCAGCTTTTTTTAAATTTGTCTCATTGTTTGCTGTCACGTTAAATTGCAAGCTGTTTCCACCGCCGAAACTAGAATAGCTTGTTTTAATATAATCGAATTCGGCTGGTTTGAAATCTTTATTTTCTGTTTTTAATTTTTTAACATATTCATCGATATCAGTTCCTTTTTTAAAGAGTACAAATATAGATACAAGGTTATCTTTCGTTGTTTGTCCCCATTGTGCATCTTCGGCACTTGAGCCCATTCGTAAGATGACATCTGCTATATCATTATTAGAAAGTAATTCTTTTTCAAAATCAAAAGCTTTTTGTTTTCTAGATTCAAGATCGTAATTTGTTGGGAATGTCATATTAATTGAAAGCATCGTATCGTCTTCTGATTTTATATTTGCTTTTGGCAGTAATAGATAAGCAGCAATTGATCCGGCAAATAATAAGAAAGAAGAAAATAAAATAATAAACTTATGTGAAAGGGCCCACTTTAAAGTAGCTGTATACTTTCTTGAAGGTCTAGGTGTACGCTGCCTTGTTTTCTTCAGTAATAAAAATGCCATAAGTGGAACAACGGTTAAGGCCACCACTAGGGAAGAAAGTATAGAGTATACAACGGCCAATACCATAGGTAACATTAGCTTACCGATTGTACCTGATACAAGACCGATAGGTAAAAAGACAGCGACTGTTGTTAAAGTAGAAGATGTAATCGCGACGGCTACCTCTTTTGTGGAGTCTAGAATGATGTCTTTTGAAAAATGTTCCTTTTGTAAGCGCCGGAAGATATTTTCAATGACAACAATACTATCGTCAACAAGTCGCCCAACCGCCACCGCTAAGCCCCCGAGAGTTAAAATGTTTAATGTAACATTAGATTGATCAAGTAAAAATAGTGTTAGTAAAATGGATAACGGAATACTAACGACAGCGATAAGAGTTGTTCGAACGCTGCGTAAAAAGATTAAAATAATAAATGTCGCAGCAATTGCTCCTAAAATGACTTCTTTCCCCATGCTCATAACTGCATTTTCAACTTGTTCGTGAGTAGAGGATATTAATTTAATTGTATAAGTATCTTTATATTCTTTGCTTATAGTTTTTATTTTTTTATCGATTTCCTTTCCGATTGCAACTGCATTTTTGCTAGGTTCTTTCATAATAACTAATCCAGTTCCTTCTTCGCCATTTATATGTGACACGGTATCAAAATGTTGTTTTATTTCTACTTGAGCTATATCTTGTAATTTGATTTGAGGTGTAAGTGATATATTTTTTATTTCATCTACATTTTTGATATTTCCAATGACGCGTAGGCTGTGGTCTTCGTTATTGACAGTAACTTGACCAACTGGAGTGGAAGTTTCTTTTCCTTGTAAAGCGGCTAATACTTGCTGTGGTGTCACATTTTTATTTTTCATTTCATTTGGGTCTAATATGATGGATAACTCGGATGTTGATTTACCGTAATATATGACGTTAGCAACACCATCGATATTTTCAAGTTGCGGGATGATCTCTTCTTCAATCTGTTTTTCGTCTGCTTTTGTAAAACCATTCTGTTTTTGAACGGTAATTTGTGCAAGTGGAATCATAGAGGTATTAAGTTGACTAACGACGGGTTTTGTAATTTCTTTTGGGAAATTTACGTTGTTGGTAATTTTTTCGACCTCGCGCGCGGCATTTTTCATATTAGCTTTAGATGTATACGCGATATCGATACGAGATAAACCTTCATAAGTAGAAGAAGTGATTGTATCGACGTGTTCCAAATTTCGAAATTGTTTTTCGAGAGGTTCGGTTACTTCTTTTGTCAATGTTTCAGCATCTACCCCTTGAGACATTGTAGTGACAGTTATTGCGGGGTTGTCGACACTAGGTAGAAACTCCATTGGTAATTTCGAACCAGAATAAATGCCGAGTACAGAAATGAGAAAAACCATGATGATGATAGCGGCTCGGTTTTTTAATGAGAATTTTGTTAACCTATCCATAAAAGTGATTCCTCCGTTTAAGTTGTTTTTTATTCTACTTTGTTACTATATAACAAAATCTGGATGTTTTTCATTAATTAAATGTAAAAAAATTCTAAATTTATTCTTAAGTAGATAGGGAATAGGATTTTGTAAGGAAGAGCTAGAGAGGTGGTTAGGGATTTTAGTGTTTTAAAATTTTGTTGAAGTGAGGAAGAAGAAAATCTATTTAAATATGAAATAAATAGGTGGAATTATTAAGCGGAAAACTTTTTTATGTTTTTTTAAAAAAACACTTGTGATTTAAAAATAAGGATGGTATATTAATAAACGTCGCTGATGCGGGAAACGCAGAAAGCGAAAAAAGAAATTAAAAACTTAGTTGACATCGAAAAACGAAGATGCTAACATAAGGAAGTCGCCAATGGGCGATGGACAAGTTCTTTGAAAACTGAACGAAACAAACAACGTGAAACGTCAATTTTTATTTTTATGATGCTAGACAAACTAACTTTATTGGAGAGTTTGATCCTGGCTCAGGATGAACGCTGGCGGCGTGCCTAATACATGCA
>NZ_JBCGHT010000021.1:0-59215 GCF_039549175.1 Paenibacillus sp. 102 | reverse complement strand
ATGATCAGGTTGATAGGTTCGAGGTGGAAGCATGGTGACATGTGGAGCTGACGAATACTAATAGATCGAGGACTTAACCATATAATATGTAGCAAATGTTATCTAGTTTTGAAGGAATATACCTTCAATAGTTTGGTGATGATGGCAGAGAGGTCACACCCGTTCCCATACCGAACACGGAAGTTAAGCTCTCTAGCGCCGATGGTAGTTGGGACCTTGTCCCTGTGAGAGTAGGACGTCGCCAAGCAATTTTAAGACGAGTCATTTTGACTCGTCTTTTTTGTATACTAAAAAATAGTTCCTGTTTTATCAATTTCTTCGATATATATATCTTTTGATAAACAAAGGACTTTGTCATTCCCCACTAATGATTCGCCCTCAGCAATCAGATTTTTATGGACTGCTCGTAAATAGCGGGATAAAAGCCTTTTACCTTTTGAGTAATTGCAATCGCAGCATTTTTTAAACAGATCTAAATAATAAATTGAGTGATTAAAGAAGAAAAATTTTGGTTAGGATAGTGAAGAAGCAAAAGAGTTGCAAATTTCTTTAATACGTATATAATTAAAGTCAAAGATAGTCAAAGTCAATAAAGGTGGCGGATAAATGAGAAATATATCTGATATCATTGAGCAATATCTAAAGCAAGTTATTGACTTAAGCAATAATAATGTGATTGAGATTAAGAGAAATGAGATTGCGGATCAATTTGATTGTGTGCCGTCTCAAATTAATTATGTAATCAATACTCGTTTTACGTTAGAAAGAGGATTTGTAGTTGAAAGTAAACGAGGCGGAGGAGGTTACATTCGCATTATCAAAGTCAAATTGCATGACGATATAGACATTATTGATCAAATGCTTCATATGATTGAGCATAGTATTGCGCAAGGAAATGCGGAAAGTATTATTATACGATTAGTGGAAGAAGATATTGTGACAAATCGAGAAGCAAAACTTATGCTGAGCGTATTAGATCGATCTGTATTATTAATGGAGTTACCCTCCCGAGATGAACTTAGGGCTCGAATACTATGCGCAATGTTAAGAACACTGAAATATAAATAAATACAGCTTTTGTTAAGAAATGTTTTTAGCGGTAATTCATTTTATAGTGGGACTTTTTACAGGCAAGATTAAGTGGAAAAAATAATCTAGCGATGTATAAAAGGTATCATGAGGTAGATCGTTCCTGTTGTAAAGGTGGGATATAAGATGACTTGTCAAAATTGTAATATAAGGCCAGCAGCTTTACATTATACAAAAGTGATAAACGGACAAAAGACGGAAGTTCATTTTTGTGAGCAATGTGCAGAACAAAATGGCTATACGTCTTTCTTTCAATCACCACAATCTAGTTTTTCCTTTCATGATTTACTAGCTGGATTGCTACATGGAGAACCATCAACGTTTGAAAATCAAGGGGATAGCTTTTCGGATGCAAGGGTGTTACGATGTCCAACTTGTAATATGACATATAAGCAATTTGCAAAAGTGGGACGCTTTGGATGTGCTTCTTGTTATGAGACGTTTAAGGAACAACTAAAACCAATGTTGAAGCGGCTTCATGGTGGGCATACACAACATCGTGGAAAAATTCCGGGGCGTATGGAAGGAAATATTCATCTAAAGAAAGAATTAGATGAACTAAAACTAAAGTTAAAGCAATGTGTACAGAAAGAAGAATTTGAAAAAGCAGCCGAGGCGCGGGATCAAATTCGAAGTATTGAAAATCAGCTTAGTGAGCATAGAGAGGGGGAATAATTCTATGTCACTGGATCGTATTATGAATGAAGCAATTAGCCCGTGGATGAGGGGAGATGGCCCCAATTCTGATATTGTTTTAAGTAGTCGTATTCGTTTGGCTCGTAATTTAAAAGATTATCATTTCCCTGTTATGCAAACGGATGAAGAAGCTAAGCAGATTACTAATTTATTTCAAAAGAAGCTTGTAAATCAGAAAGTAAAATCCTTTGGGAATTTTGAACTATTAAAAATGAGTGAACTAAAGCCGCTTCAGCGAAGGGTTTTAGTAGAAAAACATTTAATTAGTCCTAATCTCGCCGGGTCAGAATTTGGTGCTTGTTTACTATCAGAAAACGAACATATAAGTGTAATGCTTAATGAAGAAGACCATGTGCGAATTCAATGTTTGTTCTCAGGATTGCAATTATCAGAAGCACTGCAAAGCGCAAATCAAATGGATACTTGGATTGAAGAAGCTGTTGAATATGCTTTTGATGAATCCCTTGGTTATATTACAAGTTGCCCTACAAATGTTGGAACGGGGTTACGCGCTTCTGTGATGATACATTTACCAGCGCTTGTTTTGACAAAACGGATAAATCGTATTATACAAGCAATTCAACAATTAGGTTTAGTTGTAAGAGGAATATACGGTGAAGGTAGCGAAGCCTTAGGTAATATATTTCAAGTTTCTAATCAAATGACATTAGGAAAACCAGAAGAAGATATTATAGCAGATTTAGAGAGTGTTGTTCATCAGCTTATACAACAAGAGAACGCAGCTCGAGAACTGATTAAGAAAAATTCAAGTATTGAACTTGAAGACCGAGTATATCGTTCTTATGGTGTACTGGCTAATAGCCGATTAATTCAATCAGCAGAGGCAGCTACTTGTCTGTCAGATATGCGGCTAGGCATTGATCTTAGTTATATAAAAAATATATCAAGAAATATTTTAACAGAGTTGATGGTATTAACTCAGCCAGGAATTTTACAGCAATACGCGGGTGGTCCTTTAAGCCCGGAAGAAAGGGATTATCGAAGAGCAACATTAATTCGTGAACGACTACGAATTGAACAAAATTGAGCGCAAGTAGGAGGCGATTTCTATGATGTTTGGAAGATTTACAGAACGAGCACAGAAAGTATTAGCTTTATCTCAAGAAGAGGCAATTCGCATTGGACATAATAATATTGGGACAGAACATATTTTACTTGGGCTTGTACGCGAAGGAGAAGGAATTGCAGCAAAGGCGTTAATTGCTCTTGGGTTAAGTCCAGAAAAAGTACAAAAAGAGGTAGAAGGATTAATTGGTCGTGGAACAGAAATGTCTCAAACGGTTCATTATACGCCACGTGCAAAAAAAGTAATTGAGTTATCAATGGATGAGGCTCGCAAGCTTGGTCATTCTTATGTCGGAACGGAACACATTTTACTAGGATTAATCCGTGAAGGAGAAGGTGTTGCGGCACGTGTTTTAAATAACTTAGGTGTAAGTTTAAATAAAGCAAGACAACAAGTATTACAGCTCCTTGGAAGCAATGAAGCTACATCCGGTCATCAAGGTGGTGCATCAGCAAATGCAAATACACCAACGCTTGATAGTTTAGCACGAGATTTAACAGTTGTTGCACGTGAAGGACGCTTAGATCCCGTTATTGGTCGTAGTAAAGAGATTCAACGTGTTATTGAAGTATTGAGCCGCAGAACTAAGAATAACCCAGTATTAATTGGAGAGCCTGGTGTAGGTAAAACAGCAATTGCTGAGGGCTTAGCACAGCAAATTGTAAATAATGAAGTTCCGGAAACGTTACGTGATAAGCGTGTTATGACGTTAGATATGGGTACAGTTGTTGCTGGTACAAAGTATCGTGGTGAATTTGAAGATCGCTTAAAGAAAGTGATGGATGAAATTCGACAAGCGGGTAATATTATTTTGTTTATCGATGAACTTCATACATTAATTGGTGCAGGTGGTGCAGAAGGGGCAATTGACGCATCTAATATTTTAAAACCATCGTTAGCACGTGGTGAATTGCAATGTATCGGGGCGACGACATTAGATGAGTATCGTAAATACATTGAAAAAGATGCAGCGCTAGAAAGACGTTTCCAACCAATTCATGTTGACGAACCAAGTTTAGAAGAGTCGATTCAAATTTTAAAAGGACTACGTGACCGTTACGAGGCACATCACCGCGTCTCCATTACAGATGATGCAATTGATGCATCTGTAAAACTTTCTGATCGTTATATTACAGATCGTTTCTTACCTGATAAAGCAATTGACTTAATCGATGAGGCAGCTTCAAAAGTACGCTTACGTTCTTATACAACACCACCCAACTTAAAAGAACTTGAAGTGAAGCTTGAAGAAATTCGAAAAGAAAAGGATGCAGCCGTACAGAGTCAAGAGTTTGAAAAGGCAGCTTCTTTACGAGATATGGAACAACGTTTACGTGAAAAGTTAGAAGATACAAAACGTCAATGGAAAGAACAACAAGGAAAAGAAAACTCAGAAGTAACAGTAGAAGATATTGCAAATGTTGTTTCTACGTGGACGCGTATTCCGGTTTCTAAACTTGCACAAACAGAAACAAATAAATTATTGAATCTAGAATCTATTTTACATGACCGTGTAATTGGCCAAGACGAGGCTGTTGTCGCGGTAGCGAAAGCAGTACGACGTGCACGAGCGGGGTTAAAAGATCCAAAGCGTCCAATTGGTTCATTTATCTTCTTAGGACCAACTGGTGTAGGTAAAACGGAATTAGCAAGAGCTTTGGCGGAATCCATGTTCGGTGATGAAGATGCAATGATTCGTATTGATATGTCTGAGTACATGGAGAAACATTCTACTTCGCGCTTAGTGGGTTCTCCTCCAGGATATGTTGGATATGAAGAAGGCGGTCAATTGACTGAAAAGGTTCGCCGTAAACCATATTCTGTCGTTCTATTAGATGAAGTAGAGAAGGCTCACCCAGATGTATTTAATATTTTACTGCAAGTATTAGAGGATGGACGCTTAACGGATTCTAAAGGACGTACAGTTGATTTCCGTAATACAATTGTGATTATGACATCTAACGTTGGTGCGGAAGCGCTAAAACGCAATAAACACCTTGGTTTTAACGTACAAGATGAGAGTCGTGATTATTCAGATATGAAGGGTAAAGTGATGGATGAATTGAAAAAAGCATTTCGTCCAGAATTCTTAAACCGTATTGATGAAATTATTGTGTTCCATATGCTTGAGAAAAAACATATTCAAGAGATTGTAACGCTTATGGTTAATCAACTTGTTAATCGATTAAAAGAACAAGAGATTGAATTAGAGCTAACAAGCAAAGCGATCGAAGCGATTGCTGATAAAGGATTTGATCGTGAGTATGGTGCTCGTCCACTCCGAAGAGCAATTCAAAAGCATGTGGAAGATCGATTATCAGAAGAACTTCTAAAAGGAGCGATTGAGAAAGGTCAAAAAGTTGTTTTTGATGCTGAAGGAGAATCATTTGTCATTCGCAGTGCAGAAAAGGTAAAATAAGTATAGACAAACGAAGAGGGCTAAATAATAGCCCTCTTTCTTGTACAAGAAGGATTATATGTTTACATATGAAAGTGAAGTGAAGTAAAAAACAAGATGGCTAAAAAGAAAACGAAGTTTATATGTCAAGAATGTGGTTATCAGTCACCTAAATATATGGGGAAGTGTCCTGGATGTGGACAATGGAATACCCTTGTTGAAGAAATGGAACAGGTTGTATCCTCGCGCCGTATCAACTATGCAAATGCGATTCAAACGGAAGTAACGAAGCCAAGACGTCTTACAGAAGTAGAGACAAAATCAGAAGCAAGGATTGAAACGAAATTTCAAGAATTTAATCGTGTGCTTGGTGGAGGAATTGTAGATGGTTCTCTCGTACTTATTGGAGGAGACCCTGGAATTGGGAAATCAACCTTATTACTGCAAATATCATCGCAATTAGCGGATTCTTCGTACGATGTATTGTATATATCTGGTGAAGAATCAGCAAAACAAATTAAACTTCGTGCAGATCGTCTACATGTAAATGGAAATAACTTATTTGTTGTTTCAGAAACAGATTTACAGAGAATTGCGGCACATATCGACGAAATGAACCCTTCCTTTGTTGTTATTGATTCCATTCAAACTATTTATTTACCAGAAGTAACCTCAGCGCCAGGAAGTGTTTCACAAGTACGTGAATGTACAGCCGAACTGATGAAACTTGCGAAAACGAAAGGAATTCCAATTTTTATCGTAGGACATGTAACGAAAGAAGGCGCAATTGCAGGGCCGCGTATGTTAGAACATATGGTGGATGCGGTTCTTTATTTTGAAGGAGACCGTCATCATACATATCGTATTTTGCGTGCAGTTAAAAATCGCTTTGGTTCCACAAATGAAATGGGTATATTTGAAATGAAAGAATTAGGTCTTGCGGAAGTATTAAATCCTTCTGAGATTTTTCTAGAAGAAAGACCTGTTGGAGTTGCAGGTTCTACAGTGGTTGCTTCTATGGAAGGGACAAGGCCGGTTTTAGTAGAAATACAAGCATTAATCTCTCCTACTAGTTTTGGAAACCCACGAAGGATGGCTACAGGGATTGATCATAATCGTGTATCGCTTATTATGGCAGTGCTAGAAAAAAGAGCAGGTTTATTATTGCAAAACCAAGATGCTTATTTAAAGGTTGCTGGAGGATTACGATTGGATGAACCAGCAATTGATTTGGCGGTTGCTTTAAGTATTGCATCGAGTTTTCGAGATAAGTCAACTGCACCAACGGATGCGGTAATAGGAGAAGTTGGGTTAACTGGAGAAGTAAGAAGGGTATCGAGAATTGAACAACGAGTACAAGAAGCGGCTAAATTAGGATTTCAGCGCGCCATCATCCCACGAAAAAATTTAGGGGGTTGGACAATTCCTGACGGGATTGAAGTAGTCGGTGTCTCTAATTTAGGAGAGGCGCTTCGTTTGACATTAGGAGGCTAGGCTATGGAAGAAAACAAGCAACGTGTTAAAAGTATGATTAATATTTTACAGCTTGTTGCGCCAGGGACACCTCTGCGAGAAGGAATAGATAATGTACTTCGTGCGCAAACAGGTGGCTTAATTGTCCTTGGATATAACGATCAGATTAAAAGCATTGTTGATGGAGGGTTTCATATTAATTGTGCGTTCTCCCCTGCTAGTTTATACGAACTAGCAAAAATGGATGGAGCTCTTATTTTAAATGAGACGGGAAGTAAAATTTTAATTGCAAATGCACAATTGGTTCCCGAGTCATCTATTGATTCCATTGAAACAGGAATGCGTCATCGGACAGCAGAACGCGTAGCGAAGCAAACGGGAAGTCTTGTTGTTGCTATTTCACAAAGGCGTAACGTAATTACGCTATATCAGGGAAGTTTACGTTATACACTAAAAGACATAGGTGTTATTTTGACAAAGGCAAATCAGGCGATTCAAACTTTAGAAAAATACAAGGCAGTATGGAATGATGGTATTACGAACTTGGGCATTCTAGAGTTTGAGGAAGTTGTTACGATGTCTGAAGTGGTCCATGTCTTGCATAGCGTCGAGATGGTCCTTCGTATTAAGAATGAAATCTTAAGTTATATTCATGAATTAGGAACAGAAGGTAGACTGATTCGTTTACAACTTACTGAGTTATTGGCAGATTTGGAAGCGGAGGCAGCATTATTAATTAAAGATTACTATCAGGAAAAGACACAGGATCACTATCAAATATTGAAAAAATTACAGGAACTTGCAAATGCGCAACTTTTAGAAGATAGTGATTTAGTGAAATTACTTGGTTACCCAGGGCAAATGAGTTTAGAGGAAAGTGTTACACCGAGAGGATATAGGATTACAAGTAAAATTTCTAGGGTACCACCTCTTATTATTGAAAACTTAATTAATCGATTTAAAACATTGCAAGGTGTTTGTCGTGCGAGTATTAACGAGTTAGATGATGTAGAAGGAATTGGGGAAGTTCGAGCGAAAAAAATACGAGAAGGTTTAAAACGAATCCAAGAGCATTTATATATGAGTAGACACAATTAAGAATATTACATTGATTTCATAATATAACGACACTAGCGCATTTTTGGTATATGATATGATATATTGGTAAATAAAACAATTTATGAAAAGACACGTCCGCTTTTGCATTCGGCGTTTTGATTAGCAAAACAATGGTTAATAATGAGTAGGAGGTGGTTGGATGTTAAAACGGATCGTACAGCTCTTCTTTTTAGTAATCGGGGGAGCATTAGGGATTTATTTAATCCCGAAAGTTATTAATGTATTGGACATTGGTGCAGTTCCTTTACTTGAAGGTTCATATGTTCGTGCAATTATTGGTGCAATTATTTTATTCTTAACAACATTTTGGCTCGTAGATTATATTGTTCAGCTTATTAAACATATTGAAGAGGCCCTTGTAAAGGCGCCTGTAACAGATGTTTTATTTGGTACGCTAGGGTTAATCTCGGGTCTTATTGTTGCATATTTAATTTTGATACCAATTCGTGAATTTACAATTCCAGTCATTAGCACTGTATTACAGATCTTCTTTACACTTTTACTTGGTTACTTAGGATTCCAAGTAGGATTTAAAAAGAGAAATGAATTGCTAGGGTTATTTACATTACCACAACGCGGAGGTAAAAAGAAAAATAATCATAGCGAAAATGAAGAGGCTGAAGCGGTAGCAGAAAAAAGCTCAGCTCATTGGAAAATTCTTGATACAAGTGTAATTATTGATGGACGTATTGCTGACATTTGTCAAACAAAGTTTCTAGAAGGAACAATTGTGATTCCGCAGTTTGTGTTAGAAGAGTTGCAACATATTGCTGATTCTTCGGATGCATTGAAGCGTAATCGAGGGCGTAGAGGGTTAGATATTTTAAACCGTATTCAAAAAGAAATGCCAATTCCAGTAGAGATTTATGAAGGCGATTTCGAAGACATTCAAGAAGTGGACAGCAAACTTGTGAAATTAGCGAAGATAACTGGTGGTACTGTTGTCACAAATGATTTTAATTTAAATAAGGTTTCTGAACTACAAGGAGTAACGGTTCTGAACATTAATGATTTAGCAAATGCGATTAAACCGGTTGTGCTCCCTGGTGAAGAATTAAGTGTTTATGTTGTTAAAGATGGAAAAGAACAAAATCAAGGTGTTGCTTATTTAGATGATGGTACGATGATTGTAGTAGAAGACGGTAGGGAATATGTTGGTTCACAACTTGATGTACTCGTTACGAGTGTACTACAAACATCTGCTGGTCGCATGATTTTTGCAAAGCGTAAGTCATTAGAAAAAGCATTATAAGTAGAGGATTATTAGCATGTATACATTAATTATTCCGGCTGCAGGTCAAGGGAAGCGAATGGGCGCTGGTAAAAACAAACTATTTTTGCTTATTAATGAAGTTCCTATTATTGTGCATACGTTACGCGCCTTTGAAAAAGATAAAGCATGTAAAAATATTATTATGGCAATTAATGAAGAAGAACGCACTTATTTTGAAGAGTTAATACAGAAGTATCGTATTCAGAAGGATGTGCAGTTTATTCAGGGTGGAGCTGAAAGACAAGATAGCGTGTATAATGCTGTTCAACATGTGAAGCATGTTGATTACGTTCTCGTACACGATGGAGCACGTCCGTTTGTAACGAATAAAATGATTCATGCTGTATTAACTACAGCGAAGCAGAAGGGTGCTTCTATTTGCGCAGTACCTGTTAAAGATACAGTGAAAAAAGTAGAACAGAATACGGTTGTTGAAACGGTTGAACGTTCTCAGTTGAGGGCGGTACAAACACCGCAAGGGTTTTCTGTTGCGCTTTTACTAGAAGCACACAGAAGTGCAAAACAAGGATGCTTCCTTGGTACCGATGATGCAAGCCTTGTAGAACGCATAGGAAAAGAAGTAGGCGTAGTAGAGGGTAGTTATTACAATATTAAAGTAACAACACCAGAAGATTTATTAATTGCTGAAAGTTTCCTACGTGTTCAGAAGGAACGATAGTGATGGTATAATGTTAAGGAAAGCTCGGTAATTACCGGGCTTTTCTTAATAGATTCATCGATATAAAATCATGAGTTTCGGTAGTTTAGCTTGAGGAGGATGTAAAATGTTTCGAATTGGACAAGGTTTTGATGTACACGAATTTGCAGAAGGTAGACCATTAATTATCGGTGGAATTAAGATTCCGCATGAAAAAGGTTTATTAGGTCACTCAGATGCAGATGTACTTTTACATACAATTGCTGATGCATGTTTAGGAGCGATTGCTGCAGGTGACATCGGAAAACATTTTCCAGATACAGATCCTGCCTTTAAGGATGTGGATTCAGCGGTATTATTACAAAAGGTTTGGGAATTTGTGCGTGAGCAAGGGTATGAGTTAGGTAATTTAGATTGTACAATCATTGCACAGAAGCCAAAAATGGCCCCGCATATTGAAAGTATGCGTAAGCGTATTAGTGAGTTGTTAGAAACTTCTATAGACAATATTAACGTAAAAGCGACAACCACTGAAAAATTAGGATTTACAGGAAGAGAAGAAGGAATTGCTTCTCAAGCAGTTGTATTATTACAGAAAAAATAGTTATTTTTGATTTGCAAGATGGATAATCATATTTTTTTGGTGTACAATTATAGAATGTGTTGACATTAAGAATGGAAGGTGTACCAATTATGGAAAAGCAAGTGAGAGTGCGCTATGCGCCAAGTCCAACAGGACACTTACATATCGGAAATGCGCGTACGGCATTATTTAATTATTTATTTGCTCGTCATCAAGATGGTAAGTTTATTATTCGTATTGAAGATACTGATGTAAAACGTAACGTTGCTGGTGGTGAAGAAAGCCAATTGAAATACTTGAAATGGCTCGGTATGGACTGGGATGAAGGTGTTGATGTTGGTGGTGAATATGGCCCATATCGCCAAACAGAACGTTTAGATATTTATAAAAAGTTATATGAAGATTTAGTAGAGCGTGGTTTAGCTTATAAGTGTTACATGACAGAGGAAGAATTAGAAGCAGAGCGCGAAGGACAAATCGCTCGTGGTGAAACACCTCGTTATGCAGGTAACCACCGTGATTTAACAGAAGAACAAGTGAAGCAATTTGAAGCGGAAGGACGTATTCCAAGTATTCGATTCCGCGTACCAGCTGACCGCGATTACACATTTAAAGATATCGTAAAAGATGAAGTTGCCTTCCACTCAAATGACTTTGGTGATTTTGTTATTGTGAAAAAAGATGGTATTCCAACTTATAACTTTGCGGTAGCAGTAGATGATCATTTAATGGAAATCACACACGTTCTTCGTGGTGATGATCATATTTCTAATACACCAAAGCAAATGATGATTTATGAGGCTTTCGGATGGGATATCCCGCAGTTTGGTCATATGACATTGATTGTAAATGAAAGTCGTAAAAAATTAAGTAAGCGCGATGAATCTATTATTCAATTTATTGAGCAATATAAAGAGCTTGGATATCTTCCAGAAGCGATCTTTAACTTTATCGCATTACTAGGTTGGTCACCAGTAGGAGAAGAAGAGATTTTCTCTAAAGAAGAGTTTATCGAAATGTTTGATGCAGCTCGTTTATCAAAATCACCTGCATTATTTGATTCTCAAAAACTTAAATGGATGAACAACCAATATATGAAAAAGCAAGATCTAGATGCTGTTGTTGCATTAAGTTTACCGCATTTAGTGAAAGCTGGTCGTGTAAATGAAAACGTAAGCGAGCAAGAACAAGCTTGGATTCGTGATGTGATTGCTTTATATCATGAACAAATGAGTTTTGGAGCTGAAATTGTAGAGCTTTCTGAAATGTTCTTTAAAGATCATGTAGACTATGAAGAAGAAGGACAAGAAGTATTGAAAGGTGAACAAGTACCTGAAGTACTTCGCGCATTTGCAACAGGATTAGAAGCGTTAGAGGAAGTAGAACCAGCGGCAATTAAGAAAGCAATTAAAGCTGTTCAAAAAGAAACGGGTCATAAGGGTAAAAACTTATTTATGCCAATTCGTGTTGCAACTACTGGCCAAACGCATGGTCCAGAACTTCCAAATGCAATTGCACTTCTTGGAAAAGAAAAAGTTTTAAATCGTATTCGTAAAGTAATTGGTTAACATTTAACGAATTTAGAAATATAATAAGAATACTTAAAAAACCTAATAAATGAAAGCGACGAGAAGGAGAAGTAGAAAATCAGGCTTTTTACAGAGAGAACCACCTTTTGGCTGGAAGTGGTTTATAAGCGGATTTTTGAAATGCCCCTTCGAGTCTTCTGCTGAACAAAGAAGAGTTTCGGGAAACGTCATAAGAACGCAAAGTAAGCAGAAGCGGTATAAACCGTTATCATGATGAGTTTGAGGCTGTATTTAAGCCTAAACAGAGTGGAACCGCGCTTATAAGGCGTCTCTGTCAATTTGACAGGGGCGTCTTTTTTTATACCATATAATAGGTAAAGGTATAAATTTTTGTACAGGTGGATAAAGACTAGGTAACAAGTAAGGGAGTTAACGATAAAGTGAAACTTTAATCAGTGGATGTTTTTCTTCATGCCTCACTAATTATGAGTTTTTACTAATCGGGCCTTTACGGATAGTCTATCTCCAACTTAACTTTTTGCTTTTGCTAAATGTTGAGGTGGAAGTATGATTGTCCGCGAATAGCGAGGTAAATCGGTTCACTCAGAAAAGTAGCCCATAAAGGGGAGGGGACATCGATGTTTAAGAGGCTTCGAGAAGATATTGAAGTCGTTTTTGAACAAGATCCAGCGGCACGAAGTTATTTCGAGGTCATTTTAACTTACTCTGGATTACACGCAGTTTGGGCACACCGAATTGCACATGCCTTTTATAAACGGGATTTTTTCTTTATCGCACGCCTAATTTCACAAGTTAGTCGTTTCTTTACCGGTATTGAGATTCATCCGGGAGCCACTATTGGTCGTCGTTTTTTTATTGATCATGGTATGGGGGTTGTTATTGGAGAGACGTGTGAGATTGGAGACAATGTAACAATTTATCAAGGAGTTACATTAGGTGGTACAGGGAAAGAAAAAGGAAAAAGGCATCCAACAATCCAAGATAACGTACTTATTGCGACTGGTGCAAAAGTACTCGGATCCATTACAGTTGGGGAGAATTCCAAAATTGGTGCAGGCTCTGTTGTATTGAAAGAAGTTCCTGCGCATTCGACAGTTGTAGGTATACCTGGTCGTGTCGTAATTCAAAATGGAGTAAAGATAGGTCAGGAATTGAATCATTCAGATCTGCCAGATCCAATTTTCGATAAATTAAAAGTGATGGAAGCTGAACTTGAGAAAGTAAAAAAGCAACTTGAAGTAAAAGTGGAAAGGAAGGATGAAAATGACTATTCACATTTATAATACGTTAACGCGTCAGAAAGAGGAGTTTGTTCCTTTAGAAGAAAATAAAGTGAAGATGTATGTATGTGGACCGACAGTATACAACTATATTCATATTGGGAATGCAAGACCACCTATGGTATTTGATACAGTACGTCGCTACCTAGAGTATAAAGGGTATGAAGTGCAGTATGTTTCCAATTTTACGGATGTAGACGATAAGTTAATTAAAGCGGCAAATGAATTAGGAGAAGATGTTCCAACGATTGCAGATCGCTTTGTTGAAGCGTACTTTGAAGATGTAACTGCACTAGGTTGCAAGCACGCTACAGTTCATCCTCGTGTAACGGAAAATATGGATATCATTATCGAGTTTATTCAGGAACTTGTGAATAAAGGATATGCATACGAATCTGAAGGTGATGTTTATTACAAAACAAAGGAATTTGAAGGTTATGGTAAATTATCACATCAGCCAATTGCAGACCTGCGCCATGGTGCACGTATTGAAGTTGGGGAAAAGAAACAAGATCCGCTTGATTTTGCCTTGTGGAAGGCAGCGAAAGAAGGAGAAATCTTTTGGGAGAGCCCTTGGGGAAAAGGTCGTCCAGGATGGCACATTGAATGCTCTGCAATGGCGCGCAAATATTTAGGTGATACAATTGATATTCATGCTGGTGGGCAAGATTTAGCATTTCCTCACCATGAAAATGAGATTGCTCAATCTGAAGCATTGACTGGAAAAACATTTGCACGTTACTGGATGCATAATGGATATATTAATATTAACAATGAAAAAATGTCTAAATCATTAGGGAACTTCATTTTAGTTCATGACATTATTAAGCAATATGATCCGCAGTTAATTCGTTTCTTTATGCTATCTGTACATTATCGTCACCCAATTAACTTTAGTGAAGAGTTATTACAGAGCACGAATAATGGGTTAGAGCGCATTAAAACAGCATACGGTAACTTAAAGCACCGTATGGAAAGTAGCACGGATTTAACAGACCATAATGAAAAATGGTTAGCTGAAATAGAAAAATTCCAGTTGGCATTTGAAGAAGCGATGAATGATGATTTTAATACAGCGAATGCGATAACTGAGTTGTATAATTTAGCAAACCACGCAAATCAATATCTACTGGAAGAGCATACATCAAAAGCTGTAATTGGCGCGTATGTAAAACAATTTGAAACGTTATTTGGTATCTTAGGATTAGAATTAACAAAAGAAGAATTGCTTGATGAAGAGATTGAGGCATTAATTCAAAAACGTATTGAGGCTCGTAAAAACCGCGACTTTGCATTGTCTGATCAAATTCGTGATGATTTAAAAGAGCGTAATATTATTTTAGAAGATACCGCTCAAGGTACAAGATGGAAAAGAGGATAAGCATGATTGATGCAAAGCAATTAAACAGCTTAGCGTTAGCATATATGGGTGATGCGGTATATGAACAATATATCCGCTATCACCTTCTTCAAAAGGGAACGGTTCGTCCTAACCAATTACATCGTTTAGGGACAAGCTTTGTTTCAGCGAAAGCGCAAGCGAAAGTTGTTTATTATTTACTAGAAACAGCGTTTTTGACAGAGGAAGAAGAAGCGGTATTAAGAAGAGGACGTAATGCAAATTCGGGTTCTGTTCCTAAAAATACGGATGTGCAAACATATCGCTATAGTACTGCCTTCGAGGCGTTGCTTGGTTATCATTATTTATTAAACAACCGTGGAAGATTAGAAGAACTTGTATATAAAGCAATTGATGTTTTAGAAGCGAAGGAAGGGGGCGCATCAATATGAGTAGTGAGTATATTATCGGACGTAACCCTGTAATTGAAGCGTTACGATCAGGGAGAGATATTAATAAAATTTGGATTGCAGAAGGTGCTGCTAAAGGACAAGTGCAAATTGTATTAGCGTTAGCGAAAGAGAATAAAATCATTTTGCAGCATGCACCAAAGAAAAAATTAGACCAACTTGTTGAAGGAAATCACCAAGGTGTAATTGCACAGGTAGCAGCCTATCAATATGCAGAATTAGAGGATTTATTTGAAGCAGCTGCTAAACGTAATGAAGATCCGTTCTTCTTAATTCTAGATGAAATTGAAGATCCTCATAATTTAGGTTCTATTATGCGTACGGCAGATGCAACAGGTGCTCATGGGATTATTATCCCGAAAAGAAGAGCTGTCGGTCTTACAGCATCAGTTGCAAAAGCTTCAACAGGAGCAATTGAATATATTCCTGTTGCTCGCGTGACAAACTTATCTCGAACAATTGATGATTTAAAAGAGCGCGGTCTTTGGATTGCGGGTACAGATGCAAGAGGGAAAACAGATTACCGTAATTTAGATGGTAATATGCCGATAGGATTAGTAATTGGTAGTGAAGGAAAAGGTATGAGCCGTATTATTGGTGAAAAATGTGATTTCTTAATTAACTTGCCGATGGTTGGTAAAGTTACATCCTTAAATGCTTCAGTAGCTGCAAGTCTGTTAATGTATGAGGTATATCGTAAACGTCACCAAATCGGTGAGTGAAAATGAATGATATCTTAATCGTTGATGGTTACAACATTATTGGGGCTTGGAGAGACTTGAAAAAGTTGAGGGATGTAGACTTACAGGCATCAAGGGAAGCGTTAATTGATAAGATGGCCGATTATCAAGGTTACACAGGAACAAGAGTAATGATTGTATTTGATGCTTATACAGTTCAAGGTATTGAAAAGAAAATGAAGCAATCGCGTGTTGAAGTTATTTTCACAAGGAAAAATCAAACCGCTGATGAAAAAATTGAACAGCTCGCGATTGAACTTCGTAACATTAATACGCAAATTTATGTTGCAACTTCTGATTATACGGAGCAGTGGGTTATTTTTGCACAAGGAGCGCTTAGGAAGTCAGCCCGTGAACTAGAAATAGAAGTACAGGCGATGGAACAACAAGTGCGCCATCAAACGCAAGAGGTAAAAGAGAAACAACCAGCTATGCGAACAATATTTAGTAAAGATATTGCAGAAAAATTGGAAAAATTAAGACGAGGAGAGCGTTGAAGCATTGACGCTCTTCACGCGCTTACTGTATAATATTTCTAAATAAATAGCGGTCGGAGGGATCAAAGTGGAAACAGGCTTCGTAAGTACCAACAACGTTACGTTTCGCGATTTAGAGGATGAGGCAATAGTTGAGTTAGTTCGAAAAGGTAATATTGATGCTCTTGAATATTTAATTCACAAGTACAAGAACTTTGTTCGCGCAAAATCAAGATCGTATTTTTTAGTAGGTGCCGATCGGGAAGATATTGTTCAAGAAGGTATGATTGGATTATTTAAAGCCATTCGTGATTATAAAGAGGACAAGCTATCTTCTTTTAAAGCATTTGCTGAGTTATGTATTACTCGTCAAATTATTACTGCTATTAAGACAGCAACGAGACAAAAACATATTCCTTTAAATTCGTATGTTTCTTTAGACAAACCGATTTACGATGAGGAATCTGATCGTACGCTATTAGATGTTATTTCAGAAGCGAAGGTGACTGATCCTGAAGAGATGATTATTAGTCAGGAAGAATATACCGACATAGAACTTAAAATATCTGAATTATTAAGCGATTTAGAAAGAAAAGTTCTTTCTTTATACTTAGATGGTCGTTCTTATCAAGAAATCTCAGAGCAGTTAAACAGGCATGTGAAGTCCATTGATAATGCCTTGCAGCGTGTAAAAAGAAAGCTTGAACGATATATGGAAATGAGAGAAAATACAACTTTAAACTCATAGTATATGTTGCAGGGGAGAAAAAGATTCTCCTGCTTTCTTTTTGTAAGGTAGTAAGCGGCATGTCATTGACATTGTCTTTTATTGTATGATACATTTTTAGGGACATAATGTTACAAGGCTGGTGTAACAAATGAGGAAAAAAGTTGTACTCTCATGTGAAGAGTGTAAGAACCGAAACTACTCCACAATGAAAGATACGAGCTCAGTAGAGCGACTTGAGATAAAGAAATTTTGTAAAACATGCAATATGCATACAGTTCATAAGGAAACAAAATAAATAATCGAAACAATACACTGGAGGTCCCGTAAATGCGTTTGACGAACTTTTTCGGCGATGTAGGTCGCGAAATGAAAAAAGTAAGTTGGCCTAAGAAAGATGAATTACTTCGTTCGACAGCTACCGTTATTGCGACGGTTGTGTTTTTTGCAGTTTTCTTTGCAGTAGTTGACATGGGTATTTCTTCTTTAATTCGGTTAATTCTTGGTTAATTCTTGAATAAGAAGCACTTATCCATGATATAATGTTATTTATACGAACTGTGTAAAAGCCCGATGAACGGGTTTTTTCATTTGCACAAAAAAATGTACGTCAGGGAGGGAAGGACGCTCGTCCTAAATGAATGGAAAAAAGTTGGTATGTTGTCCATACTTATTCTGGATATGAAAATAAAGTAAAAGCAAACCTAGAGAAACGTGTAGAATCAATGGGAATGCAAGATAAAATTTTCCGTGTTGTTGTTCCGGAAGAAGTAGAAGTAGAAATGAAAAACGGAAAAGAAAAATTAACAAAAAGAAAAGTATTCCCAGGTTATGTATTAGTTGAACTAATTATGACTGATGATTCTTGGTATGTTGTTCGTAATACACCGGGTGTAACAGGTTTTGTTGGATCTTCTGGATCAGGTTCAAAACCATCTCCTTTATTAGAAGAGGAAGTTGTTACCATTATGAAGCATATGGGAATGGACAATGAAGTGGTTGATTTTGACTTTGAACTTCATGAAACAGTACGTGTAAATGAAGGGCCATTCGCGAACTATACAGGCGCAATCGAAGAGATTGACATGGAAAAACAAAAGGTAAGAGTGCTTGTAGATATGTTTGGTCGTGAAACACCGGTCGAGCTGGATTTCCATCAAATTGAAAAATTATAAAATGAAACTTGAAATGAATTGTAAAAAGTGATAATATCTTTTAAGTCAGTACGTCTTCGGTAACGGAGACGTTTTTTGAAAAAGATTTTATCGTTACAGATAAAATATGAAGTGGGAGGGCAAATCACTGCCCAATTGACCACATCACGGACTTAAGGAGGTGTGTCTCGTGGCTAAAAAGGTAATTAAAATGGTAAAACTTCAAATTCCTGCAGGTAAAGCTAACCCAGCTCCACCAGTTGGTCCAGCATTAGGACAAGCGGGTGTTAACATCATGGGCTTCTGTAAAGAGTTCAACGCTCGTACAGCAGATCAAGCTGGTCTTATCATTCCTGTTGAAATTACGGTATTCGAAGACCGTTCATTCACTTTCATTACTAAAACTCCTCCTGCTGCTGTTCTTCTTAAGAAAGTAGCTGGTATTGAGTCTGGTTCTGGTGAACCAAACCGTAATAAAGTGGCAACTGTTAAGCGTGATAAAGTACGCGAAATCGCTGAAACAAAAATGCCTGACCTAAACGCTGCTAGCGTAGAAGCTGCAATGCGTATGGTTGAAGGTACTGCGCGCAGTATGGGTATCGTTATCGAAGACTAATTCGATTTGTTTTTTTGTAAAAAAGGTTGCGGGTCTGGAATTCCAATTCGCAACCTTTATTATCGTAAATGAGTATCGTTTTTAAATAAATGGATGGGCGCACATCCTCGGGGGTTTCCCGAAATGAAGGCGTAAACGTGGGAGGTTATTCCGCTAAAACCACATTCAAGGAGGAAATAAACATGGCTAAAAGAGGTAAAAAGTACGTAGAAGCTGCGAAGCTTGTTGATCGTGCAACTGCTTATTCTGCAACAGAAGCAGTAGAATTAGTAAAGAAAACAAACACAGCTAAATTTGATGCAACTGTAGAAGCTGCATTCCGTTTAGGTGTTGACCCTAAGAAAGCTGACCAACAAATTCGTGGTGCAGTTGTTCTTCCACACGGTACTGGTAAAGTACAACGTGTATTAGTGTTCGCTAAAGGCGAAAAAGCAAAAGAAGCTGAAGCTGCTGGCGCTGACTTCGTAGGCGATACTGATTACATCGGTAAAATCCAACAAGGTTGGTTCGATTTCGATGTAGTAGTAGCAACTCCTGACATGATGGGTGAAGTTGGTAAACTTGGTCGTGTATTAGGACCTAAAGGTTTAATGCCAAACCCTAAAACTGGAACAGTTACTTTCGATGTAACAAAAGCTGTTAACGAAATCAAAGCTGGTAAAGTTGAATACCGCGTTGATAAAGCTGGTAATATCCATGTTCCAATCGGTAAAGTATCTTTCGAAGATGCTAAACTAGTAGAAAACTTCAAAACAATTGCTGATACGCTATTAAAAGCTAAGCCAGCTGCTGCAAAAGGTACTTACATGAAGAATGCAACTGTTGCTTCTACAATGGGACCTGGCGTACGTGTAGACGTTTCTACAATCGCGTAAAAATTGGAAGTTGACTTCATAAAGAAGTTTTAATATAATCATTTATGTTGTGAATTTAAATAGTGTACCGTAGACAGTAGGCGCCAACTTGGCTTAATTTCCTACCTAGGTGTTAATATACGAAGCGGAATTTTTTTCTGTGACTATATGCCTCCATGTCTACAACTGGGCATGGAGGTTTTTTAGTGCACTTTCGGTACATCTTCTATATAATCTACAGGAGGTGTAATAACATGAGCAAAGCAATCGAAACTAAACAACAAGTTGTAACTGAAATCGCTGATAAACTTCGCGAAAGTAAATCTACAATTGTTGTTGACTACCGTGGTTTAACAGTATCTGAAGCAACTGAATTACGTAAAAACTTACGTGAGGCTGGCGTTGAGTTCAAAGTTTACAAAAACTCTTTAACTCGTCGTGCTGCAGAATCTGTTGAAATGGCTGAGTTAAATGAATTCTTAACAGGACCAAACGCAATCGCGTTCAGTAACGAGGATGTAGTTGCTCCTGCAAAAGTATTAAACGACTTCGCTAAAGATCATGAAGCTTTAGAAATTAAAGCGGGCGTAATCGAAGGTAAACTTGTAACACTTGATGAGGTTAAAGCTATCGCTACTCTTCCATCACGTGAAGGCTTACTTTCTATGCTTCTTAGCGTTCTTCAAGCTCCAATCCGTAACCTTGCACTTGCTACTAAAGCAGTTGCAGATCAAAAGGAAGAGCAAGGCGCTTAATTTTTTAAAAGATAATTACGTGTTATCGATAAAACAATACAAACCTATTTAAGGGAGGATATTTACAATGACTAAAGAACAAATCATTGAAGCAGTTAAATCTATGACTGTATTAGAACTTAACGACTTAGTAAAAGCTATCGAGGAAGAATTCGGCGTAACTGCTGCTGCTCCTGTAGCTGTAGCTGGTGGCGCTGGTGAAGCTGCTGCTGAGCAAACTGAATTTGACGTAGTACTTGAAAGTGCTGGCGGACAAAAAATCAAAGTTATCAAAGTTGTTCGTGAAATCACTGGTCTTGGCTTAAAAGAAGCTAAAGAATTAGTTGACAACACTCCAAAAGCAATCAAAGAAGGCGCTTCTAAAGAAGAAGCTGAAGAAATGAAAGCTAAACTTGAAGAAGTTGGCGCTGCTGTAGAAGTTAAGTAATTAACTTTTGAAGCTTTAAAAAAGCTCGCTCTTATGCGGGCTTTTTTTTTAACTGTAAAGAAAAGAGGTGGCCATATGGCAGACCATTATTTTTCTAACGACCCTTCGAGCAAAAGTGATCGTAAACGATGGGAATATACATTGCGAGGATCTCAATTTGCTTTTTTATCTGACCATGGGGTGTTTTCGAAAAACGAGGTGGACTTTGGTTCTCGTCTTTTAATTGAAGCGTTTCAAATGCCGGATATTAAAGGTGATGTATTAGACGTCGGATGTGGATACGGTCCAATCGGTTTGTCGTTGGCAAAAGAGTTTCAAGAGCGTAGTGTTCACATGGTGGATGTGAACGAAAGGGCACTTGGACTTGCAAAAGAAAATGCTGCTAATAACAAAGTTGAAAACGTTCGTATTTTCCAAAGTAGCGTCTATGAAAATGTAGATGGCAAGTACGCTGTTATTCTATCTAATCCTCCAATTCGTGCTGGTAAGCATATCGTGCATGAGATTTTAGAAAAAGCTGTGCAACATCTAGTGCCAGGTGGGGAGCTTTGGATTGTTATTCAAAAGAAACAAGGTGCACCATCTGCGCTTAAAAAACTAGAGGAAACATTTTCTGAAGTTGAGGTTGTAGAAAAGAAAAAAGGATATTATATCATAAAATCAAAAAAACGTTGACGGTTATTTTTGGCTATGTTAACATTATACAATGCCAATATATGATTTTCTGCGTTGAGAAATATGTATATTTTTGTTTCTCTTGGAAAAGATAGTAAAATCAGCAGATTATGAAACAGAATGATGGTTTTCTTATAGAAGCCATTTTTCTTTTTTGAGCAGGTAGAAAGACTCAACGTATCTATCTTTGAGAGAAAGAGCTACGCTAATAGCGTTAGCTGTATTTATTTGTGATTTTGCACAAATTTTTTTGTGCATTTATAATACTCATGATTTGAGGGGTGAAGCAGTTGACAGGTCAACTAGTTCAATACGGACGCCACCGCCAACGAAGAAGTTATGCCCGTATTAGTGAAGTATTAGAGTTACCAAATCTTATCGAAATTCAAACCTCTTCTTATCAGTGGTTTCTTGATGAGGGTTTGCGAGAAATGTTCCAAGACATTTCTCCGATTGAAGACTTTACGGGAAATCTATCGCTTGAATTTATCGACTACAGCTTAGGTGAACCTAAATACTCTGTAGAAGAATGCAAAGAGCGTGATGTGACGTATGCAGCACCACTTCGTGTGAAAGTTCGTCTAATCAACAAAGAAACTGGTGAAGTAAAAGAACAAGATGTGTTCATGGGAGATTTCCCACTCATGACAGAGACAGGAACATTCGTAATTAACGGTGCAGAACGTGTTATCGTTTCCCAGTTAGTTCGCTCTCCAAGCGTATACTATAGTGGCAAAGTGGATAAAAACGGAAAACGTGGTTTTACTGCTACTGTAATTCCAAACCGCGGAGCTTGGTTAGAGTATGAAACAGATGCTAAGGATGTTGTATATGTGCGTATCGACCGTACGCGTAAACTTCCTGTAACTGTTTTGTTACGCGCATTAGGGTTTGGCTCTGATCAAGAAATCACCGAGCTTTTAGGTGATAACGAATACTTAAGCAATACGCTAGAAAAAGACAACACAGATAGTACAGAAAAAGCATTGCTTGAAATTTATGAGCGTCTACGCCCAGGTGAACCGCCAACAGTAGAAAATGCGAAAAGCTTGCTTGTTTCTCGCTTCTTTGATCCAAAGCGCTACGATTTAGCAAATGTAGGTCGCTACAAGATCAACAAAAAGTTACACATTAAAAACAGATTGTTTAACCAACGCTTAGCTGAAACATTAGTAGATCCAGAAACTGGAGAAATTTTAGCGGCAGAAGGAACAGTCTTAGACCGTCGTACACTAGATCGCATTTTACCTTACTTAGAGAAAAACATTGGATTCAAGACAGCGAAACCAATGGGTGGAGTGGTAGAAGGCGATGTTGAGCTGCAATCTATTAAGATTTATGCTCCAGAGTCAGACGGTGAACGTTCTATCAATGTAATTGGGAATGCAAATATCACTCGTGACGTAAAACACATCACACCAGGCGATATCCTTGCTTCTATTAGCTACTTCTTTAACTTACTATACAAAGTAGGAGATACAGACGATATTGACCATTTAGGAAACCGTCGTCTGCGTTCTGTAGGGGAGTTATTACAAAACCAATTCCGTATCGGTCTTTCTCGTATGGAACGTGTTGTTCGTGAGAGAATGTCGATTCAAGATACAAATGCAATTACACCACAAGCGTTAATTAATATTCGCCCGGTTATTGCATCTATTAAAGAGTTCTTCGGAAGTTCTCAGTTATCTCAGTTCATGGACCAAACAAATCCATTAGCAGAGTTAACACACAAACGAAGACTATCTGCATTAGGACCTGGTGGTTTAACACGTGAGCGTGCAGGCTTTGAAGTACGTGACGTTCACTACTCTCACTATGGTCGTATGTGTCCAATCGAAACGCCAGAGGGACCAAACATCGGTTTGATTAACTCATTATCTTCATTCGCGAAAGTAAATGAGTTTGGTTTCATTGAAACACCATACCGTCGTGTTGACCCAGAAACTGGTCTTGTAACGGGCCATGTTGATTACTTAACAGCAGATGAAGAAGATAACTATGTTGTAGCCCAAGCGAATATGAAATTATCTGAAGAAGGGGAATTCCTTGATGAGGATATCGTAGCTCGTTTCCGTGGTGAAAACATTGTCACAAATAAAGAGCGTATCGACTACATGGATGTATCTCCAAAGCAGGTAGTATCTGCAGCGACAGCTTGTATTCCGTTCTTAGAAAACGATGACTCTAACCGTGCACTTATGGGTGCGAACATGCAACGTCAGGCGGTTCCGTTAATGAATCCGGAATCACCAATTGTAGGTACAGGTATGGAGTACGTATCAGCAAAAGATTCAGGTGCTGCAGTAATCTGTAAACACCCGGGTACTGTTGAACGTGTAGAAGCACGTGAAGTTTGGGTACGCCGTTATGTAGAAGTTGACGGACAAAAAGTAAAAGGCGATTTAGATCGCTACAAAATGTTAAAATTCATTCGTTCTAACCAAGGAACTTGTTACAACCAACGCCCGATCGTAAGTGTTGGGGATCAAGTTGTAAAAGGTGAAATCCTTGCGGATGGTCCTTCTATGGAAAAAGGTGAACTAGCACTTGGACGTAACGTGCTTGTTGGCTTCATGACATGGGATGGTTATAACTACGAGGATGCGATCATTATGAGTGAGCGCCTTGTAAAAGATGATGTGTACACTTCTATCCATATTGAAGAATATGAATCAGAAGCACGTGATACGAAGCTTGGACCAGAAGAAATTACACGTGATATCCCGAATGTTGGGGAAGATGCACTTCGCAACCTTGACGAACGCGGTATTATTCGTGTCGGTGCTGAAGTAAAAGACGGAGATCTACTTGTTGGTAAAGTAACGCCAAAAGGTGTAACAGAATTAACAGCAGAAGAACGTTTATTACATGCAATCTTTGGTGAAAAAGCACGTGAAGTACGTGATACATCATTACGTGTACCACACGGTGGTGGCGGTATTATCTTAGACGTAAAAGTATTCAACCGTGAAGATGGCGATGAATTGCCACCTGGTGTGAATCAACTTGTACGTGCATATATCGTTCAAAAACGTAAAATCTCTGAAGGTGACAAGATGGCCGGTCGTCACGGTAACAAAGGTGTTATCTCCCGTATTTTACCGGAAGAAGATATGCCTTACTTACCAGATGGCACACCAATCGATATCATGTTGAACCCATTAGGGGTACCATCTCGTATGAATATCGGTCAGGTGTTAGAACTTCATCTTGGTATGGCAGCAAGGTACCTAGGTGTCCACGTTGCAACACCAGTATTCGATGGTGCTCGTGAGGAAGATGTATGGGGAACAATCGAAGAAGCTGGTATGGCACGCGATGCTAAGACAGTTCTGTATGATGGACGTTCTGGTGAACCATTCGACAACCGCGTATCTGTTGGTGTCATGTATATGATCAAACTTGCGCACATGGTTGACGATAAACTTCATGCTCGTTCTACTGGACCGTACTCACTTGTAACGCAGCAACCTCTTGGAGGTAAAGCGCAATTCGGTGGACAACGTTTCGGTGAGATGGAGGTTTGGGCACTTGAAGCTTACGGTGCTGCTTATACTCTTCAAGAAATCTTAACAGTGAAGTCTGATGATGTTGTCGGCCGCGTTAAGACGTATGAAGCGATTGTTAAAGGCGAAAATGTTCCAGAACCAGGCGTTCCAGAGTCATTCAAAGTATTGATTAAAGAGCTACAAAGCTTAGGTATGGACGTTAAGATGATGTCTAGCGACGATACAGAAATTGAAATGCGTGATACAGAAGATGATGATCATCAATCCGCAGATAAATTAAATATCGAAGTTGAGGCAACAAAGGAATAATTGGGATAACCTGTAGACTAAAAGGGAGGTAGGCCCCTTGATAGATGTAAATAACTTTGAATATATGAAGATTGGACTTGCTTCACCTGACAAGATTCGTTCTTGGTCATACGGTGAAGTTAAGAAACCAGAAACGATTAACTATCGTACATTAAAGCCTGAAAAAGACGGCTTGTTCTGTGAGCGTATTTTCGGACCACAAAAGGACTGGGAATGTCATTGCGGAAAGTATAAACGTGTACGTTATAAAGGTGTAGTTTGTGATCGATGTGGCGTTGAAGTAACACGTGCGAAAGTTCGTCGTGAACGTATGGGTCATATTGAATTAGCTGCTCCTGTATCTCATATTTGGTATTTCAAAGGTATCCCGAGCCGCATGGGACTTGTCTTAGACATGTCCCCTCGCGCGCTTGAAGAAGTAATTTATTTCGCTTCTTATGTTGTAACAGAGAGTGGAGATACACCACTTGATAAGAAGCAATTGCTTTCTGAAAAAGAATACCGTGCATATCGCGATCGATATGGCAGCACATTCCAAGCTGCTATGGGTGCAGAAGCGATTAAGAAGTTATTACAAGATATCGATTTAGATAAAGAAGTAGACTTCTTAAAAGAAGAATTAAAAACAGCGCAAGGACAACGTCGTACTCGTGCTATTAAACGTCTAGAAGTATTAGAAGCATTCCGTAACTCGGGAAATGAACCATCTTGGATGATTTTAGATGTTCTTCCAGTTATCCCACCAGAACTACGTCCAATGGTACAGTTAGACGGTGGACGTTTTGCAACTTCTGACTTAAACGATTTATATCGTCGTGTAATTAACCGTAACAACCGTTTAAAACGTTTATTGGACCTAGGTGCACCAAGCATTATCGTTCAAAACGAAAAACGTATGTTACAAGAAGCTGTAGATGCACTAATCGATAATGGTCGCCGTGGCCGTCCAGTTACTGGACCAGGTAACCGTCCATTAAAATCACTATCTCACATGCTTAAAGGTAAACAAGGACGCTTCCGCCAAAACTTATTAGGTAAACGTGTTGACTACTCTGGCCGTTCCGTTATCGTTGTAGGACCGAACTTAAAGATGTATCAATGTGGATTACCAAAAGAAATGGCACTTGAACTGTTCAAACCTTTTGTTATGAAAGATTTAGTGGAAAAAGGATTGGCACATAACATTAAGAGTGCGAAACGTAAAATCGAGCGTGTACACCCTGAAGTTTGGGATGTTTTAGAATCTGTGATTAAAGAACACCCAGTACTTCTAAACCGTGCTCCAACGCTTCACCGTCTCGGTATCCAAGCATTTGAACCTACATTAGTAGAAGGTCGCGCAATCCGTCTTCACCCACTTGTGTGTACTGCATACAACGCGGACTTTGACGGTGACCAAATGGCGGTTCACGTTCCATTATCATCAGAAGCACAAGCAGAAGCTCGTCTTCTTATGTTAGCGGCGCAAAACATCTTGAACCCGAAAGACGGAAAACCGGTTGTTACACCATCTCAGGATATGGTATTAGGTAACTACTACTTAACACTTGAGCGCGAGGGTGCAATTGGTGAGGGTATGGTGTTTAAAGATGCAAATGAAGCATTGCTTGCGTATCAAAATGGATATGCGCATCTTCACACTCGTGTTGCAGTTGCTGCAAGCTCAGTGAACAACAATGAAACATTTACTGAAGAGCAAAAAGGCAAGCTACTATTAACAACAGTTGGTAAATTAATATTTAACGAAATCTTACCGAAGTCGTTCCCTTATATTAATGAACCGACAAACTCAAACCTTGAGAAAGAAACACCAGCGAAATATTTCGTTGAAAAAGGTGCGAACATTAAAGAAATTATTGCTAGTCGCGAAGAAGTGGCACCATTTAGCAAGAAAATTCTTGGTAACATCATTGCGGAAGTATTCAAACGTTTCCAGATTACAGAAACGTCTCGCATGCTTGACCGTATGAAAAACTTAGGATTTAAATACTCTACTAAAGCTGGTATTACAGTTGGGGTAGCGGATATTCTTGTATTAGGTGAAAAAGATGAGATTCTCCACGAAGCACAAGCAAAAGTAGATAAAGTAATTAAACAATTCCGTCGCGGTTTGATTACGGAAGAAGAACGTTACGATCGCGTAATCTCTATTTGGAGTAATGCGAAAGATGTTATCCAAGGAAAGCTGATGAAATCCTTGAATAAACGCAACCCAATCTTCATGATGAGTGATTCTGGGGCCCGTGGTAACGCATCAAACTTTACTCAGCTTGCTGGTATGCGTGGTTTGATGGCCAACCCATCTGGACGTATCATTGAACTTCCAATTAAATCAAGTTTCCGTGAAGGTTTAACAGTACTTGAGTACTTCATCTCTACGCATGGTGCGCGTAAAGGTCTTGCCGATACAGCACTTAAAACAGCCGATTCTGGTTACCTAACACGTCGACTTGTTGACGTTGCACAGGATGTTATCGTTCGTGAAGATGACTGTGGAACAGATCGTGGTTTACTAATTGGTGCGATTAAAGAGGGTAATGAAGTAATCGAGTCATTATATGATCGTCTTGTAGGACGTTTTGCAAGAAAAACTGTAAAACACCCTGAAACAGGTGAAGTATTAGTTCGTGAAAATGAATTAATTACTGAAGATATCGCTCATATCGTTGAAAACTCAGGTGTTGAAACAGTGAATATCCGTTCAGCGTTCACATGTAACACTCGCCACGGTGTATGTAAGAAATGTTACGGTCGCAACTTAGCTACTGGTACAGACGTAGAAGTAGGAGAAGCGGTAGGTATTATCGCAGCTCAATCTATCGGTGAGCCAGGTACACAGTTAACGATGCGTACGTTCCATACAGGTGGGGTTGCCGGAGATGATATCACACAAGGTTTACCTCGTATCCAAGAGATCTTCGAAGCTCGTAATCCAAAAGGTCAGGCAGTTATCAGTGAAATCGACGGTATTATCGCGGCGGTCAACGATGTTAAAGATCGTCAAGAGGTAGTTGTACAAGGTGAGGTTGAAACTCGCACATACGCAATTCCTTACGGTGCTCGTCTGAAAGTAGCGCCAGGACAGCCGATTAGTCACGGGAAAGAGTTAACAGAAGGTTCTATTGATCCGAAAGAATTACTAAAAGTAACGGACATTACAGCAGTTCAAGAATACTTACTACGTGAAGTTCAAAAAGTATACCGTATGCAAGGGGTAGAAATTGGTGACAAACACGTAGAGGTAATGGTTCGCCAAATGCTTCGTAAAGTTCGTGTAATTGATGCTGGTGAAACAGATGTGTTACCAGGAACATTGCTGGATATTCATCAATTTACTGATGCGAATGCAAAAGTGTTGCTTAAAGGTAAACAACCTGCAACAGCAAGACCAGTACTTCTTGGTATTACAAAAGCTTCACTTGAAACAGATTCATTCTTATCTGCAGCGTCGTTCCAAGAAACAACTCGCGTTCTAACAGATGCAGCAATTAAAGGCAAACGTGATGAGCTTCTAGGATTGAAAGAGAATGTTATTATCGGTAAGCTTGTTCCAGCTGGAACGGGCATGAATCGTTATCGCAAAGTGGATCTTGTTAAAACAAAACAAGACGACATGAATGTAGAAAACGATGAAGTTTACGTGGAACAGTAAAATTTTCCGTCGTAAATTTTGTATAAAAACAGATAATCTTAGTTGACATTATATGAGTCAAAATGTTACTATAATCAAGGTTGCTCCTGAATGATGCTTTGGAGGATATGTATATGTCTTATCAAAAAGTATCAAATGCCGAAAATGTAGTCGTTGGTCATAAACGAACATTGGAAGCGATCAAAAATGGTACAGTTAAAGAAGTTGTCATTGCAGAAGATGCTGACATGAGGTTAACCCATGTTATCACTCGTACTGCCTTGCAACATAACGTGCCCATAACCAAAGTTGAATCAGTTCGTAAACTTGGGAAAGTTTCGGGGATTCAAGTGGGAGCTTCAGCAATAGGAATAATAAGTTAAAACTGTTTTTGTGAGGAGAGAGCATTTGCTCTCCCTTGCAAAAACTTTGTTTTCAACTAATAATGAACCACCTGGATATGTGGTCATACAAACATGCGAAGGGAGGATAAATCAAATGCCTACTATTAACCAATTAGTGAGAAATGGTCGTACTGATAAAGTATGGAAATCTAAATCACCTGCGTTAAACAAAGGTTTCAACTCTTTAAAGAAAAAATCAACTGATATCTCTGCACCTCAAAAACGTGGTGTATGTACTCGTGTTGGTACAATGACTCCAAAGAAACCAAACTCAGCGTTACGTAAATACGCTCGTGTACGTTTAACAAACGGTATCGAGGTTACTGCTTACATCCCAGGTATCGGTCATAACCTACAAGAGCATAGCGTAGTATTAATTCGCGGTGGTCGTGTAAAGGATTTACCGGGGGTACGTTACCACATCGTTCGTGGTGCGCTTGACACAGCTGGTGTTGACAAACGTATGCAAGGACGTTCTAAATATGGTACTAAGAGACCAAAACCTGCTAAAAAATAATAAACTTACAATGAAAGGAGGAACTCAATATGCCTCGTAAAGGACCTGTTGCGAAACGTGACGTGTTACCAGATCCAATGTACAATTCTAAACTTGTAACACGCCTAATCAACAAAATGATGGTTGACGGTAAAAAAGGTAAATCTCAAACAATTCTTTATAACGCGTTCGATATCGTTCGTGAACGTGCTGGTAAAGAACCAATGGAAGTATTCGAGCAAGCTCTTAAGAACATTATGCCTGTTCTTGAAGTACGCGCTCGTCGTGTTGGTGGTGCTAACTACCAAGTTCCAGTTGAGGTTCGTCCAGAACGCCGTACAACTTTAGGTCTTCGCTGGTTAGTAAACTATGCTCGTCTTCGTGGTGAAAAAACTATGGAAGAGCGTTTAGCTTACGAAATCTTAGATGCAGCTAACAATGCTGGTGCATCTGTTAAGAAACGTGAAGACACTCATAAAATGGCAGAAGCTAACAAAGCATTTGCTCATTACCGTTGGTAGGATTCAACGTAAAATAAATTGTAAGCATAAACCGCTTTATTTGTCGCTTATGAAAGTGTGGAGAGGGAGAATGCCTCTCCCTTTCAATGGGCGCTCGTTTTACATAATGAGGGTACTGGACATACTGACATATGTAACAAAATAAAGTGGCTTTTTTGCTACTTAAAATAAAATAATCCAATCCATATATGGAAGGAGCAAGACACCAAATGGCAAGAGAGTTCTCTTTAGAAAACACTCGTAATATTGGTATCATGGCTCACATCGATGCTGGTAAAACAACAGCAACTGAACGTATCCTGTACTACACAGGTCGTATTCATAAAATCGGTGAAACTCACGAAGGTGCATCTCAGATGGACTGGATGGAGCAAGAGCAAGAGCGTGGTATCACAATTACTTCTGCTGCAACTACAGCTCAATGGAAAGGTCACCGTGTAAACATCATTGACACTCCAGGACACGTAGACTTCACAGTAGAAGTAGAACGTTCTTTACGCGTACTTGATGGCGCAGTAGCAGTACTTGATGCACAATCTGGTGTAGAACCACAAACAGAAACTGTTTGGCGTCAGGCTACTACTTACGGCGTACCTCGTATCGTATTCGTTAACAAAATGGATAAAATCGGTGCGGACTTCTTATACTCTGTAGGAACAATCCATGATCGTTTACAAGCGAACGCACATCCAATTCAGTTACCAATCGGTGCTGAAGATGAGTTCAATGGTATCATTGACCTTGTTGAAGAGTGTGC
Organism: Paenibacillus sp. 102; assembly: GCF_039549175.1. Lineage (NCBI taxonomy): Bacteria > Bacillati > Bacillota > Bacilli > Caryophanales > Paenibacillaceae > Paenibacillus > Paenibacillus sp. 102. The sequence goes on along the minus strand of NZ_JBCGHT010000021.1, from coordinate 28,146 downwards.
TTACATGTACGGTAACGATTTAGGAACAGACATTCAACGTGTCGAAATTCCTGAAGAGCATAAAGAGCTAGCTGAAGAATACCGTGGAAAACTTATCGAAGCGGTAGCTGAGCTTGATGAAGAAATGATGATGAAGTACCTAGAAGGTGAAGAAATCACTGTAGAAGAGCTTAAAGCTGGTATCCGTAAGGCTACAACTTCTGTAGAATTCTTCCCAGTAATCTGTGGTTCTGCATTCAAAAACAAAGGTGTTCAAATTCTGTTAGATGCAGTTATCGACTACCTACCATCTCCATTAGATGTACCAGCTATTAAAGGTACTCTTCCGGATACAGATGAAGAAGTAGAACGTAAATCTAGCGATGAAGAGCCTTTCGCAGCTCTAGCATTCAAAATCATGACTGACCCTTATGTTGGTAAGTTAACGTTCTTCCGTGTGTACTCTGGTGTGTTAAACTCTGGATCATACGTGAAAAACTCAACTAAAGGTAAGCGTGAGCGTGTAGGTCGTATCCTACAAATGCACGCTAACAGCCGTGAAGAGATTTCAACAGTTTACGCTGGTGACATCGCTGCTGCTGTAGGTCTAAAAGATACTACTACTGGTGATACTCTTTGTGACGAGAAGAGCCTTGTTATCCTTGAGTCTATGGAATTCCCAGAGCCAGTTATCTCTGTAGCTATCGAACCAAAATCTAAAGCTGACCAAGATAAAATGGGTACAGCATTATCTAAGCTTTCTGAAGAAGATCCAACATTCCGTGCTCACACTGACCAAGAAACTGGCCAAACAATCATCGCTGGTATGGGTGAACTTCACCTTGATATCATCGTTGACCGTATGCGCCGTGAATTCAAAGTAGAAGCAAACGTTGGTGCTCCTCAGGTAGCATACCGTGAGACTTTCCGCGCTGCAGCGAAAGTTGAAGGTAAGTTCGCACGTCAATCTGGTGGTCGTGGACAATTCGGTCACGTTTGGATTGAGTTCGAGCCTAACGAAGAAGGTAAAGGATTCGAATTCGAAAACAAGATCGTCGGTGGTGTAGTTCCTCGTGAATACATCCCAGCTGTTGGAGCAGGTCTTGAAGATGCACTTAAAAATGGTGTACTAGCTGGTTATCCACTAGTAGACATTAAAGCTGCACTAGTTGACGGATCTTACCATGATGTTGACTCCTCTGAGATGGCGTTCAAAATCGCTGCATCTATGGCGCTTAAAGCTGCGGTTTCTAAGTGTAACCCAGTAATTCTTGAGCCAATGATGAAAGTTGAAGTTGTAATTCCTGAAGAGTACATGGGTGACATTATGGGTGACGTAACATCTCGCCGTGGACGTGTAGAAGGTATGGAAGCTCGCGGTAACGCTCAAGTTGTTCGCGCTATGGTTCCACTTTCTGAAATGTTCGGTTATGCAACGTCATTACGTTCTAACACGCAAGGTCGCGGTACATTCTCTATGGTATTTGACCACTATGAAGAAGTGCCAAAATCTGTTTCAGAAGAAATTATCAAAAAAAATAAAGGTGAATAATTGATTTTTATCAATTGTTCAAGTATAACTACTTATGTAAGCTTAGAAAGTGGGACGTAAGTTTCACTTTCTAGTCTAAATATAAAATAACCTATATAAACTAAGGAGGAATTTAGAATGGCTAAAGCTAAATTCGAACGTTCTAAACCCCATGTTAACATCGGTACAATCGGCCACGTTGACCATGGTAAAACTACATTAACTGCTGCGATCACTACAGTTCTTGCAAAAGCTGGTGGTGCTGAAGCACGCGGATACGATCAAATCGATGCTGCTCCAGAAGAAAGAGAGCGCGGTATCACAATCTCAACTGCACACGTTGAGTACGAAACTGAAACTCGTCACTATGCACACGTTGACTGCCCAGGTCACGCTGACTATGTTAAAAACATGATCACTGGTGCTGCTCAAATGGACGGCGGTATCTTAGTAGTATCTGCTGCTGATGGCCCAATGCCTCAAACTCGTGAGCACATCCTTCTTTCTCGTCAAGTAGGTGTTCCTTACATCGTTGTATTCTTAAACAAATGCGACATGGTAGACGACGAAGAATTATTAGAATTAGTAGAAATGGAAGTTCGCGACCTATTATCTGAATACGGATTCCCAGGCGATGACATTCCTGTAGTTAAAGGTTCTGCTCTTAAAGCTCTTCAAGGAGAAGCTGAGTGGGAAGAAAAAATTATCGAATTAATGGCTGAAGTTGATTCTTACATCCCAACTCCAGAACGTGAAACTGACAAACCATTCTTAATGCCTGTAGAGGATGTATTCTCTATCACAGGTCGTGGTACAGTTGCTACTGGTCGTGTAGAGCGCGGTATCGTTAAAGTTGGTGACGTAGTAGAAATCATCGGTCTTGCTGAAGAAAATGCTTCTACAACTGTAACTGGTGTAGAGATGTTCCGTAAACTTCTTGACCAAGCTCAAGCTGGAGACAACATTGGTGCTTTACTTCGTGGGGTTGCTCGTGAAGACATCCAACGTGGACAAGTACTTGCGAAAAGCGGTTCTGTAAAAGCTCACGCTAAATTCAAAGCTGAAGTTTTCGTATTATCTAAAGAAGAAGGTGGACGTCACACTCCATTCTTCGCTAACTACCGTCCTCAGTTCTACTTCCGTACAACTGACGTAACTGGTATCATCCAATTACCAGAAGGTACTGAAATGGTAATGCCTGGTGACAACATTGAAATGACTATCGAACTTATCGCTCCAATCGCTATCGAAGAGGGAACTAAATTCTCTATTCGTGAAGGTGGACGTACAGTAGGTTACGGCGTAGTTGCTACAATCGTTGCTGAATAATCTTTAAATAGATTATTAAAAACTCAAGGGATTCTCCCTTGAGTTTTTTTATTGCTTATTTATATAGAAGAAAGAGATTCGTTTTCTATTTTTGAATGAGTTTCTTCTATAGTATATAAACAATAAAAATACCATCCAGAAACTGTAAGTTGAATTAGGATGGATGAAAACTTGAAATTCTTTAAAGTGCCATGTATAATAGCAAAAGTAGAGAAAAGCAGATGCAAACAAAAAGATACTTGCATCTAGACGAATAACATTGTATAATAGACAATGTTGGTCTTTGACTGCGATGAAGTGGAAGGTTGCTGACACACCCGGCCGCTTTGCCATGGCATGGTGTGAGGAAATTTCCATGGAGAAGGTCTATTTTAGAAATAGGCGAACGAAGGAGGGAAAATAATGGCAAAAGAAAAAATTCGTATCCGTTTAAAAGCTTACGATCACCGTATTCTTGATCAGTCAGCTGAGAAAATTGTAGAAACAGCAAAACGTTCTGGGGCAACAGTTTCTGGTCCGATCCCATTACCAACGGAAAAAACTGTTTACACAATTCTTCGTGCTGTTCATAAGTACAAAGATTCTCGTGAGCAATTCGAAATGCGCACGCATAAACGTTTAATCGACATCGTGAGCCCTACTCCACAAACAGTAGACTCATTAATGCGTTTAGACTTACCATCTGGTGTAGATATCGAAATCAAATTATAATTTATATAACTTAAAAATGTAGGAGGTGTAACTCATGACCAAAGGAATCTTAGGAAGAAAGATCGGTATGACTCAAGTATTTGCTGAAAACGGTGAGTTAATCCCAGTAACAGTAATCGCTGCGACTCCAAACGTTGTTCTTCAAAAGAAAACAACAGAAACTGACGGCTATAATGCAATTCAGTTAGGATTCGAAGATAAACGTGAAAAGTTAACTAATAAACCTGAACAAGGCCACACTGCTAAAGCAACTACTACTCCTAAGCGCTTCATTCGCGAAATCCGCGATGCAGACGTGGACGGATTAGAGGTTGGTCAAGAGGTAAAAGTTGAAGTTTTCACTGCAGGTGAAATCGTTGACGTAACAGGAATTTCTAAAGGTAAAGGTTTCCAAGGTGTTATCAAACGCCACGGACAATCTCGCGGACCTATGTCTCATGGTTCTCGCTATCACCGTCGTCCTGGTTCAATGGGCCCAGTTGCTCCGAACCGTGTATTCAAAGGCAAAAAACTTGCTGGACGTATGGGTGGAGACCAAGTTACAATCCAAAACTTAGAAATCGTTCAAGTTGACGCTGAGCGCAACTTATTGTTAGTAAAAGGTAACGTTCCAGGTGCTAAGAAATCTCTTGTAGTTGTTCAAGGCGCTGTGAAGGCTAGCAAATAATTCACAATAGGAAGGAGGAATTCCAATGCCAAAAGTTACTGTATATAATCAAACTGGTTCACAGGTCGGTGAAATCGAGTTAGCTGAAGCTATTTTCGGTATCGAACCTAATGAAGCTGTACTTTTTGAAGCTGTAATGATGCAACGTGCATCTTTACGTCAAGGTACACATAAAGTAAAAACTCGCTCTGAAGTGCGCGGTGGTGGTCGTAAACCATGGCGTCAAAAAGGAACTGGACGTGCTCGTCAAGGTTCTATCCGCTCTCCTCAATGGCGTGGTGGTGGTACGGTATTCGGACCTACACCAAGAAGCTATGCTTACAAACTTCCTAAGAAAGTTCGTCGCTTAGCTATTAAATCTGCATTAGCTACTAAAGTAGTTGAGAACAACATTGTAGTTCTTGAGGACCTAGTGTTAAATGCACCAAAAACAAAAGACATGGTAGCAGTACTTAAAGGATTACCTGTTGAGAAGAAAGCTCTTATCGTAACTGCTGATGCAAACGAATCTGTAGAGTTATCTGCTCGCAATATTCCTGGAGTAACAGTAATCACTGCTGATGGCGTAAACGTTTTAGACGTGCTTCATCATGATAAGCTAATCATGACAAAAGCGGCAGTGGAAAAAGTAGAGGAGGTGCTTGCATAATGAGAGATCCTCGTGATATCATTAAGCGCCCAGTTATCACTGAACGTTCTATGGAAATGATGGCTGAAAAAAAATACACGTTCGATGTGGACGTTAAATCTAATAAAACAGAAGTTAAAGACGCTGTAGAAGCGATCTTTGGTGTTAATGTAGAAAAAGTGAACATCATGAACTACAAGCCGAAAGCAAAACGCGTTGGTCGTCACGCTGGTTTTACTAGCCGTCGTCGTAAAGCAATCGTTAAGCTAACTGCTGACAGCAAAGAAATCGAAATCTTCCAAGGTGTTTAATTCTTACTAAAGAAGGAGGGAAATTGAGATGGCAATTAAAAAGTATAATCCAACTACTAATGGTCGTCGTAACATGACTACGAATGATTTCGCTGAAATTACGACTGACAGACCGGAAAAGTCTTTACTTGCGCCTTTAAGCAAAAAGGCTGGTCGTAATAACCAAGGTAAAATCACTGTACGTCATCAAGGTGGCGGACATAAGCGTCAATACCGTATCATCGACTTTAAGCGTAACAAAGATGGAATTCCTGGACGCGTTGCTACGATCGAATACGATCCAAACCGCTCTGCGAATATCGCATTAATTAACTACGTTGACGGTGAAAAACGTTACATTCTTGCTCCTAAGAATTTAGAAGTAGGTATGGAAGTTATGTCTGGCGCTGATGCTGACATTAAAATCGGTAACGCATTACCATTAATCAACATTCCAGTAGGTACTGTTGTTCATAACATCGAGCTTAAGCCTGGTCGTGGCGGACAATTAGTTCGTTCTGCAGGAACTTCTGCTCAAGTACTTGGTAAAGAAGGTAAATACGTACTTGTACGTTTAACTTCTGGTGAAGTACGTTTAGTATTATCTGCTTGTCGTGCTACAGTAGGTCAAGTAGGTAACGAACAACACGAACTTATCAAAATCGGTAAAGCAGGTCGCTCTCGCTGGTTAGGTAAGCGCCCAACAGTTCGTGGTTCTGTAATGAACCCTGTTGATCACCCACACGGTGGTGGTGAAGGACGCTCTCCAATCGGACGTAAGTCTCCAATGTCTCCATGGGGTAAACCAACTCTTGGATTCAAGACTCGTAAGAAAAATAAAGCGTCTGATAAATTTATCGTTCGTCGTCGTAAAAAATAATGGGATTGAAGTACGGTTCATTTCTAGAACCGTACGCCAATCACGAAGGGAGGCACCAAAATGGCTCGTAGCTTAAAAAAAGGACCATTTGTCGATGATCACTTAATGAGCAAAATGGAAAAATTAGTTGCATCTGAGCAAAAACAAGTTGTTAAAACTTGGTCTCGTCGTTCAACGATCTTCCCTCAGTTCATTGGTCATACAATTGCTGTATATGATGGTCGTAAACACGTACCTGTGTACATCACTGAGGATATGGTTGGCCATAAGTTAGGTGAATTCGCACCAACTCGTACGTACAAAGGTCACCTTGCTGACGATAAGAAAACTAGAAGATAATGAGAGGAGGCACTTCAATGCAAGCTAAAGCAGTAGCGAGAACAGTTCGTATTGCTCCTCGTAAAGTTCGTTTAGTTGTAGACTTAATCCGAGGTAAGCAAGTGGGTGAAGCGATTGCTATCCTTAACCACACACCAAAAACTGCTTCTCCAGTTGTAGAAAAGGTTTTAAAATCTGCAATCGCAAATGCAGAGCACAATTACGAAATGGACATTAACAACTTAGTTGTTGAAACAGTTTTCGTTGACGAAGGTCCAACGTTGAAACGTTTCCGTCCACGTGCAATGGGTCGTGCAAGCCAAATTAACAAACGCACAAGCCACATCACTGTTGTGGTATCAGAAAAAAAGGAGGGATAATCGATGGGTCAGAAGGTTAATCCAATTGGTCTTCGTGTCGGTGTTATCCGTGACTGGGAATCTCGTTGGTTCGCTGAAAAAGATTACGCTACACTATTACATGAAGACATCAAAATCCGTGAGTACATTACTGGACGCTTAAAAGATTCTGCTGTTGCTAAAGTAGAAATCGAACGTGCAGCAAATCGTGTAAATGTTACAATTCACACTGCAAAACCTGGTATGGTAATTGGTAAAGGTGGTACTGAAGTTGAAGCACTTCGTAAAGCTCTTAACCAATTAACAGGCAAGCGTGTACACATTAATATTTTAGAAGTTAAGAGAGCTGATCTTAACGCTAAATTAGTAGGCGAAAACATCGCTCGTCAATTAGAAAACCGTGTATCTTTCCGTCGTGCACAGAAGCAAGTTATTCAACGTGCTATGCGTGCAGGAGCTAAAGGTATTAAAACACAGGTTTCTGGTCGTCTTGGCGGAGCTGATATCGCTCGTGCAGAATCTTACAGTGAAGGAACTGTTCCACTTCATACACTTCGCGCTGATATTGACTATGCAGCAGTTGAAGCTGATACAACATACGGTAAATTAGGCGTAAAAGTATGGATCTACCGTGGAGAAGTCCTTCCTACAAAAAAGAAAGCTTCTGAGGAAGGAGGAAAATAATATGTTAATGCCTAAACGCGTAAAATATCGTAGAGAGCATCGTGGTAAAATGCGTGGTCGTGCAAAAGGTGGCACTGAAATTGCTTTCGGTGAGTTCGGTCTTCAAGCTCAAGCAGCTTCATGGATCACTAACCGTCAAATTGAGGCAGCTCGTCGTGCAATGACTCGTTACATGAAACGTGGCGGTAAAGTATGGATTAAAATTTTCCCTTCTAAGCCTTACACTGCAAAACCTCTAGAAGTACGTATGGGTTCCGGTAAAGGGGCACCAGAAGGCTGGGTAGCAGTAGTAAAACCTGGGAAAATTATGTTCGAAATCGCGGGTGTATCTGAAGAGGTAGCACGCGAAGCATTACGTCTTGCAGCTCACAAATTACCAGTGAAATGTAAATTCGTAAAACGTGAAGAAAATGGTGGTGAATCTAATGAAAACTAATGATATTCGTGAATTAACCACTGCCGAAATCGAAACAAAAGTTAAAGCTTTAAAGGAAGAGTTGTTTAATCTTCGCTTCCAACTTGCTACAGGACAATTAGAGAATCCAACTCGCATCCGTGAAGTGCGTAAAGCAATCGCTCGTATGAAGACTGTAGTTCGTGAAAGAGAGATCGGAATTAATCGATAAATTGAGGGGAGGTTTGCATAGTGAGCGAACGTAACCAACGCAAAGTTTATACTGGTCGTGTAGTGTCTGACAAAATGGACAAAACGATTACAGTTTTAGTTGAAACTTACAAAACTCATTCCTTGTACGGAAAACGTGTTAAGTATTCTAAAAAGTACAAAGCCCATGATGAGCAAAACCAAGCAAAAATTGGCGATATCGTAAAAATCATGGAAACTCGCCCGCTTTCTGCTACTAAGCGTTTCCGTTTAGTTGAAATCGTTGAAGAAGCGGTTATTATCTAAATAGACGAATCGGAATTTTTAGTCCGAAGGGAGGTTTCATAACATGATCCAACAAGAATCTCGTTTGAAAGTTGCTGACAACTCTGGTGCACGTGAACTTTTAACAATTAAAGTATTAGGCGGCTCTGGTCGTAAATATGCTAACATTGGTGATATTATCGTTGCTACGGTAAAACAAGCAACACCAGGTGGCGTTGTTAAAAAAGGTGACGTTGTTAAAGCAGTAGTAGTACGTACGAAGAGCGGAGCTCGTCGTCCGGACGGTTCTTATATTAGCTTTGATGAAAACGCAGCGGTTATCATTAAAGACGATAAGAGCCCACGTGGTACTCGTATCTTCGGACCGGTAGCTCGTGAATTACGTGATAGCAATTTCATGAAGATCGTTTCTTTAGCTCCAGAAGTTCTATAATTTAAGGTATTGCCTTGCTAAGGAGGTGCAGAATTAAGATGCATGTAAAAAAAGGTGATAAAGTACAGGTGATCACTGGTAAAGACAAAGGAAAACAAGGCGTTATCCTTGCTGCTTTTCCAAAAGAAAGCCGTGTTATCGTTGAGGGTGTCAACATCGTTAAAAAACACTCTAAGCCATCTCAATTAAATCCACAAGGTGGAATTATTACGAAAGAAGCACCTATTCACGTTTCTAATGTTATGGCATTAGATCCGAAAACAGGTGAACCTACTCGCGTAGGCTTCAAAGTAGAAGATGGTAAAAAAGTTCGTATTGCAAAAAAATCTGGTGAATTATTAGATAAATAATTTTCTTAAGAAAGGAGGTCACTTCATTGAATCGCCTTAAAGAGAAGTTCCAAAAGGAAATTACTCCTGCTCTAGTGAGCAAGTTTAACTATAAATCTGTGATGGAAGTACCGAAAATCGAAAAGATCGTAATCAACACTGGTGTTGGTGACGCGGTATCTAACTCAAAAGCTTTAGACAATGCAGTAGAAGAATTAACGCATATCGCAGGTCAAAAACCTGTTGTAACTCGCGCTAAGAAATCAATCGCTGGTTTCCGTCTTCGTGAAGGTATGCCAATCGGCGCGAAAGTAACTTTACGCGGTGAGCAAATGTATGAGTTCTTCGACAAATTAGTATCAGTTTCTTTACCACGTGTGCGTGATTTCCGTGGTGTTTCTAAGAAATCATTCGACGGTCGTGGTAACTACACATTAGGTGTTAAAGAGCAACTAATTTTCCCTGAGATTGATTATGATAAAGTAAGCAAAGTCCGCGGTATGGACATCGTAATCGTTACTACAGCGAAAACTGATGAAGAAGCTCGTGAACTTTTAACACAATTCGGTATGCCATTCCAAAAATAATGGAAGCCAACGCTAAGTAGAGGAGGCGAAAACGTGGCTAAAAAATCTATGATAGCGAAACAAAAGCGTACTCCTAAGTTTAAAGTACAAGAGTATACACGTTGCGAACGCTGCGGTCGTCCGCATTCTGTATACCGCAAATTTAAACTTTGCCGTATTTGTTTCCGTGAACTTGCATATAAAGGTCAAATTCCTGGTGTTAAAAAAGCTAGTTGGTAAAACCCACAAATGGGAAGGAGGTAAAACACATGGTGATGACAGATCCAATTGCAGACATGCTTACTCGCATCCGTAATGCGAACATGGTACGTCATGAGAAATTAGAGGTTCCTGCTTCTAAAATCAAAAAAGAGATCGCTGAACTTTTAAAACGTGAAGGTTTCATTCGTGATGTAGAATACATCGAGGATAACAAACAAGGTATCCTTCGTATTTTCCTGAAATATGGTGCAAACAATGAACGTGTAATCACTGGATTAAAACGTATCAGTAAGCCTGGCTTACGCGTTTACGCAAAAGCTGATGAAGTACCACGTGTACTTAACGGATTAGGTATCGCTCTTGTTTCTACATCTAAGGGAGTAATGACAGACAAAGACGCTCGTCAATTACAAACTGGTGGAGAAGTAGTAGCATACGTTTGGTAATATATATTTAAAACGAACGGAGGTGTGACCACATGTCTCGTATTGGTAAAAAGATTCTTGAAATCCCTGCAGGTGTTACTATCACAATTGCAGAAGACAATACTGTAACAGTAAAAGGCCCTAAAGGTGAATTAACTCGTACTTTCAACGCTGATATGTCTATCAAAATTGAAGAAAATACACTAACAGTTGAGCGTCCATCTGAACAGAAGGAACACCGTGCATTACACGGTACAACTCGTGCTTTAATCGGAAACATGGTTGAAGGTGTAACTACAGGTTTCGCACGCGGACTTGAATTAGTCGGTGTTGGTTACCGTGCCCAAAAACAAGGAAACAAACTTGTATTAAGCGTAGGTTATTCTCATCCAGTAGAAATGACTCCGGAAGCAGGACTTGAAGTTGAAGTACCTGCACCAACTAAAATCGTAATTAAAGGTATCGACAAGCAACGTGTTGGTGAATTTGCTGCTAACATCCGTGCTGTACGTGCTCCAGAGCCATATAAAGGCAAAGGTATTCGTTACGAAGGCGAAGTTGTTCGTCGTAAAGAAGGTAAAACTGCTAAGTAAACCCGTTAGGTGAGAGAAAGGAGTGACAAGAATGATCACTAAAGCTGATAAAAATGCGACTCGTAAGAAAAGACATGCACGTGTACGTGCTAAACTTACTGGTACTGCAGAACGTCCACGTTTAAATGTGTTCCGTTCTAACCAACATATTTACGCACAAGTTATTGATGATGTAAATGGTGTAACATTAGTAAGTGCATCTACTCTTGATAAAGACCTTGCTCTTAACGGTACTAGCAATATTGAAGCTGCTACGAAAGTTGGAGAATCAGTTGCTAAGCGTGCTGTAGAGAAAGGCGTTAAAGAAGTAGTATTTGATCGCGGTGGTTACTTATACCATGGCCGTGTTAAAGCTCTAGCTGAAGCTGCTCGTGAGGCTGGATTACAATTTTAATGGTCAAAGGAGGGAAAATTGATGCATCGCATTGACCCAAGTAAATTAGAACTTGAAGAACGTGTAGTTACGATAAATCGTGTCGCGAAAGTTGTTAAGGGTGGTCGTCGTTTCCGCTTTGCTGCACTAGTTGTAGTTGGCGATAAAAACGGTCATGTTGGATTCGGTACTGGTAAAGCACAAGAGGTACCAGACGCAATCCGCAAAGCTATCGAAGACGCTAAGAAAAACTTAATCGCAGTACCATTAGTTGGTACAACAATTCCACACACAATCAATGGTCATTTTGGAGCTGGTGAAGTATTCTTAAAACCTGCTGCTGAAGGTACTGGAGTTATTGCTGGTGGACCAGTTCGTGCGGTACTTGAATTAGCTGGTGTACAAGATATTCTTTCGAAATCTCTTGGTTCTAACACACCAATTAACATGATTCGCGCTACTGTGAACGGATTAAGCGAACTTAAGCGCGCTGAAGATGTTGCAAAATTACGCGGTAAATCTGTAGAAGAGCTACTAGGTTAAGGAGGGAAAACAAATGGCGAAAAAGTTAGAAATTACCCTCACTCGTAGTGTAATTGGTCGTCCACAGGATCAACGTGCGACGGTAGAAGCTTTAGGTCTTAAAAAGTTGAATTCAACTGTAGTTAAGGAAGAAACTCCTGCTATTCTTGGTATGATCAACAAAGTTTCTCACCTTATAACTGTAAAAGAAGCTTAAGGATAACTCATTAATATAAGGAGGTGCCTGGGAATGAAACTTCATGAATTAAAACCTGCAGAAGGTTCTCGTAAAGTACGTAACCGTGTCGGTCGTGGTATCGGTTCTGGTAACGGTAAAACTGCTGGTAAAGGTCATAAAGGACAAAACGCACGTTCTGGTGGCGGTGTTCGTCTTGGCTTCGAAGGTGGTCAAACTCCATTATTCCGTCGTTTACCAAAACGCGGCTTCACAAACATTAACCGTAAAGAGTTTACTATCGTAAACCTATCAACGTTAAATCGTTTTGAAGATGGTACAGAAGTAACACCTGAATTATTGCTGGAAACTGGCGTTATCAGCAAATTAAACGACGGTGTTAAAGTTCTTGCAAGCGGAGCTGTAGAAAAAAAATTAACTGTTAAAGCGCACAAGTTCTCTTCAAGTGCTAAAGAAGCAATTGAAGCAGCTGGCGGATCAGTTGAGGTGATCTAATGTTTCGTACAATCTCCAACTTTATGCGCGTTGCTGAGATAAGACGTAAAATATTATTCACTTTAGCGATGTTAATCGTGTTTAGGATTGGCACGTTTATCCCAGTGCCATTTACAAATGGAGACGTACTGAAAGCACAAGATCAGTTAAATGCATTAGGAATCCTAAACACATTTGGCGGTGGAGCTTTGAAAAACTTCTCCATCTTTGCGATGGGAATCATGCCGTATATTACAGCATCCATCATCGTGCAATTATTGCAGATGGATGTTGTTCCTAAATTTTCGGAATGGTCGAAGCAAGGCGAAATGGGCCGTCGTAAACTAACGCAATTTACGCGTTATTTTACAATTGTTCTTGCGTTTATTCAGGGGTTTGGTATGTCAATCGGTTTTAACGGTATGGTAGGTGGGCAATTAATTTTGAATCCAGGTTGGAGCACTTATTTATACATTGCTACGGTACTGACTGCTGGTACTGCATTTTTAATGTGGTTAGGTGAACAGATTACAGCTAAAGGTGTAGGGAATGGTATTTCCATCCTAATCTTTGGTGGTATTGCTGCAGCGATCCCAAGTGTAATATCTCAAGTGTATCAACAACAGTTTCAAAACATCGGAGATCAATTGTTCATGAGTATCGTTAAAGTTGTATTGATTTTACTAGCTGTGCTAGCAGTTGTTGTTGGTGTTATTTTCATTCAACAGGCTGTTAGAAAGATCCCAATTCAATATGCGAAGCGTGTAACAGGAGGAAATGGGAATCATGCTGGAGCACAAAACACACATTTACCGCTTAAGGTAAATAGTGCGGGTGTTATTCCAGTAATTTTTGCTGTTTCATTCTTAATTACACCTCCAACTATTGCACAGTTCTTCCCGAAACATGACGTATCGCAGTGGATTATTGCAAACTTTAACTATTCTCACCCAGTGGGAATGATAATATATGTAGCGCTCATTGTAGCCTTCACATACTTCTATGCATTTGTTCAGGTTAATCCAGAGCAAATGTCAGAAAACCTAAACAAGCAAGGTGGATATGTTCCAGGTATTCGTCCGGGTAAGAATACAGAACAATACCTAACAAAAATCTTGTATCGTTTGACCTTTGTAGGATCAATTTTCCTAGCAGCGATTGCAATTCTTCCAGTTATCTTTACGAAATTGGGAAATCTTCCTCCATCTGCACAGATCGGTGGAACGAGTATGTTAATCGTTGTCGGCGTTGCTTTAGAAACAATGAAGCAGCTAGAAAGCCAACTGGTAAAACGCCATTACAAAGGGTTTATCAAGCAGTGAGTAAGTGGGAAGAATTGTCTTCCCTACGTGCTCATGTATTGAGGGGGAACAAGGATGAACTTAATTTTAATGGGGCTTCCTGGTGCTGGTAAAGGTACACAAGCCGAGCAGATTGTTGCCAAGTATAACATCCCTCACATCTCAACAGGTGATATGTTCCGTGCAGCTATGAAGGCTGAAACTGAACTTGGTTTACAAGCAAAATCTTTTATTGATAAAGGTGCGCTTGTTCCAGATGAAGTTACAATCGGAATTGTTCGTGAACGTTTAAGTCAAGAAGACTGTATAAAAGGCTTCTTACTAGATGGTTTCCCACGAACAGTTGCACAGGCATCTGCGCTTGAAGAGATTATGAAAGATCTTGGCAAAAAAATCGACTATGTTTTAAACATTAATGTGGATTCAGGATTGCTATTAAAACGTCTTACAGGCCGTCGTATTTGTAAAGAGTGCGGTGCGACTTACCACTTAGAATTCAATCCGCCAGCAAAAGCTGACGCGTGCGATAAATGTGGTGGCGAATTATATCAACGCTCTGATGACAATGAAGAGACTGTAGCGAATCGTTTAGATGTAAATATTAAGCAAACAAAACCTTTGCTTGATTTCTACGAAGAGCTTGGTTACTTACAAAGCATTAATGGTGAGCAAGATATCAATAAGGTATTTGCTGATATTGATGTTCTCATTGGAGACTTAGCGTAATGATCATTTGCAAAACTCCTCGTGAGATAGAAATTATGCGAGAAGCTGGCAAGATCGTTGCTTTAACTCATCAAGAGTTGAAAAAGCATATTACTCCAGGAATTACAACGAAAGAGCTCGATCAAATAGCGGAAAAGACGATTCGAAAACATGGTGCTACGCCATCTTTTAAAGGATACAACGGATTTCCGGGAAGCATCTGTGCTTCTGTAAATGAAGAGCTTGTACATGGGATTCCAGGTAAGCGCAAGCTCCAAGAAGGCGATATCATCAGTATCGATATTGGTGCGAAATACAATGGGTACCATGGAGATTCTGCATGGACGTATCCAGTAGGAAACATTTCTGAATCTGTTCAAAAGCTACTTGATGTCACAGAAAAATCGTTGTATCTTGGTCTAGAACAAGTAAAACCAGGCGTGAGATTATCAAACGTTTCACATGCGGTTCAAACGCATGCTGAAGAGAGTGGGTTCTCGATCGTTAGGGAGTATGTTGGTCACGGAATCGGGCAAGACTTACATGAAGACCCTCAAATCCCGCACTACGGTCCACCAAATAAAGGTCCTAGATTAAAGCAGGGAATGGTCATCTGTATCGAACCGATGGTGAACCAAGGAAGACGATATGTAAAAACACTATCTGATGACTGGACAGTGGTAACGGTAGATGGTAAATGGTGTGCACATTTTGAGCACACGATTGCTCTTACAGAAGCAGGATACGAAATCCTTACCACTTTATAAGTAGCTGGCTCTCCGGGATTTCAGAGCAGTGTAAAATGTTACTGATTTGAAGAAGGGAGAACTATTGAATGGCTAAAGATGATGTAATTGAAGTCGAGGGTACCGTTCTTGAAACGTTGCCAAATGCTATGTTCAAAGTAGAATTAGAGAATGGGCATGTCGTATTGGCTCACGTTTCTGGTAAAATCCGTATGAACTTCATTCGTATTTTACCAGGAGACAAAGTTACGGTAGAATTATCTCCGTACGATTTAAATCGTGGTCGTATTACGTACCGTTTTAAATAATATAGCACTCCGTAATCTTTAAGGAGGTTCGAGACATGAAAGTAAGACCGTCAGTTAAACCAATCTGCGAAAAATGTAAAGTTATTCGTAGACGTGGAAAAGTAATGGTTATTTGTGAAAACCCTAAACATAAACAAAAACAAGGTTAATCAGAAGGAGGTGCATTCGGAATGGCACGTATCGCAGGTGTAGATATTCCTCGTGACAAGCGCGTTGTTATTTCTTTAACTTACGTATTCGGCATTGGTCGCACAACTGCTGAAAAAATTCTTGCTGAAGCTGGTGTTTCTGAAGAAACACGAGTTCGTGATTTAACGGAAGACGAATTAGGTCGTATCCGTGACATCGTAGACCGCGTTAAAGTTGAGGGAGACCTTCGTCGTGAAGTTTCTCTTAACATTAAACGTCTAATGGAGATCGGTTCTTACCGTGGTCTTCGTCACCGTCGTGGTTTACCAGTTCGTGGTCAAAATTCTAAAAACAATGCTCGTACGCGTAAAGGTCCACGTCGTACAGTAGCAAATAAAAAGAAATAATAAGTAAAGGAGGTTGAACTAACAATGGCACGTAAAACAAACACTCGTAAAAAACGTGTGAAAAAGAATATTGAAGCTGGTATTGCTCATATTCGTTCTACTTTCAACAACACAATCGTAACACTTACAGATACTCATGGTAACGCACTTTCTTGGTCTAGTGCTGGTGCACTTGGTTTCCGTGGATCTCGTAAATCTACTCCATTCGCTGCGCAAATGGCTGCTGAAACTGCTGCTAAAGTTGCAATGGAGCATGGTTTAAAAACTTTAGAGGTTACTGTTAAAGGTCCTGGTGCTGGTCGTGAAGCTGCAATTCGTGCTCTTCAAGCTGCAGGTCTAGAAGTAACAGCAATTAGAGATGTTACTCCAGTTCCTCATAATGGATGTCGTCCGCCAAAACGTCGTCGTGTGTAATTTTTCTGTATAGAATTTTCCCTTTTGTCTATAATGGATATGATGCATTATCGAGAAATTTCGTACAGAAACATCGCTTGTTGTGCACAATCGGGAACTGCCTAAGGGGGACTTTCGGTTAGACAGAGGTTTTTCCTTTGTTTAGCCGGGGTTTCGACGTTTTGAAGGAGGGTTTAGTTAATGATTGAAATTGAAAAACCGAAAATCGAAACGGTTGAACTTAACGAAGATGCTAAGTATGGCAAATTCGTGATTGAACCGCTTGAGCGTGGATATGGTACTACTTTGGGTAACTCCTTACGTCGTATTCTGTTATCCTCACTCCCTGGTGCCGCTGTAACTGCTATCCAAATCGATGGCGTATTACACGAATTTTCAACAGTTGAGGGCGTAGTAGAAGACGTTACAACGATCATCTTAAACTTGAAAAAGTTAGCTCTTAAAATCTACTCTGAAGAAGAGAAGACGTTGGAAATCGATGTACAGGGCGAAGGTATTGTCACAGCTGCTGATATTACTCACGATAGTGATGTTGAAATCTTAAATCCAGATTTATACATTGCAACGTTAGCAAAAGATGCGCATTTCCGCGTGCGTTTAACTGCAAAGCGTGGCCGTGGGTATACGCCAGCTGATGCAAATAAAAGCGAAGATCAACCAATAGGAGTTATTCCTATTGATTCTATTTATACTCCAGTATCACGTGTAACTTACCAAGTGGAAAAGACACGTGTCGGACAAGTGGCAAATTATGATAAGCTTACGCTTGATGTATGGACGGATGGAAGCATCGGGCCAAAAGAAGCTATCTCTTTAGGTGCCAAAATCTTAACTGAGCATTTAAATATCTTCGTTGGTTTAACTGATGAAGCACAAAATGCTGAGATTATGGTCGAGAAGGAAGAAGATCAAAAAGAAAAAGTTCTAGAAATGACTATTGAAGAACTTGATCTTTCTGTTCGTTCTTATAATTGCTTAAAACGTGCAGGAATTAATACTGTACAAGAGCTTGCGAACAAAACAGAAGAAGATATGATGAAAGTTCGTAACTTAGGACGTAAATCTTTAGAAGAAGTTAAGCATAAGCTTGAGGAATTAGGTTTAGGCTTACGTAAAGACGACTGAGGATTTAATCTCATCAACAAAGGAGGGAACTACGAATGGCATACAGAAAATTAGGCCGTACAAGTGCGCAACGTAAAGCTATGTTACGTGACTTAGCTACTGATTTAATTATCAACGAGCGCATCCAAACGACAGAAACTCGTGCAAAAGAACTTCGTTCTGTAGTGGAAAAAATGATCACTTTAGGTAAACGCGGAGATCTTCATGCTCGCCGTCAAGCTGCATCTTTCATCCGCAATGAAGTTGCTAATGCTGAGACTGGTCAAGATGCACTTCAAAAATTATTCGCTGATGTAGCTCCACGCTATGCTGAGCGTCAAGGCGGATACACTCGTATTGCAAAAATTGGTCCACGTCGCGGAGACGCAGCACCAATGGTAATTATCGAGTTAGTATAATGATAATTAAAAGGGCAGGACAGTTCTTTTCAAGTAACTGGTCGTGGCCCTTTTTTTTTAAATGTAGAAAATAGGCTAACTTGATGAAGTAATGAGAGAGGATGCCTTGCATTGAAAAAAGAGAAACTTCGCACGCAAAATATATCATTTCAATATCCCGGGACAACTTCTTATGCGCTAAAAGACGTATCATTCTCTTTATATGAGGGAGAATGGGTTTCTGTAATTGGACAAAATGGTTCAGGAAAGTCTACACTTGCAAAATTATTAAATGGTTTGTTTTTACCGGCATCAGGAACAATTGTTGTAAATGATACAATGACTTTATCTGAAGAAACGGTATGGGATATTCGAAAACAAATAGGTATGGTATTTCAAAACCCAGATAATCAATTTGTTGGGACAACCGTGCAAGATGATGTTGTGTTTGGTCTTGAGAATATCGGGATGCCTCGGGAACAGATGGTAGAACGGATGAATCAAGCACTCCAGATGGTCCGAATGGAAGAGTTTCTTAATGAAGAGCCTCATTCGTTATCTGGTGGACAAAAGCAACGTGTTGCGATTGCAGGTGTGCTAGCATTGCAACCATCTATTTTAATATTGGATGAAGCAACATCGATGTTAGATCCACAAGGACGACGTGAAGTAATTGAAACGGTTAGGAAGCTTGTGGATACAAAAGGTATTACCGTGTTATCGATTACGCACGATTTGGAAGAAGCTGCACAGTCAGACCGTGTTATCATTCTGAATCAGGGAGAAATATTAGAGGTAGGTACGCCAAAGCAAATTTTCAAATCTTCTCATATGCTTAGGGAAATTGGATTAGATGTACCGTTCTCAGTAAAAATAGCAGAATTATTAAAAAGAAATGAAATTCCACTGCAAAATACGCATCTTACAATGGAAAGCTTGGTGAACGAACTTTGGAGATTACATTCCAAACAGTAGAGCATCGTTATCAATATAAAACTCCATTTGAAAGACGCGCGCTTTATGATGTAAACGTGTCGTTTCCAAGTGGGGGGTATTATGCCATTATCGGTCATACTGGTTCGGGCAAATCAACGATGATTCAGCATTTAAATGGTTTATTGCAGCCGACAAATGGCACGGTCCAAATTGGGGAACATTTGATTTCCTCGCAAAAGAAAGAAAAGAAATTAAAGCCGCTGCGAAAAAAAGTAGGGGTTGTCTTTCAATTTCCAGAGCATCAGTTATTTGAAGAAACAGTTGAGAAAGATATTTGTTTTGGACCCTCAAATTTCGGAGTATCGGAAGAAGAGGCAAGACAAAAGGCAAGGGATGCAATCGAGCTTGTGGGATTGGATCCAGAGCTATTAGTGCGTTCTCCATTTGAGTTAAGTGGTGGACAGATGAGACGTGTTGCAATAGCGGGCGTACTTGCAATGGAGCCTGAAGTTCTCGTATTAGATGAACCGACAGCAGGGCTTGACCCTAAAGGACAGCAAGAGCTTATGGAGATGTTTTATAAGCTTCATAAGAAACAGGGTTTGACAGTAATCCTAGTTACCCATAATATGGAGGATGCTGCCAAGTATGCAGATCAAATTGTGGTTATGCATAAAGGAACGGTCTTTTTGCAAGGAACAGCAGAGGAAGTATTTTTACATACAGATGAGTTAGAACAAATCGGTGTAGATCTTCCAATGTCTTTAAAGTATAAACGTGCAATTGAAGAGAAGTTTGGTATTTCGATTCCGAAGGCTACCTTATCTTTAGAGGATCTTACTCATGAAGTTGTACAGGTGTTACGAAAAGGTGGTCATGAATCATGCAGCAGTTGATTATTGGGAGATATATTCCTGGTAGGTCGCTCATTCATCAACTTGATCCACGTGCGAAGCTGTTGATTGTCTTTTTATATGTATTTGTGGTCTTTTTAGCAAATAATGCGATTTCATATGGACTTTTATTTTTATATGCACTCATTGCTTTATTTTTTGCAAAAGTGCCGATTCGTTATATACTTTCGGGCTTAAAACCAATCTTATGGATTTTTCTGTTTACCTTTTTTCTGCATATCTTTACAAATAAAGAAGGGAATGTACTGCTTCAGCTTGGTTGGTTTTCGATACATGAAAAGGGGTTAGAGCAAGGGATATATATTTCTATACGCTTCTTTGTCATTATTTTAATGACGACATTATTAACGTTAACAACAACACCAATTGAAATTACTGATGGTATGGAAACGTTGTTAAAGCCATTAAAGCGTATAAAAGTTCCTGTTCATGAAATCGCATTAATGATGTCTATTTCTCTCCGTTTTATTCCAACATTAATGGATGAGACAAATAAAATTATGAAAGCACAAGCATCTCGTGGTATTGATTTTGCTGGTGGACCGATAAAAGATCGATTGAAGGCGGTTATTTCTTTGCTTGTGCCACTTTTTATTAGTGCTTTTAAACGTGCTGAGGACTTAGCAATTGCAATGGAAGCACGTGGGTATCAAAGCGGTGAAGGACGTACTAAATTTAGGCAGCTGCGTTGGAAAACAAGTGATACGTTAACAATAGTGAGTTTACTTTGTTTAGCGTGTATTCTAGCGTGGGTGCGATCGTAATGGAGAATAGAGAAATGGAAAGAATAAAATGTACAGTTGCATATGATGGCATCAATTTTTGTGGTTATCAAATTCAACCACAGCACCGTACTGTGCAACAAGAAATAGAGAAAGCACTGCAAAAATTGCATAAAGGAGAGCTTGTTCGTGTTCAGGCATCAGGGCGGACAGATTCTACTGTTCATGCAAGAGGACAAGTGATTCATTTTGATACATCATTATCCCTTGAAGGATGGCAATGGATGAATGCTTTAAATACGATGCTACCAGACGATATTGTGGCCCTGCAAGTAGAGAAAAAAACAGAAGATTTTCACGCGCGATACGGTGTGGAAAGAAAAGAATATCGTTACCGGGTATTATTATCTAAAACAGCTGATGTATTCCGTAGAAATTACGTATATCAGTATCCATATCCACTAGAGATAGAATCTATTCGGAAGGCAATTCCTCATTTTATTGGAACGCATGATTTCACTTCATTTTGTTCGGCAAAAACTGACAAAAAGGATAAAGTGCGAACAATTTATGAAATAGATTTAATTGAACAAGGTGATGAACTAATTTTTCGCTTTGTAGGAAATGGATTTTTGTATAATATGGTTAGAATTATTGTTGGCACGCTACTTGGCGTAGGACAAGGAAAGCTTGCTCCTGACAGCATTCCAGAGATTTTAAAAAAACAAGATCGTTCTTATGCTGGGAAGATGGTGCCGGGGCATGGGCTTTATTTATGGCAGGTAAACTATAACAACTAATCCTGGTGTAACATTTGCTTGACATTAGAATCTCAAAAGGATATCATAACATATGGTATTGTTTCTAAAACCACGATTAGCCCCGGAAGGAAATCGTGTTTAAGATAAACAATAGATTTTTTCTATGGAAAAGATAACGAGGAGGGAAACACATGCGTACGACTTTTATGGCAAAAGCTAACGAAGTTGAGCGTAAATGGTATGTGGTTGACGCTGAAGGTCAAACTTTAGGTCGCCTAGCTAGTGAAGTAGCATCCATTTTACGTGGTAAAAACAAACCTACATTTACACCACACGTTGACACGGGTGATCATGTAATTATTATTAACGCTGAGAAAATTCATTTAACAGGTAATAAATTAAACGATAAAATTTACTACCGTCATACTAACCACCCAGGTGGTCTTAAACAAAGAACAGCTCTAGAAATGCGTACAAACTACCCTGTACAAATGTTAGAGCTTGCAATTAAAGGCATGCTTCCAAAAGGACGTTTAGGACGTCAAGTGTCTAAAAAATTAAATGTGTATGCTGGAGCAGAGCATCCACACCAAGCACAAAAACCAGAAGTTTACGAACTTCGCGGATAATTAATTAAAGGAGGGCTTACTTTGGCACAGGTTCAATACTATGGTACTGGACGTCGTAAGAGTTCAGTAGCGCGCGTACGCCTAGTTCCAGGCGAAGGACGCGTTATCATTAACGGTCGTGATTTTGAAAACTATATCCCATTTGCTGCATTACGTGAAGTAGTGAAACAACCTCTAGTTGCAACAGAAACTTTAGGTAACTACGATGTACTTGTAAACGTAAATGGTGGTGGATACACTGGTCAAGCTGGTGCTATTCGTCACGGTATCTCTCGCGCTTTATTAAAAGCTGATCCAGAATACCGTCTAACATTAAAACGTGCAGGTCTATTAACTCGTGACGCACGTATGAAAGAGCGTAAAAAATACGGTCTTAAAGGCGCACGTCGTGCACCTCAGTTCTCAAAACGTTAATTTTTGCGAACTTCAAACCCCAGCCATTTGGCTGGGGTTTTTTATTATGTCTTAATTAATGGAACTATATAAATTAAACTTTTCATCAGCTACCGTGAGTTTATAGGATAAATCTATTTTGACTTTTTACTATATAAGTCCCTGCTACGAAGAATAAAAGGCAACCTGCATCTATCTGTATATTCCTTTTGTTTTCACACGGCATGGGGCAGAAAAAGGGTCTGGCCGTTTTTATTCATGGCTGGATGCTCTCTCCATCTAAAAAGAAAGGTTTTGTGCCGTTTTTTTATGTATTATAGCTTGGAATATTTTAGTGCTACCTTCTCACGTATGCTTCTACTTCAGAAGCTTAGACTAATACGTATTAGGGAGGTTTATAAGTACTATGAATGTCATTGTTACCTTGCAAGAAAAACAAAAAGAAAAGCAGTTGAAATATGAGCGGAAGATGCTTCGCGAATTATCATTAAAAACGTTAAGGTCCAATATTCGTGATGCTTTCGATATGAAAGAATTGCACAGGCAGTATGAGGATTATTGTATTGAACTGGGAATTGAATCGTACTTATTAGGAGCAAGATATAGCAAATTTGGCTATTATGGTGAATCTTTTTTTGATGTGAAATATAGAGCATTAGAAGAGGAACATCAATTAACGGAGATGTTGTTTCAATTTTTAACAAGCACGACTATGCGGGAGATAGAATCGAACGATGAGGAATTGCTTTATGAATCCTGTGCGCGATTTATTAGTTCATGGTGGCGTGAGGGATACGAAAAGGGTGAAAGAAGATATCGCTTAAAGCTGCATTAAGAAAAGCATAAACTTTCCTCTTGTCCCATATAAGTAATTAGAGGGACTAGCTGGAGGAGGAAAGGTATGAAGAGAATTCGAATTATCTCTTTTATGCTTGCTGCAGTTGTATTGTTTTTCTTGGTAAAACAAGAATTTCAAATTACAAAGTCGTGGCGAGCATGGAACTTACCCTTATCTGGGAAAGTAATTGTATTGGATGCTGGGCATGGCGGACCAGATGGAGGAGCGGTTGGTGGCGAGGATATAGTGGAAAAAAATATTACGCTTGAAATTACAAAAATGGTACAAGATTATTTGCAGGAGCAAGGAGCTTTAGTTATTTTGACGAGAGAGGGAGATTATGATTTAGCTGATAAAAGCACAAAATCATACAGTAGGCGTAAAGCAGAGGATTTAAAACAGCGTGTAGACATTATTAATAAGCCTGATGTAGACTTTTTTGCAAGCATCCATTTAAACGCCTTGCCAAGTAGTGGGTCGAAAGGGGCGCAAACGTTTTACTATCGCTCTTTAATTGAAAATGAACGAGCAGCGAAGTTTATACAGGCTGAATTACGAACGAGTTTAGAAAATACAAACCGCTCGGCTAGAACAATCTCACACGTTTATTTGCTTAAGTATGCGAAAACACCAGGTGCTTTAATTGAAGCTGGATTTTTATCGAATGTAAATGAACGATATATGTTAAATTCGGAGAAATATCAGCAAAAGGTGGCAGCTGCGATATACCGTGGAATACTACGTTATTTTACGGAAAAAGGGAATCCTCCTGAATAAGGGGGGTTTTTTGAATTCCTCTCGTTAACGAAGTTTTCGGAAAATATGTTATACTGGAAATGAAAACGCATTTATTTTTGGAATGAAAATATACAAACCCAATTCATTTAACATTACTTTACTTTTCATACAGGGGGCTGGGCTGATTATGGTAACGAAAGAGCAAGTAGTGAAAGCACTTGAAGGGATTACTGATCCATTTCTACATAAAACATTGAAAGAAACAAATGCAATTAAAGAGGTAACTGTAAAGTCTGAGAAAGAGCATGTCAGTGTTAAAATTGCGATTGTAAAAACAGGGACTGCTGAACAAATGCAATTGCAGTCAGCTATTGTGAAGCTTGTGAAAGAACTTGGAGCCGCAACGGTTGGTTTACGTTTTGCTGAATTTACAGAGGACGAGCTAGCAGAGTTTGCGCCGCCTCAGGAAGAACAAGGAAGCGAATCGTTACTATCACCGCATTCTAAAACAACATTTTTAGCGGTTGCAAGTGGAAAAGGTGGGGTTGGTAAATCAACTGTTTCTGTAAACCTTGCAATTTCATTAGCTCGTTTAGGAAAGAAAGTTGGCATTATTGACGCTGATATATATGGCTTTAGTGTACCGGATATGATGGGAATCGAAAAACGTCCAATCGTAAGGGGCGATAAAATTATTCCTGTAGAGCGTTTAGGGATAAAAGTAATTTCGATGGGCTTCTTTGTAGAAGACAATGCTCCTGTTATTTGGAGAGGACCAATGCTTGGTAAAATGTTAAATCACTTTTTCACAGAGGTGGAATGGGGCGATTTAGACTATTTAGTATTAGACTTACCACCTGGTACAGGGGATGTCGCCTTAGATGTGCATTCAATGTTACCATCTTGTAAAGAAATTATTGTAACAACGCCTCATCCAACAGCGGCATTTGTAGCAGCTCGTGCAGGTGCTATGGCACTTCGTACTGAACATAGTATTCTTGGGGTTGTTGAAAATATGGCTTACTTCGAAAGTAAAGTAACCGGTGAGAAAGAGTATGTGTTTGGCAAAGGCGGAGGAGATAAATTAGCTGCAGAATTACAAACAGATGTATTAGGGCGAATTCCACTTCAGCAACCAGATTGGAATAAAGATGATTTTGCACCATCAGTATACGAGGATACACATAAAACAGGTGTCATCTACCGGACAATAGCTGAGCAAGTTATTGATAGAACATCAGTTAAACAAAAATAAATCTCTACGAGTAGAAAAATCCCCCGCCCTATATATGTAGAGGTGGGGAATTTATTATGTGTAGAGATTCGCTTTATTTTTGTTCTTGTTTCTCGTCTTGTGATCCGCCTTCGCCGCCACCTTCTTTTTTCTCAGCTCCCCCACCTTTTTCAGCTTTTTCAATACCTTTACTAATGATGTCAATCATCTTAGTCTGGAAGAGTGGGCTTTCGGCAGTTTCTGTTAATACTTGTTGCAAATATTGACGATACTCTTTGCTTTTCATTGTCTGTAGCATCATTTTTTCCACTTCGGGATTTTTCATAATTTCTATAACGCCTGCTTGGTATTCAGGGTCTTTTAATAGAGTCTTCATTAAAGTTGTTTGTTCTTTTTCAATACCTTTAGCGAATTTCGTTGAAAACTCAGGATCCTTAAATAATTTTTCCCAAAGCTGTTGCCCCTTTTCGGATACCATCGTATCTTCAATCGTTTTTTTGACTACAGTTTCATCCAATATAAGTGCTTGTTTCATTTTCTCATCTGTCAATACATCTTGGATTGCTTTTTTCCCTTGATCAGTCTTTAAAATATCGACAATCATTTTTTTTGTTTGATCGTAATCTAATTCGGATTTCGCTTCTTTTCCTTGTGCACATGCGGCAAGTGTAGTGAAAAGAAGTGAAGAAACTAAAATGAGCAGCATCCGTTTCATTAGTTGGAGCTCCTTTCAACACAGTTCTCTTTTTTAATATAAATATCTTAGAGGAATTTATACATGTTCATGGCTAGCTTTTTGAAATTGTCATTGATACAATTTAAGTAAAAATATATCAATAATGGGGGATTGATTGTGAATAGCCGAAAATGGGTACGACTATTTTTAACGACGTTGCTGCTTGGGGGAGTTAGTACAATCCTGATTGGTTTTATTCTAGGATGGGACAAGTACGTTAAATTTTTTCAAAATTTCGACGGTAAAGAGATTTTAATGATTTCTTTTTGGTTACTTGGTGTTGGATTTATTTTTAGTGTAATTAGTCAAATGGGCTTTTTTGCGTATTTAACAGTTCATCGTTTTGGACTAGGAATGTTCCGGTCGTCTTCTCTTTGGAACGCAGTTCAGCTCTTTTTCATCGCATTTGTACTGTTCGATTTTGTATATTTAAGATCGGTACTCGTTGCAAATGGAGATGTTTCGTTTGGAAATAATATTCTTGTAGCTGGAATATTGTTTTTATTTGGAGCGATTGTAGCCTATATAAAGAGTAAAGAGACGAATAAAAAAGCATTTATACCTGCTTTATTCTTTATGGTCGTCGTAACAATTCTTGAATGGGTGCCGGCGCTTCGGATTAATGATACCGATTGGTTATATTTAATGGTTATACCACTTTTATTGTGTAATGCATATCAGTTACTCATATTACATCGTTTAATAGGACAACAAAGAAGTAAGTCGGTTAGTTAAGCTGATAACAGTCCAAAAAGGTACAACACCTTTCGTATGGGTGTTGTACCTTTTTGGTATGGATTTATTTTTATCTGCTATTAGCGAATGGTAGTTTCCCTGCCTCGAAGTTTAGAGAAATGAGGGAGATAGGCAGGGGCTTTCCATCGGTGGAGGATGAAAAAACCCCCACTGATGGAAGTTTCACTTTATGTCATTACTTTTTGCATTTGTGTTAGAAATAAGTTGTGATACAGATACTTGCTCATAACCATCACTTTTTAATTTTTGCAGGAGCAGCGGTAGAGATTTATTTGTTTGAAGTGCTGAATCGGAAGCGTGTAATAAAACGATGTCTCCTCCTCGTAAATTGTTAGCAACGGTTGATACAATTTTATTTACACCAGGATTTTTCCAGTCGTTTGAATTATTACTCCAGTGTACAACAGTATATCCGAGAGATTCTGCTACTTTGAGAACAGTTTTATTAAATTCTCCACTAGGAGGGCGCAAGAGCTTGACTTGTTTTATACCAAGCTTTGTAAACACATCTTGAGAACGTGAAAGATCTCTTCGCATCTCGTTAGCTTCCAAAGAAGTATAAGATGTATAGTTATATCCCATACTGCCAATTTCGTGGCCATCTTGTATAATCCGTTCTACAACATCTGGGTGTCTTTCTGCCCATGCTGCAGAGAGAAAGAAAGTCGCATTTTTAATTTCTCTTTCTTTTAAAGTATCCAGGATCGGAAGCGCCTTTTTATCTCCCCAACTAATATCGAATGTTAACGCAACTTGTTTTTTTGTGGTATCGCCTTTGTAAATGACTTTTGGACCAGTTGCAGTTGAAAAAGCAGATTGATGAGAATATGTTTTTAGAAAGAGAAGCCATGCTGTAAATAAGGACAGTACAATAATTAAACTAATGTGCTTAAACTTACGTTTACTTGTTATAAAAAAGAAAAACATAATACCCCGCCCCTTTGTCCAATCCTTTTCAGTTACTTATATGCTCAAAAAGTTGAAAAGAGAACTGAGCGATTAATATCGTAGGAAATGGATATAATGGATGTTATAGTATGATCTTTAATGTTAGTGGTGATGAGTAATTGTTGAGGTGATAGTTTGTTTGGGATTATGATTACAAAAGAAGAACAGAAAGAAATAGAATATTTATTGAAGAGAGAGCTAGATGAACTTTTATTTGATTTTGCAGATGAGCGAATACATGATGTCGTAAAAAAAACAATGGAAGAACGATATAAAATTATTTTTTGTTTGTTTCGAAGAGTAGCAAATGCAGAAGAGTGTACCCGTTATGTAAGAAAAAGAATTTTTTATTAAAAAATGTTGACGATATGGTTTGGTGTATGGTAAATTAATAACCGTCGCTGATGCGAAACAGCAGAAAGCGAAAAAAAGAAATTGAGAAACTTAGTTGACATTAAAAAACGAAGATGTTAACATAAGGAAGTCGCAAATGAGCGACAAACGAGTTCTTTGAAAACTGAACGAAACAAACAACGTGCAACGTCAATTTTTATTTTATGATGCTAGACAAACTAACTTTATTGGAGAGTTTGATCCTGGCTCAGGATGAACGCTGGCGGCGTGCCTAATA
>NZ_JBCGHT010000020.1:0-65206 GCF_039549175.1 Paenibacillus sp. 102 | reverse complement strand
CGATAGAGATCGAAATGCAGCGCTCAATCTTAGAAACGAAGCAATTCGTCTCTTAACCGTAGGAACTACGGGGATAGCCTAATCCATTAGAGTTCGATAGAACTCTGTACTTAGGAATCTCCCACTTTAAACAGTCCGTAAGGATGTTAAGTGGTGAGTAGTTCAATCGAATAAAGAACATACACATAACATTCTTAGTTCACTATTTCCTTACTCATATTTTTAAACAAGTGTGGTTTCCATATTTAATTTCTATAATATGTTCTTCGCCACTTACAAATAAGGAAATCTTATTGTCTACAATGAAGCTAATCCATTCACTTCGTCTAAATGCTATAAAGAGTATATGGATTAGCCTCCCACCCAAAGAGGTTACAATGCTTTTCTAATTATTTTAGTACCTTCAGATAGCTTATTCGCATAATTTTTAATATCTTGCCAACTATCTTTAGCAGTATTGAGATCTTGTTTTATAAAAGTAAATTCCTCAGGACTTATCACTTCTACGTTCTGAATCAAAGAATTATATTTAGCTCCTATTGTATACCAATGATCAGATATATCTTGAAGAGAATTAATAGCTGTATCAATTGTTTCAGTCATAAATACAGTTTTATTTTTAACATCCGTCAAAATAACTAATTCCTCTTGCGATCCAGATATTCTCAACTTTAATTTTTGAATTTCTTGCTCTGCGGATGAAATATTTTTTTTCGCAGTAGCAATCATAGGTCCACCCGCAAGACAAAGTATTCCTGTAGCACAAAGCACTCCACCAGCAATAATCATATCATGACTTTTTTTAATCGAGTCGTTATAGCTATTGATTTGTTGTTGTAGAAGAGGAATACCAGCGTTCGTACTTTCTAAAATAGACGTCAACTGATTTGAATCTTCTTTAAAACTTTTCGTATCTACTGCCATGTTATTTCGAAATGTTTTGAGTTGTTCTAATAACTTGTCCGCTGCTTTCTTATTTTCCAAAATGCTATGATACAGTCTTTCCAATTCATTTTTAAATCTTACAATATCTTTTTGATCAAGAGATGTAAGTAAAGTACTATAATGCGCTTGAAAAATATCATTGTAATTAATAATATTTTGATTAATATCCGTAATATGAGGTTTAATAGCATCTAACCAATATGCTGCATTCGTTTGAGCATCTTTTTGGTGTTTAATCATATTTTCTCGTAATTCACTATTTATAGAGCTTATCTTGCTAAGATCCGTTTCTTGTTGTTTACGAATTGTTTGGGCATATGAATCCATTACAAGTGCACTAGATGTCATTTTTTCTATTACATTTTGGAGCCCCTCAGGTCCAAGAGAGTATTTTTTATTGCTTTCTTCCTGATGTGCTAATTTATTTTGTACTACTTGCTCTGTTGCAAAAGTATGTAGTGGGGATACATTACTTATTGTGACACCTGCAATCAGCATTGATAGAACTATTTTTTTATAAAATCTCTTATTCATATTTTTCTCACCTACTCTTTTATAAGGATTCAAAAACTTGTCGAGCATTTCACTCCCTAAAAAACCTAAGCGTGAAATGGAATATATTAAACCGTTTTATTATATTTTCAGAGAAATTAACAATTAAATTCTGAATATATGCAAACAAAATTGTAAGATGTTCTTATTTTATAATCCTTATTTGGTTCCACTAATATATAGGAAGTCTCCTATTCAAAATTGAACAGGAGACTTGCATGTACATAATATGCATTTATAAACTATGGTTAATTGAATTCAAGAAAATACTCATCCTTCTCTCTACAATGAAGCCTTTCTAAAAACTCATTTTGCATTAATATGTAACGCTAGTATTAATCAAGTAATATTACGCTTTTGTGTCTACTACTTTAATATCCTCAGCATAAATCTTTTCAGCATAATCTTTAATATTTTTCCAGCTATCTTTAGCAATACTTAGATCTTCTTTGATGAAAACAAGATCGTTAGGACTAATAGACTCAACATTTTGCAGTAAAGAGTTATATTTTGATCCCATTGTATACCATTGATTTGAAATGTTTTGCAGTGCAGTAATAGCTACATCGATCGTATTTGTTAAATATTCAGTTTGATTTTTAATATTCGTTAATCCAGCTACCTGTAATTGAGCTTGCGAAATTTGGCCTGTTATCTTTTGGATTTCTGCCTGTGCATTATCAAGTTCTTTCTTCGCTAAAACAATACCAGCTGTTCCTCCTCCTATCGCTGCTGCACCACCTGCAATAAGTCCAATTCCTAGTGGAGTCCCTGCTCCAGTCGCAATTACAACTGCTCCACCAATAATTGCGATTGGACCTAAAGCTGTTGCAACTGATGAGCCAATGATAATTGCGTTATATTTGCCAATTGCCTCATTATACGTTGTGATTTGATTTTGCATAAGTGGGATTCCAGCATCTTGACTTGCTAAAATAGACGTTAATTGATTTGCATCACCTTTAAAGTTTTGTGTATCTGCTGTCATCTTATTTCGGAATTTTTTTAGGTCTTCTACTAACTTGTCTACTTTTTCTTTGTTCTCTGTAATGCTAGCAGATAATCTTGTAAGCCCTTTTGTAAGTGTTGCTTTGTCTTTATTATCTACAGCCGTTACTAGCGTATCATAGTAATTTTGGAATTTCGTATTGTAATTAATAATATTTTGGTTCGTAGAAATCAATTGCGGTTTAATTGTATCTAACCACTGATTTGCATTTCCTCTAGCAATATCTTGATGATGAACGACTTTTGTTTTTAAAGAATCATCAACTGTCGTTATACCATTAAAATTAACATTGGCTTGTTTAATAATTGTTAACGCATACAGGTCCATTACTAAAGCATTTGAACCTGTTCGTTCCATTGCAGCTCTTAGACCATCTGGCCCTAGTGAATACTCAGAGTATTTGTCGGATGCATCTGATACACTAGCATGAATCGGAATTGGTTTTGTTGTACTTTCCGCTGCATATGTATGTGCAGGCAGGATATTTCCCGCCGCAACTACTGCCATGATTGCTGATAGAGCCATTACTTTATAAGGTTTTTTTGTCATTTTTCTTCTCTCCCTATATCATTAATTATTGTGATGTATTGTTTGTAAAAATTTAATGCACCACTACATTTGTCACGTAATCCTCAAATTGCTTCGTTTGTTTAGCCATCTCATCATTTACTCTTTTAAGTTGACTGAATTGTTTTTGGAGTGTAGTACTATCGACAGAAACACCTGCTGCAAGATTCTCTTTCATTTGAAGCATAGTTTCATTAACTGACTTCCAATCATTTACCAAATACTCCAAGGTTGTGATTTGTCTATTAATTAGCTCCGTAAAACTTTTTACCTGATCTTCAATAAATGTAATTTCAGTTACTTGAATTTCAGATTGTGATAACTTTTGAATAAGTGGTAGTAATTCTTTTTGCTTCTGCTGAATTCTATTCGCAGCTTCTCTTGTTTGACTATCTGCAGCATTTACAATTTCATCGCTAAGAGACCCAATTGATACAAAATCTACCGTTTTTGTCTGAGCTGTTTGATTCGTAATTGTGAAAACTTGCTTCCCGATATTAATCGATCCTTTAATAATTTCATTTGGTCGATTTAAAATCTTTGTAAGCTCCGCTTGAATCTCTTCTTGAATTCTTTTAATATCCGCTCTTATTTGTACAATATCTCCATTTGAACCCTTTAATGATTGAATTGCTGTCTCAGCCTTTTGAGATAGACTCGCATTATCTTTATCCAACAAAGCTTTAAAGCGATTTAATTCAAGTAAAGTTTGTTCCATGTCATCTTGAATTGTTTGTGACTGACCATGAAGTCTACCGAAGGCGCTTACAAAATCTATTTTCGCTTGTCCATCTTCATTCACTTTTCCAGCTAAATCATATAATTTACTATAATAGCTATTAAATCTTGTACTATATCTCATCATTTCTTGATTTAGATCCATTAACTTCGGATTATACTCATCTACCCATTCACGGACATTCGTTTTTGCGATCTTTTGAAAATCTGTCAAACTGCTCATAGCACTTACTTTAATATCTGGCTGTTGTAAAATAACTAATCCGTAAGCTTGTACTAAAGGCATGTTTGATCCTAAAGTTCTTATCGAATTTGATATTGTATTTTTAGCCGTGATATTTTGAACACTTGTTTGTTTAAATTCTGTTTGATTACTATCTGCGAAAGCACTTATAGGCGTTAGGCAACTTGTAGACACTGCTGTAATCAATAAGCCTGTGATTAAAGTTTTTTTCACAATAATTCCTCCAATTAGTTAGATAATTTTTTCTTAATAAAATAGATTAGAGGTTTGGTAGTACTAGTTCTAGAGTAACTATATAAAATTGTTTCGAATATATAGTTAATACAGTAGTAATGATACTGTAGCTCTGTTACCTCTTTCTTTGAACTTTCTAAAAATATCTTAATAAAGACATCTTTCGTTTTTCTCACAAAAGTATAACAAAAGTCTTACATCAATTTTTTGAAAATTTTATAATGAATATTAAATTAGATATTTTATAATTAAAATCTTAATTATTTAATTCAAGAACAAATTGTTTAATACTGCATTATATAGAAATAAGTGTAAAATATTATACTAAATAAATATTTTTATAAGAACAACCTCTAACAAAAACCTCACTAATCTACGTTAAAACCATTGATTTATTAACTATAAATAGTACCTCCTTTAATTTTCTGAATATTTAATTTTGATAACTTTATATTATATTAAAATATCTCAATTAGCAATGAGTTTCGGTATGCAATATTTCATAAACTCTAGACAATTTAAATGCTATACTAGTAAGAGTGGGCATTTATTATTTATTGATTACAATAAATATCTAGTGAAAATATAAGTTCAAGTATATGAAACGTGGAGAAGAAGTATAAGAATTCTTCTCCACGTTTTTATATACATATCATTCCCCTTTAATATAACTCCTCTCCTACCCAACCTTCGAATCTTTACAATACTAAAAGGTATCATACTCTTCTTATAGGAAATATTTTTTCCCAAAAACAAACAGAATAGCGAGTCATTTATTGATAAATACTAGCAATTATTCCGAATTTTACAAAATTAGTATAATATACTTGTAATAATTTAAAAACAGAGGAGGAACTTATATGAAAGACTATGTACTACATTCAAAAGGTAATAGTTTATTTAACGTTTTCCGAAAGAAGTCTCCTTCCTCAAGTGTGTGCAGGGCGATAGCCCAACGATAGGTGGGAGATGAATTTCGGTTTGGCACTAGCCAAAGGATTGTAGTAAACTCATTACATACAGATTGTTCTTTGAAAACTGAAGATATGAGGTTGATACGAGAAAAGATTCGTATCGTAAAATCTTCAATCAACTCGTCACCATATCAAAATAGCGAAAACCAAGCCATGACGTTGATATGGATAAAACAGTCATAATCGCTCAAATACGGTGGGTTCTTACCAAGAACTAAAATTGGTATTTTTTGCGCTACAAATACGAACCGTCGGTGCGACGGGGATAGCTTAGTAAATATAGATAGCTAATAAAAGTATCTACTTCCCAAGAAGCACCCACTTCAAACAATTCGTAAGGGCGTTAAGTGGCGGGTAGTTCACAAGGCTCTCTATTATTATGTTGTCACTTATTATATTTATAGGGCTATTTTTTCCATCAAGTAAACCAGTAGCAGCCAGTGAAGCAAACACTGATTCACTAAAGGCAATTAATTTTTCTAATGGTACTTGGACTGTAGCTATTCAAGCCGCTAATTTACAATATGTATCAGCTGAACCAAACGGTAACGTCGTAGCAAATCGTAATACTATTAATGATTGGGGAAAATTTGAATTAATTCCAACTGGTGAGCTATATACTTATGCATTAAAAGCAAAAAGTAATGGGAAGTATGTATCATTTGAACCAAATGGTAGAGTAATAGCAAATCGTACATCTATTGGAACCTGGGAAAAATTTATATTATATAATGGTGGCGATAACAGAATCTATGTTATAAAAGCTCTTAGCAATGGACTGTTCGTTTCAGCATATGGTGGCGGCGGTAGGGAGTTACTAACAAATAGCTATGTAGCGGGGAACTGGGAAAAGTTTGTTTTAGTATACTTATAGAAAGCTTTAACTAACTTTAGGTAAGAAATATCTAGTTAATAGATATTCAAATCCTATCCATAATCTATTATTCAGAAAGAAGAGTCCTCTTATTAAGGACTCTTCTTTTTTATAATTCACTATATTAATTCACATTAATATAGTGAATATCCAATGTTCGAACTACCTCCAAGTATCGTAGCATGCTTATATATTGATCTCTCCACTTTCACTTTGTTTAGAGAAGGAAGTCTTCTTGGTTAAAATGATAAATAAAAAATATTTATGCAAAATTACATTAAATCTTAATATATTATAATTATTATGTTATACTTCAATAGACGTCTGACTTTTTATACTAAGTTACAACAGCTACTAAGCCTTTATCGAATAGATAACGGCTTTTATATATTTTATTAAACATAACAAATTTAAAAAGGTACGTATTATAACACTTTAGAATTGACATGAAATGGAGAGAATAATTATATGTATCCTAAATTTTTTAACAAAATGGCTTTTTCAAAAGAACATAAAGATTTAATGATTCAATTATATAATAAAGAAATTACAAGAAGTGAATACAATAAATTATTGAACTCTTTATATGAACCAACACCTAAAACCATTAGTGATACGACTAAAAATAAAATTTTGTCTGTTTAATTTACGCACTATCTTTGATATCATAGACAAATTAATATTTTATAATTAAAGAATTAAATTCTATAGTACTTTTAAATGTACAAACAATTAATATCAAAGTCCTTGTAAATAAAAAAGTAGGGTAATACCCCCTACTTTTTCTTATATCTATCCACCAATTAGGATACCATTATCTTTAAATGTATACCAAGTATCATCAATTAAATGTTCACCTATTGCCATAGCACCGTTAGATTGTAAATAGTACCAGTTTCCATTCTCTTGTAACCAGCCTGTTTGCATTGCACCATCTTCATTCATATAATACCATTTATCATTCTTTTGTATCCAACCTGTCTGCATCTTTCCATCTTCATTCATATAGTACCATGTACCCTTATCTTTTACCCAACCTGTTTGCATCTTTCCATCTTCATTCATATAGTACCATGTACCATTCCCTTGTAACCAGCCTGTTTGCATCTTTCCATCTTCATTCATATAATACCATTCACCGTCAACTGTTACCCATTCGGTCTCCATTAATCCACGATGAATGTGATACCAATCCTTCCCTTCTTGTACCCAACCTGTTTTTCCCCTGCCATCTGAATTTATATAATACCAGCGCTCTCCATCTTGTACCCAACCCGTTTGCTGTATTGTTTGTTCTGTTTTTGGAGCACTCTGTTTCATAGTTTCTTGATTTTCTGCATGAGATACAGCAGGAACTACAAACATTGCAGACATTAAAATCGGTAAAATAACTTTCTTCATTTTCCATATCCCCCAAATATTGATTAATTTTAGTTTTTATTTCCATAAATATAATTATATTACTTAATATCTAGATATACAATACTATTTGTAATTAAAATGTAACATTTTTTATAATTTTGTCATTTAATTATTACAAAAGTAAAAAACATGCCCAAACGTTACATTTTCTTATACTTACAAGAAAAACTAATACCATAGATTTATAGACCATTATCAAGCTATATTTTGAGATATACAAAAAAGCCAAGGCTTTTTAAGCACCTGGCTGATTGGTAATATATTTACTTACATAAAATCACTTTCTAAAATCCCGAGATATCTTTGCTATTATTCTGGAAATACAAAACTCGAACCTCCTTTTTCTTCATTGTTTTTATTCTCTTCTGGGAATGTTATAGTAGATTTTTCATCTGCTCTATTCAATCCTGGATCCTCTGGGAATACGATAGGAGAATCGTTACTTAGATTCGGAGAAAAACCAAGATTTGATAAAATAGCTTTTAAATCTGGCAAAACACCAATCTTATCAGATATTGGATCCTTAGACTTTGTTCCTGTATGAGGATTACTTAAAATTTGTCTTAATTGACTTGGTGTATACATTTTACCCGAGTTCGCTTTTGCAATACCTTGAATTGATGCCGCAGCACCTGCAATTATAGGTGACGCACCTGATGTTCCGCCAAAGCTAGATGTATAAAGATTGGTCATGTATTGATTTGCTTTAGCGTCTGTTGTATCAATGGCATTTCCCCATCCGTATACATCAATCCTGCTACCATAGTTAGAGAAATATGAACGAGTATGAGGGACCCTTGCAGAAGCTGCCCCCACTATAATAGCACCTGAATCTTTAAAGTCAGGACTATTACGATTTAAAACTTGTTTACCGTTACGATCTCTAAATTGGTCCAAATCATTTCCACCATTCGCACCGGCTTCAACTATAATAATTCCTTTGTTTACACCCAAGCGAATAGCGTCAAAAATGTCTGGTTTTACTTCTACAGGTAAGTATTTTTCTCCATATCCATCATAAGTTGCTTGCGCTTCTAATAACAATATATCGCTAGCTTGTAAATTAGAAACTGCACTTAAAATAGCATCGGCTGTATTATAACTACCGTTGTCTCTTATTTGAGATACAACCTTTACTTTTGCTCTGGGAGCGATTCCAATATTTCCTTTGTTGTTATCTTCTGCAGAAACAATCCCTAGGACAGAGGTCCCATGGTCATGATGTTCGCTCTTATTTTGTCCAGATATAAGCTCAATATTTTGGTTTACTAAATCTTCATGATTTACTAACCAACCATACTCCATATCTACAAAAGTAGTCCCTTTTCCATCTCCCCCTTTAATACTCCAAGCATATGGAGCATTAATTCCTAATGGTGCTGCTTCAAGATACCCTTGCCTTTCAAGTCTAGGCTCATCATATGGATTAACAGATAAGGCTGGTAATTGTACTTCGGGTGGTGCTTGTTTTTCTTGTAAATATGCAGTCTCTACAAGAGGAGATTTCTCAAACTTTATGAGTAATGTTTGTACATTAACATCAACAGGTGCTTGTACACTATAATAATTTAACAAATTAGACGAGCTATGATCTGTTTCTTGTACTTCTTCACCTAGATTTTTTATTTCTGTGGGATTTAAAGATCTAAAGAGTCGATTTAAAGTTATATTTGGAAACTCGGTGAAAATCTCTGTTAATTTCGCATCATACTTTTCTTCTAGTATGTATTTCTCAATACCATCCTTTGACGGCAAATTTGCTTCATTTTTGAATTTTACAATTAATTGTTTAGTAGCTTGCTTATTTACATCAGATTTTATTTGTTCATTTGAATAATTGTTACTAGCAGCATACGCAATACTAGATTCTTTACTAGAAAATATATCTCCTAATCCAGTAAATGTTGTAAGCGCAATTGAAGATATTAGAATTCCCTTAAAAATTTTCAAAATGTGCACCTCAAATATATTTTTTAATATTTTTCCGAAGAATATACCAATCATAAAGTATATATTCTCTAATTTCTTTTTGAACTAGTTTCTTAGATACATAAACTTATATTTTCATCTCCTATTCGTTTTGAAATCTTTGCTCTTACCACAACTTAATGATTTATTAATTCCATCAAGTGTATAAGATTCCACCTAGCTGTAACAATTATAGTTACAGCTAGGTGGAATAGTCAACTTTATTTTTTATGTAAATTTGCATTTTTGATAAATATGATAGCAATCTTAGTTAATCTGTCCAACCTTATATTTCTACCATCCGCAGGTTTCTCATTACCATTCACTGATTACATATAAAAAAATTTATGTATTTTCACGTAACCGTTAAGAATAGCCTCGATAAACCATAGATTAAATGAATTTGAACAACTTTTTCCATTTCAGAATCCATATTTCATCATTTTCAACTTTGAATTAAAACCTATATCAATCCCTCGTTTCCCTAAATAAATTTCTTTTTATCAAGAAAATTATTTCTAAACATTTAGCAATCACAAAATCTAGAGGTATTTGTAAAACAAAAACGAATTCCTATATTTGTAAGACATAAAAATTTAGGAGGATGCTATAATGGAAAAAACAATGATGGTAGGAAAAACAAACATGATGATGTCTATGGAAAAGATGATGTGTGAAATGAAATGTATGAACATGATGATGAACAATATGATACAGATGGATGTAGAAATGGATAAATCTATGATGAATAAAATGCAAGAATGTAATGAAATGATGAATTCTACTGTGTCTATGATGAAAGCAATGAAAGACAAATGTTGTTAATAAACAAAAGATAACTCCAAAATCAACTTTTATTGTATATTTTGGAGTTACTTTACGTTTACTTCTTAAATTGATGAGCATATGTTGTGCCAGAACCAACTGGAAATGGAAACGGCAAGCGGGTACACTCCGCTTGCCGTTTTTTCATAGCTTCGTATGTATTTGAATTCCTTTCGCTTTCTCTTCTTCACCCTTCACGCGTACAATTAAATCATATGATCCGGATTTTGGCGCTTCAAAAGAAAGCAAATCTTCTTTTTGAAAAGTAAATTCTTCTTCATAAATGACCTTATCGTCTTTTGTGACTTGCAATAAAATCGTACCTTCTTCAACGGATGCCTCATAAGGAATTTCCACATTTCCTTTTTCAGCTTTAATCGTTTGCACATCGTGATACCCTTGCAGGGAGCCAATTTTTAAAGTCGTTTCGCCATTTTTTTGAACCTTTGTGACTTGTATTGCTGTATTACATGTGCTTAACAATACAACAAGAGTGAGAATGAGAAATGAACGTAGCAATTTCATAGAGATTCCCCTTTGTCTTTATAGTTACAAATTTTACCATTTTTGTAACTATTTTATCATTTTTTGATAAGCCAACATATTCATCAAAATTAAAAATTGTTATTTACTAATAACCTGTATGACATTCGCATCCTTTCAGCCTAATAAACTCCCGTAAATTTACTTAATCTACATTTATTTTTGTAAATTTTAATACAGATTCTATTGAATATTCGATTTCATTTTTATTTTCATTATAGAACTTTGACATATACTTTTTAAGTTGGAAAACTTTCATGTTCAATAGTTCTTAATCGAAAAATATTGTAGAATTTTGCTTTTCTATTATAACAATTTAAAGCACATATCATTATTAAATATTGCATATTAAAATACATTGATATTTTTGTAAGCGCTTACCATAATGGGATTATAAAGATTATCACATCTAAATAAGTAAACAAAAGGAGGAAATAAGATGGAAATCGCAATGGCAGTTTTAAAATTTGTAGGTGGATTACTTCCATTCTTACAAGAGCTTTTAAAAGCATTTGTGTGAGCAAACTATGTTGAAGGTGAGTAATTTTCTCAAAACTTAAAATCCTTTTTAGTTACGCATTTAACATTTCTACCAATAAATAAGATACAATTTCACTTGCAATATATGCATTGTATGCTCTGTCATTTTAACTTTGCCTCAGAACTAAATATAATAAAAATAAAAGGAATCAAGAATACTAACACATTTAATATTATTCCAATCTTTACTCCAATATTTTTATCTGTTTCGTAAAAGCAAATAGCTAAAAGAAATCCTATAGGACAAAGAAATAAAGGTAAAACAATAGAGACTCCCTGAAATACAGTTATAATAAATTCAATTATGAAGTTAATTATGAATGCAACCAATAAAACTGGTATTAAAATCGATATTATTGTAGCTATCCTACTTTTTTTCACCAAAATTTTCTCCTTTTAACTAACCTTAGATAAGAATCCTATCTCCTCAATTTTTGTGAAAGTACATTCCATCAACAAATAGGGTGAAGATGAATAAACTTATTACATAGCAAAACATCTGGTTTATTATATGTAATGGTGTAGAAAACACTAAACTTACTTTAAAACTCTATCCGAAAGAGTTCTCCTACCTTAAGCATGTGTAGGGTGCTGGCTCAACGATAGATGGCACAGCCAAAAGATTTTCTGATAAACTAGATACATGAAGTTCTTTGATGACTTGATATATAAGATTGCAGAAAAAAACATAGTGCAAAAACCAATCCGTTCGGGTCCTGCATAAAATTCCAATCGTAAAAAACAACGTCCAAATATTGGACATATAGGGGTAGAATAACCCGAAGTAACGGCCAGGGAGACGAAAGGTTTCCTTTCGCCGTGGACCTGAGAAGCGCCCAACTCTGAGCAGAGCGTAGGAGGCGGGTAGTTCCAGTTGATAAAATACAAGCTTCTTTCATATATTTCAACTCTCTAATTTTGTAAAAAAGTGAAAGCACCTCACTCTTGGCGAGATGCTTTCATTATGCTTTTATTTTATACACGCACAGCTGTACCACTTACAGCAACCATTAACATTCCATCACGTACTACTTCATAGTCCACATCAACACCAACAATTGCATTTGCCCCTTTTTGCTTTGCGAGAGCTTTCATTTCTTCCATTGCAATGTCACGTGCTTCTTTCAATTTACTTTCATACGCTCCCGAACGACCACCAACAATATCTCGAACAGAAGCAAATAAATCACGTACGATGTTTGCCCCCATAATGGCTTCACCGTTGACAATATCAATATACTCAATAATTTCTTTTCCTTGAATCGTTGAAGTTGTTGTTACAATCATTACTGACACTCTCCTATATCATCTAAAAATTTATTATTTCTTATACTTTTATTATTACATTGAACTAGTGAATGAACTATCTAATAAGCTTACATAAAGATGACACTTTTGTAAGATTTCATAAACGAAGAAATGAAAATAAAGGTAGATGTGATAGTTTAGGCTTATACTGCTCATGTTATTTAAAATAGGTTGAAAATTAGCAGAATAATACTGCAAGAACCGCTTCTATCATAAGTTCTCAATAATTAAAAAGATGAAATTATACTGTACATTGCTTATACTTTTTACCGCGGATAAAAATAAGATCACCTTTGATATGTACAGCATAGCTTAAATACCTTTCGATTTACTTTCATAAGTGTTACAAAAGTCTTTCGTTGATTTTTTATGCAAAAACTTCGGAGTAACTGTAACTAATCTCTGAAACTTTGACAGACTGCTAGAAGTAATTAATATGAAAAAGCACCTTAATCTCAAAGAAGGTGCTTAAACAATTATGCTTGTTATATATAGAAGTATAATTGTACTGGTTACGAAATTATTAACATTCTTTTATGAATGACCGCATAGCCTATATTCATATCAATATTTTCCTATATCTTATTTTATTTCTCAAAATGAGCCATACCAAAATTTTCATTAAATCTCTTACACCATATAGAAACTAAACCATATGCATCGATATCTACATCTTCAGGAATTTCATAGTTTTGAGATCCTTTGTTTCCCTTTAACTTACCTAATTCAATATACTGATAGTTTTTAACATCTTCATTATTTTTTAAACTTTTCGTAGGAACCAACACCACTCGAACATCTGGGCCATTAGACGTTTCAAAATTGGTAAGTCTTAGAACACGTTTCCCATCAGCTAATTGATAGATTGTTGCTATTCCAGTCGTTTCATGAACACCATTCTGAAACTGTCCTTTGCTTATTACTCGTTCTTGTTGTTGAACTTCTTTTGATTTTATTTCTGTTTGTGGCAATACTTCATTAATTTGCTTATCAATAAATAATTTTTCTGGGCGGAATAAAAACCATAAAATTCCCCCAACCATTATAATTCCCCCGATAAACAATACATTTTTTATTTTCATAAAGTAAAAATCCTCCTGTAACATAGTGCTTGCAAATATGTTAACAAGAAGAACTATCATTTCTATAACATAACTATTACAAAAGTCTTTCAACCCTTATTATTTCTTCTCTGATGTAACGGGAAGAGTAAACCAAAATTCACATCCCTGTTTCCCATCAGAACGATCTCGAACACCAATTTCGCCTTTGTGCATTTCAACTAGTGATTTTACAATGGCTAATCCAAGTCCAGATCCCCCAGATTGTGAACTTCTTGATGGATCTGTTCTAAAAAAACGTTCAAATATGCGCAATTGATCATTTATAGAAATCCCTTCTCCTTCGTCTCGTAAAGTAAATTGAACTTGCTGTTTCTGTTTATTTTCCTCTACAATCAACTCAATTGTGCCACATATAGGAGAATGCCGAATTGCATTATGTAATAAATTACTGATAACCCGTACTATTTTACATGGCATAATCCAAATTCGTGGTGTTGTATCTGAGACGCACAGTTGCAACTGAATGTTTTTATCCTTCAATAAAATAGCATGTGAATCTAGTACTTCTAACAGAATGCTGTCTACATGTGTTAAACTTGGATGAAAAGTTTCTTGTCCAAGTTCTAGCTTAGAAAGTTCAAATAAATTATTAATTAACCCATCTAATCTTTGTATTTCGTTTAAAATTGTCGTTAGATATTGCATTTTTATATCAGGATCTTCAATTAAATCATCCTGTAATGCTTCTATCATCAGTTGTATACTAGCCATAGGGGTTCGTAAGTCATGAGAAATATTTGCAATCAGTTCAGTACGTGCTCTTTCTCCTTTTTCTAACTTAGTAAAGCCCTCTTCTAGTTTTTTAGCCATTTGCTGAAAAGCTGTCGCCAATTCTTTAAATTCCTCTGGTTCTTTCCCTATAATATACATCGTCTCAAAATGTCTATCACTAAATTGTTTGGTTAATGCGATTAAATTTTGAATAGATTTCATAATTGGACGTGTCATTAACCAATAAATAATAGTTGAGAAAATCAGCGCTACAATTACAATTCCTATTAATAACCGTGTTTGTTCGGGCCTAAGTAACATTTGCCTTTCACTATACCAGATAGAAATTAATATGATACTCGTACTCAATAAATTCATTAATAACAATTGATAACGTAATTTCATATTTCATCTTCTCTATCCGGCTCAAAACGATAACCTATGCCCCAAACTGTATGAATCCAACGGTTTTTTGTTGTATGCTTCTCCAATTTTTCACGGAGTCGACTTACTAAAACTGTTACTGCATTTGTACACCCTTCATACTCAAAATCCCAAATTTGTTCAAGAAGTTGAGATCGTGAAAATACTTGTCTTGGATGTTTTGCCATTATATAAAGTACTTCAAATTCTTTCACTGTTAACTCAATTTCATGACCACAAACAAATACTCGTCTTTTCTTTGGATGAATCTCTAAATCTAGGAACTTTACCATCTCTGATACTGGTTCTTGTATTTGTACTGTTGCTTGATTCCCTCTTCGCAATATAATTTGTACCCTTAATACTAATTCACGAGGTGAAAATGGCTTTGTTACATAATCATCTGCACCCATTGTTAATCCCAAAATTCTATCTCTTTCTTCTCCCCTAGCAGTTAAGATAATAATCGGAACATTAGAGTGTTGTCGAATTTCCTCACATAATTCC
This sequence comes from Paenibacillus sp. 102, assembly GCF_039549175.1. Taxonomy (NCBI): domain Bacteria; kingdom Bacillati; phylum Bacillota; class Bacilli; order Caryophanales; family Paenibacillaceae; genus Paenibacillus; species Paenibacillus sp. 102. The sequence continues at coordinate 49,698 of NZ_JBCGHT010000020.1, read as the reverse complement.
CAGCCATCTTTTTTCGGTATCATTAAATCTAAAATAATAATATCTGGTTGGTATTGTTGAAATAAGTTCCAACCTTCTTCTCCGTTTACAGCGGTGTATACCTCATACCCTTCTCTTTCTAAGTACCGCTTACATATATCTCGAATATTATCTTCATCTTCTATAATTACAATTCTCTTTTTCATATATATAATCTCCTTTTTTCCTTGATCAATTACAAAAGAAATATTTCTATAATTAATCCTTGTATAACAAATGATTGCACCTATATTTGCTTGTAGCGATTAAAATGTTAAATTATAATTTAGTTTAACATAAAATTATCGCATTAATTAAATTTAATTAAATACATTTAATTAAATTTAATTTAATTCAGCAAACATTAAGGAGTATAGACGTGGAAAATATTGACATCGGTAAAAAAGTGAGAAAATACAGAAAAGATAAAGGATTGAGTAGTAGGGAGTTAGCAAAATTAGCTGCGATTACCCCTTCAATGTTAAGTCAAATTGAACGAGGATTAGCTAATCCCTCTATACAAACCCTAAAGGTCTTAGCTAAAAACCTTGATGTTCCAACCTTTAGTTTTTTTATTGAAGAAACAAACACAGATGACTTAATCGTAAGATCCAATACACGTAAGGAAATGATCGTTGGTAATTTATCATATGAGTTATTGTCACCTGATTGTACTGGCAATCTGGCGACAGCAATTATGAATGTTCCTCCAAATACCTCTTCATCAGAAAATCCTTTAGGACATAAAGGTGAAGAAGTTGCTGTCATTTTAGAAGGGAAAATTATGTTATATTTAGGTGAGGAAAAATATCTATTAGAAGCTGGTGATAGCGTAAAAATACTAGCAAATTTGAAACATAAATGGGAAAATAAATTTAATGAAATTGCAATTGTATTATTTTCAGTTACCCCACCTTCGTTTTAATTCAGATAAACGTTAAATTCTATTTAATAATTACGTTCACTAAACAATCAACATTTGTCAATTAAAATAAAGTTATATTCATAAGGACATCTTTGATACACAAATAATTTGTATATCAAATATAATTACACTATACAGATGAATAGAATTAACTTAAAAGAAACAGAAAAAGAGGGACTTTTCTAGTAAAAGCCCCTTCTCTTTCTACATTACTTTTTTGGCAGAACTAATTTAATTCGTGCTATGAGTAAATTTATTTATTATTGTTGATTCACGTACGTATCAAACCATAAATGGAGATATCCAGCTGTGATACGCTGTGATACGATTAAACGTTTTCCCGTTACCGGTGTTACCTCAGCACGCCATTTATCTGCTGAGTCTTGTGATACCGCTGCTTTTATAAACCAACTTTTCGTATTACTATTAACAATTGATGGGAAATCAGCTTTTGCAGCTGCAGCCGAAGCATGAACCCAATCTTCTGGATTTACACTTTTCCAATTCCAATAACCATTTCCATCTGTTACTCTATAATTGTCTTTCACTGTATCAACGAAATTTTCATATTTTGAGTGAAAGCCAAATGGATGTGAAATGTTAGTAAAGTTTGCTGCATGCATAGGCTGGTTAACATCCCCTAAATAATGAAGTGATAATCCTAAATAGAAGAATGCATTTTTAAAATCTTTGTTTTGATAAGCTTCACCAGCTAATTTAAAATATTTTGCACCGGTTTGTTTTGCTTGTTTAGCAAATGGAATATACGTACTTTCTGAATCCGGATCATAGAAGTGTGAAGCAAATGTAGAATTATCATAGTATGGGTTTTCATAATCGGCAGAGTAAATACCTTTCTCTAGATCCGTACGCCATTCATTTAATAGAGCTGTCTCATTGGGCTTCACAACAGTTGTATTTTGGGACATAATATCAATGGCTCTATTTACAATCCATAAATGAGAACTTACTCCTTCATTATGTACAGATTCTGCTGACCACCTTAGAGCAATTGGTGGATCTTGGTGGTTATTTTCATGTGCAAACGCCACACTTTGGATAGGAGCTGTTAAAGCAATTACAGAAGCTATAGCTAAAATTTTTCTTTTCATAAGTATTCCTCCATTTGATATATAATTTAACTTTCCTTCAAAGGGTTTTCTCTTTCATTACCGTCAGACACATCACATACTAATTTAGTGCAGTTATATAACGTTACACTTTAATCGCCCCTCAAGAATTAGGATTTTGCAGGCAATTTATCTCCTACCTTAATTCTTTGCTTTTTCCAGATTTTAAGGTGGAGGCTGACTGCACGCGAATAGCGGGATAAATTTGAATGTGATATATAATCTATGGTAAAGGCACTAATTCATAACCAGCAAGATGTGGCGGCATAGCGCTTCCCCAAAGTTTATCTTGATTTGAAAATGGTTGTCCTGAAGTCTCTAGCCCGAAATATGATGTAACTCCATACTCAGAATTTTGTGGATCTGCATTGTACCAATCAGTAGGTCTTCCCATTTTATCTCTAAGATAGTCAGTTTTACCTGTTATAAAAAATATTTCCTTTGAATGTTTTTCCTGAACTGTCAACGTACTTTTTGATTGGTCGCTAAAATAAATCCATCCACGATTTCCTGCATTAATATATTTTTTAACTCCTCCTGCCTCAGCACTTGGTCCCCCAATCCACATCGACATGGTAAGTGGCGTATTATGTCTTATATATCCATCACTTTCTACCCCATCTGGATTTTCAAAATTTATAGGTGTACCATAGTACTCATTACCTTTTGTATCCTTATGAGTTTCAGCAGTACCATAATAAGATTTGTCTTTATACTGAATTGCATAATGCCAACCCGCAAACTTCTCATAAGTTACTCCAAGTCTATTCTTACCTACAGGTGCTATACGCTCGGGAATAAGGTAACCATGCACAAATTTATTTACCAATATATAATCTTTAGATGTCTTGACTGGATCTCCATAAATATCCAGTATACGATTATCCCCAGCTGCATAAGCAGAATTTGTAGGAAAAACAGTAACGATTAAACTAAATATAAATGCTAAGAATGTAAGTATAGGTAGTTTTCTTTTCATAAACATGCCTTAATCCCTTCTTATTTTCACTAATGTTTTTACTATCTGCGCGCATCACATGCATCATATCTAACAAATCTTTCATTTCTCTCTCATAAATATTACAAAAGTCTTTCAAGAATCTTATTTCTTTGTTGATGAATCTGAAAATCCTACATAAAACCCTGCATGATTATTGGCTTTTTAATCCACCTGTTTAACTAGATATACAAAAATTCATTTTAATATGTAATATTGCATATTAAAATGAATTGATATTAATGTAAGCGCTTACTATAATGAAAACATAAGGATTTACCACATCTTACTAGTCAAAAAGAGGAGGGAATTATATGACAATCGCAATGGCAGTTTTAAAGTTTGTAGGTGGAGTACTTCCATTAGTCGCAGAGCTTTTAAAAGCTGTAATGTAATTTCACCGTAATTATTTATAAAAATTATCATACAAATGATCTGTCTATCATAGATACATTGATATGCAGATCATTTGTGTGAGTAAACTTTAGAAAAGAAAAAGAGACCCTTAATGAAAGGATCTCTTTTTGGGTTTTTAGAGTGTACACAAACTTCTGATACAACGCTGCTGCCAATGGCGACTGAAATCACACCATTTCATATTTTCATCTAATATAAATTATAATATCCGGCCAGGACTAACCAGAATTTCACCTCCCACTTCTAAGTGGGATTTCTAACCTTCACACTCAGAAGTGAGAGACTTCTTTCAGAAAAATGTTAAATTAGAGTTACCTAAATCAAAAGATTAAGAACACTGCATTGTATCACCTAAAAAGTCCAAGACTTTTTCCTATTTTGTTAAATTACAATTAGAAAGTCCCTCCTCTAACCAAGCAATATATCCACCTTGTAAATTAATTACTTCCTTTATGCCCTTTCTTTGTAAAATACTGGCCGCAATAGCAGAACGTATACCAGAACGGCATTGTACAATAATAGGACCTTCTGAAGGTATTTTTGCTAAATGATTTGTGAGATTGCCCAGCATAATATGCATAGCATGTGGAAGATGCCCTTCATCCCATTCCCTTTTATTTCGTACATCAATAACAGGATACTTCCCAGATTGTATATCCTGATATAATTCAACAACTGTACTTTCCCTATACTTTTCCAAATTATCGATACCTTCAAGTATTTTCGAAGATACATAGGCAATGGTACAGTCTAATCCGATTGATTCAAGATTTCTAATAACTTCGTTTATGGTAACTTGACTTAAGTCTATAACTAACATTGTGTCTTTTTGATACTCTAATAGCCAACCACACCACGTTGTAAAAGATTTATTATAAGGAATATTAATAGTTCCTTCAAAATGTCCAGAAGCGAAGTGTTTAGGTTCTCTTGTATCAATAATTTGTTCAAATCTATGTACTACATTTTGAAATTCATCTAGTGAATCAATTTTTTTATTGTATTTTTTTTGCGAAGTGGAGGGCCAAACTTATTCAATTTTTTCATCATAGAAAAATATTTTGGTGGTTCGGGTTGTCCAGCTAATAAAGCTGTCACAAAATTATTTTCTTCTTCAACTTTAAATGCCCAGTTAAACATTTTTTCATACCCTATTGTAGAAGAAGGAATTGCACCTAATGCTTTTCCACAAGCGCTTCCCGCCCTATGTGAAGGCCAAATTTGTAGATAATCTGGGAGATTTTTAATGCTTTGTATAGATTTAAATAACTGCCTAGCACTTATGTTGGCATTATCTTTAATACCGACTGCCCTTTCTAATAAATCTGGTCGACCTACATCTCCAACAAAGACAAAATCACCTGTAAAAATGCCCATTGGCTGTTCATTTTTATTATTATCTTGCTTAGTATCGGTAACTACAAATGAAATACTCTCTGGTGTATGTCCCGGTGTATGAATTACTTGAAATTTTATATTACCAATTTCAAATTCATTTCCGTCTTTAACTAGTTGATGTTGAACCTGATGGAGATACTGATACTTCCAATCATCGGTCCCTTCATCAGATAAATATAATTTTATATTATAGAGTAACGCAAGTTCTTGAGCACCAGATACAAAATCAGCATGAATATGCGTTTCCGCAACAGCTACTATGTCTAACTCTTACTGTTTTGCAAATTCCATGTATTGTTCTATACATCGTCCTGGATCGATAACAATTGCTTTCCCCTTTTCTTGACAACCAACTAAATAAGAAGCATGAGCTAATTTTTCATCATAAAAGTACTCTAATAACATGGCTATTCCTCCTCATGTTTAGACTAATTTAAAACTACTCATCTGTTTAAATTTATTTATTAAATACTTATACAATACCCTTCAACATATAATTCCAATACATAAAAGGCAGTGCATACCTTTTTAATATAAACATACTATACCTCTCTTTTGATTGATTAAATGGAAAAGTTTCTTGTTCCTCATGTTGATAATTAAACTCAGCTAAAATAAGACTTTTATAGCCAGTAACAATGGGACAAGAGGTATAACCATTATATTTAGCTTGCATTTCCCGTCCATTTAATAATGCCATTACATTTTCTTTTAAAACGGGTACTTGCTTCCTAATGGCTGCCCCAGTTTTAGATGTGGGAAGATTTGTACAGTCTCCAATTCCGAATATGTTTTTATAACGTACGTGTTGTAAAGTATAAGGATCTATATCTAGCCACCCCTGTTTGTCACCTATCACGCTATTTTTAATAAAATCTGGTGGTCCCATTGGTGGGACTACATGCAACATACTATATGGCATTGCTTCCCTTTTGAAGGTGTGCACGTCTTCAAAAATCGCTTTTTTTTCTTCTGATTGAATTTCTATTAAATTTCTATGATAGTTAGTTATAATTTCTTTTCTCTCAATAACTTTTTCTAATGAAGTAGCATACCGAGGCACTTGAAAAATATTAGAATTGGCTGAATTAAAAATGATTTTACTTTTATCTCTTATACCTTGTTTACAAAAATATTCCTCAGCAAGATACATAATTTTTTGTGGTGCACCACCACACTTAATGGGTGTATTAGGATGCGTAAAGATTGCATTCCCCCCTTTAAAACTTTGTATTTCCCTCCATGTTGAATCAACATAATTATAAGAGTAGTTACTGCAAACACCATTTTTTCCAATTGCCTCTTTTAACCCTTTAACATTGTCCCAATTCACTTGTATCCCCGCAGCTACTATCAGAACCTCATACTCAATAAAAGTTTGATCCTCTAGAAGAATTTTATTTTCTTTGGGGATTAATTCTATAACCTTTTTGGGAATCCACTTTGATCCATTAGGAATAAGAGTTTCTTGATCACGTATTGTAGATTCTTTTGTAACTATCCCACCACCTACAAGAGTCCATAGTGGTTGAAAATAATGTTTTTTTGATGAATCAATAATAGCTATATGCTCTTTTAGTATGGGTACATAACGCAGTAAATTCGCGGTAAAAGAAATTCCAGCTGTCCCAGATCCAATTACAACAATCTTATAATAGTCTTCGGCTTTCATTATCCTCTTCCAATCTATATTTATTTTATAAAAAACGAATCAATAGCATTATGTAAGTTGAACTCCCCCATCTCTACTCCGCTTAAATTGATAAAATATTTAACCTTATGTACATAATACAGCGAAATGATTCACTAAATTTCTGTTTTTATTGAATTTTTTGTTAATTATAACTAACTGCCAGTAAGAATCCCTTCCCTAATTGTTAATATATGTGGTAGTAATTTACTATGCATTCCCAATATATTGACAGAAAATTCACCCTCTAGTAAGATAACTTAATATATAGATATAACATTTAAAAAAAGGAAGGATAAACATGTTTACAAATAAAAAAAGAATTCGAATTGGCTTATGGTTTTTTGCCTTTTTATATTTTATTGAATGTACTATTGGCTATATACAAGGATATTATAGGTCTTCTACAGGTAATGAATTATTAATTTCAGAAACTTGGCAAACTGTATTAATAGATGTTCCTGAAGATATACTTGTTATTCTAGGAGCAATTACGTTATATCAATTTACGAAAAAATCACCAGAAAAAACGCCATCCATGTAGATGCCGTTCTTTCTGGTTCTCTACCTAATTCTACGCTTTCGAATTTGTTGACTTTTTTCCTAAACTAATTCGTGCTGCTTCTACTTCATTTTGCGCTAAATTATCCAAGATATGATTAAGCGCAATAGAATATTTGCACTTATTATTCAAAGGCGGTTTTGTATGCAAATTTTACACCCCTTCATAATAATAGTAAAAGACAACTCAATTAGCTCCTTATACATAATTCCCCTGTTTTATACTCTTTCTAGTATGTAGTCTTTTATTCTTAACTAATTTATTATTAAAAGATTATAGAAACATCCTGACTTTATTTCAAATCCGGGAAACTGAAACCTGTCTTCCCATGAACAACTATGGAGAGATGAAAATATCATTTTGGGGGTATTTACTTTTCTTAGCTTGATTATGATGGTGTTTTTAGAGTAGTTTTTATTATTTCCAAAAAAATATGTCATTCATTTTATTTTAATATTATAATTTATATATTTAAGGAGACTAAAAAATATGAACAGTGAACAAGAAATGGTTGCAATAGCATTAACAATAGAAGTAATTGTATCAGCTGTGGTAGCATACGGAGAAGGGCATACAGAAGAAAGAGTACAGTTAACTTCTGACTTACCATTCGAACATTGATAGGGATACCTTCCCAACGTATGTATATCGGGGGTAGTGCCATATGATCATCAACTAAAGTTTTTAAAATACACCAAAATGAAGGAATTTTATTTTTGGAGGACACCTTGAGGATTTTGTTTAAAAAAGGCTCTTTTCTGAAATATTGTTGCTATTAAAGAGCCTGTGATATAATAAAACCAGAACATTCGTTTGTAAGGAGCTACTTACAATGAACTGGCAATCTGTATACGGCGATTTTAGTGATTTAACAAAGTCTGAGCAACATTCATTATTTCAGGCTATTAGAGATACGTTATTTCCAGAGCCAAAAGATGATAGTGCTAATATGGTTGGAGAAATTCGGGAAGTTCGTTTTAGCAATGGTTTGGCTTGTATTCACTGTGGAAGTGTCGGCATCAAACGAAACGGAAAGTATCGTTCCCGTCAAAGATATTTATGTAAGGACTGCGGGAAGACATTTAATGACATGACCGCCAGCCCTATTTCAGGAACACATCACCCTCATAAATGGCTGAAATACTTTCATATGATGGTTGAAGGCGTTACACTGCCTAAAATTGCAGAAGAATTAAAAATCCATATTTCAACTGCTTTCTATTGGCGGCATAAGATATTAAACGCCTTGCGTTCTCTTGGGTTTGCGAAGCTAAGAGGTATCATTGAAAGTGATGAAACTTACTTTCTGGAAAGCGATAAAGGTAAGAAAGACGTAACTCATCGTAAACCCCGAAAGCGAGGGGGGAAAGCGAAGAAGCGTGGTATCAGTTCAGAACAAATAAGTATTGTTGTTGCTCATGACCGTAATGGTAACGTATTATCCAAAATGGCTGGGCGTGGACGAATCACTGCTGATGAAATTGACCAATCTCTTGATGGATTCCTTGATGAAGAAATTGTGCTTTGTTCAGATTCAGCCACTAATTATAAAGCATTCGCAAAAAAGAAAGGCATACCACATGAGATTTTAAATGCCCATAAGGGCGTTCGTATAAAGAAAGGTGTTTTTCATATCCAATACGTTAATGCCTATCACCAGCGGTTAAAGAAATGGATGGAACGCTTTAATGGTGTGGCCACGAAGTATATAGACAACTATTTGTTTTGGTTTCGTTTTTTAGAATTGCACAAGCAATTGGACAAGAATCTGCGAAGAAAAACAATGGCGTTGGAAGCTTGTAAGCAAGTGAATTTTATGACAACGGCAACATTACGGGCATAAAAAAACCAGTTGATTGAGAGCAACTGGTTCAATAAAGGTTTTATATTGGATATTCATTCAACCAAATTAATGCTTGTTCATAATCATCAAAAAATTTTACGGATTCTTTTGTATTGGATTGTTGTAAATAATTCATTATCTCCCCTTCTTCAAGGAGAAATGCAATTGCCTTACTGTGATTCAAAATGGTTTCATTGAAGAACTTATCTTTCCATGCTTTTTGAACAGAAAAATGATCTGGCGTGTATCCTTTTCTATCCACCAACAATTTGTATTTCCGACCCTCGGAAATGAATTGCTGACAAACCTGCTCGAAGCCATTAAACCATTCATAAACATCATCTGTTTTAATCTTGCCAATTAGATGGGTAACAATTAAATCTCCTGAAACTGTTGTGCTGATATTCTGTTTACTCAACTTGGAATCATCTCCCTTAGTTACAATTATGCGTAAAAATCTCATAAAATCAATAAGGATAAAATTCTTACGCAATAAAGCAACATTATTTACGAAAAGAGCCTTAAAAAAAGAAAATGTTTAACTCTTAAATGTGCATATACGAGGAGTACACCAATGAAGGAAATCGAGAAATACATGTTTTTGATAGAAGTCGCTTTAAAGTATAACGTGTTGTATGAAACTTTAAAAAGTCGTGTCAAACCATCTCGTGCTAACCAAGATCAATTAAACAATATGATAGAACGAGGTATTATTGGCAATTTTTAAACCACCTCGTAATCCAGATAAAACATATCAACGAGTACAATGGTCTTAGACAGTGACCAATGAAGCAATGCAAAATGGTTTCCTAAGAAAAGTTAATACAAATGAAAAAGCCCCCACTTCAAACAGTCCGTAAGGACATTAAGTGGTAAGTAGTTCAAAAACTTGCTTATAGAAAACCGTATAGAATGTTAAGTAAATTGCATTCTTTCTTTTAACAAAAAGAGAGCAGATTATCTGCTCTCTTATGACGCCTCATTATGTTCAGAAGAATGCTTAACACTCCCCATTCTCTTTAGTTTATTCCATCCTACCGCTACCCCTTGAATAGATGAAAATACAGATTTAATTACAACATAAGTCATAAATTGACGATAAATAAAGCGTTGTAAAATTAACCAAACTAATGGTTTAGGATTCTCCTTCTCTAATTTAAATGCAAAAAGAGAAGCGATAAGATCTATTGCAAAGAACACAAGGTAAAATCCTAAAACTTTTAGAGGATTGCTACCAAATAGCCCCATAATCATTAATATATCTGCTAAAGGAGCAATGAATTGCAGGACATATTGGAACAACCACATATTAGGTAATGCAACAAACCCTAATGTTTTATGCTTTGGATTAAACAACGCCTTTCGATGTTTCCAAAGACATTGGAGTGTACCATATGACCAACGATATCGCTGTTTAATGAGACTTTTCACATCTTCAGGCGACTCCGTATAAGCATAGGCTTTTTCTTCATATACAATTCTATGCCCTTGACGTAAAAATGTTATAGTAAGATCCGTATCTTCTGCAAGTGTATCTTCGCTTAAATATCCAGATTCAACTACATTTTTTTTACGCCATGCTCCAATAGCCCCAGGAACTACCGTGATACAATTCAACTCATCAAAAGCTCTACGTTCTAAATTAAATCCTGTAATGTATTCAACATGTTGCCAAGTAGTTAATAAATTTCGTCTATTTCCCACTTTGACATTACCTGAAACTGCCGCAACATTATGATCTTCAAAGTGTCTAATCATTAGAGTAATAGTATCTTGCGCAATAATAGTATCCGCATCTAAAGTGACAATGATTTCTCCACGTGATTTTTGAAATCCTAAATTCATTGCGGATGATTTCCCACCGTTTTCTTTCTGAATTAAACGAACTTTAGGCTGTTTATGGAATGCTTCTTGAATTACTTTTGACGTACCATCTTTCGATCCGTCATCAACAACAATAACTTCAAATTCTCTATAATTACTATCCAAAATTGAGCGAATCGTCTTGGTTATAACCTTTTCTTCATTATATGCTGCTATTACAACACTCACGAAAGGTTGATAAGATGAATTGCTAAATAAACGAGAGCTTGTTCTTCTTTTTTGTTTGAATGCAAAATAAATTAAAAATAGAAATCGGAAAATCCCTAATCCAATAGCAATATAAAAAATAGTTGTTAATATATGCTTAAAATATCCCGCTCCTGAAAAAACAGCTTTATTGTAAAGTAAATATTGCTTATCCTCAGAAGAAACGGGAGGCATAACTTCATCTCGTTCTTTATTCATTAAATCTGAAATTGTTACAAAGCTATATCCATGCTTTTTAAGGTCTTTAATAATAATTGGCAGCGCTTCTACCGTATGGGTACGATTCCCTCCTGCATCATGGAGAAGAATAACATTTCCCTCCCCCTTATAAATGGGAGTAAGAGTACGCTTTACCAATTCATTTGGTGATGGCGTCGCCCAGTCCTCAGGGTCAACTTTTTCTGCCACCATTGTATAGTTCATATTTTGTGCACGCAAAATCGGCAATATTTCATTTGGTGAATCCAGCTCAGTATCTGCTTCATATGGTGGCCTAAATAAAACCGTAGAGTGTCCCGTTATTTCCTGAATCAGGCGCTGAGTTGTATTCAACTCTACTTTTGTTCGTAGTAAAGACGTATCAGCTACGTTAGGATGCTTGAAGGTATGATTGCCAATTTCATGCCCTTCATCGTATATTCTTTTAACAATACTAGGATTTAGTTGAGCGTTTTCACCAAGTACAAAAAAGGCAGCTTTTATTTTATGCTCTTTTAATATATCTAGAATTTCCGGTGTGTATTTAGGATCTGGTCCATCATCAAATGTTAGTACTACTTGTTTTCCTTTTGGTTTTCCATAGCGCTGCACTTGATATGCAGATGGTAGTGATTGATATACTTCATCTGTAAGATAACCATCTTTTCCTACTTTAAAATCTCTCAATCCATTTTGTCTTTCATTCTCAATCTGCAAAATTTCGCCTTGTCCAGAATAATTTACTTCATCTAAACTAGCGATTTTATGTAATGCATCAGGATTTTTTTGGACTTCAATAGGATTTTTTAAAGCTTTCCATACAGTAGGATCTTCTGCTCCTAGTCTCCATAATGCAAACCCCTTTGCATTGTTGTTCATTGCGATTTTTACTTGATTATAAAGAGTAACACCATCTAAGAACCAAGCAGTATGTTCTTTCGCTCCCTTTTCATATCGAAAATAAGGATTTCCACTAATCTTATCCCATTGAATTTTTATATTTGAATCATGAGCCATTGTCATCACATCTGAGAAAGTTAAAGGCTTCGCAGGTGCTTTGCTGTTTACTTCCCAATCATACCCATAACTCCCGAAAGCAACTATAAGTTTCTCGGAGGGAATGTTTAGATTATTGAGCGTATGTTCAAACCATTTATTTGAAGCAATTGGTCCTGGTGTCCCTGTTCCATAGTGTTCATCATACATCATTACAATCATACGATCTATTACTTTAGCTAATGCACCATAATCAAAAGCTTTATCATTAGCAGGGACATCTTGCGTTACGAGCAAATGATGTTTATGAAAGACCGTAGTAAGTTCTTTCATGAAATTTGTTAATTTATCTCTATCGCCTTCAGGTATTGACTCAAAGTCAATATTAATACCCGCAAATTGATTCTCTTCAACTCGCTTTACTAAATCATTAATAAACTTTGTCTTTACATTATCCGGAGCATTCAGTAACTTATGAATAAGTTTACTATCAGGACCAGAAGCTTCTTGAGTATAGTTAGTAAGTAAAGGCATAATTTTTACATGATTTTTTTTTGCTAACTTTACAATGTCAGGCTTAATCTCACTACTAATGGTTAAGTCTGTTTTTAAGTGATACCATTCTGGTACTAACATGGTTAATGAATCGATATTTTCTTTTAAAGAAGCAGTACTATTTTCATCCCAGTTTACATAAAAACCATAAACTTCTTTAGGTTGTTCGCCATTGCCTGTTAAATTTCCCGAATTTTCATTATTATCCATTTCGGTATTAGGAGATTTGAATTCTTCCTTCTTTAACTGCTGGTCACTGAGTTTTTGATTAATAGGTACAAATTTAGTATCTTGCTTTACAGAAGGATTCATATTTGGAATTTCTGGTGTTGAAAAAATACTTCGGAAGAAAAAATATAATACAATACTTATGCTAACTATTGAGATACATAGAAACCAACTGAAAGCTATTTTTCTTCTTCCTTTAGGATCATAAAAAACGGGTTTTGAGTTATCTTTCTCTTGTTGAATTTTTTTCTCCATTATATTTTTTACATACTCCTTTTCTTTTTATTCTAAGCACAAACACAAATTATTTTAATAGATAGACCCTCTAGGTTTTTGGTGCGAAACTAGCTTAATAGGAATATAGAACAGTAATTTCCTGTTAATTTTGAGATCTAACGACTAATCCAAATAACTTATGAATGACTTCAACCTCATTTGGGGCAGATTTCACCCTTTGATGAAGTTGCCCTTTTTTCATCATATGCATGGCTTCGATACCCCTCAAAATCAAGGTTGCTGTACGAAATGATTTCAATCCTAACATGGAACGAACTCTCTTCTTCAATATTCTATGGATTTTTCTTTTCTTTCCCCTGATGTTGCGTTGCAGGAACGTTTTTGTCCTCTTTTTTACGCCCGTTGTTTTCGTTTATATTACTGTTATTTTCTTGCTGAGACTCTTTATTTTCTTGTTTATATCCTTTACCGTTGTTTTCTTGCTGAGATTCTTTATTTTCTTGTTTATACCCGTTACCGTTATTTTCTTGCTGAGACTCTTTATTTTCTTGTTTATACCCGTTACCGTTGTTTTCTTGCTGAGACTCTTTATTTTCTTGTTTATACTCTTTACCGTTGTTTTCTTGCTGAGATTCTTTATTTTCTTGTTTATACCCGTTACCGTTATTTTCTTGCTGAGACTCTTTATTTTCTTGTTTATACTCTTTACCGTTGTTTTCTTGCTGATGCCCATTATTTCCTTTTGATTGCTGGGGTTGCTGTTCCTGGGATTGTTTTTGTTCTATTTGCTCTTGCTTCTCATATCTTTCTTCTTTTACAGGAGACAAATTCGATGATGCATCCGGTGATGACTCTAGTTGCGAATGTATCTCCTGAAGGTGTTCCTCCTGATTAGACGGCGATGCAGGAGGAGTAAGCGATTTCTTCTTCTCATTCTCTTGCTTTATATAGACACCTGTGCCGACTCCTGCTTTCTTGGCATTCTCTCGCACTTGCATCGTACTGCTTTGATATACGACTGTAACATATTTTGTCTCATACTCTTTCTTTAATTCTTGCATAGCCTTTTCCAACTGTGGTTCTAGTGATTTGTCCTTTGTAACACCTGTTAGTATAACTTGCTTGTCATTTGTTAAGTATCCATCCTCTTGACTTTGCTTTACAATGGTACGTACTACGTCTTGCAAAGGTTCATCTTTCCATCGTTTCATTTCTTTTAAAATGCGCTTTCCATCATCATTACAAGCTCGCAAATCTATAACATGAAGATTCTTTGTTACGCTCGCCTCTAAACTTGGATTAATATCAATTGAGACATAAGCGAGTGCTTTTTCTTCCGGTTGATTGTAGAAAAATAGAAACACACATAGAAAACAAGCAACAAGTAATGATGCAGGCTTTAAGAAAGAAGGGATTGAAAAACGCGATACTCTTTGTTCTTGTTCGTTAAACGAGATTTCCTCTCCAATCATATAAGAGTGCGATTTTCTTTTAAACGTAATAAACTCTCCATCTGGAGTTAAAACAACTACGCTATGTTTTTTTATATCCATCACAATCCCTTTATTCATCATGTTTCCCCCCTCTTATATAATCAAGAATATATGTATAGTTGTTTGTAAAGATAATACACATTGCAATAATGTATTTTCTATGCCGCTCCAACGTTTTCCGACTCGCCCTAACACGCGGTTCAATGTGTTTAAGCGGTAACTTTTTCTTTCGGAACAGCTCTTCCATCATTTTCTCTTCTTTTATAATAATCTTTGCAATTTCTATTAAGTGCTCACGTGTATCACGATGCTTTGGAGATTCCTTAGTAAGCTCTGAAAATGTGATTTTAAACTCAGCTAGCACAATTTGAAAATGAAGAATTTCCTCCTTACGGTTACTGTTTTCCATCTCTTTCATATACTCCGTAAGCGATACCTGCATTTCTACCATTTCCTCTTGTTGGTCTTCTTTTAAAAAGACGAGATTATGCTTAGACTCCTTGCGTATATAGTCAATTACATCTCTTTTTATAAGAAGCTCAGCAAACGCTAGAAAAGATTTTCCTTTTTTATATGAATACTGTTCAATTGCTTGATTAAACGCAAACAATCCAATGCTATATTCATCATCCTGCTCCGTAATATACCGGCGGCAGACAGACGAGATTGATTTTCGGATAAAAGGCTGATACTGTGCGATAAAAGCCTCCTTATCTCCTCCATTGTTTTGTATACTAAATACAATATCTTCCATTTTAGGTTTTTTTATGATCTTCATCACTAAACTCAACACTAGTAATCCCCCTCCCTCCTTTTGCTTCAAATAGCAAAATGGTCACTAAAGAAGTGACCATTTAACCACATTTTCTTACTACTTTTCTTTGTGCTTGTCTTCTTGCTGTTGTTCATGTTTTTCGTGACCGACTTTTTTACCGTTGTCTTGATGATCATTCTTTTCTGTTTGACCCTTTTGGTTTGATTGCTCATGCTTCTCATGAGAAACCGCTGGTTGTGCTGGTTGCGCCGGTTTTGCTGGTTGCGCTGGCTGTGCCGGTTTTGCTGGCTGCGCTGGCTGTGCCGGTTTTGCTGGTTGCGCTGGCTGTGCCGATTTTGCTGGTTGCGCTGGCTGTGCCGGTTTTGCTGGCTGCGCTGGCTGTGCCGGTTTTGCTGGTTGCGCTGGCTGTGCTGGCTGTGCTGGTTGTGCTGGCTGTGCTGGCTGTGCTGGCTGTGTTGCTTGTTCTGGTTGCGTTACTTGTTCTGGTTGCGTTACTTGTTCTGGTTGCGTTACTTGTTCTGGTTGCGTTACTTGTTCTGGTTGCGTTACTTGTTCTGGTTTTGCTGGAGTTACTTCTGTATTTTGATCTGCTTTCTTGTTTTCTTTTGCAATAGCGTCCGCTTGTTTTTCTTGCTCTTTCTCTATTTTAGCTGCAATCTTTGAAAAACTCTTCTCTATATTTTTGGTAATTGCAGCTTTTGCTTTCGGATTTTTCACTTGATCTAGCACCTTTGCTAATGCTTCGATGTTGTTTCCGATGTGCACTTTTACTTTCGCTGCTTCTTTTTCTTCTTCGCCAGCAGGTTTTTCTGTTTCTGCTTTCTCTTTGCCAGAAAGCTTATCTGCCTTTTCTAAGTCTTCCGCCGCTTTTTCTAATGTATCTTGTGTAAGATCGCCTTTTCCTTTTTCAATTAGTACACTTGCTTCAGCAATTCGTTCCGCGGCTTGCTCAGACAATAACTTCGCTTTTTCTAAATCGTTTGTCGCAAGAGCCATTTTAATATCTTCAACCATAGTTTTCACAAAATAAAAAACGTCACCTTGTATAAAAGATGGTTTTTCTGTTTCCGTTGTTTTTACCGCACCTGTGTTTTCGCTAGCATACGCTGCTGTTCCCATCAGAAACGGGCTGCATGCCATCATAGTTACCATAGTGCCTTTTAATAGTGTTTTTTTCATAATGATTTCCCCTCCATTTTCTTTCTTCACTATACATATTCGGAGGAAATAAAAATTTTGTGGGGGTCAAAAAAAATTTTTTTATAAAAATAGATAAACAATTTTTTCTAAAAATAAAAAGCTGACAATTTCATCAACTTTTTCATAGATTCATATGTAAAAATACTCGTATTCATTTTATCTCGCTATTCGCGGGCAGTAAAACCATCACATATCAATATTCTTTATACCGTTTCATCCCACACCGACCAAGCCGCTTCGAACATATTTCCATCTAAGTCCCAAAAATAAAAATACTTAGCTTCATTATTCCCTAGCGTTACAATTTTTTCTGCTCTTACTCTGGCTTTGAAATAAAATCACGATGTTTTGAATAAAGACGCGAAGATGCGATTCTTTATCTCTTCAATTAAAGAATCCTAAATGAGTTTTAATCAAACTTTTTTACAAAACTAAATGTTCATTCAAAAAGAAACGAATCTAGTTTAATTAAACTTTTTTCAAATTGGATTTGTTTTATTTTCTGTAGAATAAGGATTGGTGAGCTGTTTTTAATTAAATTTTTTTCCAAAGCTACAAATACTCTATAAAACTCTTTTTTAATACATTTCAAAATACAGATTATTAAATATTATATTCTATTATCATAGCATCAAAAGATGACCTACAAACTAATACTAAACATAACCTAATACATAGAATTATCTTACATTGCTACCACAGTAAAATATAAAGGATTGCCAAGGCCACCCATGTTCTTGTTATTATGTGTAACATAAAATCCTTATCTATATAGATTCTATTTTATTTGAAATTTAATTATTTTTTATAAATTATGGAACAAAATCATTACTCGGATTGTCTATTAGGTGTACTTTTAAAAACTGGTACTCAAATTAGATACATTGTATCCAATTTGATATCCATTTTCTGTATTACAAAAGATGAGAGGATTGATTATTTTGAAAAATACGAGGATGTTAAAAATAGGAATGTGTGTTGGAATACTGAGTTTAAGTCTTGCAGGTGTAAAACAATTTACAGGTGAACCCTTGAAAGTGCAAGCAAAAGAAAAAATAGATCAAACAAAACATACAAATTATGCGACTCATCGAGAGTTTGTTCAACTTGAAAAAAAGTTTGATGCTCGGATTGGTGTCTATGCTATTGATACCGGTACAAATCGAACAGTGGCTTATCGACCTGATGAACGTTTTGCCTACACATCAACCTTCAAGGCCCTGGCTGCAGGTGCCATGCTCCAGCAAAACTCAATAGACAAACTTGATAAGGTTATCACCTATACAAAAGATGATATAGTTACGTATTCACCAATTACGGAGAAACACGTGGATACTGGTATGACTCTTTGGGAAATTGCAGATGCTGCGATTCGCTACAGCGATAATACAGCGGGGAACCTTTTACTTAAAGAATTAAATGGTCCAAAAGGGTTTGAAAAAAAACTAAGGCAAATTGGTGATAGGGTTACTAAGGTTAATCGCTTTGAGCCAGATTTGAACGAAGCTACTCCAGGAGACATCCGTGATACAAGTACAGCAAAAGCGCTTGCTACTAATCTTAAGGCTTTCACAGTTGGAAATGTGCTTCCAACTGATAAGCGTAAAATCCTCACAGATTGGATGCGTGGCAACACTACTGGAGACCAACTAATCCGTGCTGGTGTACCAAAAGACTGGGAGGTAGGTGATAAAACTGGGGCCGGAAGCTACGGAACACGAAACGACATTGCCATCGTTTGGCCACCAAATAGAGAGCCAATCATCATTGCAATTCTATCCAGCCGTGATACAAAAGATGCTACCTATAATAACGAACTTATCACTCAAGCTGCGAAGGTCACAATCAATGCTCTCAAATCATAATAGGTTCTGTTAGATCAGCGTGTATGACTAAATATTATACAAAAGCTAGTAATTGTTGTGATTCATTGTATGCCAAAGAGACGAAGTCTGTTTGAAGACTTCGTCTCTTTTTATCATTCTCCGACAGAAGACTCCCTCCTCAATTTGCGTGAAGGTGCGATAGCACCCGCAAATAGGTGGGAGATGACTGTCGGTTGGCCTAAGTCAAAATGTTTGCTACTATATACTTGTACAGATTGCTCTTTGAAAACTGAAGATATGAGGTTGGTTGCAGAAAAATCGTTGCAATCGTAAAATCTTCAACGTTCTATCGCCCCACGCTTACCGAAGTTGCGAAAACCAAGCTAAAGTAGGAAGCGTGGTGAGTCAACTTACAAGATACTTAAGTTCTCACCGTAGGAACTACGGGCAGAGCCTGCTAAAATAACTAGTGGATACATCGGTGTTCGCAGGAATCTCCCACTTCAAACAGACCGCAAGGTCGTGGGGGTAGTTCAAATAAGGCATGTATACAGTAACTCACCCTTGCTCTATTAAAGTTTATAAAAAAACCAACTAATTAGTTGGTTTTTTTATTTCGAAATAAAATCTAATTTTCTTAATAAAAATCTCCATATAGGTTCTGATCCTGTTACAACAGACACTTTTCCAATCACTCCAGAAGGTAAAGGTTGAAATAGCTCAAATAATTCGTATTCATCATCTTGAATGTACAATTACATGTCTTCTTTCCTGATAATAACTAATATCAATTAAATGTATCATTAAAATAAAGTAAAATTGTTTACTTCATTTCGATTTAATTTTTCTCAAGCCATATATTTGCTAACTTGCAGACACCTTCAGTAATCTCAAGTTCACTTAAATTTCCTAAACCTAATTGAATGTGTGGATATTTAGGTGCGTTTTTCACAAAGTATTGAGAGCATGGATAAACAGTAACTCCATTGCTAAATGCTTTACTTACCAAATCTTTTTCGCTCATTTGAGTTTTCACTTCAATAACTACATATATACCGGAGTAATAACCCTTGATTTCTATATTGTCTTTAAAATGCTTATTTATCTCTTCACATAATACTTTTATTTTGCGTTTATAAAGTGCTTTCATTTTTCTTAAATGTGCATACCAATATCCCTCTGATATAAAATGAGCCAGCGTTCTTTGATGAAGAGAAGAAGCAGTTTGTTCTAGTAAAGACGAAATTTTCTCATACCTAGAAAGTAATCGTTTAGGTAATACCATATAACTTACACGGATTGAGGGTAATAATGCTTTAGAAAATGTGCTTAAATACACAGTTCTTTCATTGGAATCTAAACTATGTAAAGAAGGAACAGGTTGATGAATATAACGAAATTCACTATCATAATCATCCTCAATAATATATCCATTAACCTGTTCAGCCCAGTTAATGAGTTTTAACCTTTCATTAACTGGCATCGTTAGTCCTAATGGAAAATGATGAGTTGGTGTAACGTATACTAATCTTGCATCTGTTGTATACAATTGATTAACGTCAAGGCCATTTTCAAGAACAGATATAGGTTCAACCGAGAATGATTGTAAGGAAAAAAGTTCCCTTGCTCCATTGTAACCGGGATCTTCTACAGCTATCCTATTAAGTTCTTCTTTTAAAAGAAAGGTCAAAATCAATAACAAATGTTGTGTACTGCTGCCAATCAGTATTTGTTCATTAGAAGCACTTACACCTCTTGATTGAAACAGATAATCTGATATAGCTGTCCTTAACAACATATCCCCTTGTTTTTCCCCGTAGGAATACATGATAGGATCCATTAAAGCTTTATTTGCTAAGCTTCTCCATTTTGTAATGGGAAAGTTCTCCCTGTCTACCGTACCAATTTTAAAATCAATGGTTTTTCTTATATCGTTTTCTTTTTCTCTATGAGCTACTAAAGTAGGCTCATATGTAAGTACTTGATTCGACATATTTGCCTGTACAAAATAGCCCTTTTTACATTCACTTCGTATATAGCCTTCTGCTAAAAGTTGTTCATAAGCCACTTGTGTAGTATTTCTACTTACATTTAAAAGTTTTGCTAATTCTCTAATAGAAGGGAGTTTAGTATTATAGGCAATTTTCCCTGCTAATATTTTCTTCCTTATATAAACATATATTTGCTGATACATTGGAACATTCCAACTCTGATCTATATTAAAAATGAGTTCTTTCACTTAATCACTCCAACTGTCATTTTGAATTATTGTAAACTGTACCTTTTACAAATGACAATAAAAATTAATATTAAGTATAGAAATGTGTACAGTATTTTTTTAACAGGAGTGATGATGAGTTGATTAAAATGATGTATTTATTTTGTTTAATTGTTTGGGGCCTTAATTTTATTGTAGTTAAGATTCAAGGTACCCCAATTAGTCTAGAACTTTCTTTATTGTATCGTTTAGCTCTAACAGCAATCTTATTTTTAGTTCTCTTATGGTTTATTAAACCTAATGGAAAACCTAATATAAAAGATATTCCTTTTATCGTTTTATTTGGAATTTGTAATTTTTCATTGAGTTATTTATGTCTCTATTATGCTACCATAATGAGTTCTGCTGCTATCGTAACTTTGATTTTTTCCTTGAAAGTCATTTTAACTCCAATTGCACTCCGGATATTTCTCAAAGAAAAACTGCATTCAAGAGTTTTTATTGGAGGACTTTTAGGTATCTTAGGTGTTTGTATACTCATCTATCCAACAATAAATGAATTCAAAGGAATATCTACTATTGAAGGAATTTTGCTAGCTCTCTTAGGTACGTTTCTTACCGCAATAGGGGATACGTGTTCTACCAGGAATGCTATTAAGAAGATAGACCCTATCTATACAAATAGTATTGGCTTTACAGTAGGAAGCTTGTTAATTGGTTCCATTGTATATGCTCAAGGACAAATGATTATTTTCCCTAAAACCGCTACATATTTATCAGCACTAATTTATCTAACATTTATTGCCTCTTTTTTAGCTTGGTTGTTTTATTTAAAACTTGTAGAAAAAATAGGAGGAGGAAAGAGTGGTTACATGGTCGCTTTATTTCCTGCAATTGCTGGAGTAGCATCTATAATAATTGGAGAAACAGAGTTATCAATGTATTTAGTTATGGGGTGCTTATCTTCTTGTATTGGAGCTTTAATCGCTTTGGGCTTTAAGATTAATTTATATAAATTAATCTCCTTTTCAATTGTTAGAATTAAAAAGTGAACTACTCACCACTTCAAATAGTTCATAAAGACAAGTAGCCTTCACAAATTTTAAAACAGTCTATCAATAAACTTCAATACACTGTAGGGAAAAACACTTGAGAAGGTTACACGATGAGTTATTGATAATACGTTCTTCATCCTTCAGAAGATGCAAAGCCTGTTGGATAATAAAAAATATAAATAAAACATGTATGTAATATACTTTTTATATAATATTCATTTTCCAAAGATATAATATATATATTATATCGATATTTAATTGATATTTATCAGCTTTTTATCTCTATCTTACGCTATAGAATAAGATCGAACTCCCTTATTTCATTTAATTTTTGCATGTATTTAATATAAAAAAGAACCCTTATAATAAGGGTTCTTCAATAGGAAATTGAAATATGTAAAAATAAAAAGAATTACTTATTATTATACCTTATATATTAAAAATGAAATATATAGAAATATTAACATAATATGTATTACTTAACAATTGTAGAAATAGCTTGTTTGTACATCATGTGTTGCTTACCATGAACCATCATAAGAACAGTAAATCTATCTGTCGTAATAATTTGTCCAGTTATCCGAACACCAGTCTTTAATACTACCGTTACTCCTCCATTTTCATCTTTCAATTGTTTATACTTATCTTCTTGTAGATTTTGCACATAACTTCCTCCTTTTTAAAAATCGTAACACATTTTTAATGAAGTGCGGTCGTATAAGTATAATTCATACTAAATTTATCTTTACTCGACAACAAAAAACCCTCATCTCCAAAACATACGAGTATAAGCTACCCCTATCTCTGATTCCATACCTACTCCAATATCTACTGCTATAGCTAATGATGAAATTCCCAAAGAAATTAACAAACAATCCTTTTATATATGTAAATTTGCATATCAACTGCAAATTCATCCAAAATAGATTAATAGTATGCTATAATTTTGTTTGTTACATTCTATGAAAAATTTCTGTTTAAAAAAGATTTATAAACAAACACTTTGCAGAAATAGCTAACTTTTAACACTTTTTATACACTAATTTATCGTATTCATTCATGGACCTTTAGCTCAGCTGGTTAGAGCAGACGGCTCATAACCGTCCGGTCGTAGGTTCGAGTCCTACAAGGTCCACTTAACCACCTTTATCCGTATAATCTATAAAAAATTATCATGAATTCTAACTAACTTTAGGTAATTCACCTCCCTCTTGATTTGTTTGAAAGTGCACTACACTAACAAATTGACGGAGGTAAATTATCTTTTTGCATAGCATAACAAATCACACGTTTCATTAGTTTTTTTGCTAACGCAAAAAGCCAATTTATCTCCCTCCTACTCAATGAGATACACCCTACAAGTTTTTTGAGGAAGGAATTTTCTTGGCTAGTATGATAAACTCTTTTAATGTTTCCTTCCAATGTCTTAACTCTTGAATTCCATTAACTGAAATACAGTCTTTATTTAGTACTGAATATTTAGGGCGCTTAGCTGGTCGAGGAAACTGTTCAGTCGTTAACGGTATTACTCTTACATCTTTATTAGATTTTTTTAAAATTTATTTGTTATAATATAAATCTTCCATAAATTTCAAATCTATACGATTAACATAATGATATTCCATCTAAATACATCTTATTGATTATATTCTTTAACGAGAAGAATATAGTCAAATTCTTCCAAAGTTTATTTACTTATCCTGTCAGTAGTTTAATGGTTCCTAGGCTACAAAAGATCTTTCAGACGTTGGAAAATCTGCATGCCCTCCTTGATGTGTGAAGGAACTATTTAACCCAATACAAACCACACCAATAACAGATAGACCTAAAATAATTAAACTAATCTTTTTTTTCATTTTTCTCCCCCTCCCTCATACGTTTTCTCTTTGACCTGCAAGCTCATTAAAAAATACTTAGCGGCTTTCTGGTAATGATTTTCGTTATAAAACTTCTTTGCCAAAATTTCTGCATATTCTTGAGTGTAGTTATATAGCAATTCTTTGTCGAAATAAGTAATTCCTGCAAGAATAATCTTTTCTAGTTCCTCTATTGATATACCCTGATTTAATCCTTTTAAAATAGCATAGTGGTGTACATACTCTTTATTTCCTAATTCTACACAAATATTTAATCCTCGCTCTATTAAATCATTTGCTATAACATTTTCACCTAATTTGTAATGCTCTCTAGCTTGTAAAAATATAGCTTTGAAATGTTTTGGCATTTTTGTTGTTACTTCATATAATTGACGAATAGCTAGCGTAGAAAAATTTTGAGTTCCATACAACCAACCTAAGTTATTACGTACTCTTAAAAGTAATGACTCCTCATTTTCCTTTTGTAAAATACGGATTGCTGAATTGTAGTAATCCTCTGCTTGCTCGTATTGATGAAGATATACGCTTGAAGCACCTAATACACTTTGACAAGCAGCAACATTCTTTTCATATCCTTCATGATAAGCAAATATCTCTTTTGCCTTAAGAGCATACTCAATAGATTTAATTGGGCGGTAAAACTGATAATAAAAAACAGCGACTCGATAATAAAATTCTGCCTTTTCTAAAGCATTAGGTATATCCATTAATAATCTTTTAGCCTTCTCAAAATATTCACTTGCTTCTTTATAGTTTGTTGTTACCGTAGCATGTATTGCCTTAAATAAATGATAATAATAATATTGAAGCTTATCTGATGGTGTGTTATAAGAATTAATAACATCAAAACTCTCTTTTGTAATACTTAAACTGTCTGTTAAGACTTTATATCTAAACTCTAATAAAGAATAGTATAGTAATACGTTTTGATCTATTTCTTTTTGTACGTTTTTTAATTGCTCTATTTTTTCATCTATATCTTTTTTTAGATTCGTCGCTGTTGTAACTTGTTGAGATAGCATTGATTGATACCAGTTATTTAATAACTTAGTAATTCCTCTTTTTGTGACAATATCTATCTCCATAATGTGAGCATCCTCCCTACTTTTTGTTGTAATTTTATAAATATTACCACTTTTATACAAATTTACCTACATATTACTATTTGATACACATTGATAAATACGCGTCTGAATATTCCGTCTCTATGATTGAGGACTTGAAAGTGAAGAATATGAAAAGGAATCACAAGTTAGCCAAAGCAATCAGCGAAGTATCTTGGTCTAAATTCAGAGACTACCTTGACTATAAAGCAATATGGAAAGGGCGTGATTTGATAATCGCACCTAAGAATTATGCAAGTAGTCAACTATGTTCTGGCTGTGGCTATAAGAATAAGAAAGTCAAGAATCTAAACCTTAGAGAATGGACTTGTCCTGAATGTAATAGTCATCATGATAGAGATGTAAACGCAAGTATCAACTTACTAAAACTAGCCATGTAACTGGTATTTTCTTTAGGGGCAGGGACTGCCCTTATAGCTTGGTAAATATAGATAGCTAATAAAAGTATCTACTTCCCAAGAAGCCCCCACTTCAAACAGTCCGTAAGGACGTTAAGTGGCGGATAGTTCACTTACGGGGTTCTTTACGGAAAAATCCCCCCTTAAATTCCTATGATTTTTCTGTTCATAATATTGTAATATAAATCTATAAAATTATCGCTAAGTTTATGCTACGATTTAAAAGTCAACTAATTCATATATTTGACAGTCATACAGACAAACACCCTAGAAACCCTAGCTAAATATTAGCTAGGGTTTCTCTTGTTCATTAGAGCTGATTCCACAATGATTATAGTTTTTTGAGAATGTATATGATTTTTAAAAAAAATTATCTTAGTAAATAATTTACAAACTTAAATAAATAATTTTAGCTTTGAAATTGCTTTAAATAAGCCTCAATTTCAAGTTAATAAATTAAAGTATATTACTCCTTTTTCTAAAAAATATTGCATTCTTATTTTTCCGAATCGGTCTTTCAATATAGATTTTATCCAATTATTTTAGAATATTAAAACAATTAATAATAATACAACCAACGAATATACTATTCATTTTTTTGTTATTATTATCATTTTTTATTTGTGACGACTTTTTGAACAACGGATTATTATACATAACTTAAGAAAAACAGAGAATAATGTTGGATTTTGTCTAATGATATGTATGTACACTTCCTATCTACCAGATATAGACTGTGAAGTGTAAGAACCTATCTTACAAAAAAATTAAAGGAGGCTTATAAAATGAGGAAATTCAAAGGATTTTCAAAGTTTACACTTGCTACATTAATAGGAATAGGTAGCTTAGGTGCCTTTTCTCAAACAGAAGGTGTAAAAGCTGAAAGTTTGGATCGTATTTCTCATAAAAATGTTGAATTTAATTCACCTTCTACTATTACAAAGACTTTTGAACAAAGAGCTAATATTGTCCCGGAATCAAAAGTAATTACAAACCATTATGTAAAGTACTCAAAAACTAATTATCAGGCTGTAGAAAGTATTCCAAAAGAAATTTATTATTCATCAAATGGTTTTAAAGGTTATATACAAGCAACAACTATAATTGATATTGGTGACCATTTCCTGACTCTCTATTCCGGAACTGTAATTCGATGTTAATTTCATGATTACGTTTATTAAAAATCGTTTAAATATAAAAAATAAACCACAAAATTATTCAATTTTATGGTTTATCAAATAAAAGATAATGCTAAGACTATGTCTAATACTCTCACATTACCTTCCCCAAAGTTAATTATAGAGTATTAAAGTATTACTATACAATCAAAAAGCACTCGAATGAGTGCTTTTTTAATTGCTATTGCGCTTGTAATTCTGCTTCTTTTCTACAATCTGTTCATACTAATGATTTACAAAGTACTTATGCACTGGTCTCAAATCATTGGTATGAAATATAAACTTACATGAATGCTTTTAAAAGCTCTTGTACTAATGGAAGTACTCCACCTACAAATTTTAAAACAGCCATTGCGATTTCCATGTTACATACCTCCCGTTTAATTACATTATATAAATATAACGAATATTTGTACCCCTATTATAGTAATCAATTGCATTTATATCAATACATTTTAATATGCAATATTTCATGAAAACAACTAGTTTATTTCTGTTATACTCTAATAGACTTTTAAAAATAATTTCTTCACTAAGTAATTCCTAAAAGCGCATATCTAATGATAATGCTGCCCCTAAAAAACATAAAGTGGAAGACTGATAAACAGTCTTCCACTTTATGTTTTTTAGGGTTTTCTCTTATAATTTCCCAACTGAAATGCTATTCACAAGCTTGAAGTGGAAGCATTCCTGGCAAAGTCAATAACAATTAAGAACTATATACTTTTGAAGGAGTTAATGTTTTATGAACACCAAGAGATAAAATTCCTTTTTTGAAATGCTCACAACCTTGTTTAAATTCCTCTTCTTCTACATAACATTTAGCCAACTCTATATGCAATATCCCTAATGAATTTTTATCATTAAGTTCTGTGAACTACCCGCCACTTAACGTCCTTACGGACTGTTTGAAGTGGGGGCTTCTTGGGAAGTAGATACTTTTATTAGCTATCTATATTTACCAAGCTATAAGGGCAGTCCCTGCCCCTAAAGAAAATACCAATTACATGGCTAGTTTTAGTAAGTTGATACTTGCGTTTACATCTCTATCATGATGACTATTACATTCAGGACAAGTCCATTCTCTAAGGTTTAGACTCTTGACTTCCTTGTTTTTATAGCCACAGCCAGAACATAGTTGACTACTTGCATAATTCTTAGGTGCGATTATCAAATCACGCCCTTTCCATATTGCTTTATAGTCAAGATAGTCTCTGAATTTAGACCAAGATACTTCGCTGATTGCTTTGGCTAACTTGTGATTTCTTTACATATTCTTCACTTTCAAGTCCTCAATCACAATTACTTGATTTTCGTTTGTGATTTCATTACTTATCTTGTGAAGAAAGTCATTACGTTGATTAGCAACCTTCTCATGAAGTCTTGCGACTTGTAACCTAACTTTGTTTCGATTGTTTGAACCTTTCTTTTTGCGTGATAAAGAGCGTTGCAGAAAGGCTAATCTTTTTTCAAGCTTTCTCAACCATTTAGGGTTTTCATATTTTATACCATTAGACAGTATCGCGAAGTCTTTCAATCCTACGTCAACACCAACTTTTGTGTCGATTTTCGGGAATAGTTGTTCATTTTCTTCTACCAAAGCCGATACAAAGTACTTACCAGTAGGCGTTTGAGAAACTGTAACGGACTTTATGAATCCAAAGAATTGTCTATGTTGTTTAATCTTTACCAGTGTCTTTAATTTTGGTAGCTTGATATAACCGTTCTCAATGCAAACTGTTCCTTTTTGGTTATTTGTTGTATAACTACGGTGGTTATCTTTCTTACTTTTGAATTTTGGGAATCCAACGGATTTATCACGAAAAAAGTTAGCATATGCTTTGTTCAAATTCATTTGGGCATTCGCTAACGCAAGGCTATCAACTTCTTTTAGAAACGGAAAATCAGCTTTATACTGTGCAGGAGTAGGATATTTGATAGATTTATCAGGTTTATCTTGTGATTCTTGATAAGATTCGATTCTATCAGCAAGCATCTTGTTATATACAAACCGAACACATCAGAAAGTTTTTGCAAAAAACATTCGTTGTTCTTTATTTGGATAGATACGATATTTGTATGCTTTCAACATTTTCTACACCTCACTTTTCGCCTTGATTTTCAATATATTTCTTTACTACGTCTAGTGGTGATCCACCTGTAGTAATCAAACAAAAACTTCTTGACCAAAACATTTCTTTCCAAAGCTTCTTTTTTAAATTACATAATACACATATGTATAGATTATAATAATTTCTTGTAACGAAATACCGACACCCTATCTTATTATTCCGAATTTTCAATCTTATAATTGCTATCTTTGTAGGATTTCCTCACTTTTTGTCGAATACATACAGTTAAAGGAGGAATATCACATGCTTTTCAAAGAATTTTTCATTAACCTATCTATTTTTGCTTTCCTAATGAGTTCAGCTATATTTACCCGAGTATTTATACTGGATATTAATACTAAATTAAACCATCTATTTGGAGGAATATGTGCAGGTATTTTAGCCGCTATTTTAATGTTTTTTAATTTTCAATACATGGGAATGTTCTATGACCTTCGAGTAGTTCCTCTTATAATTTCATTTATTTATTTTGGCCGTGCAGCCGGCTGGATTACGTTAACGTTTATTTTATTTATGCGCATTTTCTACCTTGGTGGTGATTGGGGGCCAGCTTTGATAGCTACCTTCGGAATAGCCACTATATATAATATATTTAAAACATATCTAAAAAATATTCATCCTTTTAAGTGTATCTTTCTTTATCTAGCTGTCTATATAGCTATAATCCACTTGGTATTTGGATTCTTTTTTTCTTCTACACCACTTGTACTTCTTGATATTCAAGGTACTATATTTATATCTTCTGGACTATTAATCGGTATTTTTCTTATGGAGTCCTATCAAAAATTATATGGTTTATCACAAAATTTAGCTAAAGTGAATGAAACATTACTAGAATCGAAACAAGAGTTAAGAGATACCGTACATGAATTGCAAGGTGGCATTTTTAAATTTAAAAAAGTAAATGGGCACTTTATTCATACTTTGTGTGATGGCCAATTATTTTATGAACATGGATTTCACTCTGAACAAGTAGTAGGGAAAAGCTTACTTATGATAGATTCTTCTATTGTTCCATTCCATTTAATTCCTCGACTACTAAAACACTATCAACAGGCATGGAACGGTGAATCAATCACTTTCGAACTACCATGGCCAGATGATCAAACTATTATACTATTCTCTCTTAGGCCTGTTAAAAAAAGGGGAACGGTTATTGAGGTGGTTGGTTCTACTGTTGATATAACTAAAAGAAAAAATGCGGAAGATGAATTAAGGCTGACTAAAGAACGGCTGGAATCGTTTGTTAATCACAATATAGATGCTATCACTATATTTGATTTAGACGGACATATGATACAAGCCAATAAAGCTTATGAAAAGATATTTGGTTGGTCAGAGAAAGCAATTTTAGGAAAAAAATTACCTTGCGTGCCTGATTTTTTAATGGATCAAACTTTAGAAAATATTAAACATGTTAAAAATACGAATACAAAAGATCCTGTTATTACTCAGTTAGAAACAGTTAGACAACGAAAAGACAAAACTCTCATTGACGTAAGCTTGACGGTTTCGCCCATTCTAGATTTAAGAGGCAATGTAATTGCTTTATCAGGAATTTGTAGAGACATTTCTGAAAGGAAGCAAGCAGAAAGAGAACTACATCAATTACATCGGCAGTTAAGGGACAGTGAAATGAAGTACCGTGCGCTAATTGAACAAGCGACTGATGCAGTATATGTAGTAGAGCTGAATGAGAAGAAGATTCCAACTCAGTTTATTGAAGTAAATCCTGTAGGATGTAAAAGATTTGGATGCAGTAGAGAAGAGCTTCTCTCCATGCCATTTCCTTGTGCTGTTCCGCAAGATTCTCCAATGCTCACAAGGCTATTCGAGAGAATTAGAGATGGACAGACCTCTTTCACTTTACAAGATGAATACATTTTTCCGACGGGAAAAACAATAACAACTGAGTTAAGTGTCCGTGTTTTTAACTTGAATGGCAAAAACGTTTTCTTGAGTATCTCTCGAGATATCACTGAACGTTTAAAAACAGAGGAATTATTACGAAAATCCGAAAAACTTGCTGTAGTAGGTCAATTAGCTACTGCAATTGCCCATGAAATTAATAATCCTTTAACAGCAATAAAAGGATTTATGCATTTACTAAAGTCACCAGAAAATAAGAAAAATGAGCATTATATAGATATTGTTTTATCAGAGGTTGAACGAATAAGTAGTATTACTAATGAATTCATGGCGTTAGCAAAGCCTCAAGCATTAGAATTTAAAACTAACGACCTTAATATATTAATTAAACAAGTTGTAATGATACTTCAGCCCGAAGCAATGATGAATAACATACAAATTACAACTGAGTTCACATCTGACACTTCATTTATACTTTGTGAAGGAAATCAATTAAAGCAAGTGTTTATGAATATTTTAAAAAATGCCATTGAAGCGACGCCGAGGTGGGGAGAAATTTGGATTCAAATCGAACATGCGCCTGATAAGCATGAGGTAAACATTCGATTTATTGATCACGGATGTGGAATTCCACAAGACCGTATACCTTATCTAGGAGAGCCCTTTTATAGTATAAAAGAAAACGGTATCGGTTTAGGGTTAATGATCTGTTATAAAATTATTGAAAAGCACTACGGAAAGATATTTATTGAAAGTGAAGTAGGTAAAGGAACGACAATTCATGTAAGCCTTCCTGTATCTCCTCTCAAAAATTAAGGTCCTTATTCATCTTTTTAGGTTCGTCCTATTCATGAATTTAAAAAGAAAAACATCCCACAGGTGTATCAACAAGTTGGACTCAATGCCATTCATTCATTAATGAATTATGTCAACGTATAGTCCATTGAAAAGAATCTAAGCAGATGCTTTCTGCTTTCTTTATATTTAGGGGGAATAGCATTTCCATCTTTCTTTCTCCTATCATTTACAACAAATTTCGATTTTCACTGGTTTACCTTTTAAATGTATCGCTACACTTATCTAGAAAGAAAAAAGAAGCTTAATCCCTTATATATCAATGGGTATAAGCTTCTTACTTTTTAGGAATATGTTTTGCAACAAGTTGCCATTAGAATAGTGTATCAGCAACTTGTAGCTATTACTATGAATGCTATATTCTCAAAAATTATTACACTTTTTTTGATTTTCTTTATATTAGTCTATTATTCATTACAAAATATAATTCCATATTTATGAACAAAGGTTTGTTTTTATGGAATTTTGTACAAACTGTTAACATGATATTATCCATTTGGAGGGACGATGCATGTTTGGACTTGGAAAAAGGAGAACCCAGTTTGGCAACTATTTGGATCATCGGGGAATTAAACAACAATGGTTAGTACAAAAAACTGGATTAAGCAAATCATTAATAAGTGATTTAGCAAATAAAAAGGATCGTGTTCCTACATTAACATCTGCAACTAAAATAATTAAAACACTGAGAAAATTTGATAAGAACATTGATTATCATGATTTTTGGGATATAGAACTTTAGCATCTCTAACAACTCCCGTTCATACTAAAAGTGCTTGTAAACCAATTTCTCTTTATCATGTTCCGACCTAAGGCTCCTTCCTTAAAAGTGTGGAGGTGTGAAACACCTATTTTAGGTGGGAGATGAATGTCGATAGGCGTAGTTTTTTTGTATACTGTAGTCATCCTACTAAGAAGTGAAGTGCAACCCATGTTAGTAAATAGGGCATATCAATTCCGTATCTCTCCAAATAAGAAACAAAAATATTAATTGCTAAGACAATCGTGTATAGTCGCTTTGTATTTAACCATTTTCTTGCTCGTTGGAATGATACCTACAAAGAAATAGGAAAAGGATTAACCTATCCTTCTTACTCTGCCGAGCTCACTCAATTAAAGAAGCAACTGGATATGATTGGGTTAAATGCAGTCAATAATATTGCCCCTCAATCCACATTAAAAAACCTCTCAGATGCTTTTTCACATTTTTTTCAAGAGACAGAATGATATTCCACAATTTAAATCTAAAAAAATAAAGTTCAATCCTATATAAAACAAAAGTAGATAATTAATCAAAGAGCCTATTTTATATTCACAATAAAATAGGCTCTTATTACATGCTTATAAATTTCCATTTGACTATTACATCTTTTCTAAAATCATTTGTCTCTTATACCATTTAGACATCTTTTCAACTGCATTCGCAGATAAACGTTTAGTTTGCTTGTTACAAAATCTCGATAATGTAGGTGCAGATATTTTTATTTCTTTTGCTAATTCCCGTATACTAATATTATCAACTTTATGTCGTCTTAGTATCTTTTCTCGAACAGCATCTTCATCAAAAATATCAGGCTCTTTACTAATTTTTACTCGTGGCATATCAATAACATCTTTATTTTTTTCACTATATTCTATTGTTGTTCCATTATTACTTTCTACTTCTAATATTTTTTTCTTTGGTAAATTGTACATAGACGTAATTAATTCTTCTGGTGGAAGAATAGTAATATTTAAATTTATCCAATAATCCTTAAACCAGTTTTTCTTACTTAAACGTTCTTCATCTAATTTAGTCGAATACTCCCAATTAGAAATTACTTTCTCTCTTTCTAAGTCAGTGAGAACGTTCTCTAAATGTTCTCGAATGCGACTTGGTTTCCAAGTAAGCGGAATCCCCATGACAGCTAATAATCCTTTATCTCCCCCGATGGAGTATGGTCGCTTTAAGGTTGAATAAATTTGACGGATTCTCCACTGCCATGTTAAATAACGAATTAAGCGTTTATGATATTTATGGCGATAACTATTATATTCAAGTGCCTTTTTAGATAATAAAGCTGTAGTATTATTTGAGCCATATAAATAACTTGCCAAAAAGCTTCCTGGTTTAATTCGACAAGATTCAATACCCATATACTCATTTGTTGTATTATGTCTCCATAATACAACTGAATCTAAAACAAATAACCTTTTAATTACTTCCCTCTTTACTTTATATTCCTCATCATGTTCGTTTTCATCATTTAAAACTACTACTTCATTATCATCATTTAAATATATAAAAATGCTTGCTAGCGCAGCAATCCTCTTCGCAACCTTAATTTTGTCTTCAGGTCTATAGTAGGATCCTTTACTTACCTTCTTTTTTGGTACATTACACATATCTAATACTTGCTCATATGAAAATTCAATAAATTCATCAGGTGACTGCGCCTGAGCTAACCATTGTATAGTGATTGAATCTAATACATCCGCCGTTAAATCATCCATATTGCTCATTACATCATTAACTAAAGTATTCCATCGTGAGGCCTCATCATCTTTAATAAGCTTCAAATCTTCATCCCTATGTGAAGATAGTTGGGCAATAGCATTACTATCCTTTGTTTCAATTGGATAAGACTTTACCCCCATATTTGAATCCTCTTCAAAATGATTCTTAGAAATTCCGTCACGTAACTTAAAATAAACTGCGGAATTATTGACCTCAAAATACTCTTTATCCTCTGTGCCATCTTCATTTTTTTCTACATGAATGATTGTTTCATCATTTAGTTCATGTTTTTTATCATTCTTGAACTCATCTGCTAAAAGATGTTCTATTTCTGAATGAATTTCATCCTTATACTGATTCAACTTAATAGCAATTTGTAGTGACGTGATTCCCTTTTCATTCTTTTTACTCAGCCATGATATTAGAGCTGAAAAAGATGGTGAAATATATTGAGAAGTTACGACCTTACTATTATCTTTTTCTACATCTGCACAAAAAGAAGTCCATTTATCCCAAATTGCTTTATTGTTTCCATATAAGGGTTCAGATATTAACAAAGCATCTGTAAACAATTGTACTAATCGCTCCACTTTGTCACTCCTTCCTTCTTTGTCTTCATAAATCCCTTTCAAACAAACTAATGCTTTTATATCTCATATATTACACATATTATATATATAGATGTAAGACCTTTTCCAGTTCTTTTATATGTACACAAATTATGAAACACTTTTTTATTGTTTGTACGAATGAAATAACATTTATTATACATTACTTCTCAATGTGCCATCAATTGCTCTCATGAAATTAATGTATGTAACACTTTTGAACATATTGTGAACCTTTGTTATAAACATGAAACACTTTTTTCCTTTTTATTTCCCTTCCCTACTCTTATACAAGCTCAAGAATGCATAGTCTCAATACAGTACAAGCGTTAGATTCATTCATTGGTATTTGAAACATAAACTTGAAACACTTTTGCCATATCCTTAACCAATAACTTGAAAAATGAAACAATAGTTAATGTTTTTTTATTTTAATTACATGATTTTAAAATTTTCTCAACATCCCACAACTCCTTATATATCAACGTTTTATCCTTCTTTGTCTAAAAACAGCTTCTGGACTATCTTGAAACATTTTTGCCATATCCTTGACCATTCAATATATAAGAAACGCTCATAAACCCTTATGTACCAAAGGATTAGTTCAATTTCTCTATTTCTCTTGTTTCACATCAAACATGAAACACTTTTGCCATATCCTTGACCATTTAAATTTTGAAACACAATTTTTTTTTTGCCATATCCTTGACCTAAAATTCTTTCTATCACTCCTATAAACCTTTGTATTACTACATTTAATATAAATTCCCACAATAAATGACTTATAGATAAACATGAAACACTTTTGCTATATCCTTGACCTAAAAATGTATCACATCACCATCAAATCCTTTTATACCAATGGTTATGACGTTGTTTCATCAATATTTTCATGAAACTAATATATGAAACACTTTTTCCCATATCTTTGACACAAATTTTTTTAAAGAAATTCTTGTATCCCTTGTGGCAACTGGCTTTATAAAGTGTTTCATATTAGAAAAATTCCTCTTAAAGGAGCATGTTTCAACATTTTTCGATTTGCTATAATCAAAATTGGTATATTTTATAGTATCCTGGCATATATTTCTGAGTTTACAGGTAGGAGGTGAAAAAGATGGAAAAATCATTTATTATTCATAACCAACGTGGTCTAAATGGACAAGCTACAAATGCAGTATTAGTAACACTGAAGTCTTGGCAAAAACTTGTTGAAACTTTCGAAGAGAAATACTACAGCTATAAAGATACATACCTTGAAGATTTACTGGATCAAATGGCATATGAAGAACGTGTTGCAGATGTAGATGGCTTTGTAGAACAAGCGAAACCATCTTTTTCCCGTCGTACCCTGTCTGCTGTTTCTGAAACAATGGGAAGAAAACATAAATTATATGGTATTACAAACGCCGATTTAGAAGTCTTCTTATACCTACACAAGAAATGTTACACAAATGGGGTCATTCCAAATGTAACAGTACATATGATGTGGGAAGATTACAAGCAATATAAAGAAGAGTTTGCTTATATACAGCATTCTCAATTCTATATTGCATTAAAAAAATTAAGTCTACATAACATTGTCACGATTGAAAAGGAATTAGATGGCCGATATACCATTAAGCTAACTCATTTTATGAATGAAGAAACTGAAAAGGCAAACCCTTATGTTTATATTAGCCCAGTGGTATTTACAAAGGCTTTCTTTGAGCTGTCAGTTGCAGCTAAGAAACTATTCTTGGACATTGCTATGCAACAGCACAGAGAAACGACACTAAAACGTTCCTTAGACAAACAGGATGAAAGAGGAAATAAAACTCATTTTGGTGGGATGTACCGCTTTTTACATAAGAAATACCCGCATCAAATACGCGCGGTTATGGCAGAATTAACAACTGCATTACCATGTACAGGAACTCCCCTATTCAAAATTTGCAAATTACAAAAAGGGGTTAATAATAAAAAAAGATATACGACTTTATATCTCTCCTTACATACGGATTTCTTATGTACAAAAGAAGCAGGAGAAGTACAGTATCGCGATCCATTCACCCCAAAGGTTACGTATGCTCGTAAAGCTCGTTTTATTGAATCTGTTCTACAAGATATGAATATTGGTGAATTTACAAAAGACATGAATAAGTTTATTCATGTACTTAAATATACATGCCACCGACAAATTCGTAGTGTAATTCATAGCTTGCGTGACATGATAGATCGTAATGAAGAATATCCAAATAAATTAGTATATACATTGAAGAAACTATTAAATCAAACATCACAATATCAAATTCTTGATACAGCAGCTAAGGAAGGTATCTATCCTCTTATTACACAACATGTACCAAAAGAGCAAAAAGAACAAGCTGTATTTGATTTCGGATTGCATTTCTCTATGTACTCTCTTCGAAACATCAAAAAGTTGTTCCGTAAAACGTATGAATTACTAAAATACAAATTTGCTGTACCTGTTACAGAGGAATCATATCACCGCAACTATCTAAAGTATCAAGAAGAAACGTTGTTTAGAAAGTACGCCTATGAACAAGGTACAAATCTAAATGCTTATATGGCTTTAGAAATAGAAATACGTGAACTCCTAAAAGCAAGAGGACATAA
Organism: Paenibacillus sp. 102; assembly: GCF_039549175.1. NCBI lineage: Bacteria > Bacillati > Bacillota > Bacilli > Caryophanales > Paenibacillaceae > Paenibacillus > Paenibacillus sp. 102. The sequence goes on along the minus strand of NZ_JBCGHT010000020.1, from coordinate 12,689 downwards.
AGAGCGCTTTATTCCTAGTGATGTTCGCGAATTGTTCATTGAAAAGATAGATAGATTACCTAAAGAAACACTTCGCGTTATTGAAGTACCACATGGCTTCAATTTGATTACATTTATGCGTGCCTTTGAAAAGTTAATACGCGCTGGTATTCAAGTAACAACAGCTGAACAAGTACTTGAAGTAATAGAAACCAATTAACAATACTCCGCTCTCTATTTTTGAAAAAATTAAAAGTAGAGGGCTATTCGTGTTGGTTCTGTAATTTGAAAGCCTTGCACTGATTCTTTATAACAGTCACCCTTACCCGATTCTATTAATAATAGAGTCTTTTTTTATGCACTCTTATACAACAACTGTACTGTAACTAACTAAATTTCCACACATACTTTCATATAAACACGTTATGAACTGCCTTAGTGCACTCAAATATCTACAAATAATCGCAAGAAAAAAGTTAAATTTTGTGTATAAGTAGATAAATATAGTCGAATGTGAATAATATAATACTATATTTACTGATATAAAGGTATTCTAGTAACTTATCTATCAAAAATCATCAATATTTGTGTGAGTTATGTGATAAATCTGGATTATGTTAATGACTTAGTACCTAATGTGAATTGGTTGTGGGTAAATAAAATAAAATTGTGGAAATAAAGTAGATTAATACGTAATTAAGCACTTGAATAAACATGCTCAATAATGTATTAATTTGTTTCGTTTTTTATGTAGAAATACATGATTTTGTTTATGATTATTTGTAGTTTTTATATCAATATTATGCCTACTTTTCCGTTGTTAAATACTACTATTTCTGATTTTTTACGCTATGGTATGTCTAGAGTCCTTGTTACAGTAAGAGCTCTTCCCTATTTACTCGTCCTATATAAGTTTTATCTTTATATTTTAAATATATATAAGATATATCTTTATATTAGATTTTATTACAAAATTAGTTTTTTACTTGGGATAATTTAGACTTCATATAAATATATGCATAACTTAGAAAAATATTAAGTTTAATGATTGAACAGGGGAACAATAAGTTTAAATAGAACACTTTGTAACTAGAAAATAAAATCATTAATATATTAGGAGATTACTTATTTTCTATCTTCCATAATCAAAATGTGGTTGGAATGATTTGGCTTGCACAAAAATCTCCAGAAAATGATTTGCAAGGTTATATTTATGATTTTATTATCTTTGAGCAATTTCAAGGATTGGGATATGGGAAGAAAGCTATGTCACACAATTAAAGTGATCTTTATTATTAAGGAAAAAGTCGTGAGCATTTGTATGGCCACGACTTTTTCTTTTTAAGAAGTTCGGAGTGAATGTTGAATAACCTCTTAGATTTTAACAAATTAATTGTCACATATACCGTTGGCTAAGAATGGTACGTTTAAGTGTTTTGATTATTGACACTCCCACCCCCACCCCTAAAGGGGGCGCTGGCGCACCGTAGTGGGCTCTCTTATTCGGAACATCTGTAACCATCCTCATAGTATGTAATTAGTATCTCCTCTTCGGTTAGTAATGAAGTTAATAGACGGATTTCCATTCGTTCTTGAACGTCTTGCGTAGCAATAGGGCGTGGCACTCTCGCATTCTCCTTAATGATAGATCTGATACCAACAAATTGTTCCGGCATACTGGCAAATTGTTGCCATTTAACCATTCCTCTTCCTTGTTTATGATTTATGTCTCCCTAATAATGTATATTAAGAAACGTGTGCGTTCTATGTTAGGATTCAAGTCATATGAAACAGCCACTTCTATATTGAGTGGCGTTGAAACCATGCATATGATGAAAAAAAGACAACTTCGCTTACAGGTGAAGTCTGCCCCAAATGAAGTTAGGTTCCATATTTGAACTACTCACCACTTAACATCCTTACAGGCTGTTTGAAGTGGGAGATTCCTAAGCTAAGTACAGAGTTCTATCGAACTCTAATGAATTAGGGCTATCCCCGTAGTTCCTACGGTTAAGAGACGAATTGCTGCATTCCTATCTCTATCGTGATGTGTACCACAAGAAAGGCAATCCCACTCACGAATTGTTAGATTTTTAACTCCTTCTTTCTGGATATATCATGGTCCAATTCGAACACATTCCTTTCCACAATATATACATATTTTCGCTTTCGGTCCGCATTTGCGAACCGTACTAATATTTTTCAGTCCAGCTCTCTAGCCCCATTGTTATTTCACGCTTTCTATTCAAAAGATTATTTCGTCGAAATTATTCTTAATTTTCACTTAATTAATATTAAAAACTCTTACTACATTTAAAAATCATAATATAATGAACGTAATCGAAATATTAGGAGTGTTGAAAATGCCAGATAGAATACGCCTTATTCTTTTTACATTTGTAGCAATTAGTTCAATTTTTTCCTTAGTAAAGGAGTTTAAAAAGCCCAAGAAAAATGGATTTTTAATTTCAATTTCGGATTTCTCCTTGCACTTCTCGCAATACACCATATCTCCAATATCAATTGTATCTTCTTTATATTATGGGATTCCGCATCCGTATTCCCATCACCATCCGTTATCTAAGTATGCTTGTTTCGGAATTAAGTGTTCACGTTTGTATTGATCCGCCCATTTAGTTCTTCTCACTTCTACAAAGTACGCTGTTTCTACTGGCGCTATAAAGTCTTGCGCGATGCGTGTCTCTCTCAATTACATCCACCTTAAGTATGTAAATTATAAGTTTAGATACTGAGTTTATTCATTGGAAATAAATCATAATAATTATTATGTAAACAAATTATATTTTTTTCAATCTCTAATACACAAAATTCTTCAACTAATCGGTTATATTTACACATACGATTGGAGAAAATAAATATTAATAGCTTACAAATATAAATATCTATTTTCCAAGAAACCTTCACTTCAAAAAAACAAAGGTGTTAAGTGAGAAATAATTCACAAAATATCAATGTCTTGTAAACAATTTTACTGATTACAGTACGATGGTTAGCATTAACATATCAACAGACATTAACATATCAACAGACATTAACATGTTAACGAAAACAAAGATAAAAATGTTAATTTTATATCAACAGTAACTAAATGCATTAAACTAATATTGATATAAAGTTAATGCATTTATTAATAGAAGGATATTCCTCTCAACTCGTAATAAGTCATAGGCCATTAGTACTGATTGAAAAAACTATAAAAACGAATAGCCCCTTGTAAAATATATATAGTTGTAAAAAAGAAAACACATTCACAGATACTCTATAAATAATTCACTAAATAAAAAAGTATTAACCATTCTCTACAAATAACCTCTGGTAGATTACTTCTATTTGTTTAAATAAACTATAAAACGTAAAAATCATTATCAAATACTGTTTTGAATCACTTTCAATTTTAATGAAAACTCAAGAGTTAACTGTATATAATCTCCACAGAACGAAAACATCGATATTTATATATTTATAATTGATATAACATCAACAACTAAAGAGGCTTGCATCACTATAGTTAATGTCTTGTCAATATCTGCTCTATTACATATCAATTTCATATTTCATGTTAATGCCATTCCCTCTGATGAACCTAAGTTATATACAAAAGTACCATTCAATCCACAGGCTAAATAACATTTAGTACTCAATTGCGTAAAAATGCTTACCCATACACGAATATACTATTTATGAATTTTTACATCTAACGTATCAATGACAGATTCTAGAAGCACTGGATCGATTGTTTTTTATTGTGGTAAGACATACTTAACGATTAATATCACCCAGGAAGAATACTGTATTAGCAGCGTAGCAATCTGTATCCATCTTAATGTTATTACAAAGTTTTAATATCATCATATTTTATGTATAAACCTCTATTTTTCTTTTTATACATCTGTACAGATTGTTTTGTTAATCTCATAGTAACTTTAAGTCGTTTTACTAATGCAAAATAAGCTCACTATCATTAATGTTATATTGATGTGCATGTAGCCTTGGTTGATATAACATTAACAATGATAATATATTTTGTTTTTATAGTAGTGTCTTGTTGATTTACTCTTCATTACATGTCAATTTCATATTTCATGTTAATGTCTGTTTTTAAGGGTGTTTAAAATAATAGAGAGCCCAAGTATCTAACATGTCAATCTCAATCCCTCTAATTTATTTAAATCATCCTATAAACAACAGTTAAGTTCGCACTATAAGCTAAACAATATCTATACTCAATTACATATAAGCACTTATCTGTGCATAAGCATAATATTTTGTGCGCTTTATATAAGCTTATTCTTGGTAAATTAGATTCATTAAACCAACTAAATTCTATATCATGACAAAATACAAATAAACAATGAATTCAATACTAAAAATAACAGGGCTAGATAAATATTAACTCTATTTAAAGGATTAAAGGATCATTAACTTACTAGTATTTTATTAAGCTACTAGCATCATCACATTAGTAGTGTTACCTTCTTGTATCTTTTTATACATTGAAATTGGAATTTAATAACCTGCTTTTCTCATTTTCCACAGTACACAGTCATTATATCCTCATAATTTGTTTACAAAACACTTATATTTCCTTATCATTAATAATAAGCAATATAATATGTTAATCTCATGGCAACTATAAGCCATATTTCTAGCACAAAATATACTTATTATCATTAATATAACATTGATATTTATATGTTTTTAGTTAACAAAACATTAATACTTTTAACAAATTGTAGATTTATAGTCAATGTTTTGTTAATACACTCTTGGTTATATGTTAATCTCATATTTCATGTAAATACCTAAATTGATAGGTATTTACATTGATATCATCGAAATAACTATTAACATGTTAATTTCAATTCAAGTGTGTATTTGAGGATTTTTCAAGGAGGTAGGACAATGATTGATCAAAAAAGCGATTCACGAGACCATCAAAAAAACGATGATGATATATTAAACGATAATGTTTTTGAGAAGGCATGGCGGATAACAGAATTCTCTAAATTAGTCGGTCGTCACCATAATACAGTGTATAATTGGTTCAATATTTTAGAAGAAAAAGGGCTACATGAAACTTTAAGAACCAATAACACAAACGAAAAGCTCTATAATACTTTAGACCTTGAAATCGCTCTTTTTGTAAAGCAAAAAAGAGATGAGAAGTGGTCTTTAGATGCTATTATTGAACTTTTACCACATCAATTTGATTTAAGACCAGTACCACTAGAGAATCAAACAAATGAAGTATCTACCCAATTAAACCTTCAAGCAACTGCAGAAATCATTGAAAAAATGGTGAATAAGCAGATAGAAGAAAAAATAAAAAATATTGAATCTCAGTATGAGGAGAAGATAGGAAATATATTAAAACGGCTACCACAACCTGAAGATGCAGAAGCTTTAAAGATACGTCATCGTCAAGAAAGACTAGATAATTTCATTATTGAACATAGAGCACGCCAGGAATTAAGAAAGCAAGCAGAAGGCCTCTGGAATAGTAAACCTGATGACGAACGTATTAAAAAGGTAGGATGGTTTAAAAAAGAAGAAGATTTAGCTAAAAAACAACTCTTTATTGAGCAGTACATACATGATAATATCATTGATTATATGAAATCTCTCGTGAATACGACGGTGGAATAACAAAAAGTCTGGAGCGAGCTCCAGACTTTTTGTTATTTTGTAGTACCAAACATCTTATCTGGATCTAAAAAGTCCGCTAATTCAGCATCTTCATTGGCTCCAGCTTCTGTATTTTCTTCGTCACTACCCATATCAATAAAATCACCAAAGGCAAAACCTAAGTCCTCATCCTCATCTATACTTTCTATCGTACTAATTTGAGACTTTTTGTACTGAATTTGACTTTGCTTCTCTTTAAATTCATTAAATTCTTCAACTAATCCCTTAGATAATCTTGATGGTAATGCATCAGTTTTATAAAACGTATATACACTTCCCAAGAAATCATTCTTACTTACTAAATATCCATTAAAAACAGTACCGTTTATAGGTAAATTATTTGAAACTTCTACTTTAGCATCATCCATGAAGGAATCATCAATGTTTTTTTGTTCATCTAGGATAGCAAGCATACCAAAATGATGCACTTTTGATGCCTCAACAGAACCATCGTTATTCTTTTTCATCAAATCAATTGGATGATGGAAAGAGCTTCCACTTAATGATTCTTGAAACATTTCTACAATTGCATGGCTATTTTCAATCTGGTTCATATTACGTGAAATCTTATTAATTACTAAACAACCTGTTTTCTCAAGTAAAATACGTTTAAAGTCTTGAGAATCAAGTATTACAGATGTTCCAGAACCATTTGCAGCTGTATTTAATTCATGAATAATTTCACTAATGCGTTGATTTGCATAATCACGTGCATTGGCAATACCTTTTTTCTCATTCTCATTTAGCTCTTTAAATTCATCATAAAAGTGCTGATTATCAGCAAATACTACAAATGCTACACCTTTGGATTTATCATTAGCTAATTTCCAAATCTCCTGAGAAAATTTATTTACTTGCCTTAGTACATCCGGGCCATCTGCTCTTACTGGAAGTGTTACAACAATCCCCATTTTAATAAAATCTTTACGCTCAATAGCGTTTTCAAAAGCGATTCTTGCAAATTTTGCTTGATTTGCTTTTATCTCTGCCATAGGGTATTGTTGTGCAACTTTTTGTAATTCTTGTCTAATTACAGGCTTGTTATGAAAAGCAGAAAACTCTTCAATCGCCTTAATGATTGTAGAAGTTCCTGTTCCTCCACCTAGGCCTGCAAAGAATAACACAAGTTCATCGGATGGTCTTACACGTTCCGTGATAAATTCTTTTAATTTTTCTTTTGCCTCATCATTTGAATCAAGCACCTTTACTGCACGCTCAGGATTTTTACCTAAACCACCTAATTTAAGTGACACTTGGTTGCTTTTTGGTACATTTTTTAGTTCTGCTAGATCTCCATCATTACTGTTTAATGCTAAGCAGTTATATACTGATGTTCCATCTGTATGTTTATATTCAGCAAATTTATCTACCATTCTAGTACCAGCCTGACCAAAACCAACCATCGTCATCTTAACTGCTACTTCATTCTTCAAGAAATTTTTCGCCATTATTTTATCTCTCCTTATTTACTTTTTTTCTTTTCCCTAACTCAATAAGTACTTGTTGTCCTCTATAAGTTGAGATTAAAAATTTATACGGGTGCATAGCCTTTTCATAGATTAAAGACATTGATGATAATGTACTAACACTTATTTCAGCTGAACGTCTTGATATATTGGTGCGTTCAACTTCTAATGAATAAGATTTGCCTTTTGTTTTCTTTACTCTCCTATCTATGACTACATTTTCTACTATTTCATTAATTGATATGCCCCTCATGTATTTGGTTTCTTGAAATTGTTTATTAACGATGTTTCCTATGTATAGAAATACATTATATAGTATCTCGTCTTGTTCAAGAATATCTGCGAACATGTTTACTACTTCATCTGTAAATTTTATCGTTTGATACTTTCCGCTTAAAACCTCGTTCAAGTTTCCCCCCCCTTAAACCATTGGTTAATTATTCCTAGAAACATAGTACATCATTATAAGGCGTATATCAAGTCGTTATATATAAAACGTATATATAGAACTTATAAATCCTTTTTTTAGAAAACCCTTCATTTTACAAGGTTTCATTTATACAGCGTATATATACGGCGTATATATAATGTATTAATCTTATATTTCATGTGATTCACATTCTAGACTTTTAATAGAATAGATTTCACTATCATTACTATATTGGGTAAACGTATTCCCAAAAAAACAGCACTATACGTTAACATGAAACTCACATATTAAATAACAAATTTTACATACGTTGTATATATACATTTTATTTATACAACGTATAATAAAACCCTTTTATAAAAGGGTTTATACCTTTAACATATCAATTTTATATCAATATTTATGTAATAAGCAGTTTATATAAGACTTATATATAAAGCTTATATAAACTGCTTATTGTTGATAATAAAAAATCGAATGCTGTAGTTACGACGAGTGTTTGCGGGACAAATCAGTACAAGTGAACTGAATGAAATACCGTTTTTATCAACAGGAGATGTTCTCTTATGCATCAGTGCTGTGAAGAACATTTTATTTAAAGTCGATGTAACAGAAGAAGAGTTAGCGTTGTTTGGAGGAGGGGCATAATTCATGCATCTTGTACTGAAGATCATTCCGAAAAAGTGGCTCATTGTGATTGCTCTTAGTCTACTTTTTCTCCTTGGAACCTTTCTTATAGGAGCTACAATGACACTGATTGGTGGAATGGAAGGGAAGGGAATAAAAAACAAGGGGATATTACATACCCACAAGGTGGTATGGGGACAGCAAATGTTTCGGCTGAAGTGTTGAAATGGGAACCTACCATTCGGAAGTATGCGCAGGAATTTAGCGTAGAAGCGTTTGTCCCTCTGATGTTAGCTCAGATGCAACAAGAGAGTGGTGGACGTGGGCTGGATCCCATGCAATCTTCTGAAGGTGCGTATAACACAAAATACTGTAAAGCACCCAACTGTATTACAGATCCTGATTACTCCATTTGGGCGGGAGTACAGGAATTTAAGCATGCGATTGAGCGAGCGGGTGTAACGGGACCAGGTGATATGGATCACATAAAAACCGCTTTGCAGGCCTACAACTTTGGAACGGGATTCTTTGATTTTATTACAAAAAACGGTGGGAAATACACAAAAGAATTAGCCATTCAGTTCTCCGCAGAAACCTATCAGAAAGTAAAACATACGGGTATGTATCGTTGTGTAAGACCTGAAATGATCCCTTACGGCGCGTGTTATGGCGACGCCTTGTATGTTGATGCGGTGCTGAAATACTATATACCTGGCGTACCAGTAAATGGCGGTGGGGGAAGTACTGGAGGCGGTTCTTCTGGCTCGCAAGTTGCTGATGTAGGGCGTCAATGGATTGGACGTTCTACGTATGTATTTGGTGGCGGCCGAAAACAATCTGAAATTGCTGTAGGTATATTTGATTGTTCAAGTTTTGTCCGCTGGGCATTTGAGCAGGTCGGAATGAATGTGGGTTCTGTGGGACTGGTGAGTACAGAAACTTTGAATAAAATTGGTACACAAATTTCACCAATGGAGATGAAAGCTGGTGATGTTATTTTCTTTGATACGTATAAACATGATGGTCATGTTGGGATTGTCATTGACCAGAATACATTCATTGGTTGTCAAACAAATAAAGGAGTTTCAATTGAAAATCTATCGGATGCATATTGGAGTCGAGTCTTTAAAGGACATGTGAGACGTTACTAAAATGATAACAAAACTGGATAAGAGATTACAAGTTAAGGAGGCAGAATCAGTGAGTGAAACGAATGAAAAAGATAAAAGAAAAGTCTGGTTTGTAACGCTTGCAATTGTCATTGCAGGCGTTACTTTTTTAAACATCTTTTTGTATTCTCGTAACGATGAAACGGGTGATGTAAAGCAATTAAAAGTTCGTAACCAGGTGTTACAAACTGAAAATGAAGAACTGAAAAAGAAAGTGAAGGAAACTCTTCCTTCGGAACAAGAACAAGAGCGACAATCGTATCTTTCAGCAGTCGAGAAGTTTATTCAGTTATCCTTTCATCGAGAAAAACAAGGATATGAGGAACGAAGAGAACAAGCGAAAAAATTGATGAAGGAAGAAGTGTTTCAGCTCTTTTATCCAACGGATACATTCGAAATGGAGGACACATACGTATCAAAGCCATCTGATATGAAGTTATACTTACAGGCTTATAAGATTGGTGCCTCTCAGGTAGAAGTGATCGCAGAATTTCAAAATACCGTAACCATTGGAGCGAATGGGACAACAGATAAAACGAAGAATGTTATGAAAGTAACGGTGCAAAAAAATCAAGAGAGTTGGCAAGTAACCAATGTAGAAGAATTAGCGGTTCAGATCATTACATCTTAAAAAAGCGAGGTGTTCAGTAAATGGAAGTTGTAAATAATGGTGTGAATTTAAGACGTAAAAAGTCATGGATATATGGATTAATTGTAGGATTTATGTTTGTTGGTTTTTTCGGTTTTTTCACTTCGAAATTATATTTACCTTATGAAGAACCAGTCTATCATACAGAGCTGAAAAAGTCGGTTGCGTTATTGGGAAATCGAACCATGACAATAGAGAAAAGAGCGTATGATCCAGCTTCTCATACAATAGAAATGTTTCTTCGTGTAGAGGGAGGAGATGGAGAACAATATCAGTTCCAGGCACAGGAAAAAGCAAATCCAGACCTTCAATTACCAGTAAAAGTTGTGTATCAAGATGATGAAAATATGGTTGTACAAGTGAAAGAATTATCTCCAAAATGGCAGGCAGTTGCGCTTGATGTATTTGAAAAAAATAATCGAGATGTAACAGTAGAGACAAAACAAAAGAATGAAGAAGAAAAGGAAACTTCAAAGGAAGATGAAAAGCAAACATTCTTAAAATCATTCTTCTCCGATCAAAAGAAAACGGAAATAGAAGAGGGCATTACACAAAAAAGTAAAGGCTCGTATGCAAAAGTATTTATCGGTATGGAACAAAAAATATTAAAAGAAAAAGTAAAACAATATGATGAAGCCATGAAACAAGAAACGTCTAAGCAAACAGAATGGCAAAAGCAAATCACGGAATGGAAGAACGATTCTAAGTACCAAACGGAAACAGAAGAAATGGAAACAGATGCAAAAATCAATTCAAAAGAAACGAATATTAACCAGTCAAAAGAGAAGGTTGAGCTATACAAATGGGAGCAAGGTCAAGTGAAAGAAAAGATTAAAAAATTAGATGAGAAGGCCAAAGATGTAGAGCGTTTATGAAAAAAGTGTAGTGTACCTTGAATGTACTTTCGTGGTTTTTAGGTGTACCTTGAGTGTACTTTTGGTTACTTTTCTTGTTCCCATCGTTTTGCTAGGCTTTGCCTAGCTTCACACCCTAGGTGGGAACAAAAACCCCTTATGCTCTTCTCACTATTTTTTGTTCTCTACCCGGATTTGCAGAAAGGAGAGGGAAAAGTGGAAATAAGAATTAGAGAAGTAGATCCAATTGTCGTAAAGAAAATAGATGAGATGGCAAAGAAAAAAGGATTATCAAGGCAGCAATTTTTAAAAGGTCAAATAGAAATGATTGCATTTTTTCAGCAACAAAATAAAAGAGAAATGGAGTTAGAAAATCTGATACAAAAAAACATCCATGTAATGAATGATTGTTATAACGAAATGCAAAAAATGAATACGTTTATCCAAATGATGATGCAGGATGATGAACATGAGTAATACGGCTCCTGTTCCATCTTCAGTAACGCCTGGTGTTGTGTTAAAAATAAAATTTGTTTTGCCAAATTCCGATGCATTTCAAAACTATATTGAATACGTTGATCGGGAGGAAGCGAAAAGTGAAGTGAAGCTTAATCAAAAAATGTTTGAACTGTATCAAGATTACATGGGGGATTCAGAAAAGACTTCAGCTCTTTTTACGGAACACTCAAACCGATTAACAGAAAGTGAAAAAAATCCTTAAAGGAAATGTTCAAAACCGCTCATGAAAATGGAAGCATTATGTGGCAAGATGTGATCTCTTTTCATAATCCTTGGCTCGAAGAACAAGGCATATATGATGCAAGAACCAAAACACTGGATGAAAAAAAGTTAATGGATGTCACAAGACTTGCGATGAAGGAAATGCAAAAACGGGAGGGGATAGAAAAAAGTTCGATTTGGTCGGCAGCCATCCATTTCAATACGGATAATATTCACATTCATGTCGCAACAGTTGAACCCTTTCCAACAAGAGAGAGAGGCAAAAGAAAGCCCAAAACATTGGATGCAATGAAGGGGAAAGTCGTAAACAATTTGTTAGATCGAAAGTTAGAAAAGAAGCAAATTAATGATCTGATTCGTAACAATATGGTAGCAGGGAAAAAAGAAGATTCTACTTTTAACTGGCGAAATGGTCATTTGAAACCACTGTTTCTCCAAATCTATAAACAGTTACCACAGGATAAAAGACAGTGGCAATATGGATACAATACAATTCAGCCATTAAAGCCTCAAATAGATGAACTAAGTAGAAGATACATCCAACAACATCATAAAAAAGATTATGAACAGTTTCTTCAAAAATTAGATAAGGAAGTTCAAGTTTTTAAGAAAGCATATGGAGAAGGTAAGCAAGATAAAAAGTTGTATGAAGACTATAAAACGAATAAAATAAACGACCTTTATAAAAGGATGGGGAACGCTTTTTTACAAGAAATGAAAGTATACGATAAAGAACAAAAAAGAATTCAGCATATGAAAAAATCAAAGCCGTATCAGAAATTTAAACAAAGTGTTTCCATTCAATACTCGATGAAGAAAATGGAACGTGCTTTTAAAAGTGAATATGAAAGTTGGAAGAACCAAAAGGGTTCTGGTGCAAATAATATGTAGATTAGAAATAGCAGTGTAGATTCCTAATGAAATCTACTACTTTGCGGTGAGACCGAAGAGTTGATTGATTAACTTGATTTGTTTTTTGACAGACTTCTCCCCTTGCAAAGTCTGTCCTTTTTTAATCATTCTCATCGCTTCCAGTCCAGCCAACACTCGTTTAGCTGATTGAAAAGA
>NZ_JBCGHT010000019.1:0-74299 GCF_039549175.1 Paenibacillus sp. 102 | reverse complement strand
TTGTTTTTGATGCATATTCATAAAAAGCACGTCACCCTTTCTCATTAACATAAGAGAATAGTAACGTGCTTTTAACTTCAAAAATAGTCTAAATCCTTAAGTTGATGGATGTGGGGTAGCACCACATCATTATCAAGCTAAGGTTTTGTACTATCTATAAAGCAAAAAAGACGTTATCCTTTCCTATGATTCTATAGAAAGAATAGCGTATTTTTTCATTTTAGGGGGAATTTTGTTTTGTTAGCTTGATAGCGATGTGGTGGTACCCCTACAATGAATATTACGAGAGATTCAATTCTTTTACATATTAGGTTTAATAGGGGATGGAGTAATGACAAAGATGTTGTATAGGATAGCGGCGATAGTTTCGTTTCTCATTTTTGTATACGCTATGATAAGCTTTGCTGGAGTAGTTTTTTGGATAAATGATATGGTAATGGATAAGTGGGTTGCTGCAGTCGGTATTTTCACTTTCCCATTCTGTGCATATCAATTTCTAATAAGACAAGAGGTAGACAAACGCTTTATAAAAAAGGTCTGTATAGTGTTAGCAGGTGCGAATGTGGTGTGGGTCTTATGGTCACCAGGTTCAGATGATAAATACTTTGTTCATATAAAAAAAGATAAACTGCTACCTACTGAATATGTAATACAGGAGACGCCTAATCATGATACACCTATTTATGCCCATGAAGCGATTGTTACGGAATATACTTTTTACAGAGCGGTAAACAAGTATGTTTATGTAATGGAAAGTGTTAAAAAATCTGTTCGAGGACAGGTCGATTCAATGCGGCTGTATGGTTATACAGTAAAAATGAATTATGAAAACAAATTCGATAATAGAGTATATCTCGATACAGGTCAAGGCTATTTTTTCTTTGAATAATGAACTTTCAGCTAACATCATGTTCTTGTTAACTCTTTTTAAGTGCAAAAAAATTGCTAATTGAATACAATTCTATCTATTAGGAGGGGTATCGCCACATCGCCATCAACTTAAGAAATTGATTGTTCCCCAAAACGAAAAAAATGAGCCGAATTCTCATAAATAACTGTAAAAAGGTAAAATTCTCGTTATGGGGGTGTCTTAAAATCTTAGCTTGATGGGCATGGGGTGGGCCCCCTTTTAGCAAAACCGGAGTGGAAATGATGAGTGTAAATAGTTTTGTGGGATTGATAAAGAACGAATTATTAAAAGAGGTAAGCATAAGAAGTGAGGATGAATTCGAGCCTGTAGTAGTTAAAGATATTCCTAGACTTTGGAAGTGTTTAGGGACAGGTAATTATGCCGCAGTATTTATGCACAAAGAATACAAAGATTGGGTAGTGAAAGTTTACGCGCGAGAAGGAGAAGGAATTGAAAAAGAGTCAGAAGTATACCGAAGAATCGGAAATCATCCTTCTTATTCGAAGCTTATATATAAAGGAGAAAATTTCATAGTATTGAAACGTTTAAAAGAAATTACCTTATACGATGCTATTCATAAGGGGATTAAAATTCCTAAGCAGGTAATCCTTGATATCAATGAAGCTTTAGAGTATGCAAGGGAACAAGGATTAACTCCTTGTGATGTTCACGGGAAAAATGTGATGATGGAAAACGGAAGGGGATATGTAGTCGATGTATCTGATTTCTTAAAAACAAAAGAAGATAGTAAGTGGAGAGACCTAGAAAAGGCATATTTTACATTTTACTTGCCTTTCATTTATAAATTGCCTTTCCCTGTTAAAATACCGTATTTCATGTTAAACATTGTTAGACGTTCATATAGAAAATATAAGAAGCTTAAAAAGGGCTACCGCCAGCATTTTGGAAAAAACCCACGCTAAGAGCATGCAAGATTTTATACAGTTTTTCGGCAAATTCAGTAACAAATGAGAAGCCTAAAACCCACGCCAGGATAGGAAAGTATAAAAAAATGCATAGAATCATAGAAAAAGAAAAAGGCGAATTCCTTGTGAGAGTAGAGATCCGCCTTTTTCTTGCTACTGATAATGAGATGTTATGTCAACCGATTATGTATACGATATACAAGAAAAACTTCTTTACTACCGCATTATTCAGATGGTAAAATTTAGAAAAAGAGGTGAGGGTGAGTTCAGTGGACAATTTATTTTTAATTTAAAACTTTTTATTTTGTCTTAGAAAGGTGTAGATTTTTTTGAATACAAAATTAATCATAGTAGAAGGGCTTCCTGGCTTTGGGAAATCGACCACTGCAAACTTGCTTTACGATATTCTAATTGAAAAAAATATTGACGTTGAGTTATTTCTTGAAGGGAATCCAGACCACCCTGCTGATTATGATGGGGTATCTTGTTTTGATAAAAGTGAATTCGAAAGTTTGTTAGTGAATAGTGGTAATTTTAGGGAAGTAATTAGTGATAGAGTCACGAAGCGAGGAAACAATTATTTATTGCCATATAAAAAAATTAAAAATGAATACAGCTCTAATTTTCCTGAAAGTTTATTAAATACCATTTTCAAAAATGATATATATGAATTACCGCTAGAGAGGAATATTGAATTAATAATTGAAAAATGGAGGGATTTTGTTGAAATAGCCAACAACGAAAATAAAACTTATATTTTTGAATGTTGCTTCATACAAAATCCATTAACAATCGGAATGGTTAAATATGGTGAAAAAAAAGAGAAAGTTATAAGTTATATTAATGCATTAGCGAAAATCATAGAGAAATTAAATCCAGTATTGTTTTATATAGAACAAGATGATTTGGAATTCTCATTCAGAAAGGTATTTAATGAAAGAGCAAAAGAATGGTCTGCTGGATTTATTGAGTATTATACAAATCAAGGGTATGCGAAAATGAAAGGCTATCACGGTTTAGACGGAACAATTAAAGTTTTAGAAGCAAGAAGAGATATTGAAAGAGAAATATTTGATATGTTAAATATAAAAAAGACAAAAATTGATAATTCACAGTATGAAGCTATCAAATATAAGTCAATGATAATTGAAAAATTGAAATTACTTGAATTTCTAGATTAATGTAGTGCTTTAATTGAGCAAGAAACTAAGAATTTTTAACTTCCGCTTTCGATAATTATGTAAATGAGCTGTCCATATGGGCGGCTTATTGTATTTTTTGCTTAGCGTGTTTTTTTTCCAAAATGCTGGCGGTACCCCATGCCCATCAACTTAAGAATTGAGAATTACCCCAAAACAAAAAAATGAAAAAAACGCTATTCTTTCGGTATAAATTCAAAACGAGAGGATAGCGTTTTTGTATATCTATTTCTGTATCTGACGAATTATAACTATTTGTTCAAGAGATTCAAAGTTTTTTATCTCCAAATATCTTACGAGGTCTTGCTAGAGATGTTGGTTTCGTGCAACGAACCAGTAAATAATAAGAAAGTATACATTTAAAGCGATGTAAATAAAGGGATAATTAAAAATGATGTTTAAGAAATATCTTTTAATTTGATTATCTTTGTAATATCATGATAAATCGGTTCTGGTGCAAAAACTTCAGGGAAATTGCAAATAATCTCTAAATCTTGGACATACTGATACTATTACTCTAAAAAAGGTGTGTGATCGGTATGAAAAAGGAAAATTTGTTCAAATGGAAGCACTATCAACCTGATATTATTTTATTAACGGTAAGATGGTACCTACGGTACAACCTAAGTTTTCGTGATTTGGTGGAAATGATGGAGGAACGAGGTTTGTCTATTGCTCACACCACTATTATGCGATGGGTGCATCAATATGGACCTGAATTAGATGAAAGAGTACGACGTCATCTTAAGACAACAAATGATTCCTGGAGAGTCGATGAAACGTATGTGAAAGTAAAAGGGCAATGGATGTATTTATATCGCGCAGTCGATTCAGAAGGAAATACCATTGATTTTTATCTAAGTGAATCAAGAGATAAACAAGCAGCCAAGCGCTTTTTCAAGAAAGCCTTGGCTGCTTCTCATATTTGTAAACCTCGCGTAATAACAGTAGATAAGAACCCTGCCTATGCTGTAGCAATTCAAGAATTAAAAGAAGAGAAACGTATGCCTGAAGGCATACAACTAAGGCAAGTTAAATATCTCAATAATATAGTGGAACAAGATCACCGTTTCATTAAGAAACGTGTACGTTCTATGTTAGGATTCAAGTCATATGAAACAGCCACTTCTATATTGGGTGGTGTTGAAACCATGCATATGATGAAAAAAGGACAACTTCACTTACAGGTGAAGTCTGCCCAAAGTGAAGTTAGATTCATACATAAATTATTTGGAATTGCATCATAATCTACCATTGAACAGTCTATGCAGGTTTCTATGCCTCTATCAAATAATTTTTGCACCAGAACCGTTTTTTTATGCTTGTTATTAGTTTTGTATGAAGTTAATTTCGGATAATTGATTATTGTAGTCTTCTAATTGGATTAGATATTCATAATCATTTTGCAACAACCAAACTTCGTTTTTTCAGTGTACAATGAATTACATCAATTACTAACGATCGCATAAAACCCATCTGCAATCATACCAACTTTTTATCTGTTAAGAAACTTTGCACCAGCCTCCTTTTAGGCTAGCGTATATATCTTTCTAAATTTATGAATTTCTTTACCAATATTATTTAATGTAATGCCCACCCCAGAATTTTATATAAATCACTATGGGCTCCCACTTGGATTATTGGAAATTGAAACTAGTACTTTACTTTATTTTTTAGATTTTGTTAATAAATACCATTACGATGATTAGCTAATAGTGAACATTTCAAGAGTGGCCATATATTCTTATGACAAAATGCTGTAGAAAGCTTAAGAATTCTTAAGAACTTTTGCCCCTTTTTCTTAAGATTTGGACGCTAGTGTATGATTATGAATTCAAACCTGTGGGGGGTTAAGTATGAAAATAATTCACTTTCTTATTTCTGTATACAATGAACTAGAAATCAGTTGGTGTGGCCCTTCCAAGTTCAAGGTTTATTGGAGACAAAATAATTGAAGGAATTAACTTGAAGAAAGTAAGATAAAAATGTTCCACTTGCTTATGTCTTTAGTTGTTCAATACGAGAAAAAATGTGGAGGAATAATATGGAGTCAAAAATTCTTATTGTTGATGATGATAAAGAGATTAGGAATCTTATCTCTGTTTATTTGGAAAATGAAGGTCTGAAAACTCAAAAGGCAGAAGATGCAATTGAAGCTTTAAAATTGTTAGAAGAAAAGAAATTTGATCTTATTATTTTGGATATTATGATGCCTAATATGGATGGAATTGAAGCGTGTATGAAGATTAGGGAAGAACGAAATATGCCTATTATCATGCTATCTGCAAAATCAGAGGATATAGATAAAATTCAAGGGCTAGCTTCTGGTGCCGATGATTATTTATCAAAACCATTTAATCCGTTGGAGTTAATCGCTAGAGTAAAATCCCAACTAAGAAGGTTTAAAAAGTATAATACAAATACAGATAATGATAAAAGCATCCTAGAAATTGGTGATTTGACTGTAAATACAGATACACGTCAAGTATGGATAAGAGGCATGGAAGTAAGGCTAACTCCAAAAGAGTTTGATATACTCGAACTACTTGCTCGTAACAAAGGAATTGTTCTCAGTGTTGCAAAAATATATGAAGCAGTTTGGAAAGAGGTTTTTTATAAATCAGATAATACTGTCATGGTGCATATTACAAAAATAAGAGACAAAATAGAAGAGGATTCTAAACATCCCATTTATATTAAAACTGTGTGGGGAATTGGTTATAAAATATGAAGAATGTTAGTTTTAGAAATAAGATAATTATAAAACTTCTTGGTGCTGTTGCAGTTAGTTTTTTTATTTCGTTTGCTTTTACAATCCTCACTTTTCTATTCGTAACATCTATAGAGAGAAATTACCACACTTTTAGTATGTTTGAATTCAATTTTGTAATGTTGTTCTTATTCGCGTTCGCAATCTTTACTTTTATCGCCATTTTTTTGATATTGGTTCGAAAGAAAATAGTATATTTGAAGCTCATTTCTGATAATGTGAATGATATTGCCAATGGAAAACTGGGTTTGACAATTGGGATTAAGGGGAAGGACGAATTGACCCAACTTGCTCAAAATATCAACTATATGTCTAAGGAATTGGAAAATACATTTGAACAGGAAAGACGATTAGAACGTACAAAAAATGAACTCATAACTAACGTATCTCATGACTTACGCACACCGTTGACATCTATTATTGGTTATATAGATTTATTAAAAAGAGGGCAATACGACAGTAAAACACAATTACAGGAATACCTCGAAACCACTTATTTAAAATCAAAGAGAATGAAATATCTAATTGATGAACTGTTTGAATATACCCGTTTATCAGGCATCGATGCTAAGTTAAACCTTAATGAAGTTGATTTATCAGGTTTGTTGGAGCAAATAGTTGGAGAATACATTCCTATATTTGAAAAGGAAAGTTTAATCGTTCAAAAATCAATCATGGAAGAAACAATACCTATCTTCATAGACGTAGAAAAAATGGTACGTGTTTATGAAAATCTGTTTATGAATGCGATAAAGTACAGCATGAAACCATCCGAATTATCCGTATGTCTTGAACTAATAGGTAATAAAGCAATTTTGAAAGTATCGAATAAAGTCGAGAATCCACCTGTTAGCGATCCAAATAAATTGTTTGAAAGGTTTTTCAGGGGGGACAAGGCAAGAAAAGATGACCAGGGAAATGGTCTGGGGCTTGCTATCTCAAAAAGAATTGTTGAACTTCATCATGGTAATATACATGCAGAATATAAAGAAGGTTGGATATCCTTTATTGTTGAACATCCAATCAAATAGATTGGCTTATGGAATTACAGGTTCCATAAGCTTTTTTTTATAAAACTTAAGAATTCTTAAGGATTTTACAGGGTGTTTCCTAATTTTCATAGTTTATCATGTATGTATTCAAAGCGATGAGGTGAGTGGAGAAATTAAAATAAAATTTTCTTTACAGCTTTCAATTGGATACATCGTGACAGCCTTATGGAAAAGGTAGATGCAACATGACTATTTTGTTAGTAGCAAATATGAATAGCAGCTTATTTTAAAGAAATGAAAAAACAAACATAGGAGGATATATATGATAAAACCAGTTGTAGATGTAAAAAACATTCAAAAATTGTACGGTAAAAAAGGTGAGAATCAATCGCACGCGTTAAAAGGTGTATCATTCTCAATTCAAGAGGGGGAGTTTGTCGGTATTATGGGGCCATCTGGTTCTGGTAAAACAACATTATTAAATGTAATTTCAACGTTAGATAAAGCGACAGGTGGCGTTGTTGAAATTGCAGGAACGGATATTACGAAAATGAAGCAAGGTGAGCTTTCTGATTTCCGTTCGCAAAAATTAGGATTCATTTTCCAAGACTTTAACTTATTAGAAAATTTATCTATTTACGAAAATATTGCACTTCCACTTTCACTTCAAGGTGTCCCATCACGAAATATTGGACAGAAAGTAGAAAAGGTAGCTGATATGTTAGGAATCTCAGCAATCCTTCAAAAGTATCCATCTGAAGTATCTGGTGGACAAAAGCAGCGTTCAGCAGCAGCTCGTGCGTTAGTGCATGAGCCAGCAATTATTTTAGGGGACGAGCCAACAGGAGCGCTTGATTCTAAAAATGCAACAAGTTTACTGGATGCGATGACAAACTTAAATAAAGAACAAGGTGTATCTATCATGATGGTTACGCATGATCCGTACAGTGCAAGTTACTGTCAGCGTATTTTATTCATTCAAGATGGTGAGCTATATAAAGAAATTTATCGCGGTGGTACACGTGAAGAGTTCTATAAAGAAATTTTAGACGTGCTTGCAAACATTGGCACACAAAAAGCGTAAGGAAGGAAGTTCAATCATGCTATTTAAGCTTTCCATGTCAGGCCTAAAAAGTAAGTTCCAAGATTACATTGTCTTACTTGTTGGCCTTATTGTCTCTATTTCAACTTTTTATATGTTTCAAACGCTAGCATCCAATACAACATTCCTTGAATCTAACTCTTCTATTAGGGATATTGCGTCTGTATTTAAAATTGGTTCCATATTGCTAGCGGTTATCACATTTTTCTATATTTTATATGCAAACTCTTTCTTAGCAGCTCTTCGTCAAAAAGAATTTGGTATGTATATGATGTTAGGAGCAAAAAAGCATAAAGTTACCTTACTTATGTTTATCGAAACAATCATACTAGGCGCCGCATCTCTTGTGATTGGAATTACAGTTGGTGTAGGACTTGCAGAAGGTATCGGTCAGTTATTAATGAAACAACTCGAGTTTGCTGGTGAAGGTTATAAAGCATTTTATCTGCCATCTATGACTATTACTTGCGTCTTTTTCTTTGCACTATTTATATTATCAGCAATTATGAATAGTATTAAATTATCGCGTATTTCTGTATTACGACTTGTACATGCAGATGCACAAACAGAACGTGTCGCCGTAAAGGGAAAAATGACAGTTGTAGTTGCATTCCTTGGTATTCTTTTATTGGGGATTGGTTATGCATCACTGATCTATATGTCATATGCAAATCCGCTAATTATTTTGGGATTAATGGCCCTTGGATTAATCACAGCAACCGTTGGTACTTACCTTATATTTGGATCACTTCTACCAGTTATGATTAACAAGCTAAAGAGCAATAAAAAACGTAGTGAAAAAGGCCTTAATGCTTTTACTTTTGCACAATTAAATTTCCGCATTAATGGCCTAACAAATGTGCTTGCAACAGTAGCAATCTTAGTGGCTCTTGGTGCTGGTGGAATTGCTTGTGGTATGGCATTTAAAAACAACATCCTAAAAATTACAGATCAAATGCGAATTTACGATTCAGTCATTCATAATCCAACAGCGGAAGAAAAGAAAATTTTGGGTGGTATCTTATTTCAAGAAAAAATTGAATATCATTACAAAGTTGATGATAGGTATGTTTATTATCTAAAAGAAGATTTAGAGAAAAATCGCCCTTTCATACAAGGTATGAAAATAGAGAAAGTTTCAGAGGGATTACCAATTGGTGCATTTTCAATAAAATGGGTTAAAGGAGAGACGAACACAAAACAATGGATCCAGGCTTTCAGAACAATCCAGCCAGATTATATGTATCCTGATCATGAAATGAAAATTGTAGATCAAAACATATACAATGGTATGAAGGGTAAAGAAAGTACTGTGTTTATTGGGAAAACAGATGATTTTGGATCTTACATAAAAGAATGGAAAAAACTCGATGAATTACAGATAGCGAAATATAAAAATGTGAAAGCGGAAGAACTGGATAGTAAGTATCAAACATATAATATGAATCATGGTTTTGCCAGCGGACTAATGTTTATGGGCTTCTTCGTTGGACTTGCATTCTTAGCAATGATGGCAAGTTGCTTAATGTTTAAAATTTTATCTGGTGCATCCAAAGATAGTACACGTTATCAAATGCTTCGTAAAATTGGTGTTCGCCGAGAGTTATTAATACAATCGATTTATAAGGAATTATTCTTTATATTTTTAGTCCCCGCAATTGTGGGTATTGTTCACGTATTAGTTGGTATGAACATGTTCAGCGTTCTTTTGGCTGATCCGTACTTTCGTATTTGGCTACCAATTATTATTTTCGTAGTGATTTACTCGATATACTACTTGATTACAGTTCAATTGTATAAAGGAATTGTACTTCCGAAAGAAGAATAAGAAAAATGACACCTGTCCCTGTAATAGCGGAAAGAAATATGAATTTTGTTACATGAATGATGAAATCCAATTAGATATATAAAAAGAGATACCCCCATTTTTTTCAGTTTGGGGGTATCTCTTTTTCGTTAACTAGATGGGATTCAAAAAAACAAACCAGTGTACCCCGATGAAATATCGAAACACAGCTGGTAGCTGAGTCTTCTTACTCCTGTCTATTTCTTGACAGGAGTAAAACCACTAAGAATCTAGTGTTCTTTTCAATCTTTTTCATATATTGGGTGTTTTTGCCCATCCCCCGAAAAGGGGGAATAAGACAAAATATACCAATTAAATACTAAATAGGGTTCTGGTGCAAAAACTTCAGGGAAATTGCAAATAATCTCTAAATCTTGGACATACTGATACTATTACTCTAAAAAAGTTGTGTGATCGGTATGAAAAAGGAAAATTTGTTCAAATGGAAGCACTGTCAACCTGATATTATTTTATTAACGGTAAGATGGTACCTACGGTACAACCTAAGTTTTCGTGATTTGGTGGAAATGATGGAGGAACGAGGTTTGTCTATTGCTCACCCCACTATTATGCGATGGGTGCATCAATATGGACCTGAATTAGATGAAAGAGTACGACGTCATCTTAAGACAACAAATGATTCCTGGAGAGTCGATGAAACGTATGTGAAAGTAAAAGGGTAATGGATGTATTTATATCGCGCAGTCGATTCAGAAGGAAATACCATTGATTTTTATCTAAGTGAATCAAGAGATAAACAAGCAGCCAAGCGCTTTTTTAAGAAAGCCTTGGCTGCTTCTCATATTTGTAAACCTCGCGTAATAACAGTAGATAAGAACCCTGCCTATGCTGTAGCAATTCAAGAATTAAAAGAAGAGAAACGTATGCCTGAAGGCATACAACTAAGGCAAGTTAAATATCTCAATAATATAGTGGAACAAGATCACCGTTTCATTAAGAAACGTGTACGTTCTATGTTAGGATTCAAGTCATATGAAACAGCCACTTCTATATTGAGTGGCGTTGAAACCATGCATATGATGAAAAAAGGACAACTTCACTTACAGGTGAAGTCTGCCCAAAGTGAAGTTAGATTCATACATAAATTATTTGGAATTGCATCATAATCTACCATTGAACAGTCTATGCAGGTTTCTATGCCTCTATCAAATGATTTTTGCACCAGAACCAGTTGTTCCGTTAAAGGGCCATTTTGTTGAATAAAATTCATACCAAAGTCCTACTGTTTATTAATTTATACGTCTTTCATCTTAAATAGCTCTCCCCTGAATGATGGATTTTAATCCGGATATCTCCAACATATAATAGCTATTGTAAGGCTTTTAAAATTTAAAAGGAGGGAATTGCATGAAGAATTGGGTTCAGTTTAGATTTGCAAGACCAACAGATAAATTTGAAGAAGTTATAGGTTTTTATGAAACAGGATTGGGTTTAAACCGTATAGGGGAGTTTCAAAATCATGAAGGATACGACGGGGTCATGTTTGGATTACCTGATGAAGAGTATCATTTAGAGTTCACAAGGCATGTTAATGGAAGTCCATGTCCTGCGCCGACAAAAGATAATTTACTAGTTTTTTATATGCTTAATAAAGATGAAATTGAAAAAATAACGAATCGGTTAAATAAAATGGGCTATCATGAAGTTGAACCGGAAAATCCGTATTGGATAGAGAAGGGAACGACGATAGAAGATCCGGATGGTTGGAGAATTGTACTCATGAATGCAGTTGGATAAAACAAGCTTTTTTTAATATTTAATAGAATGTAACAAACCTACTCAGACATAAATCCCTACAATATTTGTAGGGATTTTTATATAAGGAACTCTTACTAAGAGAGCTATTAAAATATAAAAAGTATTTTAACCAGACGTGAATTTAGTAAGTATGAGATGTGAAGGAGATATAGGAATATGACATTAAATCATTTTGAGGAATTTTCTCGAAAAGTCGGAAATACACCGCTCATTAAATTAGAGTGCGAAGAAATAAAGAATCTTTCTATCTATGCTAAATGTGAATGGCACAATCCTACAGGATCGATAAAAGATAGAGCAGCACTTGGAATGATAAATAAATATTTAAAAGAAACGATTAAAAAACAACATATTTTAGAGTATAGTGGTGGAAGTTTAGCAAGGGCAATTGGATGGATTTGTTATCACTTAGGTATTGGGTGTACTTTAGTTTTAAGTTCTGGATTAGGAAAATCATTATTAAATGAACTCGATAATTATGGCACAAAAGTTATCTTGGTTGATAAATTAAAGGGATTTTACTCAGTAATAGAGAAGGCGATAGAGATTAGCAAACAAAAACCGGAGTACTATTTTCTATTTCAACACTATAATAACGCTAATCTTTTAAGTCATCTGGAAGGAACAGGTCCAGAAATTATTACACAAATGAAAGAGAAATCAATTAACGCTTGGATAGCATCCGCTGGGAAAGGTGAAACTCTAATGGGGGTGTATAAAGCAGTAAAGGATTATACACCTAATGTCGAGCTACATTTGGTAATGCCTGCCGAATTACCTTACGGTTCTGAACAACCTCCAAATGGTTTAAAGAAATATGCTGGATCAGGTGGATTTGGTCTGGGGAGGAAACAACATTTCTTAGAAAAGGAAGATTATTTGATAGAAAAACAATGGGCTTATTCATATGAAGATACTTTGTATGAATAAGTCCAGTGTTTTTACAGTGAAACTGGAATTAAAATAGGTACGTCTGCTGCAGCAAACTTATTAGCTGCTAAACAAATTGGAAAAGAAAAAGGCGTAAAATTTAATGTTGTAACAGTTTTTCCAGACGCAGGATCTACAGAAGAGTGGTCAGATGTAGAGAGTTTATTAGATAAGGGGAGAGATCAATAATCTCTCCCTTTTTTATTTATAGTTAAAATGAATTTATAATCTATTTTTTGTATTTTATATTCGTTCATATTAAAAAATAAATTGATTGTATTACCTTATCATAACCTCCATTTTCTCAATTACCAATAATGGTTTTAAACCAACAGGGCATGTTTAGTACCTATTTATCTTGGAAAAGCTAAGAACGTGTATGTGTAGGAAGGATATAATTTGATGGCTACTGAAACTAAAAATTCACTTTATATAGCTCACTCTATCTATTTAATCCGTAATTTATGGTCGGGCATCCTGTTCGGACTAGGCCTAGTTACTTTTATAGATGAAACTATTTTTCACCAACTACTGCATTGGCATCACGTTTATAACAAATCCACAACAGATATTGGCTTGGTCTCAGATGTTTTTTTCATGCTTTTAGTTGGTTTTCAACAATCAGTTCGTTATTTATGTTTGCTGACCTTCGCTGTAAAAACGCATTTTGGTTGAAACGATGGTGGGGTGGAATGATGGTTGGTGGTAGATTTCAGTTATACGATGGTATAATCCAACACAAGTTAATGAAAATACATCAAATTCGCTATGTGGAAAATGTACTTATTTACGACTTGATATGGAATATACTTGCTATTGTAATCACTTTAATTGGCATTCTAATAGTTTTTCGAACACGAAGAGAAAAACCATTGAGATGTAAAATTGTTGATGAACTATGACCATATTTATCATGGGTATGGTAATATTAGGAATTATAGTCTTGTAAATTTACCAGCGGGCATATATATTAAAACGGGTCGTAGATGGTGCACCATCTACGACCCGTTTTAATGTTATGAGAGATGTTTCTGGTGATACAGATCTTAGTTATGTTGTAAAAAGCATATTTCATATAAAGAAGTTTTAATTTTTTATGGTAGAGGAGGATTATTCCATTCAGATCTTTTCCAAGGAGCATCTCTAGGATCGCCATATTCATTAGAATTCAATTTATATTCTGGATCACCATAATAGAAAATATCGGGTTGATTCAAATATGGAATAACACCTATTAAATTATCATTATTATAGATAACCCATGGTTGAATAGAAATATTCCCTTCATCTAAACGCCCATTGTTTTTGGAAATTTCTCCATTATAGCGGATTTGAACACCATCCTCTGATTGCCATTTCATTGCATGTGAACCTCCATCTACACCAATAAGAGGATGACCGTTATCTTTAGGGATATCTAACCAAGGCTTTATTTTGTAGCTATTATGATTAGATATGAGTAAATGTGAGGGTTCTCCATTTTTTAAATATACAAAATATTTTTCCCAATCATGTTCATGATCATTAATCCAATCATTATCTGCATAATATAACCAATACTCATATACTTCATATTCACCTTTTGTAACACTGTGAAAGTATACAGCAGGTCTTTGATCATTTGGACCTCTATTTTTCCATGCTGTTGAACCGGTTCCAAATATTGATTCTCCAATTTTAAATCTGATAAAATTTTCCTTATTGTGCTCAATATTTTCATCATAAGATTGAAACTTAAAAGCTTGCGGGAAATTTTGTTCTCCGGAATCAAACCAATCTGTTCCATCAAATTGTAAAGTCGCTAAAAAATTTGAGGGATTTTGATTTTTTTGTATCGAAAAAGATTTATTAACGTTTTCAGCATATGCTATCGTATTACTACTTGTTAACGCAGCTAAAGAACAAAATATACTTAAGTATATTTTTTTATTCATCATAAAACCTCCTAAAAAAGTATTCTCATCGTCGAATTGTGTTTCTTAAAAATTTTTCATTTTAATAATTTATAAAAAAATTCAGAATCTTTAATGACAAAAGCCTCTAGTACAATGGGATAGGGGACTAGTTGTATTATATATTATTCATTATTGATTTTTAATATCAAAATGTAATAATTATCCTGAAAAATCGATATTTCACCTTGAGAAAATTTCTGTTCTCAAAGGTAAACCTTTATATCAAAACCAACGCGTATTTCAAATCTACAGCAAATTCCCTTCTGTATTTAAATTTATAGCAGTATAAAAAATAGATAAGACCTTTTAGTTTCCTATAAGGTCTTATCTATTACCATAAACTCTTTTGTTGTATTTGAGCATCTCTTATTCGTTGTTCTTTAAGCCAGTTATTCATATCCATATCAGCTACATCACAATGATAATACTCTTCTTCAAAAAACTTTGATTTTGTAAAATATTTTTGACTATCTTCACATAAGTCTTGATAAAATAACGGTGTGATAACAATTTGCTTAATTTCATTTTTATTTGCTTTAGAGCACATTTTAGATGCTTGATTTACCGCATCTCCCATCCAAACTACATCATTAATTGTTGAATAACCAGCTTTAAACATTAATACATGCTCAGACGATAAACCAATACCAGCTTTTATAGTTTTATATCCTTTTTTTCCTAACTTATAGTTTAGGATAGAAATTAAAGAATTTACTTGGGCTGCTGCTTGTAGTACGACATCTATATGTGTTTTCGATGTGGATTCAAAAATAGCACATACACAATCTCCTACTATATTTATCTCTTTACAAATTGAAAATCCATTAAGTATAGCTACAATTTCATTAATATAAGAGCGATAAATTTTAGCAAGCACCTTTTTTTGAAGAACCTTTGGAATTTTTGAAGAACCTCGTAAGTCTACAAAAAGGGCAGAACATTTCACATAAAATCCATTTGTGTATGTTAAATCACTACGTTTAGGAATGCTATTTTTTTCATCAAATGTACTTGTAGAGCTCAATATTTCATCCAATCGCTCTAAACTTTTATTAAAATCATAGCTTTTAAAATTCGTTTGCACGTGTATCCCTCCGATTATAATATAACCTTATTATATTATAGATATGTAATATAATATTGTTTTAGATGCAAAAATACGAAGGAGTATTATATATGGATAATTCTAAAAAAGATGAGTTATATAACAAATTAAGGGATTGGGTTAATTTTTGGATTGGTAATGAAGATGCTGGAATATCTTTTATCAAATGATGAAGGAATATGAAGAAGAAAAGTAGCATCTCTCATATAGGAAACGTTACTTTGCCCCGGTTATAAGAACGCTAGTACCACCTCTTGTAGCTCATTAGACACTGAAACAGGCATACAAAAATCGCAATTCTTTCTTATAATTCTGTAGAAAGAATTGCGTACTTTTTCGTTTTATGAATATAATTTTGCTCTAGCTTGATGCTGATGGGACACTACACCTAAATGTTTGCCATAATTCATGTTTGAATGAATGCTTACTTCTGTTTAATAGGCAGAGCATGATCATGATAGCCAAAAGCCAGATTGAGAAAGGCACAGGCTTCTTGACGCAGCAACAGATCCTTCGGATGGAAGATAAAGGATCTTTCAGCGTTTGAAGGTAGTATTAGGGTCTAAGATTCCTTGTGGGGCAAGTGCTTGAATGAATTGGACCGCCCAGGCATCCGCAGCAGCAAGCAATTTTACTTGATTAGCTTGGTTAGGTAGGATTTGTTTCAAGTTTTAAATCATGGTTGCTGCGACTTGTCGAGTAATCGGAGCCATAGGGTCATATCCTGGTATACCCGCTATAAATTTCTCCTTGGACTCTTTGTTGTTGTCTGGGAAAGCGCTCCATCCATGTGCAAGTAACAAGGCATCAGCAAATTCTCCTTGTGTCATGGTGCCCATCGGATCGAATAGATTTCCTGATTTAGCATTCATGATATCTAAAGAATGAAGATTGTAGATGTGGCTTCTATAGTTACTCTTTTGCGATACGTCAGCAAAGGGCGATGTCGTGGTTATGTAATGAGAGGGTAATAGCACCAAAGATAATTTGATGAACAATTAGTTTAAAATTAAGTATAAAAGCAACTATCTGGAATCTAATTGTAATTCAGTTTTGTCGAATGTGAGTGTATTAGAAGAATTACAATTTCCAGAGTAGATGGCTCTTGATTCATCACACGAATCAGATTTTTCACATCCTATAAGTATTCCTAATGTTATAACCGATAATAAAATCTTTTTCATTATAATACACGCTCCATAATAGTTAGAATGTTATAATGTACTTAGACTAAGATAGGACTCACCATACATACCAATCAACTTAAGAAATGGGTTGTTTCCTAAAACGAACAAAAGAGTTGAATTCTCATAAATAACTGTAAAATACTAAACTTTTTGTTTAGAAGCTACTTTAATACCTTAACTTGATAGGGATGGCATGCTATCCTTATAACCCTAAAATTATATACGAATCAATATATTTATATAATGAAAAAATTAATAAAATGCAAAATTGCATATTTAACCTTTTCAATAGAGTGTACTCTATTGAAAAGCTAACAAGTTGTTATCTTTTCAGTATTTGCAATATTTTAAATATACTTATTAAAGTTTCATTATGGTACTTGAATCAAATGTTTGTTTAATACATGTAGACATAGATTATAACTTTCCAGACTACAGAACAATCAAAGAGATCGAGAGACATCGGTCTTTTTATGGATTTGATAGCAATATACGTCCAGCACCTAACAAAATTCACTGTCTAAACGTAATTAAGAATTATAGTCAACGATAACATGAATTTCATTTACTTATATATAATATAACATAAATACAGATTTATATGTAATTATATTCCATTTCTGTGTGAGGATAAGTAATGTAATTGTGGATTTAAAATAAAGTTACAACCTTTCTAAAAAAGACACGAAACTTTTGAGAAAAGTAAATGTAGATATGTTAAGAGATTTTAGAATCATATAGCAGTTCTTGTTCATTTCCAAGAACGATGGGAAACAAGTTCATAATTGATGTCGAAATGTTGACAGTTCAAAATCAACAACAGAAGTCAGGGGTTAAATGCTTCACAATTGTATGATGAAAGGTCGGGAAAGCATGGAAAATTATTATAGTACTTATTTTCCTAAAACCGGGAAGTTAATTGCAGTAATGAGTATTCTTGTTATTTTGATATCATCACTCTGGATTATATGGGTTGGAGAAATGAACATTCGTTATAGTGGGGATCATGAGGGAACGATTCCCTTTTGGAATAAGTGGATTCCTGCAATTGTTGGTATACTTCTCGTCCATTTTATACCGTTTCATTATAAAAAATACAACCCACTTCGTAATTTTGAGCAAAGGCGTATCATTATTCAATCAGTTGCCTTATTCTTGTGCGGACTCCTATTCACAATCTGCATTCTCTTAGTAAACTTTGAAGGAATGAAATTCCAATTGTGGTTCATGCTAACTAAATTTATTTTTATATTGTTCATTCCACTAATGCTTCTTTTGTTTTACCAAGTTAACCCCAAAAGAGAACGATTTAAACCCATAAAATCAACTTTGAATAATAGATGGTATTGGTTTGCACCACTTATTGTCATCATAATATGGGTTTACTTAAACTTCTTTTCTGTATTCTCTACACCGTTTGTTTCGACGGGTATAACAGACCCAACGATGTTAATTATCTCTCTACTCACAGGATTTCTTATTAATAGTGTGCTAGAAGAGTTTTTTTACAGGGTTTGGTTACAAACTCGTTTGGAATTATTACTAGGCACTTGGCCAGCGATATTTCTTATATCGATTCTTTGGGCGAGCTGGCATATTGCGATTCATGGCTCTGGTCATTGGGATATTGATATAGCGACAGTCATTACGAACCTTGGTATCGTAGGTCTATTCCTCGGATACTTATGGACGCGTTATCGCAATGTGTGGGCTATCATTCTCGTCCATGGTTTAATTAATGCACCTCCACAGTATCTATTTCAGATTTTATTCTAGTGAACTACCCGCCACTTAACGTCCTTACGGACTGTTTGAAGTGGGGCTTCTTGGGAAGTAGATACTTTTATTAGCTATCTATATTTACCAAGCTATAAGGGCAGTCCCTGCCCCTAAAGAAAATACCAATTACATGGCTAGTTTTAGTAAGTTGATACTTGCGTTTACATCTCTATCATGATGACTATTACATTCAGGACAAGTCCATTCTCTAAGGTTTAGATTCTTGACTTCCTTGTTTTTATAGCCACAGCCAGAACATAGTTGACTACTTGCATAATTCTTAGGTGCGATTATCAAATCCCGCCCTTTCCATATTGCTTTATAGTCAAGGTATTCTCTGAATTTAGACCAAGATACTTCGCTGATTGCTTTGGCTAACTTGTGATTCCTTTTCATATTCTTCACTTTTAAGTCCTCAATCACAATTACTTGATTTTTGTTTGTGATTTCATTACTTATCTTGTGAAGAAAGTCATTACGTTGATTAGCAATCTTCTCATGAAGTCTTGCGACTTGTAATCTAACTTTGTTTCGATTGTTTGAACCCTTCTTTTTGCGTGATAAAGAGCGTTGCAGAAAGGCTAATCTTTTTTCAAGCTTTCTCAACCATTTAGGGTTTTCATATTTTATACCATTAGACAGTATCGCGAAGTCTTTCAATCCTACGTCAATACCAACTTTTGTATCGATTTTTGGGAATGTTTTTTCATTTTCTTCTACCAAAGGCGATACAAAGTACTTACCAGTAGGCGTTTGAGAAACTGTAACGGAATTAATGAATCCAAAGAATTGTCTATGTTGTTTAATCTTTACCAATGTCTTTAAGTTTGGCAGCTTGATATAACCGTTCTCAATGCAAACTGTTCCTTTTTGGTTATTCGTTGTATAACTACGGTGGTTATCTTTCTTACTTTTGAATTTAGGGAATCCAACGGATTTATCACGAAAAAAGTTAGCATATGCTTTGTTCAAATTCAGTTGGGCATTCGCTAACGCAAGGCTATCAACTTCTTTTAGAAACGGAAAATCAGCTTTATACTGTGCAGGAGTAGGATATTTGATAGATTTATCAGGTTTATCTTGTGATTCTTGATAAGATTCGATTCTATCAGCAAGCATCTTGTTATATACAAACCGAACACATCCGAAAGTTTTTGCAAAAAACATTCGTTGTTCTTTATTTGGATAGATACGATATTTGTATGCTTTCAACATTTTCTACACCTCACTTTTCGCCTTGATTTTCAATATATATTTTTACTACGTCTAGTGATGATCCACCTGTAGTAATCAAACAAAAACTTCTTGACCAAAACATTTCTTTCCAAAGCTTCTTTTTCACTTGAGGAAAGTCTCTCTTTATTAATCGAGAACTTGCACTCTTATATGCATTGATGAACTTTGTCATTTCTGTATTCGGGTGTGCCTTGAACAAGATATGTACATGGTCAACATCATGATTCCATTCTACCAATGTTATATTATACTTCCCAGATAACCGTACAAACATGTCTTTTGCATAGTCCGACATATCATCATCAAATACTTTTCTTCTGTATTTCACGACTAATACAAGGTGATAATACAATAGGAATACTGAATGATTATTACTATCTAATTTCACTGTAATACCAACCTTTCTATTTTATAAGACTGATTATATCAGAACAAAAAAATAAAAAGCAAAGTTAAGTGCTTTTTAGCTACGCCAAACCGAAATTCATCTCCCACCTATCGCCCTGCACACGTTTGAGGAAGGAGAATTCTTTCGGATAATTCGTTAAAATAATATCTTTTTTAAATTGTTTTCCTTTAAAATATCCCATTTGTCATGCTCCTCAATCTATTTTGCAAAAGTGTAGCTTACTTTTTAAAACTTTGCAACAGAACCACCCCGTTTATCCTGTAGCAATTCGAGCGTTGAAAGAAGAAAAGCATATGCCTAAAGGCATAGAGCTAAGGCAAGTTAGAAATCTCAATAACATAGTGGAACAAGATCATCATTTTATTAAGAAACATGTTTGTTCTATGTTAGGATTCAAGTCTTTTAGCACAGCTACATCCATTCTTGCAGGAGTGGAAGCTATGCATATGATTAAAAAACAACAGATTGATTTACGGGATCAGTCTGTCCAAAAACAGAAAGAATTCATCCATCGATTGTTTGGGCTTACAGCATAAAATAGAATTCCGCTAGAAATATATGAGCTATATTCTTTTTTACTTTATCATTGCACCAGAACCGAATTAATCATTAATAAGTATATCTGGCCCCTGCCTCAACATATATGCAAAACTAGAAATAAACACTATGCAAAATATAATAACAGAAGGCCACATATTAAAATAAAATCCTTTACCTGCAATTAATCCGTATATGTTTTGGAACAAGAAATTAGCACCTATGATAATTCCCCCTAATATCGAACTGACCACAATGCTGATTAAATAAAATTTAAATTTCTGAAACATTTTCCCTCTACCCCTTTTCTAAAATCAACTTTATTTAGTCCATTTTAGAAAATTATACCATTCTCATTTTTTTATACTCTTAAATCTAGATACATTTAAGGATATTTTAAGAAAAAAGAAGTGGAAGTACTATCTCTTCAAATGTCAATTTGGTTCAATAAAAAAAGAGCACTATAATGTGCTCATCCAATACGATTATAAAGAATGAATGCGTTGTGTCATATTTTAACGTTTTCCGAAAGAAGTCTCCTTCCTCAAGTGTGTGCAGGGCGATAGCCCAACGATAGGTGGGAGATGAATTTCGGTTTGGCACTAGCCAAAAGATTGTAGTCAACTCATTACATACAGATTGTTCTTTGAAAACTGAAGATATGAGGTTGATACGAGAAAAGATTCGTATCGTAAAATCTTCAATCAATTCGTCACCATATCAAAATAGCGAAAGCCAAGCCATGACGTTGATATGGATAAAACAGTCATAATCGCTAAAATGCGGTGGGTTCTTACCAAGAACTAAAATTGGTATTTTTTGCGCTACAAATACGAACCGTCGGTGCGACGGGGATAGCTTGGTAAATATAGATAGCTAATAAAAGTATCTACTTCCCAAAAAGCACCCACTTCAAGCTTCGCTAAGTGGTGTGTAGTTCACTAAAAAGCTTTGCCCTTGATAATATGAATTTGCTGTGGATACAACAGTAAAGTTATCTAATGTAGCTGCTGAAGCTTGTTTTGCTGGTAATTTTCCTGATTTAATATAAGTAAATATGGTAGATGGTGCCACATTTAAAAGTTTAGCTACTTCTTTTGTACTTAAACCTTTCGTTTCTTCTGTATTCATTAATCGTTCAATATCTTCTAAGTAAAATATTCCGCTTTCAAATTGTTTCCAATTATCTTTATATACACATTCAAGTAGATCTTCTTTTTCTTTCTTTAGAATGGTTTGTACGGTAACACCCATTAAATCAGCTGCTTCTTTTGTAGTAACTGTTGGCTTTGTAATAAACAATAAATCTTGTGTCATGAAAGTACTACCTCCGTGCTTAATTTCAATAATCTATAAGCTATAAATATAGTATATCAAAGTGTTATGAACATATAAAACCTGATTTAAATATATTTAAAATTTTATCTAAAACCTACATTTTAAGATAATTTAATACTAAACTCATAGTCAATTTAAATTTAAATATATATTTAAGTACATTTACTGCATTACATAAAATTTAACATCTTTAAAAACATATACAATTAATAATAATTTATTAAAAATTACATGTATAGTCTAATAGAGAAGAATGTAGCGTTCTTACAGAAAAAAGATAAAATATAATTTTATATGTTTATATAAGTAAAATAAACTTCATAGTATAATGAAATATAATAACTATTTTTTTGATGATATAGATGTAATGGAGGAATCATTGTATGAATAACAATGAAAGAAACGAACTTACAACAATTCAAAATGATTATAATCATTTTATTGATACATATATAGATAACATTCAAGATATAGTTCCCTTGTTGAATAATACTAGTTATAAACATGAAGTTGAGCAAAAAATGGAGACAGCAGAAAAAGAGGGAAAAGACAAATATTTTTACTTAAGTGATTTGGAAGTCATTTATCATTTTGTTCATTTACAAAAAGATATGGATGAGAAGAAAAATAGAAAAGAGGATACAAAGAAAAGTTATTTGTTTGAAATCTTATCTTTTTGTCAAAGTATGGTAGAACATGCCGATCAATTTGAAGTGAATGGGGAAGAGGTTCAGCAAAAAGCTTCCTTATTAAAAGTACTTAAACCTTGGCATATTCGGAAATTTAATAATTGGTTAAAACACGTAAAAAATGGCCGGAAAGAATCAACTTATTCAGTTGCAACACTTGCGAAGAAAACAGTAATAATTCGATCCTTTTTACAACATGTACACAAATACGGTTATATTGATAAACCACTTCATGAAGAACTACAGCGTGCTAATGTAAATGAGCAAGATCGACCAAACCGTGATTTATCCTATGAAGAGGTCATGAAAATCTTGGAGTTTTATAAAAACAAGGGGCATCTTGTAAATTATACAATTTTGTTAGCATTAGCTAGTACTGGAGCACGTATTCGTGAAGTGTGCAATGCTTCTGTGAAAGACATGTATTATGACGGGAAGTACTGGCTAAAAGTAGTTGGAAAAGGGGATAAAGTGCGCGAATTATTTATTACGGAGCATTTATATTATTGCATTTGTGAAACGAGAAAGAGAAGAGGATTTGAGACTATATTGAACCAGGGTGATGAGAACCCATTATTTGTTACACAAAGAGGTACATTTTATAATCCCAAAACGTTATCCAATCAAGTAACCGATATGATCAAAAAGACGAATCTAGATTTCTTACAATACCGTGAAAATCCTGTAACCGCACATACATTTCGTCATGCTTTTGCCATTATGTCTGTAGAGCAAGGGAATGCAGACCTATATCATCTTATGCAAACTTTAGGGCATGAAAATATACAAACAACAAAGATATATTTAGAGAAGCATATGAAACGTAAGAATAATGTAGGTACTAATTTTGCAGATATGTTAAATGGAAACTAGTAGTATAAAATAGATATTGAATATTAGCTATATTGTCAAGATTGAATGTATTTATTAATACAGCTAAGAATAAGCAACCCACTAAGGTAGTTAAATTTATCAGTGTTAAAAAAGATTTATTGTATAAAAATTATATATTAAATATAAAAATATCTAAGAATAATAACATGATTATTGAATGACCATGACCGGCAATAAATATTAAACATATAAAATGACATTGGGTACATCAGGAAAATATGGGTTTATAGCGATAAGCTATTTTCTTGATGCTGTCCACCCATAGGTTTATATATAATTTTCGTTCAAATAAAGAGAAATAGGTTTACTTAAATATAATTTATGAAAACGAATCCTTTAAATAGGATTTTAAAAATTTTAGGACTAGCACCCTATCTACACATCTATAACATTTTGTTTATTTTCAGTATAACCCACAGTATAAAATGTAGGTCTTGCTCGCCAACCATTATCGTAAATTACATCTTCCATTTCTGACACAGGTACTATTCATGTATCTTTTACTTCTTTAAACAGAATAACATTTGTCAGGTATCATCATGCGAATTGGGGAGGAAGACTTATAACTTTTTAGACATAGAGGGTGATACATATTGGGTATATATTTATGTATCACCCTCTATTTTTTATGGCTTTTTACGAATTCAAAATACAAAATAAAATCTATTATTTTTCAAACTGAGAGAAGATGATATTATCGAAATGATAAATTTGATACCTAAGTTAGTATACTTGGGATAATTTTCAACAGGAGAGACAAAAGAGTAGGGTGGACTATTTTGTAATACAAACAATATAGTTTACATAATAAAATTATAGAAATTAAATTTAAATCATTTCGGAAAGAAAATATTGCTAGCTCGCTTTATCAGCTTAGCGTTTCTTGGACATATGTGCTAAATGATGAGTTCATCTCACTCCGGATTAATTTTCAGTAAATTCTAATTGTTATAGAAAAAGATTACACATACTTACATGTTTTTGAGTAGAGTTATAAAATTATATGTAAGATTTTAATTCTTACATATAAAGGGGAAGAGAAAATGAAGAGAAGCAAGAGACTATTAGTGATAGGGATTACAGCAGCTAGTATTCTTACATTTCAAGATTTCAGTGGTTACCAAATAGGACAAACAAACAAAGTTATGGCTGCAGAAACATGCTTAAAAGTATCGAATCAAGCCGAACTTTTAGAGGCTTTGAAAAAACACACTAGTGTTATCGAGATTATGCAAACATTTACTGTCGATCAAACAATCACAATTCCAGATAATGTAACGATAAAAGGGAATTCAATGGATACAAAGCTAATATTTCAAACAGGAATTGATGGTGTCGAAGTTACAAATAATAATACTATTTCTAATTTACGTATAGAAGTGTCCCCTAAAAATAGAGCGATTTATAACTCTTATAATCAAAATTCGATAGGGAAACTGAAAGTTGAAAATGTAGAAACAATTGGTAGTATCCAAATTTTAGCGAAATCAAAAGTTCAAAATGGACATATAAATATTAAAAATTTACATATCATTGAAGCGGACGTGCTAGATAGAATAGATAAGCCAATGGGTTTTGGTGTATCAGTTATCCAAGGAGCATTAACTATTTGGAACCAACAATCGGCGAAAGATTCCGTTCTTTCGGTTCGCTTAGATGAGATAAGTATTGGAGAAAAAGGAAAACCAATTTTGGGAAGTGGTGTTTTCTTAAGTGGATATGGACATAATGCTCTACCAAATAATAATGGGATTTTAACGGCCGATGTTGTTAATACCAGCGAAATTCACTCTACAGGAAATATTAAATTTGGGACACCTGATGTTATTTCTGGTGGTGTATTTGTAGTACATGGTGCAAAAATAAATAATTTAACTAATAGAGAGAAAATCACAACGTATGGTGCAAATGATATGGTACTAGATAATTGGGGTGACGTATCACAATGGATTGCAAAAGATTCTATTACCTCTTATGGACCAAGTGGCGTTGGATTTGTCAACTTTGGTAAAATAGATAAACTTAATGTGCTAAGTACAATTGAAACATTTGGTTTAGGAGCTCGTGGTTTTAATGCATACACCGGTGAAATTGGTACTGCGAATTTCAAAAAAATCATCACGCATGGGGATGGTGCAACTGGTATACAAACAAGTACTCAAATTGAAAATTTAACAGTTAATGATGGGATTTTTACATATGGCAATATAGGAGACTCTTTAGTTCAAGGTGTTATTAAGAAGATTGCGGCTCATGGACTGAGTCTATTAAAAGGTACGAAAGCAAATACAATCGAGATTAATGGTGGGATTCATGTCGAAGGCAAAGAGGTAAATACGTTGAATGTTGAAAATGGTGTTTATATGAAATCATTAATTGTAAATGAACAGAGTAAAAGTTAACTGAATTCTGGTGGGCAAAAATAACTGGTAGATGGAAAAATAATAAATCCAGAACAGGTAATTGAAATTGCGGCAGAACAATACATAAGCTAAAAAGGATAGAAAAATGAACCTATTAAGGTTCTTTTTTCTTGGCATATTTATTGATAAGGAGAAAAACATATCTTGTAATTAACATACAGGTAGTCGGATAAAATGTGTCATAAAGATATCTGTGTACTTACAATATATACTTCTGATTAAGGTTCTTCTTAATTTTCATTATTGATGCACACATTTTTATTAAGATAAAATCCATTTTATTTTAAAACGGATAGGGAGTAGATATACATTTCACGGGAATGTTTCATTTTCTTCTCATATCTCAAAAACTAAGAATTCTTTTTGTTTTGAGATATGAGACGTTTTATCTCATCACTACAACCGTTAATTTAAATCAAACCTGGCAATACAAATAAGAAAATAACACATATGAGATATACAACAAGGAAAAATGAAGAATCACTACAGATTCCAAATAGATATCATAAAATACTCTCTTTTCCATCTCAATAACATAACATTACTTTTCATTTTGAGTCGATGTTTTTTTGTTCTTCGCAACTACCGATAATATTTCTTATGTTAACTAGATAATTACAAACAAATGTCCGGTGGCACAAAAATACCATCTTCCCTTTTTCAATGTAAAAGTCTTGGATATCTTAGATAAATTATACCATTATTGAATAGTTACGTAGAATCTTTATAGATTATTATTGAAATCAACTCCTTTAGTTGCTAAAAATTCTATGAAAGCTTTAATGTCACCAACATAGCTTTCAATTGTTTTAGGACACTTATCATTCTCAATTAGACTTATCTTAGAATCTTCAATTATTTGATAGATTGTTATTACTCCTTTCAATTTCTTTTCATAAAAATAGAACCAACGCTTCCTCCATTAGAAACATTGGTCCTATTCTTAGTTATAATATAAAATCTATTTTTTCTTTTCATTACATCTTTCATTTAGAGCAAAAGTCATTTAAATGGCAAAATGTTTTAAAACTTTTTAATTTCATTAACTTAAAATTACCTTTAATTTTATCTACTACTCTGTTCCATTCATCCGTTGTAATATATTGTATAATTTAGTAGTACTCATCTTAACTTCACTACCATTAATTAAAAACCTCACATTTTTTATATTATTATCAATAGTTACTTTTATTATATTTTGCAAGCTACTCATATTCATATCTATTGCAATTTCATTTGTATTTCCTTGCTCTTTAGAATACTTTTTGCAATCTTTTTCACTAATAAAAACTTTAATATAATCTTTTTCTACCACTGGGACAAATTTATTTAGTATTATTTCTTCACCTATTGTATCCTTACTTGGAACAATCCACAACTTATCATCGCAGAATCTTACACTATTTAATACATTCATAATTGCATATTCACTTTTAGCTAAGACTGGAGGTTGACCTTGTTTTACAAAACATTCATTTACCAAATCATATATGTTGCAGATTAAGAAATCTCTTCCTTCATCAATAATGACTTGGTATATACCAGAGAACATTGCATAATAAGAACTTATTAGTAACTCTTGGAATTCAACTTTTTTTACTAAATATATGTCATTTCTCTTAAATTGGTAATACTCTGCATATTCCTTTGCTATTTTTTCTTCTGAAAAAAGCCACATTGTAGGCATGTTATTATTTAATCCAAAGAATATTTTCCCTTTATTATATTTAACTTCTTCATCTGTTGTATTTCTATTAACTACAGTGTATATTTCTTTTAAACTTACTATAGATCTTAAAATTTCATTATATTTATTTAAATAATGCTCTGAGCTTCTTTCTATTCTATTTAATTCATTTATTTTTTCTTGTATAGATACACTACTCATTTTCATTTTTTCTCCTTTTAATACAATATAATTAAATATAATCTATTCTAAAAGGTTCTTTAAATAACTTCTTATATCCTTTTGTTCGATTCTAGTAACCTTTTCATCTATATTTTGAAATTTCAAAATAGGCTCCTTAATTTCTATTAAAGCATCTACTTCCTCTATTGGAACATCTTTTTTAAAAACAAATTGTTCCATCTTTTCAAATCCATAATTTCTAGCTTCTTTTT
This sequence comes from Paenibacillus sp. 102, assembly GCF_039549175.1. Classification (NCBI taxonomy): domain Bacteria; kingdom Bacillati; phylum Bacillota; class Bacilli; order Caryophanales; family Paenibacillaceae; genus Paenibacillus; species Paenibacillus sp. 102. The sequence goes on along the minus strand of NZ_JBCGHT010000019.1, from coordinate 46,172 downwards.
CATCACTTGTACCTAGCGTAATTTTATTTATTTCTAATATAAACTTACCTATTGCCCATGGAACAAATTCTTTTTCTTTATATATTACTTTGTATTTCAATTTATAAGCCATCTCTACTTCATTAATATCAATCTCTTTTATATATATTACTTTTGAAACGAATCCTTGTTCAAATTTTAATTCTTTAAATCCATATTTTATGGATTCATTTGAATTACTTATAAGCTCTAGGTTATTATCCGATACATCTAATCTATACAAATTATTTTTATAAATAGCGTAGTCACTCATACTTTATTTTACTTCCTTCCTAATCAGCCATAACCCATCCAATTTTTTTATTAAATTCAAATTTTGTTGCTACATTGCCAGTTTCTGAATCTATAATATTCAATATATCTCCATCTTGGAAAGCTCTTGCATAACCCCTTTCATATGAAAATTCCGGTAATACAATATTTTTACTTCCTGTGAATCCTCTTGCAGTAAATGGATAATTATCGGCATTAGCTTCCCACCTTGGAATCGTCAACTTTGATGGATCATTTTCTATATATTCAATAGCCCCATAAAACTTATCTGGTGCTCCAATTGGTGTTGATACACCATTTCCTCCATGATCTACTTTAAACATCGTTCCATCATAGTCAAGCCTAGCCCCTTCATAATTTTCAAACAGTGTTTTTAAATTTGCACTATGCTCATCAACTGCAGTAAATCCTCTTACACCTGTATAGTTTTCGTCATATAAATACTTATATATATCACTTTGCGGGATTACTTTTGTCATCCTTGTACTAACATCAGGTACTCCAATTTCATTTCCTATATCATCAACTACTGTCTTTTCATTAGCATTTAACACCCTATCTGGATGTAACAACTCAACAAATTCATCTACTGAATACCCACTATTATTAATAAGTTTTTTAATACTATCACTGGTATTTAGCTCAGCATTACTTAACCCCTCTGGAGGAACTTTCTGACCACTCTTCAAATTCAACCCATCAAAAAACTGCGCTGGCTTTTTCTCAAACACAGGTTGATTCCCTACAGATGTTTTCTTCTCTATATTAAGAGAAAGATTATCGAATTTCTCTCCAGATAACCGATTCGCGTTTTGCGCTTGCCCCTTAGTTTCACTCTTAGCAACAGAAAATAATTCTCCAAGTGTGTTTCTTTCTCCTCCATTCCCAATGCCAGCTAACGAAGGTTCCGGGAATACATTCGGGATCTCAATATTTTTAATCTTCTCCACGACATTCTTCATACTACCCAGCAACTTATTCGTGAATGCCGCTACTTCTTCCAACTTACCAACTATTTGTGAAGTTAAAGCATACCAATCAATAAAAAAAGCACTTGTTGCCTATCATAGACAATTAAGTGCTTTAAGTTCATTTGTTTTTAAGTATCGTTAATTCTGTAAGTCTTGTAGTAACAGTATGACACCTTTTATAAATCGTGACAAGTAATACGTTAAAACTTACGAGCTTGTACGAGTTGGTTAGTTTCATATAGATTCCATGTATTAATATTCATCGCCTAGTAATTCGTCATCTCGCCTAAGCTTGTACTTCGTTTTCTATTCTAGCATTACACATAATACTCTATGATGGTACAACCATCATGGAGTATGTACTTATTAACAGCCTATTCTTTTTCATCCATCTTCTGCTTTAAATATTCAGCAATTTCTGTTTGCCCAAGTTCTCTAGCATATTCATAAGCATTCATATTCTTAATATTTTCCCCAGTGTATCTAATTGAAATATCTATTCCTTTTTCAACTAGAAACTCAACTACTTCTTTATGTCCACCATAAATCGCACCAAATAATGGATTTCTTTTTGCTAAGCTCACATCTAATTCTGTGCCAGCCTCAATTAAATACTTTACCATCTCCAAATGCCCCGCTCCTGCTGCCAATCTTAAAGGGGAGGCATCAAATATATCACCTTTTGTATTAACATCGATTCCTTTATGGATTAAATATTCCACTATTCCAAAATGCCCTTTCTTTGCTGCAACATGTAACCACGTACCAAATGGTGTCATTGAATGTAAAGATTCTGGATTACCTCTTATTAAACGTTTTACTTCATTAATATCACCAATTTTAATTGCATTCCTTATTGTTTTATTTAAACTTTTTTCATCCATAACATTACCCCCTGTATCTCTACTATCTTGTACTAGCTATGTCTCCTAAATCTTTAAGAGTTTCAACAATATCATCAAAGTCACCGTCTATTGCTTCAATAACTCTTAACCAACTCACTACTTCCTCCAAAGCATCAAAACTGTGTTGTCCTATTACAGCATTTGGTGCCCAAGTCAAATTTCCTTCCTTTGTTTTTAGTCATGAAAAAAAGCTCATTCCTTCTCATCGTTCAGTTGGAATGAGCCTTTGAAAGCTTAGCAAGCGTGTTTATCAAATTATAAAGGGTTTGATTTGTTGATTGTATGTTCTTGTTGTCTTGATATAAGTCCGGTCTATTTTTTCTGTACTTTACAAAGAGGCTATATGTGTTATTGGTTGAGTGATGGGTTCATTCGATAACGTTGTTTAACTTTCATTCAAATAATGGATTGTACAATCCGTCACTGCTCTTTTTCTACCTACTCAACCAACGGTACCTAATGTGGGTATTTTACAAATTCGCCCCCCTGACAATACAATTCTATTTCTCAGAAAGTTTATTAATAAATTCTGTAAAACTAGAAGCTATTTCCCTAATAAACTTTGCTTCTAATTCCGCTTCATTTTTTATCTGATAGGTATGACAGTGATAAACACTACCTATATCGCTACCATGGATTGACATACATATAATGTTATCAGCTGGATCTTTTCCTATTGGAATAAGTCTAGAAGGCAATTTATTTCCCTTAATATAATAATTCAAGGAATTTTGTAGATTATTTTCTGTTTCCTCTGATAGTGGAAAGAACATCATAATTGATGACGTAACTACATCATCTTTCGTAGTAAATCTTCTTCTATTAGATTTACCACCATTATCTCTTAATAAGAAACTCTTATAGTCCTCTGGTAGTTCTAATCCATTAAGTCTTTCAAAGATTTCTATATCTTTGGCTTTAATTTGTTTGAAAGTATATTCAAAATTAAGATTCATAATTCATCGACCTCCGACTCATTCGTTTTCACTAAAATGCAACGAATCTATTAAATTTGTAAAAGTACTGCAAATATATTCAATTGCTTGTTCATCACACTCATCGCTATCATAAAAAACTATTGTTGGTGAGTGTTTATCATTTCTAAAATCAAAACATATTTTATTACCGAATGGATCCGTAGCAAAGGGTATTATTCCCTTTGGGATGTATGGCGAGATAATATCATAAGTAACTGTTATGCTAATATATTCATTCGTGTAGCTTAGTAGGCAATCAAAAACTCCTTCTCCTCCATCTTCAAAGAAAAATATATTCGGTACTGGATGACCACCGTTATATTTCATTACACAATTTTTGTAATCTTGAGGAAAAATCACATTAAACTTATCTTCAACTTCTGAAATTATCTGCTCGGTAATAGGGTCATGTGTACGCTCCCATTTTATTCTTCTCATGAAAACAACTCCCTAATTCGATTTGCTATGTCTCTCTTTATTTTACCATTTCTTCCATTCTTTCCTCCACCCCAATATGCTCTACCTCCAGTATGTTTCGCTGCTTCATGCTCAAAGTAGTCGACTAATTGCATTTTACCTATGTCTTGATGATGATGCCATGTATAGTTACTTGGCTTTTTACCTTTCTTGAACAACTCTAACTCTTCCACTGTAAATTTTGATTTTAACTCCGGATCCTTCATCGCCTTATCGAACAGGTCTTTATTACAGAAAGTAAATTGTTCTGAATCACTGGATAAATATTTTGATTCAGGCAACGTTGTATCGAATTGATCATTAAATATTGGATGTCCATTTTTGTCATACGTAACTTTGTATTCTTTACCGTTACTTTTAGAAACCACGGTATAAGTTGTCGTTCCATCTTCATTAATTTCCATTTTTTTGTAGTCCCTTGGCTGGATGGGTTTTCTATTATACTCTGGTTGATTTCGTCCAGCCTCTCCCATTGCTTTATCTACTTCCTTATCAAAATCCGTTTTTGAAAGTTTACCGGTACCCTTACCAAAAACCTTCTCCCCAGTCTCCTTCATAAACTGATAAGCATCTTTCAGAGAGTCTAATCCTCCGCCTCCTGATTTCCCTATACCTGCTAGTGCAGGTTCAGGGAATACATTCGGGATCTCAATATTTTTAATCTTCTCCACGATACTATCCGGCAACTTATTCATTAATGCAGTTACTTCTTCCAACTTACCAACTATTTTACTATTTTTCGCGGCTACCTGAAAGACTTTTGTACCCTCTGCGAATTTTCCGAATGCAGCTGTTCCTTTCACTGCGGCGGTTACTTCACCGACGCCGACAAAACAACTACCAATATCAAATATCGCGCCACCAAGAGCATAAGGGTCAGTCAGGGCTTTTTCTACATAACCTTTCACTGTGTTAAATAGTGTCACACCATACTTAGGATAATCTTGCCAGCTGATGATAGCTTGTCCAAGATTTTTCAGCGTATTACCTGCCCCATATATATCGTCCAGTTTCCATTGTTCTGTTTCTACGACGCGTATCGAGTTATAACCCCACTCACCAAGCTCCCAAATTAGGCTCCCTAGCTTCGTTGCGCCTATCGCTATCCCACTAATAGCGGAACCTGCAGCGCCTATAAAACCTTCTAACACCAAGGCAGAATCAGAAAGGTCTTTCAGGAAAGGAATGTTTTCCCCTACCCATTTTGTACCCTTTCTCAATACATCCCATTTCTCACCGGCACTATTGGAAAGGTTTTGAAGCCAGGCCTCCACTGGATGATTTTTCGCCCATTCCTCTTGCTTTTTCTTCATTTCTTTTTCAGCTTGAAGTTGCGCTTCTTTTTCCGCCTTCGTGATTTGTGTATCCATTTCATGATGTGTCCATCTTGACTGAATATGAGAAAAAGATTGTACAAAAAGAAGTAGAAACAGTTGTTGGATTAGACTTTGCGATGGATGGATTATACGTTAGTTCTGAGGGTGAGAAAGCCAATTATCCTAAGTTCTATCGTGAAATGTTAGACCGATTAAAGGCACAACGAGTATTATCAAGACGTACGAAAGGTTCTGAACGTTGGAATAAACAACGTATTCGTGTAGCGAAGTTACACGAAAAAGTAGCTAACCAACGTAAGAATTTCCTTCATCATAAGTCTAAAAAATTAGCTACTCATTTTGATGTTGTAGCGATTGAAGACCTAAACATGAAAGGAATGTCGCAAGCACTTCATTTTGGAAAAAGTGTAGCTGACAATAGTTGGGGTATGTTCACTTCTTTTTTAGCTTATAAACTACACGAACAAGGCAAACAACTTGTGAAAATAGATAAATGGTTTCCTTCCACAAAAACATGTAGCAGTTGTGGAAGTGTGAGAGATATGCCATTGTCTGAACGAGTATATTCTTGTACATGTGGTGTAAATCTTGATAGAGATTATAACTCAGCAATCAATATCAAACATGAAGCAATACGCCTAGTAGCATTAGCATAAATCACAACAAAATAACCTTTGGAACAAGGGAGTTAGCTCGGCTGTCTTAGGACGAATTCGTTAGCTGTCAAAAGGAACGACTAACCGAGAAGCCTCCACTTCAAGTAAACTCGTAAGAGTTACTAAGTGGCGGGTAGTTCACTGTAGTAGTATTTAGAACGCTGGATGAAGTAAAAGAATATGAGACGAGTTTAAGAGAAAAATAATTCCAAACAAAATGCTGGTTTGAGTTCAATTTCTCAACAACAAATTTAGATAAATATGGTAAAATATAATCGGATGGGAGTCCAAATATATTTTATTAAAATTAGAGTGGTTATCAAGTCGAAGGAAGACACCTTAGGGTGTCTTTTCTTTTCAAACACTATTTTAATTGAATATTGGTAATAGTTAGTCTATATATTATTAATTTGCTATATTTAGTAGTTATAATTTCTTTTTCATTTCTGTTATCTATACAATCAATAATCCTTTATCTGTATAGATTTATAATAATTTATCTTATATTTTTTTATACAATGAATATTAATTTACTTAGATTGATTATATAAAATAATATCTCTTTCTATAATAATCTTCAATTAGAGGAGTATGATATATTTGAAAAAGCACCGCACCGATAGACTTGCGGCCAAATAAAAAAGCGCCCTGTAAACAGAGCGCTTCACTTTTACCTAATGACTAATATTAGCACTTGGATATAATGTTGTTCCTCCAATTGAAACGTTAATTTCATTTGTTAATGGAACATTTTGTTCATTAATAATTGTTCTCCACCATTCCCATGCAAGACCTGTACATTCTCTTGCTACGACTTTTACATTTTTTGAATTCGGCGGAAGTGGTATGACTGTATTGAAATGAGCAGTTCTATCTCTGCCATTTCCTTCCCAAGTTTTATGGGTTAGTACTTCTTTTCCATTTTTATCATATGAGAATTCATCCCAAGATACATCAAATTGAGCAACATATCCACCAGTATGATCAAGTGTCATTTTAGCACGAGAATATTCTGTAGTTGTAGTCTCAATATAATCTGTATTGTTATGAACAGCAGCAGTTGCGTTATCTTTTAAGAAAGTGCTTGTATATGAAATTGGGTATGCTGGATTTTTAGGACTTAATTCTGCATTATCTTTAATGATATTTCGGATTTCATCAAAATCTTTTGTAACAACCTTGTTATGCTCTTTCGCATCTCCACCTAATACTACAGCGGTAAAGGTACTGTCTTCAAAAATATCTTTGTACTGTCCACTCGCTTCAACGCCTTGACCCTTAATTAAGGCTTTAAAAGCAGCTTGTACATCTTTGCTCTTAGATGATGTTTCTAATTTCACATAAACTGTTCTACCATAAGCTACATTTGACACTATAACAGGCGGAGCCGCATTACTTACCCCTTTACGAGTTAACTCATCAAAAGTAACACTATTATCAAAAAGATCTGATGGATTGTTAGGTAGTTCTGAACTTACGGTATAAAAGATTTGCTTATATGCCGCAACCATCACTTTTTTCTCTCCATCTGCAATCGCTTTAAAATCAATGTTCAGTGAATTGTCAAGATATTTAGCGTTAACATTAAGAGCACTTGCTATTTGAGATTTACTATAAACCATAGATTCTGTATACTGCATTCTTGCAGGTAACGTATGTGTTTTTGAATACTTTTCATTCCAAGTAGATACTAATTCATCTACTGCTCCAGACACATTACCATATGTAGGGTTTTGGACAGTAATTGTATTGTCTTTTCTCATGCCAGGTAAGTCTATACTAATATTCAAAGGTTTTCTCTTAGCTACTAACAAACTAGGTTGATTATCTGCAAAAGCTTTATTTGCAAGTTGTACTGCTCCTGGATATGTACGATTAGCTACAGAATCAATAATCGAAATATCGACTGGTGAAGTTGTAAGTGATTTTTTCTCACGTTCAACTACTACAAATTTACCATTTGAATTTGTACTTTCTTTCGGGACAAAACTCTCCACTTTATCACCATTTACTGCTAAAATCTCTTGATTATTATACTTAAGATTTGCTATGCCAGTATCAATGCCACTAGCATTTTTTGTTGCATCAGCTGAATTACTTGTTTTTGTTTCAGCGAAGGAAATAGAAGAATAATTAATAGTGCATAAGCCAATTGATAAACATGCTAGTAATTTTAGTCCCCTTGTATTTTTCGTGATTTTCAAAAAAATCAACTCCTTCCTTTTTTTAAATTAAGGTATGATAATTATTTATAAATCATTGCTTAATAGTGAACTTACATAAATGCTTTTAAAAGTTCTTGAACTAATGGAAGTGCTCCACCTACAAATTTTAAAATTGTCATTGCGATTGTCATATTATTTCCTCCTCTTTTGTTGCTACTAAGATGCGATTTATCTTTATATTTTCATTATAGTAAGCGCTTACATTTTTAGCAATACATTCTTATATGCAATATTGCATATAAGAAGCAAGTTCCCGTTTTAGGAAGAAGTGTTAAACCCAAAGCTTTTGAAATTCCAGTAATAAAGGAGTCTTTAGATGATTTATTGAAAGACTTCGAACGTCTTTTAAAAGGTGAAAATATCCCCTTAGACAATGTTTTTTCTGCAACAGCAAGCATAATTTTTAATTTAGAAGATCCATACATTCGTGTTTCTGGTGCTCAACTAGAAAAATATGATTGTCTTGTAGAGATTATAGATAAAAATGAGAAATCATATAAAATTACTGTTAAAGAATGGTGGAGATAGTTCCATCCTTCTTTAATCAACGGGGTTTTATTGACATATGGATCATAGAAATAATCAAACTTTTTTATAAAAAATAACTTCTTTACAAAATTATCCCCACCCATTTTGATCAATCTTTTTTCAAAATGGGTGGGTTTCTTCTATTGTAAAATGAACATTTGTAGCAAGATTATAATTGAACTTTATTCCAAATCAACCACAGGAACTATCAAAAATTCTTCGTCTGTTTAACCACTTACAGTGAAATGGACGAAAGAAAACATTACAAGATAGACTCCTTAAAAACAACCATCATATCGTATATCTATACAATGAAAAATTTCAAATAAAAATTTTAATTTATATATACATTAGAATAGATTTATTTTACTAATAATGAATATGTCCCATTTCTGTTTTCTTCTTCAAAAAATGAAACTAAGTAATACTTCCCAGGTTTCGCTTCAAATTTCCCTTTTATATTATTTCCATCCGCTTGGCCCGTAATGACAGGATTTCCTAGATCTGATTCGTGATACACATCCCATTTTATCCCAATACCCTGTTCATCTATAAAAGAAATATCTATTTCTTTTGGAGATGTAACATTGAATGTGTGCATATACGCCATATTAGGACGATCTATATTTCCTTTTGAAAGCTTATTAAAACGAATTACCTTTGCATCTTGATAGTTATGACCTGCTGGCTCATCCTTTTTTACGGTAACCGTTGTTTGTCCTCGGCTCACTTTTCCTTTATTATCTTTCACTGTTAGCTTTGCAGTATATGTTCCCTCTTTTCCATATACATGAGTAGGATTTGCTTCTGTACTTGTTGTACCATCACCAAAATCCCAAAGATAAGAAACAATTTTTCCACCTGTGCTTTCTGTGCCATCGCTATGAAACTCGACTTTTTCATTTAACATCTCATTGTATGGTCCATTCATGTTTACTTTAATCGTCTGTTTTTCTTCTTCTCCTGTTGCAATACCATGGAATACAACATCGTATTCAAATTGATTTTTCGCATTCACACGATAATTGACAAAATACGCAGTAACTGTTTTGTAGCCGCTCCATTCTTTTTGCGCTAACTGTTCTAAAGATTGATTGATTTTCTTGCTCATCGTTTTCCAATCTTCAGATTCTCCTTTTGTTACGCCGCCTGTATATGTTCCTTCTAATGTAAATGTATCAAAACATTGAGACTTATGCTTTGTAATTGTTGCATCTTTTATCTTTGCTACATCTGTAATGTCTTTCTTTACATCAGCTAGTGGTTTTGGTGCATGTTCAGCTAAATAATCATCTGATACTTGCGGGGTATTATATGTATCTCGATTATCAATTAACTGCTTCATATAGTCTTGGTATTCTTTATTTAAATTTGAATCCTTACTTAAAGCTTCACGATATGCATCATAATTCTTCACATCATTTGCACGAATGAAATTTTGAATCTTATCGAAAGTTTCAAATTGATGAGTATATAAGTAAGACTGCAGTGCAAAAGAATAATTATAAAAGTCCCATTGCTCTGGTCCTTCTCCATATTTCGAAAATAATGTTCGTTCTGCTGTATAACGTTTCGCAGGATCAGATGATAATCCACTAATTATACTTTTGCGTGGAACAACATTATTCGTACGAGTAGATCCCGCAAAAAATTCTGCATTTCCTTCTTCAAACCAAGTCAAACGTTGATCTTGATACATTTCTCCTTGTCCCCATGATCCTGGAACTTCGTATCTTCCCTGTAAATAGTGTGTAAATTCATGACGGAACAATTCTTCCAAACTATAACGACTTTGCTGCGGTGTACGCTCAAATGTAAAGAACGTTCCGATTCCTTCAATGTAAATTCCACCATTATTCGTATCATATCCATATAGTTGGCTATTTCGTTTATATTCATCTGGATTATTATAAATGACGATTGTCAGTACATCATCAGCTTTCCCTGATTCTAACGCTCCATCTTTTCCAATTACACGATGATACTGCGCTTTTACTTCTTTAGCAGCCCAATATAGTCTCTTAACCTTTTCTTCTGTTACTTTATCTCCTGTTTTAAATACAATAGAACCGTCATCGAATGTATACGTTTTTGGTAAGTACTGCTTTTGGCCTTCTTCACGGATTTTCTTTAAATCTACTGTATTTCCATTATAATCTTTTCCACCGTAGTTTGTTGAAATTTGCTCTACAGCATTAAAATAAGCTTCACTAAAACGAGGGTACATACGCATTGCTTGTGTAAGTACTTCTAAAGGTTTATTTGGATTACCATGGAATTTACCGAAACGACCAGTATAATAAACACCATTATTAATTAACCAGGTGTTTTCTAGTGTTATATCATTCAGAAGAGCCAGTCGACTGATTTCATTTATAAAACCATCAATTTTCCCATACCATATTGTTTCATCCGCTTTTTTCCCTGTACCATTCACGTAAGACTGTATATCATCATCAATCGCTTGGATGAGATTATACAAGGCGTCCCCTTTATTCCGGTCACTTACATATGTAGAAATATTATCGTTATACTGTTTTAATATATTCCCTGCATATTGAACTGTTTCAGCATCACAAGAAGCATTTCTAATTAATTTACCGTATGCAAATACCACTTTATCCTGTTTATTTGTACCAAGTTTAAAATTCGGATTTTTTGCAATTGCTTTTAATGCCGGTAAACATTTATCATGGAAGCTTCGCTCATTTAAATAGTTTAATTCTTTATTATTAAAGCCTAAATAAAAACCGCAATATATAACTTCAACAAACGTCTCAATCCCTTTTGTATCATCTTTTGTAAATGTACTTCCACGACGGCCTAATTCATCAATAATAACCTGTATTCGCTCTTTATTTTGATAAAACGCTTTTGTTTCTTGATTAAATTGACCTAAATCTATGATTTGATCCCAACTAACATTTGCCAATATATCGATGAATTCGTCATTACTCATTCTATTCAACTCTGCCACAGAATACTTTTGCTGGTATTGTTTTGTCTCTGCTTGTTTCACAGCCGGAGCTGGTCGTTGTGAAAAATCGTTCACTTTTAAACGTTCTTCATAAGACAATGTTTCGTCTGCTTTTGTAGAATGTGCAAGTTCATCTGTTGAAGTTTCGATCCCAATTGCTTTCTTTTGTAACACATTATAAGGTGTGCTTTCTTCTGCTGATACTTGTGTTTGAATACTTCCAAATGATAAAGCCATTGTACTAATGCCAAGCATCATTTGAGTAAATTTTGATTTCTTGTTCATAACATTTCCCCCGTTTTAAAATTTTATATAACAATATATTATTATAATTTGATATAAAGTAATTCATATTACTTTGCATACCTCTATACGCAGGAATACCATATTAAAAAAACTTGATACCTTTTGATGCAATTTAAATACAAAAAAGCACTCTAATGAGTGTCGAGTGAGTGCTTTTTTACGGTTTAACTTGAATACGCTAAAGGAAAAACATTTTGTAAATCATTTGAGCCTTTTATAAAATATTTGATCCTATAGATTTAGTGTAGACAGGTTCATTGTAGTAACATAAATCCACAATATTAAATCTGTGTGAGAATCTACCAAAGTAATAATAGAGATTTCTATATGCTACTAATAATGAAATTGAGCTTAATTTTTCTGTTTTTTAATTAGATGTAAGAGTTAATAAAATACTTACTGGGCAATCGTATGTTTTTCTTAAATTAGATTTATGCAACCTCTCCCTTTCTTTCATCATTTCTAGAAGATTTCAAAAGATGAAATTATACTGTACATTGCTTATACTATTTACTTCAGATTAAAATAAAATCACCTGCAATATATTTATCTTAGTATATATATCTTTCAATTTACTTTCATAAATGTTACAAAAGTCTTTCGAAGGTCGGACTTCTTCGCAGATGAAACAAATAAACAAAAAGGGAACCCTGCATGTTCACCACTTATATTATTTTATTAATATGTATAGATAAAATAATAATTATATGTTTAATTTCATTGATAATAATATAAACGCTTACTAAATTAGAAGCAGACGGATTAAACACATCTTAATAATCAAAGAAAGGAGGAAATAAAATGACAATCGCAATGGCAGTGTTAAAATTTGTATCCATTAGTAGCAGAACTTTTAAAAGCAGTAATGTAAGCTCGTTATTTCACAATTATTTATAAAAATTATCACACAAATGATCTATATATCAAAGATGAATTGATGTACAAATCATTTGTGTGAGCAAACTTTAAACCCCAAAAAGAATTCTAAAAGAAATAAGGAATTCTTTTTTCTATTTGCATGATTGACATCTTTGCCGCTTATGTAAATGAAAAAACTTCAAATGTTCCGAAGGTTTTTTCATTTCTAGATACATTGATTGCTGGTAAAAAATCTTTCAACCGCATTATTGCTTTTCAACGGGTAGAGTAAACCAAAATTCACACCCTTGTTTCCCATCTGGGCGGTCACGGACACCAATTTCTCCTTTATGCATTTCAACTAGTGATTTTGCAATGGCAAGTCCAAGTCCAGACCCTCCAGATTGTGAACTTCTTGATGGGTCTGTTCTGAAGAAACGTTCAAATATCCGTAATTGTTCATCGTAGGAAATCCCTTCCCCTTCATCACGCAAGGTGAATTGGACTTGCTGTTTCTGTGTATTTTCCTCTACAATTAACTCGATTGTGCCACATGTAGGAGAATGACGAATCGCATTATGTAACAAATTATTAATTACTCGTGCTATTTTACATGGCATAATCCAAAGTTTTGGCAATGTATCCGAAACACGTAATTGCAAATCAAGCTCTCTTTCCTTCAATAAGATAGCATGTGAATCTATTACCTTTAATAGAATGCTATCTATATGTACTAAAATCGGTTGAAACACTTCTTGTCCAAGTTCTAACTTAGAAAGTTCAAACAAATTATTAATCAATCCGCTTAATCGCTGTATTTCGTTTAGAATTGTCGTTAGATATTGCTTTTTCATTTCAGCATCTTCAATTAAGTCATCCTGTAACGCTTCTATCATCAATTGTATGCTAGCAAGAGGAGTTCGTAAGTCATGTGAAATATTAGCAATTAGCTCCGTACGTTCTTTTTCTCCTTTTTCTAACTTAGTAAAGCTTTCTTCTAATTTTTTTGCCATTTCTTGAAAAGCTGTGGCTAATTCTTTAAACTCTTCCGGTTCTTTCCCAATTATGTACATTGTTTCAAAATGTCTATCACTAAATTGTTTGGTTAATCCAATTAAATTTTGGATTGATTTCATAATTGGACGTGTCATTAGCCAGTAAATAATCGTTGAAATAATTAGTGCCACCATCACGATTACTATAAATAACCGTGTTTGTTCTGGTCTTAATAACATTTGTCTTTCACTATACCAGATAGAGATTAACATGATACCCGTACTTAGTAAATTCATCAATAACAATTGATAACGTAACTTCATATTTCATTTCCTCCATCTGGCTCAAAGCAATAACCTATGCCCCAAACTGTATGAATCCAACGATTCTTTGTTGTATGTTTCTCTAATTTCTCACGTAGGCGACTTACTAAAACTGTTACTGCATTTGTGCACCCTTCATACTCAAAATCCCAAATTTGTTCAAGAAGTTGGGATCGTGAAAATACTTGTCTTGGATGTTTTGCCATTATATGAAGTACCTCAAATTCTTTCACTGTTAACTCAATTTCATACCCACAAACAAATACACGTCTTTTCGTTGGGTGAATCTCTAAATCTTGGAATCCTATTATTTCTGATACTGGTTTTTGCATTTGTATTGTTGCTTGAATGCCTCTTCGTAGTACAATTTGTACCCTTAATACTAATTCGCGAGGCGAAAATGGCTTTGTTACATAATCATCCGCGCCCATTGTTAATCCCAAAATTCGATCTCTTTCTTCTCCCCTTGCAGTCAAAATAATAATAGGAACATTAGAGTGTTGGCGAATTTCCTCACATAGTTCCCATCCATCTTTTTTCGGCATCATTAAATCTAAAATAATGATATCTGGTTGATATTGCTGAAATAAATTCCAGCCTTCTTCTCCGTTTACAGCGGTGTATACTTCATATCCTTCTCTTTCTAAGTACCGTTTGCATATTTCGAGGATATTAGCTTCATCCTCTATAATTGCAATTCTTGTTTTCATACATAAAATCTCCTCTGTTCCTTTATCAATAATAAAAAATCTTTTTCGGATTCACTTATAGTATTGTAAAATGTTTTTTCTAATTGCTAGTATTTTTAGTTCGTGAGTTTATTTTAATTTAGATATCTTGCATATTTCTTTCGAAAATGTAACAAAACCCTTTCAAAAATATCATGAAATAGTATTACTTTCTATAGACAAATGTGGTGCATGTTTTATCATTTTCCGCCAGAAGACTCCTTACTCAAAAATGTGAAGCTGTGCCCCCCCCTTTTAGGTGGGAGATGAATGTCAGAAAACGATAAAAATTGAAGAGGAATACAATATATAGGGGGTTTGGAGTATTATTGCTGCTTCTGTTCCATTACTCCCCCCCATATACCACAGATCACAAAATTGTTTAACGTTTTCCGAAAGAAGTCTCCTTCCTCAAGTGTGTGCAGGGCGATAGGTGGGAGATGAATTTCGGTTTGGCACTAGCCAAAAGATTGTAGTAAACTCATTACATACAGATTGTTCTTTGAAAACTGAAGATATGAGGTTGATACGAGAAAAGATTCGTATCGTAAAATCTTCAATCAACTCGTCACCATATCAAAATAGCGAAAACCAAGCCATGACGTTGATATGGATAAAACAGTCATAATCGCTAAAATGCGGTGGGTTCTTACCAAGAACTAAAATTGGTATTTTTTGCGCTACAAATACGAACCGTCGGTGCGACGGGGATAGCTTGGTAAATATAGATAGCTAATAAAAGTATCTACTTCCCAAGAAGCACCCACTTCAAGCTTCGCTAAGTGGTGTGTAGTTCACCATAGTAGAAACTTAAGTTTGTCATGTTTGTTCAATAGCTTTAAAAAGGTACCGATATTTCCTTATTTTTGTGGTGTGACGGGTTGCATTTTTAATTCTTTTATCCCTTCCTTTAATGTAACCGCATCTGTTTTTAATGTTTTCCAACTGCCTTTAGCTGCATTCAAGTTAGGTATTAAGAATTTAAATTTATTTTGATCAGCCTTTTGAGACGCATTATCAACATGTCCCAGTACTCCCAAGTATTTCGAATCTAAATCATGCCATTGGTCGGACATATAAGCAAGATTCTTAATAGCATTATCAATCGCACTATGCATCTCACTAATATTATTAAATGCAACTCCAACTACACGATTTAACGTTATTTTATAATCTACAGTCTGACGTAATTGTGCTAATTTCGGCTCTAAAGTTGATAACTTACTTCTTGCATCACCTATCATTATACCCCCAGAAATCATTACGGGAGGAAAGGGGATTTTTACCATTGTCAATCCCTTAGATTCTATGTCTTTCTGATAGTTTATTTCTGCTAAAACTTCATTTAGACGCTTTTGATCAGCCTCTACATCAGCACCTTGGTTTTTTAAAATCGATTGCAAGAGATCTTTATTGCCTCCAAATGCTCTAACATCTTGTCCAATATCGTCTTTTAACTTAGTTAATTCTTGTATTAATTTTTGTGCATACTCTTCGTTTTGTTGAATTTCACTTCGTAAATCTGTAATCCCTTTTTTTAAAGCATCTCCATTCCCTGTATTAATCGCCTCTACTAATGTTCCATAATAATTTTCAAATTTTGTATCGTATTCGATAATGCCTGTCAATGTATCTAAAAGCTGTTTTTTTACTTGCGTATCCCATTTAACAGCATGTTCTCTTGCATTCTTTTGATCTTGTACAATTTTACCAGGTAAATCTGCATACCCATTAATAGTAATCCCTTCAAAACTCACATCTGGATTATTAATTAACAAATAAGAATAGTCATTCATAAACTTTGCAAATACCCCAGCATCTTGCAAAGCTTTTTTCATCTTTTCTTCATTTGCTGAAAGAGACACGTTTTCAGTATTAGTTTGTTCCATTTCACTTGCAAAAGCTGCTACTGGTGAGACTACAGAAATTGTTGTCATAGTTAAAAGCGCCGATGCAACAAGTAGTTTGTAAGGGATTTTTTTTATCATTTCATATTCCTCCAATATAGGTTTTGATTGTAAGTTCTATTCTTCTTTAAAAGTGAAATTGGTTCAGCATATGTATGAATAGTAGTTTTTAAATCATCAAGTATTAAAGAGAATTTATAGTGAAAGGCGAAGTCTTGAATCAAACTTCGCCTTTTCTGTATATAAGGAATTTTTAATTATTGTATGAATATTTAACAATGTAACCATAGATTCTCTATGTTTTGAACAAATTTGTATTCCCTATTGTTGTGGAGTAACAGGTTCCACTTTTAATTCTTTAATCCCTTCTTTTAATGTGACAGCATCCGTTCTTAATGTTTTCCAACTGTCTTTAGCAGCATTCAAGTTAGGTTTTAAGAATTTAAATTTATTTTGATCAGCTTTTTGAGATGCAGTCTCAATATGTCCAAGTACTCCCGAATATTGAGAATCTAAATCATGCCATTGCGTGGACATATAAGTAAGAGCATTAATAGCATCATCAAGCGCCTTATGCATCTCATTAATATTACTATGCGCAACTCCAACTACACGATTTAATGTTGTTTTATTATCTACAGTCTTACGTAATTCTGCTAATAAGGGCTCTAATTTCCCTAAATTATCTCTTGCTACACCCACTATGATACCACCAATTATCGGTAGGCCTAAAATGGCACCCTTCATTACATTAAATCCATCAGATTCTAATTTTTTATAATAGTTTACTGAGTCTAAAACTTCATTTAGGCGCTTTTCATCGGCCTCAACATCAGCACCTTGGTTTTTTAAAATCGACTTCAACTGATCTTTATTGCTTCCAAATGCTCTAACATCTTGTCCAATAGCGTCTCTTAACTTAGTTAATTCTGCTATTAAATTTTGTGCAACCTTTTGGTTTTGTTGAATTTCACCTCGTAAATCTGTAATTCCTTCTTTTAAAGTATCTCCATCCCCTGTATTAATCGCATCTACTATTGTTTCATAATAATTGTCAAATGTTGTATCGTATTCAATAATGCCTGTCAATGTATCTAAAAGCTGTTTTTTCACTTGCGTATCCCATGTAACAGCATGTGCTCTTGCATTCTTTTGATCTTGTACAATTTTACCAGGTAAATCTTCATACCCATTAATAGTAATTCCTTCAAAGTTCACATCTGGGTTCTTAATTAACATATAAGAATAAGCATTCATAGATTTTGCAAATAACCCAGTCTTTTGCAATGTTTCTTTCATCTTCACTTCATTTGCTGAAAGAGATGTATCTCCATTGTTAGTTTGTTCAATTTCACTTGCATAAGTTGCTACTGGTGAGACTACAGAAGTTGTTGTCATAGTTAAAAGCGCCGATGCAACGATTAATTTGTAAGGGATTTTTTTCATCATTTCATATTCCTCCTATATAGGGTTTGATTTTTAGTTTTTTGCTTCTTGTGTAAAAGCGATGTCTTTCGAAATGAATTCTGCATCTTTATGAATATCACTCCAACTTTGTTTAGCAGCTTTTAAATCATCAAGTATTAAAGAGAATTTATGTTCTTGCATAGAGTCGATATTATCATGTAAATCTGTATAATTGGCCCCCATTTTATTCCATTGTTGTTGGATATTTGTTAGAGACAGTATCGCTTGATCCACTGTTTGATACAGATCTGTCAAAGTTGCTTTTGCGTTAGTAAGCGAAATAACTGCTTGGCTAGCAAGATCGGCTTTCGTACTTAGTTCACCGATTTTTTTAGAAATTTCGTTATAGGAGTCCATATGCTTAGACGCCGTGACACCAGATGCTGTTCCTAAACCGATACCAGCTGCACCGAGAGCTGCAAGGCCACCAACAACTGCTGGTGTTGCTGTACCGCCAGTTACAACAATTACTACTCCTCCTGCAATGGCTGCAGCAACTAAAATGAATGCTCCCAATCCACCACCAATTGACCATGCTAATACATTGTTAAAATGCTCTGTCTGAGTAGAATGTAGCTTCTCAATTTCAGCTTGAAGTTGTGGAATCAGTGCATTATTTCCAGCTAATAGTGCCGTTAATCCACCTTGCCCATCTGGGCCACCAACATTATTTTTAAATCCTATAGAATTGTCATACAGTTTTGTTTTGAAGTCTTTTAACATCTTAATTACTTCTGTGACTTCTTTTGAATTTGTATTAATTGTAGTGATTAAATCATTTATGCCCTCTTTTAACTCTGCTTTATCTTTCTTTTGTACAGCAGCTTCCAATATATCGTAATAATTTTTAAATTGTTCATCGTAATTTACAATATTACGTGCTGTTTTTTGAATCTTCGGCTTCGCTGTATCTAACCAATAATTCGCATTGATTCGTGACAGTTCCTGATTAAGGTGAATATTTTTAATTAATTCTGCTCCTTCTGAACCTAAATCAATATTGGATAAATTTACATTTGGTTGTTTAATCATAGTTTTTGCGTACAAATCCATTACAAGAATATGAGATCCTGTTCCAGCTAATGCTTTCTTCAGCCCTTCAGGCCCTAATTCATAATTCCCTACTTTTTGTTCTTGAGCGGTCGTTTCTTGTGCAAATGCATGAATAGTGTTACCGGTAGTAGCAGTGATAACCGTTGCCAGAGTGGCCAAAGTCAACACTTTAAATGGAAATTTCTTCATATCTATTCTCCTCCTTAGTCTTTCGATAGATTCTTATAATCTTTGCATATCTTTAAAAACATAATATTAAAATTTATAAACTTGTTCTTCAAGATAACTTGTTACATTTTTTAATTGTCTTAATGTATCTTTTTGAGACTGCTGGTTAGTTGTATCAACATTAGTAGATAATTTTGTAATACTATTTTTTATTAGATCCAAATCTTCTTTATAGCGTTTTAGTAGGTCAAGTTCTACATTTACTTGATTTGCAAATGTATGTAAATCATTTTGCATAATAAGAAGCATTGATTTTTGTAAATCTGCTATTTTTAGGTTCTTTGTTAAATCATAAAATTTTTGGTTTTGTGTCTCTAAATCTGCTAAATGTGCTCGCTGTTCTGCTGTTAGTTTATTTACCTCAGCGAAGGCACTATATGTTTTCTTAACTTGTTCAGGGTCAATAACTTTCGTAAGGTCATACTCTTTTGTTTGTGTAACTGCAGCTGCAGCTATTTCAGCTTGTTTGCTTTTCTCAATTGCATCACGAGCTTCTTTTTTGGCAGCTTCAATCTCTAGAGCAGATTTACCCTTTTCTTTCGCTTCTTGCTCTGCTTTTTTCTCTGCTTCTAAAATAGAGTTGTTAATTTCTTTGCCTTTGTTATACGCTGCCACCGCTGTTTGAGCAGCAGGTTCAATGATATCTTTTGAAAGGTTATAGACTTCTTTGAATATAACAAACCCTTGTTCATTTAAAGCTCCTGGTAACAATGCGATTTGTTGTAAATCATTTTGAATTGATTTTTGGGTATTTAATAATTCATTTTTTAGCTGATCTATTTTCCCTGTTCCATCTGAACTTAGGATACCCTGCGCTTTTGTCACATCAGTATCGAGATCTTGAAGTTTTTTATCAAGCTGGAATTTAAGATCTGTTAATTCATTAATCTGACGTTGTACGTTTTCTTGGTTCGTCATAGCCATATCTTGAAGAACTTCTAGTCTATCCAAAAATCCCTCTTTATCTTCTTTAGTGTCTACAAACGTTTTTAATGTTGGATAATAGCTATTAAATTTAGTCACAAATCCTTTACTTTTTGAATTTAATAGAATTAAATTTGGATAAAGTTCTGATGACCATTCTTTCATCTCTTGCTTGATTAGGGATTGGTTTGTATTTAAAGCTGGAACTTCCTCTAGTTGTACATTAGGGCTCATTAAAGCCTGATCTATATATGTTTGGATTAATTTCGATTGTGCACCTAATTTTCGTAATGATGAAGAAATATCCGTGTTTTCCTGTTGCGTTTCTGCTTGAACGATTGGTGTTGCGAGAGTATTGATAGGAATAGTCGCCCCAGTAACAATGGATGTTATTAAAAATCCTTTAATTATTTTATTTTTCATTCCGTACACTCCTTCACTATTGTCTGTTTACAATCTTATTCATACATCTTAAAGGACCTAACGCTAGGCTCTTTTCTTTCACACTCATGAGGAAGGAGAATACTTTTGGATAGAGTGTGAAACTCTCGTTATTACTTACTTCCTTTAGAATGTAAGAACCTTACTATCCCTTCATTTAACACTATGTTTTTACAAGTAAACAATAAAATCTCATCACTTATATTTGAATTAGCAGTCAAATGAAAAATAGAATATTTATTTTTCTCTGGAGTTGCTGCTTGACTTGCAGGAGCTCAGATAGATAAACCCATTGCTCCTACAGCTAACCCTGCCATGACTTTTTTGATAGTAATTTCATAATATCCCTCTTAGTTTTGTCAGCAAGATCCCTACAAGATTACAAAAGATAAAATTATGCTGTACATTGCTTATACTTTCACCTCAGAATAAAATAAGATTATTCTTGCTTTGTAGAGACTTTGAATTCTATTTTTTACAAATGTGATACTTTTTTGATTCTAGATTATTACCAAACTTAATTAACTGATTATTACGAAAATTAATTTGACATAATGTTACTTGCAGCTTTATTGTACTTTTATTATTACAACTTTCTCCTCCCCTTAGTGGTCCTACCAATTACACCTTTATTAAAACATTAAACTTTTAATGCGTAAATAGTAGAATTTTGTCGATTATATTTAATAATTTATTTATTGCGTATTAATGTTAGAAGAAATATTATACTTATATAGTTATTATTTAATATCATTTAAGTAATTATAATAGTTACAACTTGATATATCTGATTAAAAAATAATAATTTTAATCAATAAGTGATATTTAATAATATTTAATTATTGTTTAATATAATTTAATCATACTCTGCATATTAATCTCTTTTATTTAGATATGCAAAATTGCATATCCGAATAAAGCTTTAAATAAGATGTGCTCTTATAAATTGCTAGCTGTAAAGAAAGAAAAATTTTTATTTGCGCTGGGTTTAGCCGAGATACGTGTAAAATTAGATTACAATGATACGTTATTTACCAATAAGTATTTTTTAGGGGTACAGATCCATCTCTATCAAGCTCAGGTTATGAAGTGCCCCTTAAACGAAAACTTTTAACTATAGTTACTTATAACAATTTGACCCATCAACTTAAGAGTAAAAATGAACTGTATATCAAAGCTGAATTGATGTGCAGATCATTTGTGTGAGTAAATTTCAAATCAAAAAATAAACCACAAGGGATTCTTTTTGTGTAATTATGGCGTTACTGCCCTAGGTACCAATAAGTAGTTTTATGTTAACTAAAATTGTATAGATTCTACATGATGAATCTTCATATTTTGAGATAAACATAGATGTGATAGGATGGTTAATATAGGAAAATATGGGGGGGAGAATATGAATTTAGTTAAAGAAGTTACCTTATTAAAATATCAGTTTGAACTTATGAAAACGGTGGGCGCTGCGAAGGGATATATGATTATCAAGAAAAATCGCTATTCTTAATTAGGTCCAAGAGGTAAATCACTATATAAGAGGCAAACAGTATATGAGATGGATACTTCTTTTAATCGCAGGATGGATAACATTAACTGCCGGTCTGTTCTTAGGTTCTCTTTCTGGTACAATTGCTGAACAACAATTCAACTTATCTAGAAATATCAAATTGTTAATTCAGGGAATCGTAATGAGTGGACTGGTGGTTCCGGCTATTCTGTATTTATATCAGCGTGTCTACCTGCTCACGGGTACAAAACCAAAAAAGCTGGTCTATTCATGGAAAAATGCCTATCACTTTATAACAGGAGCACTTCTGGCCACTGTACTCGCTTCGTTAGGATTTATAATTACTTCTTTCAAAGGATGGATCGTCATTGAACAATGGCATGCACCAAATTATTGGTTTACAGCGCTATTGATAAATATATTCATTGCCTTTTTTTATGAAGCTTTGCCGGAGGAATTGGCATTACGGGGGTTGATATATGATGTATTACGCCATCGTTTCGTCGCTTGGCTAGCAGTATTATTTCAAACTTTGTTATTTTTATCTATCCCTATAGTAGTTAACCAGATTCAAGCTATCGTTGGACTCGCTCCTGGAAACTCTATTGACCTTTCTTATATCATATTAATTTTATGCTTTGGGATATGTTTGCAGTTGCTTCGGCTCTGGACTGGGAGTCTTTGGACAGCAATTGGTTTTCACCTTACATACCTAGAGGTTGCCAGATTTGTTATCTTCCAAAATGGATATGATGTTCCCAAAATTGTAACCTACCACGACTCAGTGCTCGGACTTGGTGGATTATTTGTTGCTGTCGGTATGATTATTATTGGGGGCATCATTATGTCACTCTTCATATTAGGCGTGAAGCGATTTATAAGGAAGAGTTCAAATTCAGTCCAAGGTTAGCTTTCTTGAACTACCCCCACTTAACGACCTTGCAGTCTGTTTGAAGTGGGAGATCCTGCGAACACCGATGTATTCACCAGTTATCTTAGCAGGCTCTGCCCGTAGTTCCTACGGTGAGAACTTAAGTATCTTGTACGTTGACTCACCATGCTTCCTACTTTAGCTTGGTTTTCGCAACTTCGGCAAGGGTGGGGCGATAGAACGTTGAAGATTTTACGATTGCAACGATTTTTCTGCAATGAACCTCATATCTTCAGTTTTCAAAGAGCAATCTGTACAAGTATATAGTAGCAAACGTGTTGGCTTAGGCCAACCAACATTCATCTCCCATTGCTGGTACTATCGCACCTTCACGCAAATTGAGGAGGGAGTCTTCTGTCGGAGAATGATAAAATAATACAAAACAACACCTAATCAAATAGGTGTTGTTTTGTTTCTTCCTGTTGTGTAATGATAATAAAGCTGTTTAATTTCTACGCTATAAACACGTATAACACCGTCTGAACAATCAAACAATGTTTAAAATAATTGTTTAATTTTATCTTCTTCTTCTCCATTAGACTATACATATAATTTTTAATAAATTATTATTAATTATATATATTTTTAAAGACATTAAATCTCATATAACATTGGAAATACACTTAAATACATATTCAAATTTAAATCAAATTAGAATTTAGTATTAAATCATCTTAAAATGTACATTGCATATAAAATTTAAAATATATTTAAATCAGGTTTTATATGTCCATAACACTTTGATATACTATATTTATAGCTTGTAGATTATTGAAATTAAGCACGGAGGTAGTACTTTCATGACACAAGATTTATTGTTTATTACAAAGCCAACGGTTACTACAAAAGAAGCAGCTGATTTAATGGGTGTTACCGTACAAACCATTCTAAAGAAAGAAAAAGAAGGCCTACTTGAATGTGTATATAAAGATAATTGGAAACAATTTGGAAGCAAAATATTTTACTTAGAAGATATTGAACGATTAATGAATAAAGAAGAAACGAAAGGTTTAAGTACAAAAAAAGTAGCTAAACTTTTAAATGTGGCACCATCTACCATATTTACTTATATTAAATCAGGAAAATTACCAGCAACAATGATGGAAAAGCGCGGAAAACAAGTGTATGTCATTGATGAAGAAGATTTAGAAATTTTTCAGCTTAATTATGAAAAAACAACTAAGAAAGAACGAAAAACTTTTATCAGCAAGATCCAAGATACTGAAATCTACTTATATCAATTACTTACACATCAAGAGACAGGGAAAATTGCTCGTGTGATAGAGATAAATGGGAATGATGGGAAAGTAATAACAGAAGATGAAGAAATCTTCTCTTTATCCGAATACAAAGATCGCGGCTACACAGCAGAGTATTTTGAAAAAAAAGCAGTCATTACAAAACGCGGGTATTTGTCTTTTACTTTCAAAAGACCTCAATTATTTCATTCAATCACTTATAATCTAATTAACTTATTATATAAAGAGATTAGTGTTACAAATATGCGAGTAACCGTTATACAGGACACAATCCATGTAGAAATTAAGCCATATATCCTAAAAGTGGATCCATTGAATTTACAAGAGGAGATTAAGTACTTGCATTCTCATATGAAAACCGGCTCAATACTACCACATGTTGAGGGTATTTACTTTAAGAGCAATGTAGAACCTTTAACTTTTCATGCGGATCATGAATTTAAACAAAAAGTAATACAAATGGCTTCAGAAGCTGGACTGGGTCAGGAAGAGTTCTTACTTCAAGCAATGAGAAGTTATATGGAGTCATTAAAAAAGTAAATTGGAATTAAGAGAAAGCTATCACTTTAATTGAACTATTAAAAATGATAGCTTTCTGTATGCTATTTGGCGTTTAAATATTCTTTACCTTTTTTAAAAACGTTAGACAGGTTCCACAAAGTGCACCTTACCTATTCTCTTTATCTAAGTTAAGGCGGTTATAAAAAAGACGCGATGTTCTGAAAGAACCTTTTATAGATTTTTATAATATTGCTAAGTAGAATACGGTAACTAAGATTGTATATAAAACTTTAAATATAGTGAAACATATACGTTATTGATTACCTGAGGGGTATCTATATCATGTAGGGATTGTTATATAGGATTTTGATATGGTAACTCCTTCTTAAGAGGAAATAAGAAACAGAAAAAATAATTTGATTCTTATTGTATAATAATTATATATTAAATAACAAAAAAATCTTGTAAATCAATATTAAGGGTCCAAGCCGTTCTTTGATTTTGGTCTTTTAAATATTATTATGCAGGATAAACCTCTATTTTTGTAGGCCGTGAAAAACGTCTCTCTAATTCTTTTCTTATTTTTTCAACAGCGAAGATTTCAGAGGACGCATATACCTTGGCCACCTTTTTTATAAAAGTATTTCCTGTTACTAGAATATATCTTACTAAATACAATGAAATCATACTCTCACCCTTTCAAAGTTTTTCTTTGTAAAGTGTATGACTCTTTTTTATAGATATGATATAAGTCTAGTAATTTAAATTTATATTTTCGCAAAATTTAGACAAAAACCACCTTTAAACCATCTGTATATGAAATTTCATAAAAATGTTTAAATTTGTTTAATTATACTATTTCCTTATTCAAGAAATTAGTCTATAATTTTCTAAGTAATATTATGGGAATAGAGGAGTTTATAATAGAATATGGAGATGAGAAATTTACATAATTTAATCGAAAAAAGAAAAAGAGAATTAATTGAACTTGCTAAACACAATGGTTTTCATCATCCTAAAGTACTAGAATTTAGCCAAGAGCTAGATATATTAATTGTTCGTATGATGAAGCAAAGCCAAATGTCTTGCATTATTGCAAAAGAGCGCAGAAAAATGTCTAAAAAATGAAAGCTCTATAATTTAATTCGTTATATTTATATATAACATTGTTAATGTTAATATAAAATTTATAGATTCCTAGATTATTTTAACTGCTTCTATTAATGGGTAGAAACAATAAAAATCGGCAAGGAAAATAACATTACCAATAATATAAAAGGAGCAATTTAAGCTCCTTTACTTGTTCATTTTAACACTCTTCATTTAAATAAGCGTCCCAATCATAATGAGAAATCTTGCAAAATTCACCTTCATCATTAATTCCAAAAGCACATATAGTTCTTTGATAACTTGATATATAGGGCTGCAGGCAGAAAATACAGTGCAATAACCAAGCCGTTCAGTCCCTGCGAAAAATATCCACCGAAAAAAATAATGCTCAAGTTTTGGGCATCTAATAGCCCGAAGTAACGCTCAGGAAGACAAAAGGCTGATTTCGTCGTGGAACTGAGAATCCCCTACTTCAAAATTCGTTAGAATTTAAGTGGCGGGTAGTTCACGAAATGCTTATAGTCTAATTTTATTTAAAAGTGAATTCTTATCAAGTGTAAATAATGCATAATTTAATTTTTTAGTTCTAATTAATATACAGTCTGATTCGTCATTACGTATACCTATCTTTACTATTTTGTCCTTTTCAGGAACATAGTTGCTATCTTCAATAATCTCAATAATTTCCTCCAATAGAATATTGATTTCTGCAGATTGCCATTCAATGGTTAATTCTTCTTGTGATCTTGTTAACTTTATATCTTGCATATAATTCTTTACCTACCCATTAATATTTATATTTCATAATAAATCAATTCAACGAAATTATATCAAAAAATTATAAAAACAGCTACAATTTTTTATTCTCAAGCAACATCTCCAAAATTCATTCTAAAGAAATTAACTAAAGTGAATTCACTCACCTGCTATCTTTATGTAAATCCAGTAGCTGATTGTTTAATTTAACCAGCTTTAGAGATAAGAGTTCTCTATACTTCAGCATTAATATAAGTGTATACTTACCGCAAACATTTTTAAATAATCGTAACATCTTAGTCCTACTAAACAAATAGGAATGGAAATTAAATTTGTTTTTACTTATTAATATTGATAAATATTTATTTGTATTGACCTAAAATAGAAATAAACATAAAATTTCCTTAAGTAAATTTTTTTTACTTAAGGCAACATTGCGTGTGTACGACTGTAAAAAGTTGTATAAAATTCATTTCATAGGATTCCTTAGTAGCTCTCAGTTTCATCGAGGGCTACTTCCCCATTCACGTAATAAAGTATGAAAAATACAATTATACTAGATTAGGCTCTTCTTTTTGAATGTATTTCATAAAAGAAGAGCCTAATTTCTAAAATAGCATTACCGTTTTATACATATTACGATATAGGAAAACTAATATAGGATTTTAGTCACGAAAAAATTGTTTTTTACAATGGAACATACTAAAATATGGTCAGGAAGCTAGGGTTAAATATAGAGAAAACACCACAGGTACTGTATTCTCATCTTTTCTTATAAGTTAACGATAACAGAAATGTATTTAGCCTTTGATAGCAAGAATCTTATTCCATTACTCAACTTATCCCTTTTAGAAAAAAGTATCCATTATAATTAATGGTCGTAGATCATATGGTTATATTAATATATTAACTATAGTTAAGCATAAATATTGTATAGAAATGTTATAAATTCATTTTAGACGGGATATTAGTAATTGAAGCGTTTTTTTATGATTCCTTATACATTTTTAGGATTATGGGTTACTATTAATCTATAATTTATTTAAAATAAAGGTAATGAAGAGTAACTGCTCTTTACCCGAAATCAACATAAAGGAGAATTATAAAAATAATGACTTTCCCCAATAACATTAACAGTATGTGTGAGTATTCAATAATAGAAATAAAATGTTTACCCTATAATTCTAAAACAAAAAAATTTCAAAATGACTTTGTCCTTATTTGTAGTACTTATCTTAATAAAAATGATAAGGCAAATGGTCATAGTACATTTGAAATTCAATCTATAAAAGAATTATCATATAATAATGCACACGTTAAAGAAGCAAAGAAGTTTACATACCAAGGTGGCACTTTAAAAATTAATGATTTTGTAACTATAATTGAAGTGAAAACTGATTATGATACAAAGTATATAGCAAACCTCTCTTATCAATATCACAAAAATAGTGAAACGGAATATATACAAGACAAAGATATACTCCTATTTTCTACTTCAGCAGGACTAAAAGGTTCTTTTTCTAACGTTCCTTATCTTTATCTTCCACCAGAATTTAAAGCCTATATGGACTACTGTGATGCTCATCAGGAGTCTAAAATTCTCCACGATGCTTTTTATACTCTGAATCGAATTACAAAAGAAGATAGTAATTTCGAAGAATTCATTGAACAATTTAAAAAACTACAAGATAAGCAAAGTATTGTCGAAAAGCACTTATATGAGTGTTATTTACAGAACACAGATGAAAACTAATTGCTCACTATCCCTACTCCCTCTAAAGGAGTGGGGCTTCTTGATTACAATGATAAATTCATTGAATTTTTCGCACTTTTCTTTACCTAGCAGTCGAAGTCTCTAGACAAAATATCTATATTAATTACTCATACTTTTACAAAGAGGAGAACACTTAACCACCATTAAATTAAAATATTATTAAAGTAAAAAACTTTGTCTGTGATAGAAAGAAAATTCATCTTTATCATTTTCGGGGTAAACTTTTCAGATTGATTTGCATGGTGTATTTCCCCACATTCATCACCTTACATATTAAGATTATTTTAAAAATTCAGTCAGGTTACTATTTTCTCATTAACATAAGAAAATAGTAACCTGCTTTTTATGGAAATGTACCCAAAACACAAATTATCTTTATTTATTAATGAGTAGAGCTCAAAGTACTTATCGTCAATTCATTTATCAAGGGAACTAGACAAAAATTCTCTTTTAAACTGAAATATTTCATCAACTGCTTTCTTACATCCACCTGCTTCACGTAAACTCTGACCAATTATTTTGCTTCCTTCCCTATAAGTTTTGTTATTAAGTACATTCCTTACCGTTTCTTTTAATAAATCAGATGTAATTTTTGTATAATCCAAAGTCAAACCAGCATTTAAATCCTCGACTCTTTTTGCTACAAAAGGTTGATCATTTGTAATTGGTAAAACAACAAGAGGCGTGTCATAATATAATCCTTCGCTTACACTATTCATACCACCATGTGTAATAAAGACATCCGTATATTTTAAAACCTCTAACTGTGGAACATAAGGACGAATAATGAAATGGGGTAGAACATTAGGAAATCGTCCCATCTCTGTTTCCTTACCTACAGAGATTACAACTATTCCATTAAACTCTTTAAATGCATGCAAACATTTCTTATAAAATTCCGGCTGTTTATTTAACTCTGTTCCCATCGAAATGTAAATAACCTCTTTTCCATCTAACCTATAAAGAGGAAATTCTACTATTTCCTGCCGCAAATTGATAGAAGGACCTATAAACTTAAAAGTATGATTAAAATAATGAGCGTGAGGTTGAAAATATTTAGAAGTAAAAACTAATGTCATGTCACTTTCATAATGAAAAAGTTGCTCTAATGATTCAACGTTCACCCTATAACGATTACTAATTCTATTTACAATCATTTTACATTCCTCAACTAATGGTAAAGTAGGATTAGATTCGATGTTTCCCAGTGGAATTTCCTCTAACATTTCTTTATTCATAGCAAATGTTGTACAGGATGCAACTGTAGGTATAGGTAACATTTCAGCAAGAATTCTGCCTAAAAGAAAATGCTGATCATAGATCATATAATCATACTTTTCACGAGTAATTTCTTCAAAAAGAAAAGGAAGAGCATTCTCTGTTACCCTTAAAAACCTATACATCATTTGCAAAGGGTGAAACATATCCTTCATTCTATTTTTCAAATTAATGTCTTTTAAGTAATCTCCATAGTTTCGAAATTCAACATCTATATTCTGTAATTTATGACGATATTCTTCCTCGCAATAATAAATAACTTCTTCTCCCCTATTCACTAACTCATTAACAAGACCAATTGTAGGATTGATATGACCCTCTGCAGGAAAATTTATAACTAACACTTTTGACATAAAAAACCTCTCCATTTCTATATATTTTTATTAGAGCAGATTTCCAGTTGTCATTTTAAGTTTATAGTTACTTTAGTGTTTATACATGACAATTGGAAGTGAACTTTACAATCTCCTCAACCGCCTGTTTATAACCACCAGCATCACGTAAGGACTTTCCAATCCTACGACTATTTTCTTTAAATACCTTATCATTCATTACCTTTTCTACTGCCTTACGCAACATTTCAGGAGTTAATGCTCTACGGTCAAGCTGAACTCCAGCTCCCACCTCAGTTACTCGTTTTGCGACTAATGGCTGATCCCCTGTAACGGGAATAACAACTAACGGGACGCCATAATATAACGCTTCACTAGAACTATTCATACCACCATGTGTAACAAATACATCTGTATGCTGTAATACTTCTAATTGAGGTACATAATTAAACACTTTAAAATTCTCAGGAATATTTTCAAATTGGCTGATATTTATTTTTTTTCCGACCACTAACACAACCATTGCATTCATATTTCTAAAGGCTTCAAAACATTTCTCATATAAATCCGGTTGTTCATTAAAGACTGTCCCCATAGAAACGAAAATAACTTTCTTTTTTAAAATGTCTACTGGAAAGCTTCCTATCTCTTTACGCACTCCAATTGATGGCCCAACGAATTTAAAAGAATTATTAAATACTTGAGAAAATGGCTGATATTCCTTAGATGTATATA
The DNA here is from genome assembly GCF_039549175.1 of Paenibacillus sp. 102. NCBI lineage: Bacteria > Bacillati > Bacillota > Bacilli > Caryophanales > Paenibacillaceae > Paenibacillus > Paenibacillus sp. 102. The sequence continues at coordinate 15,396 of NZ_JBCGHT010000019.1, read as the reverse complement.
CTATCGTTATATCTCCAGGATGGTTCATAATATCATACAAGTTATTACACTTAATCCCATATTTTTCTTCCCATCGCTTCATTCCTAATAAACAGGATTGATATAATGGAGAACTTTCATCTACTTTTCTCGATTCGGATTCATCATTAAAAGTAATGTAATTATTAAAAGCAAATGTTGTACAAGAAGAAACTTTAGGTAACTGTAAAACAGTTGCTATAATGCGACCTACTGCGAAATGATTATCATATATAATATAATCATATTGTTCTTCCTTTATTTCCTCTAGAATCTGGTTTACAATACGATCTGTTGCTGCAATCATATTGGACAACATTTCGACAGGACTATTGCCTTCATTAATTCTATTCATAATATTGATTTGTGGGAGAAAATTTTCATATGCTCGAAATTCAACATCGGTTGCTTCAATTTTATTTCTATAGTCCTCTACACAATACGAAACAACTTTTTCTCCTCTGTGTACTAATTCACTTACAACTGCTAATGTCGGGTTGATATGACCCTCTCCAGGAAAATTTATTACAAGTACATTCGCCATAATACTCTCTCCTTTCAAAATCATTAACAAAGTTAAATTAATATTTGATTGGCTTTTTAACGTTTTCCGAAAGAAGTCTCCTTCCTCAAGTTTGTGCAGGCGATAGCTCAACGGTAGGTGGGAGATGAATTTCGGTTTGGCACTAGCCAAAAGATTGTAGTAAACTCATTACATACAGATTGTTCTTTGAAAACTGAAGATATGAGGTTGATATGAGAAAAGATTCGTATCGTAAAATCTTCAATCAACTCGTCACCATATCAAAATAGCGAAAACCAAGCCATGACGTTGATATGGATAAAACAGTCATAATCGCTCAAATGCGGTGGGTTCTTACCAAGAACTAAAATTGGTATTTTTTGTGCTGCAAATACTAACCGTCGGTGCGACGGGGATAGCTTAGTAAATATAGATAGCTAATAAAAGTATCTACTTCCCAAGAAGCACCCACTTCAAGCTTCGCTGAGTGTTGTGTAGTTCACTTTAGAGTCTATTATAAACAAATCCTTTTTAATATTTCATATGATTAGCTCATTTCATCATTGAGAAATATATTCCTGGGCACTTTAACATGCCTATTTAACAATAAAAATACTTTCCGATAAATAAATCCTATTTTCTATTTATTCATATTCTCCGGTTAATAATTAATTTCCCTTTCAAAAACTAGATATTTTTCCTAAATCTCTTAAAAAACATTATTTTAATGATTCTTACAAAAAAAAGAATAACACTCTTATTTTCTTTTGTTCTTTTAAGGTTGTTGCACTACCCATAAATATTAAAGCAATTTCGAACTACTCACCACTTAACGCCCTTATGGACTGTAAGACGTTAAGTGGTGAGTAGTTCAAATGAAACCCGTACACATTTTTGACACATCCACTATCACAATCCCCTGAAAATTCATGATAATATTAATATGTTGAATATGCCAATTTTCGACACTGTACGACAACAATATCTCCCTTATCGAATCCCTGTCCCCCAGGGATTTTTTCTTTTATTCATTATTTTTTATGGCATTAAATTTTCATCCTGAGTAAAACTCAAATTTGGTATTAATTCAATCCAGTCGATCTAACTCCACCAATACATTCCTCAACTTCCTCAACATGAGCCGTCTTAAGCAGTGCTGCTAGTTGTCATTACGCATTCTTCATACGGATTCAGGTTCAATGAAATAATTCCTTTACGTTTTATTAACTCTTCACTTAACTCACATGTCGTTTTCTTCAATTCTCATTTCTCCCTCTGTTCATCATTTCGTAACATCTATGTATAATAATATCAATAAATTTATGTTACTATTTCTAAGTCGATTCATCTGATCTGATAATCAGATACCATAGATGTATGAAGCTCTAACGTCCTGTCAGAGCTTCTTTTTATTATTTGCGTACACATAAATAACTGTAAAATAATAAAATTTTTATTTTAGGAGCACTTCAAAATAATAGCTTAATTGCAATATGGCGCTACTTCTAATCAATTTATGAAAATATCTCAAATTGAATTGTTATTTTTAGTTTTTGATATATCCGAAGCAAATAGAGAAGAATATAGAGTAATTAAGGCTTTATTTTATGCTTTTTGCTCTTTAATCTCATGACAACGAAAAGAAGCAGTGGTAGTAAACCAAATAAAAACAACGCAGTATTTCCAAGCATATCTCCGAATTTAAATAGGTCATTGGTATTTTTTGAAGTCATAGCAATAATATAAATAATCGGAAGCAAGCTAAACATAAAAGGATAGATGCTCCTATTGAAAAGTTGCGCCAATCCCATAGCAGCAGCATAATAGGAAATCGTAAAGGTAGCAAATATCTGCATAATCCATATTACAAGCAACAAAGACTCAAAACGTTCAAATATCAAACCGGGTATTTCAAAACTGCGCATGAGATCAATTGTCGGCCAGGTTCTTACTACAACCCCATCGACGGAAAATACGCCCATGACCATTACAATAGTTATTACGTAAAAGATTAATGGAATAGATATTCCAACTAGAATGACTTTTACTGCTTTATTTGGTTGTTCCATAAACATTAAAAGAATCAACATGACTTCAGGACCTGTATATGCGAGAATTGTTGTCTTTACCCCATTTAGCACTGGCATAACTCCTCCCCCTAGTACGGGCCGGAGATTATCTATCTCAAATATTCCGAGACTCATCAATGTAATTAGTAAAAAAACTAAAATCGTAATAGGTAATATGATTTCAAACAGCCGGACAATTGAGTTGATACCGCCCATAATTAAATAGAGGCCTATCCACATAAACGGCATAATAATGGCCCACATAGGAGTTCCTTCCAACAAATAAAAGCCAGTTACTTCTGTCATTGAACGGATTTGAAACCCAGAAGTTGTAAGAAAATAACACACGACAAGTAAACTAAGTAACCTCCCTATCCATTTCCCTACAATTTCTTGGTTGTATTGATAAAAAGTTTTTTGTGGAAAATGCTGCCCTAGTTTGACAATAATTACTCCTGCAATCATCGCAACTATCCCACCTAAAATTACACTTATCCAACCATCTGGTGTTTTCACTTTTTCGGCAGCTGCCCTAGGCAGGGTGAGAACGCCTGTTCCGAGTATAAAATTAACAACGACAACAACCGCTTGCGAAGTCCTAATTCGGTCTTTTGGTTTGGTAATCATTGCGAGTCACTTCCTTTCGTCATTAACTATCTTTTGCGGCAAGAATCTTTCGTATGCATCGTCTTAGATTGATGCAACATCCAGTAAAATCATTTCCTTTATTTCTAATAATCAGGAAATTTTCAAACATTCTTGACAATTAGTTGAACCAAGATTATATATGAAACTTCAACAAGCAAACTCGTCGTAGAATTACGTCATTTAAGAGGAGATTTTACATCTATTAAATATTACATTAAAATATAACAACTCCGATTATGATAGCAAATTCAAATGAAATTTCTACTACTTTTGTAGGGGAATTTTATCAAACTTAGATGAAATTATTTTGAGGGATTTTATTTTGTTAACTTGATAGCGATGTAGTGATACCCTATGTATGCAAAATTGCATACTATTTTATATTGATAATTATTCTCATTGTAACTATAATGGTTTCAACAAGTAAATTTAAAACTTGTTGATGCCTTTTTATGAAAAAATATTAAAGGAGGATTTATAATTATGAAAAAAGTTATTTTAGCAGGAGCATTAGGAATTGCAGTACTTTCGGGTATGAATTTACCAGGATTAGAAGCACCAACAGCTAGTGCAGCAACTATGGAGTTAGAAATTCAAGAGGTTACTAAACATTATTCTTTGATTTCATACGAAATATCTCAAAAAGAATCTTTTAATCTTAGAAAAGGAGAAGAACTTGCAGTCTTTGTAACTAATTCAGGATTCCCGATTTCTTATACAGTCTTTGATGCAGATAATCAAGTAATTGGTACATACAATGCTAATTCACCTTATGGACGCGTATTCAAAGCACAAAAAGACGGTAATATTTCTGTACAATTTCAAGCGGGAGTAAATTCTTCATTTATGAAGAAAATGAATTTTACGGCTAAATTCGCTCTTTCTAAATTTAACTAATGATAAGGAATTGTTTATATTATATAAGCAATGAAATAGAAAAGGCGTATCCTGTTTATGGAATACGCCTTTTCTATTTCATTTTCCCTACCTTTTCCAGACTATCTTTAATCATTGTATCTACAAGTTGATTATCTCAATAATACAGTATCATGGCTACTATGACCTAATTATTTTTGTAGCAAAGTATTACTTTGCCCCTAATCGTAGTTACGTTGGTACTGATCCTGTTTTATGGATTATTAATTTCTTTTATCGTATGAAGATTTCGTTCGAACTCAAATAAAATCACTATCAAAAGAATCGAATTTTTCATGTTTTATTTTATTCAAATTGAGATAATAATTAATGCACCATTCCACTTTCCATATTTTAATCAAAAGAATAGAAGAGCATATCCTACCTCTTATTTATACAACTATCATGCATTGAGTTCATTAATAGGAATAAGGCCTAGACTTTCTGTTTACTTAATTTTCGCTGCATCAAAAGCCTTTTGAACTGCTTGAACTTCAGTTGAGTTTGCCCCATATTTATTTGTTGCAACTCGAAGGCATGCCGATCTCAATTCTGAGAAATCAGAAGTCATGTTTAATTCATCAGTGTTTGCATAGTGGAAAATATCAAACATTTTATCCTCGCCAATACCTTTTACAGTTACACTGTTATGAGTACCACCTTTTGCGATTAGATACGCAACTTTATTAATAATACTTGAATTGAAATGAACTCCTCCATTATCCCATCCATTAAAATTGTTAAATTCACTATAATCATCCGGATAAGGTACACCAGCTGAAGAAGTGATTGAAGATGGATTTGCCATATCACGGAACACTGATCCAGTTTGTTCTCCCATTGTCCAGTTAAATTTCCCAGTGTTTACGTATTTCTCAATAGCTGTTCCCATAATATCCGATAATGCCTCGTTAATCGCACCGGATTCTCCTGAGTATTCAAGATTAGATTCGCTAGATGTAACCGCATGTGTAAATTCATGCCCTGCTACGTCAAATGCCTTTACAATAGGATCTCCATATACAAGCATGCTGCCATTATTATAACTTGCTGCATTCTGCCAATCTTTCGGGTCATTTGTATCTCCAGAATCCCAAGCATGTACAACTGATACTACTTTTTGCCCTTTATTATCAAAACTATTACGCTTGTATTTATTCTTATAAAAATCATATACTTTTGTTGCTAAGTAATGAGCACTTACCGCCTTTGGATCATTAAATGTTGTTGAAGTGCTACTTGCTAGTGTACCAGGGTAATAGCTTTCCTCTGTAGTAATATCTTTGTAATTCACATCATACGTTTCAATTCCTTGCCCTCTTGTGTAATCAGCAAGTACATATTTCCCATTACTTTGTTTAGAAATACCAAATGTACGAGATATACCTAAATCATCTTTTCCTGTTCCAGTTATTGATGTAAGATTGCTTTTTCTACTCTCCTTTAAAGCCCCAACAAGCTTTTCACTTGCTTTTAAATCTGATTCTTGTACCATATTTTTTAACATTTCACCATTATTAGCATTCACTAAATAAGTCCCTGATACATATTTTGGTGTTGCAGCAGCAAATGTAACCTGGTATGCATTGCTGGCTTGGCCATTATTTTCATCAACAAAAATAACTTCCTTTACTTCTGGCTCAGAAATAAAATTGATACCGTTCCCATACTTTGTATAAATATATTGTTTCGCTTCTTCTTTTGATATATTAATAGACTTCTTTAAATCTTCTTGTTGTAAATTTTGGGCGCTATCTCCTGATACACTTTTAATAACACCCTTTTTATCAACGTGTGCTGTCAATTGATGCCCATATACTTCTTTTCCTTCATATGTTTGTTGCATACGCACAAGTGTTGTCCCATCATAAGAGCCACGCTTTTGAAGGACCTTATAATCTACTCCTATTTCTCCATTAACTTGTTTTGGAGATAAAGCTTGCTCTGTTTTCTCCTTAAGAGCATCTTTCACTACATTCTCTGGTGATTTTTGTGATGGTTGTGTAAGTTCACCTGTGCGGAACGAGTCCTCCTGAATTTGAACTTGTAATTGATCTTTTTCCTCTGCATGAGCTACTCCATTTGGCACTACAGTTGATAAAGCTAATCCTGTTGTTAATGCAACTGTAGCTATTGTTTTTTTGTTTTTCATGTTTTTCACCTCGTATAATTTTCTGAAATGTTTAACTTATAAAAATTATACTGTCTATTTATGTCGAAAAAAAGAGAAAATATAAAATTTATGTAATATTATGCAAAATTACATAATTAGAGGTTAATAATTTACTAATTAAGATCCGATTGATCGAATTGCTTATTACAAACATAGTGTTCAAACATAATTTCCACCTGCTTACCTTACATAGAGGTGAAAACACAATTTTAATTGATATAGAACAAGACAAATTATTTAAGGCTCTGGCGCAAAATTTTCAAACAATCTACAAGAGGTTTGTAGAAAGAAGAAGAATCTCGCTTAGAATTAAACCAACATAATCTTAGCTAGATGGTGATAAGATAATTTCCCTATTTAATATTTTTTTATTTTATTAATAAATAAGGTACGTGAAATTATTTAATTTGATCTAAGAAAACTTAAAGACGCTGATTATTCTATTAAGTGCTATTTTAATCCCTCTACTAAGCACTCTGCACCTTTTGGCTTATCGTAACCTTTCCGTCTCATCTACTAGCAGTTTAAAATTTCTCCTGTGACAGAACACACTCCACCAGATTGATACTTCTTTAAAATCGTTTTTTCTCCGCCTACCAAGACCTCTAATGGAGATTTTTTTGATACTTAAAGAATCCATTCTATTTCTTCTGCTCTTAAATCACTTGTTTTTACTAATGTTTCAATTGGTACACCAAGTTCATGCATACCCTTAATCATATGGATTTTTCCCTTCATTCATCGGCTTGAATGAAGGAATTTTTTTGACTTATACAGTCCTTTTTGTTCATTATTTTGTAAAATTCATTTATTAAAATTTAAAATATTCCATGTTATACTTAATAATTAGATAGTCAGTAGTCGGCAATCTAATTAACCTGTAAGCCCTAGCCTTGCACCTAGCTAGGGCTTTTTACTATTCATCAAGTATTGTAAAGTATTTTTATCTATTCCTCATGATTTTGAATATCTATTATTGTAACTGTTTCTTTTCAATATTTCGCGTTTTTCCTCGTCTTCCATAATTTCAACTCACAAATGTGAACTACCCGCAACTTAACGTCCTTACGGACTGTTTGAAGTGGGGGCTTCTTGGGAAGTAGATACTTTTATTAGCTATCTATATTTACCAAGCTATAAGGGCAGTCCCTGCCCCTAAAGAAAATACCAATTACATGGCTAGTTTTAGTAAGTTGATACTTGCGTTTACATCTCTATCATGATGACTATTACATTCAGGACAAGTCCATTCTCTAAGGTTTAGATTCTGGACTTCCTTGTTTTTATAGCCACAGCCAGAACATAGTTGACTACTTGCATAATTCTTAGGTGCGATTATCAAATCACGCCCTTTCCATTTTGCTTTATAGTCAAGGTATTCTCTGAATTTAGACCAAGATACTTCGCTGAGTGCTTTGGCTAACTTGTGATTCCTTTTCATATTCTTCACTTTCAAGTCCTCAATCACAATTACTTGATTTTCGTTTGTGATTTCATTACTTATCTTGTGAAGAAAGTCATTACGTTGATTAGCAACCTTCTCATGAAGTCTTGCGACTTGTAACCTAACTTTGTTTCGATTGTTTGAACCCTTCTTTTTGCGTGATAAAGAGCGTTGCAGAAAGGCTAATTTGATAGATTTATCAGGTTTATCTTGTGATTCTTGATAAGATTCGATTCTATCAGTAAGCATCTTGTTATATACAAACCGAACACATCCGAAAGTTTTTGTAAAAAACATTCGTTGTTCTTTATTTGGATAGATACGATATTTGTATGCTTTCAACATTTTCTACACCTCACTTTTCGCCTTGATTTTCAATATATTTCTTTACTACGCCTAGTGGTGATCCACCTGTAGTAATCAAACAAAAACTTCTTGACCAAAACATTTCTTTCCAAAGCTTCTTTTTCACTTGAGGAAAGTCCCTCTTTATTAATCGAGAACTTGCACTCTTATATGCATTGATGAACTTTGTCATTTCTGTATTAGGATGTGCCCTGAACAAGATATGTACATGATCAATATCATGATTCCATTCTACCAATGTCATATTGTACTTCTCAGATAACCGTACAAACATGCCTTTTGCATAGTCTGACATATCATCATCAAATACTTTTCTTCTGTATTTCACGATTAATACAAGGTGATAATACAATAGGAATACTGAATGATTATTACTATCTAATTTCACTGTTATACCAACCTTTCTATTTTATAAGACTGATTATATCAGAGCAAAAAAATAAAAAGCAAAGTTAAGTGCTTTTTAGCTACGCCAAACCGAAATTCATCTCCCACCTATCGCCCTGCACACGCTTGAGGAAGGAGAATTCTTTCAGATAATTCATTAAAATTGAAATGTTATTGTTCCTACTATACTAGATGTATCAATATATCCCAGACCATTTCGACTATCTTTACTGTGGTAACGGTTATCCCCCATTACAAATAATTTATTTGGAGGTATTTCTCTTTCTTCAAAATTAGCAAGATATTTAGATGTATTACTTAAATCTTTATAAATATAGTTTTCTTTTTTCTCCTTTCCATTAATATACAGAATATCATTTTCCATTTTTACTTTGTCTTTTGGCAGCCCAATTATTCTTTTCACATAATACTTAGGGTCATTATTTTTTTTTATAATAACAATCTCTCCATGACGTAATGGAAAGATTGCTGAACCTGCTCTATTAACTAGTATATATTCTTCGTTTTGTAAAGTAGGATACATAGATTTACCTTCTACTTTACATAATAAAAAATTTAAACTTATTATGACAAACATCACTGTAATCAATAAAAACAATGTTATATTACGCCAGTATTTGGGTGTGTTTTGCTTCATGTTTTTCCATTCCTTATTGATTATTTTCATAAAAAACGCCTCTACAAAATTTAAATGTAGGGGCGTTTATATATATTTACTTGTAGCATTCAATTAATTTGTTTATGATGAAACGTTATTTCCTTGATTATTTTTTAAAGCGAAATATGCATCTAAAATATCTTTACCGATCATTGAATTAATTCCGCCTTTATCATCATTTACCCATGGTACAACAACAGAAAATGCGACTTCTGGATTATCATATGGGGCATATCCTGCTAAAGTTAAATTGTAACAAGGAATACGATTCCCTTCTGAATCTCTACCAATTGGATCCTCGCCTCCATAAACTGTTTGTGCTGTTCCTGTTTTACCAGCTGGTTTATAAGGCGCATTTTTGAAGGTTTTTACACCAGTACCATCACCTTCTTGGAACACTTGCCTAAAGCCTTCTTGTATTCGATCGATATATTCCTTTTTCATATCTACGCGATTCAGCACAACAGGATCCATAGTTTGTACAACTTTACCAATATCTTCTTTTTTCATTGTTTGCTCTCGAATTTCTCGTACAATCTGTGGTTTCATTCGGTATCCGCCATTTGCAATGGTAGAAACATACTGTGCAAGTTGCAAAGGCGTATATGTATCAAACTGACCAATAGCTAAATCTAGTAAGAAACCTGGTTGATAATTTTTCGTTACTTTTTGTCCCAATGCTTCATTTGGTAAATCAATTCCAGTCGAAACTCCTAATCCAAATTGCCCAAAATAATATCTCATCTTATCAAATGTAGCCGCTTTAATATCCAACGAGCTGTTCGGTACATAATTTATGCCTGCAATTTTTAAAGCTGTATTAAACATGTACACATTAGATGAAACTTGTAATGCTCTTACATCATCAATAGTTCCAAAGTCTTTCCAAGATTTCTTAGCTTTACTTGTTCCTTTAAATTTCATTGGTGCATCATAAAAATATGTTCCTGGTGTTATAGCACCTGTTTCATATCCTGTTAAAAGTGTTGCTCCTTTTACAGTGGATCCAAGCTCATAGGTACTTGTCATTGTACCTAAAGCATAATCTTCTACTTCTATATTCCCATCTTTTTTGACTAATTTTTTCCCTGCCATAGATAAAAGCTGTCCTGTTTTTGGATCCATCATAACAACAAATGCCCGATCTAATAAGCGTTCTGAACCTTTAAAAGCTTTTAAATGCTTTTCAATAATCTCTTCTACCTGTTTCTGTAATCTCATGTCTATTGTTAACGTTAAATTGTTTCCACTTTTCCCTTTAGACACAGTTTCCGTTCGAATAATGTTTCCGTCTTTATCAGTAATATTTTTTACTTCTGCTTTTGTTCCATGTAATACATCTTCATATCGTTGTTCAATATAACTTTTTCCTACGCGATCATTACGACTGTAACCACGTACCATATAAGAGTCTAGGTTCTCTTTTGGCAGTCCTTCTTCAGAACTTGTTATATTACCTAATATCGAACGAAATAAATCACCATTTACATAATTACGTTCCCATTCAACTGTTGTATCTACACCTGGGTATCTAGCCAAATTTTCACTAATAATTGTGTATTCTTTCTCAGGAACATTTTTCTTTATAACTTGAGGTGTCATGGAAAAGCCCGAACTCATTTTACTTTTAATAGCTAATATGTTTAAATCTTTTAGTGTTAATTCACTTAATTCTTCAGCTGTGATACGGTCTCGTCTTAATTGCTCTATTTTTTTATCAAGCTCTCTCCCTTCAAGATTTTTGGCACGGAATTTTTCCTCATCTTGTTTCGTAACCTTGTTTTGAGCCTTTTCCTTATTTAGCTGTATCCAAAAATCCTTTTTATCTGTTTCAGTTAACTTATTTATGTCTTCTTCCGTCATTACAATTACATTTGCTAGATCTCTAGCTGTTTTTAGAATTTCTTCTGAATTTACACCCTTCATCCTTGTATATGTAATAGTACGAATAGCATTGTTGTTAACAACTTTTTCCCCTTCTCTATCAAAAATTTGTCCACGTGGAACGGGAATACTAATTGTAGAATTCCCTTGTTTTTCTGCTAGATTTTTATAACTCTCTCCATCTACGATTTGTACTTTTCCTAGCTGAATAATAATAGCTGAAAATAGTAAAAACACGCAGAAAAACAGTATATTCAATCTAAAGGGAATCTTACTTTTTTTAGTTTTCTTTTTTTGCTTCATTTCATTCTCCTCTTAAATACAACATATTATAATAATACATTTTTAAATGTAATTAGAAATACTAAGCTTATTAAAGTCAATATATTTCTCATAAAAAAATCATCAGCTACTTATTATATTTTACAATTAACGATAATACAACTCCAAATACCGGAGTATTTGGAGTTGTTAGAAACAATAAAAACCATTATAAATCAAATAAAAAATAAAATTGCAATACCAAGATAAACTCATTTCTTAATTATACAAATGAAAATTTCCCTGTCAAACAAAATTAAAGAACACTTTTTCTAGCTAGAATCTTAGAAAATTTCTTTAATGGCAGAACATACTTATATCATAGGTAGTGAATATCCAATTCAAATTTATAGAATTAACCCTATTTGAAGCTTACAAAACTAACTAAATTCTATACTTATATCACCACCATATGAAAAAAGAACTAGGCTGTTTAAGCCTAATCCTTACTTATTTTAGTTTTGTTTCATATAATTAGTTGTAGTGAGCTTTCTCGTTCGGAACATCTGTAATTCTACAAAATATCGCCTACTTCTTGTTAAATTCTAAATCTTTTTTTAACACATTCCAGATTAAGCTATCTTGACGCATTGGTTTGCCTTCTTCATCCCATTTAATTTTTCCTGTCCCTAGTTCATAATTCATCCCTGTCCAAGTATCTTCACGGTATGCATAGAATGCTTGGTGCCACCCTTTTTGATTGAATATATCAATTAAATCTTGTAAATATTGAGGTGCTCCTGGAACAGTACGGTTAATCCCAAATTTCTCAGCAATGATTCGGTTAGATGGGATATGATTTTTCTTAGACCAATCTTTAACGGGCTGTAAAAATTGATTTAATCCGCCTTTATTCCACATCACAGGTTTCTCTAAATCCCCTACTTTTACAATTCCAGGATATTGATACTCTTTATTTTGCTTTTCACGTTGATTTGTTAATTGATAAGGCTCATACATATGAAATGCATATAATGTTTTATTATCTTTAACAGGTTTAAGATATTTAAAAGCCCAAGGGGTAGCGTATAAACCTGAATCTAAAATAATTGGTGTCTCTTTGTCTACTTCACGAATAGAGGTCACAACTTTTTGGTAAAATTTATTAAGATCTGCCGTCGTATTCTTCACTTTTGAATACCATTCCCCATAATCTTCTGTCCAAAAATCATTATATCTATTACTCTTAGCTGTTTCTGGATGTGGCTCATTTATAATATTGTAACCAAACACAGCAGGATGATTTTTTAATTCTGAAGCAAAATCCTTCCAAAATTGGCTTGCTTGCTCTTGATATTTCTCTTCTTCCCAAATTCGATCATCATTCTGATTATTATTAAATTGGCGCCAACGATCACCAGGTAATGAAAGCATAGTAAGTACAATTTTTATTCCTTGTGATTGCGCTGCATCTAAGTCTGCTTTTAATTTCACAACATCTTCTTTTACTAATCCTTGATAGTTGTCTGCATTACCTATAAGAAAATCTTTCCCCGAATTGTCAGGTTTGTCTTCAAACAAGAAATCTTTATCTTTTGCCCATTTATCAGGTGCTAGTCGAACATATTCAATATTAGCTTCCTTCGCACTTCTATAGTTCTCAGGTAGAGAAGTACTATTCATAAAATTAGTACCTTTTCTCTTAGAATTCCAAAAATCAATTTTAGAATCAACACTTTTATAAGTTTCCGCCTGCACATTCTTTTCTTGCAGGCCAAAACCCATCATGCCTATTAATGCAACTATTGATAAGATCTTTTTCACAACTTCTCCCTCTTTCTGATATTTTATGTTAGACACGTATAATATCCTTGTTTTGTTACAGGAAAGTGACAACTTCAAACATTTTTCACTTATAGACACTAGAATAGGCAATAAACCTTATTCATAGGTGTTTAAATACTAGAAATTACTATGCTTAGTCGCTAAATCTAGCGTGGGAATTTTTCATAAAGAAAAGACACTCTCACGAGTGTCTTTCTTTAAATATTTCATAGGAAGTTAATTAACACCTACTGGTGTACGAGTATGCTGACCTATATTACCAAACACATCATTCAACAACCGTGATGCGACATCGATAACAATATGTTGTTGGCCAAAGCTAGTTTCACTGTTGACAAAGGATTGGCGTTTAATAACACTTATTCGACAAGAAAAGTACTGTAAATTCATCTATTATTGGTAAACATGTCATCTCGAAAGTAGACAACCTACGTTTTTATGATTCTCTATCTTGTCAAGCTATAGTAGTTTATTTTTTGAGGCTAAAAATAATGACAACTGGAGGAAGTAAACTAAGTGTTGAAGTTTCATTTTTTTAAAGAAAAGACACCCTAAGATGCCTCTCCTCTGTTTGTACTCGCGTATTGAGATAACTATTCAAACCTTGTATTAGGGGACATGGTTTAAACAGATATATATTACACTTAAAGCTTAACATTAACAGAATATACAGTGAATTGATAATGTTTATGTGGAATATTCCTAAAATTTAGTATAGATATTTTTCACTATTACTATAATAAAAATAGTATTAATGCACAATTGCATATAAATCTAGCATGCGATTAGCAGTATAATTTAAATGTGTACAATAAAGCTGAAGAGGCAGAGATCATCTACGGAAATAGGTGGTCTTTTGCTATTGGTTGTTTTTTCTTCAAAACGAAAGTACATGATGAATATAAAAAAAAGACCCATCAGGTGTCTTCCTCCGTCTTGATAACCTGTTTAATAAAAAACGATTACTTTAAATGAAAACAGCCCTTTTAGTTTTCATTTAAAAGGGCTGTACCGTTTACATGTTCAATTTAGTCTTTAATACCCAGTATTTCTCTCCTGTATTTGTAAACGAGAATTCAATCCATCCGTTTGGATCTTCGCGATAAACAAATACTGATTCACCTAATGGTAAGGTACCTTGGAAGTTTTCTGTAACAGCCTGACTTTTAATTGTACCATCAAATGGATATGGTACAACGTAATAGGATGCAGCTAGTTTAACAGTTTTTTTCGTTCCCTGTGGATATGTTTTATAAGGAATATTACTTGAGAGTACATCAACATTTGAAGTTTTTGAATTTTTTGGTAATTTTTTCGCAAACTTATAGTCTTCTTCTTTGAAAGGCTTAATACGTTCCATAATATTTGCAATTTTATTGGCCCATTCTTTATCTGTTGAATACATAACATTCATGCCCTCTAATGTTGGACCATAATAATACGAACCATTTTCCTCTAAATATTTTTCCCTTACATAATTTGCATTATATGCAATACTTTCACCGAAAGTTGGTAAGAATTTTGCATATTTAAACGGATCCTCATCATAAGCTCGTAAACCAAATAAATTATGCTTGCGATATGCTATTTCAGATTTACCATACCCTGATTCTAAAATAGCATGTGCAGCTAAAGAAAGCGCGTTAACACCATGCTGAGCTTGAGCTGCAACAAAATCATCACCATGTCCAATTAATGGACTATCTGGATGATACTTTTTAATTTCAGCATCAATTTCTTTACCAGTAACATTTGAAGCATATGTTAAATCAAGATTTATGTATGACGTAGCGGTAATATTATTTTCAGGAATCCAACTACCGTTTTCATCAAAATAGTACTTTGTTCCATTAATAAAGACAAATCCTATTTGCATAACACCATTCGTTTGTAAATAATACCATGTACTTCCTTCTTGTAGCCATCCTGCTTGCATTGCTCCACTTCCATTGAAGTAATACCAAGCACCGTTAATTGACTGCCAATTTGTTTGCATTGCTCCACTTCCATTGAAGTAATACCAAGCACCGTTAATTGACTGCCAATTTGTTTGCATTGCTCCACTTCCATTGAAGTAATACCAAGCACCGTTAATTGACTGCCAATTTGTTTGCATTGCTCCACTTCCATTGAAGTAATACCAAGCACCGTTAATTGACTGCCAATTTGTTTGCATTGCTCCAC
>NZ_JBCGHT010000018.1:0-79266 GCF_039549175.1 Paenibacillus sp. 102 | reverse complement strand
ATTCATCTGAATAAGTTTGAAATTTATCCCCTTTTTTAACCATAATAAAATCCCCTCCAAGTAAAAGTGTAACATCCATGTTTATTCATGGTCTTTTTACACTGTCTACCTTAAGGGGATAATATCAAAACGAGTGTCTTTTTTCATTTCAAACCTATAGTGTAAACTGGATTCCTTGATCATTCACATCTTTATCACACACATCTGTAGCACTAATTCCATTAAAGGCTCTCACAGAAAATCCTGTATTAGACGATCCAGAACCGTTATATGATCTGTCTCCTTCTTTCGGACTTACATTGTATTTATCCCCTAGATTAATTGTTCCATTGCAATTTTGTATGATTACACCATCAATAACAGCAGGCATCGTATCACTCACTTTCCTTATGTTATTTTCAGTTTATGAAGAGAGCCTAAAAAAATGGCATGTTTACAACAAAAAAGACACGAAGAAGTTCTTTTCCTAACTTAAACTATTCTACTTTTAATATATCGTTTTAAATACATGTTGCCATATCTGTCTATATAGTTTATCAAGAAATTTCTAAATCTTTATTTTTTAATCACTCTCTTTAAAATAATGTAATATAGGGAGTGCAATAAAAATTTTAAATCTACAAAAAATCGAGGTGTATCATATTTATGATTTTTGGAATTATTCCTCTTATCTTATTCATTATTTTTCTTTATTTCTACTTAAAAGATCCTAGAAGAATCATAAATGGCTTTTTATTTAATGCATTTTTCTGTTCGTTTCTTCTTTTTTGTCTAATTGCATCTTACCAATCAAAATATGAAAACTTGCATTTAATCATCGCTATCCCTGTGCTGGCCCTTATAATGATGCTACCGTTTGGTATAGTTGCTTTAATGGTCGGATTGTTTCTCAATGCAAAAACCCTTATGAGAAAAGAAGGTCGACGCTTTTCTAATTGCTTAACTTTACTAGCGGCTATCGGCATTTTACTATTTTTACTACTTCCAATTATTAATCCAACGAGCCTGTTCTCATCTCATTTGCAACCTATTTTCTCTGGGATAGCACTTATCGCTGTATATTTCTTTGTACACTTATCAAATTTCTTAACTGCTTATTTCCTTTATCAATTCAACAGACCAAGACGTAATCAGGACTTTATTATTGTGCTTGGCAGTGGATTAATTAATGATAAAGTGCCACCACTTTTAGCAAGCAGAATTAATAAAGCAATTGATTTTTACTGGAAACAAGCTGCTGTTACGACTCCACCTACAATCATTTTCTCTGGTGGACAAGGACCCGATGAGAATCTTCCTGAAGCGGAAGCGATGCAAAAATATGCAATTGAAAAGGGAATTCCTATCGAGCATACAGTGCAAGAAAATCGTTCCATAAATACGTACCAAAACATGCTTTTCTCGAAACAAATTATGGATTCATTAAAAGATAAGTACAAGAGCATCTTTACAACGAACAATTTCCACCTGTTCCGCGCGGGCTTATATGCAAAGCAAGCAGGCTTAAATAGCCAAGGCATTGGCTCAAAAACTGCTTTCTATTACTGGCCAAATGCGATGATTCGAGAATATATTGCCATCGTTATGATGGGGCGTAAACGTCATATGAAGGTAGTAGGAGTTATTTTAGGATTCGTTACTTTCTTATCAGTGATTAGCTTTATATTTAGTTAATGCAAATAAAAAACATCTAATGACAAATTAGATGTTTTTTGCTGTGGAGAAGACCTTCTCTACAGCCTAGAAAAGCTTCTCTTTCGTAAGGATACTTTTTTATTTATGCTTTTTAACTATGCTGAAGCACAATTTCTTTTATTTTCTTAACTCTCTCTAACGTAATTCCTTTCCTCTGTTCAACTGCCAAAGGATGATCTGTCGGTTCTAATTCGATAAAAGGCCTAACTCCAACGGCTCTTGTATGAACGTTCGTCTTCAAGTTTAATGTTTCTGGATAACCTGGAAGTGACGTAGAAAGCCAACCAAAATAAGGCTCTTCTTTCTCTCTTCCTTCCGTTTCCCATAACTCCATTGTTCTATCAAAATTCGCTTCACTTAAAGACACCCAAACATCCCACATGAATGTTTTGTTATTATCTAACACCGGTATTTCAATACAACCTCGAATGAAATAATGTTCTCCATCCATAATACAAAGATCATCATTTAATTCAAAACGCCTTTTTCTACCAACTTCAGAAATAGAATAATAGTGAAACGGTGCATCACTTCCATAGCACATTGGTAATTCTGATTGCAAATGATTACATGTGAGTTTTTGCTGAGGCATCTCTTTTCCATTATTTCTTCCATATGTTCTTCTTCTGCGCATTCTTGTTCATCTCCTTATGTACTTTTTGTTCCTATACACTTCCTACGAAGAAATCGATAATTGATTACATGCAAGAAAAGCATCAATGATAGGTGACCTTTCTTTAAACGCTAAATGAATATGGCGATATTGCTTTTGTTTTAACCTTTTCATTCCAATATCTTTATGTGACTTAAAAAATAACTCAGGCCCCATTGTAATCCCAATATTTTGCGAGACCATGTTCACAATCGTTTCGCAATTTAATACTTCTAATATAATATTTGGACGTATTTGATAATCAGCTAAATTTTGTATCACTAATGGCTGATACGGACCTTTTGGCATAATAAAATCCATTCCATCAATTTGCTGAACATCCACTACTTTTTGATTCATCAACAAATGATTTTTCGGTAGCCCTAATACAATTTCATCTTTGCTAACCGGGATTGATTTTATTTGTTTCTTTGTATTTGATTCTAATACAAATCCGATATCCACTGTACCATTCTCAATCCATTCCGCTACTTCTCCATATGTGCCTTCAAATAATAAAACTTTAACACCTGAATAACTCTTTTTAAGCTGCAATAACATAGAGGGTAATATTTGTGATGCTGCACTTGTAAACGCCCCAATTTTGAGCGTACCTTCTAACCTCTTATTTTGTATAGATACTTCTTGTTTAATCGCCGCTTCGCTCTTCAAGATATTTCGAATATGTGGAAAAAGACGATTTGCAAACTCAGTCATTCTAATCTCAGATTGCTTATTCCGGTGCAACAAAGGATATCCTAATTCTTTTTCTAAACTAGCAATCGCATGACTAACAGCCGATTGCGTCATATTCAATTGTTCTGCCGCTCTAGTAAAATTACCTAACTCTACTACCTTTTGAAAAATTTCATATCTAGCTATCGTCATGAATTTTACTCATACCTTTCATGTAAAATATGAATTTCACTAATTTCATTATACTCGTTACGATGAAATTAGAACAAATCATCAAAAGGAGGACTCACATTGAATAAAATTTTTTTATTAACATTTGGGATGTTTGCACTAGGAGTAGATGCTTATATAATGGCAGGAATCTTGCCTCAAATCGCCAATGATTTTCATGTTTCAATTGGGACTGCTGGACAAACGGTAAGCATCTTCACAATTTGTTATGCTATTGCGGCGCCTTTATTTGCTACATGTATGAGAAAGACAAACACAAAACATACATTATTAGCAGCTTTATTCCTTTTCACATTCTCTAACTTCCTGACCGCCGTAACTCATCATTTTATGATTCTATTAATCTCTAGAGGCCTAGCCGGCATAGGTGCTGGACTATACTCACCATTGGCGTCATCAGCTGCTGTTACATTAGTTTCTGAGAGACGAAGAGGAAGAGCACTAAGCACGGTTTTACTTGGAATGAGCGCTGGCACTGTAATTGGCGTTCCGCTTGGTATATATATTGCTTCCATTTATGAATGGCGCATAGCGATGTGGTTTATCGTTACCATTGGTACGATTGGGATATTTGCTCTCTTTGCTAAATTCCCTACGATAGAATCTAGACCTTTGCCAACACTAAAAGAGCGACTAAGTATGTTCAAAAATAAAAAAATTTCTCTTGTCATGCTTATTACAATGATCTTAAGCTTTTGTAGTTTAGGTTTATACACATACTTACATACCATCATTACTGCATATGGATTTCAAAAATCTATCGTGTTTATTTGGATGTGGGGAATTGGTGGAATTGCCGGAAGTTTGATTATCGGATTTATTATGGATTTCTATAAGAAACCAAAAATCATATTACTGTACTTAATGGGAATCATGTTTTTCTCATTTATATGTATGGGGGTTTTTCGCGAAACAGCATTATTGTTAGCTATCTGTTTAATTCTTTGGGGAAGTACAGGATGGGCGGCACTCGCTACTCAGCAAAAAACACTCTTAGAAATCAGCCCAGATCATGCTACCATTTCAATTGCTTTGCTTAGCTCTATTAATTACTTCTCTGGTTCTATGGGGACAATGACAAGTGGAATGCTGCTAGAAAAAGGAATAGAGCCTGTTACTTTACCTTATATCATAGGTGGTATATTAGTTTTGGCTATAGGAGGGCAAATTCTTTTTATAGGTAACAAAATTATAAAAGTACGTGAACTTCACTAAATTATGACTCAAAAACGAAAGTCCCTATCTTCTACGATAAGGACTTTTCTCTTACGCCCTTCCCCATTTCCCACCACACTTTACCCATTCCACATACTTGTGAAATATAGGTACTCGCTCTTGAAATTGAAAGGGAATATATAAGAATAGAAGATAGAGTGGTATATATATAATTACCAGCACTAAAAATCCTATTTCAACATTTGAAGCTACTGTTGTACTTGTAAACAAGCTAATAAACAAAACGAGGAATAACAGCAAACTAAATCTTTTATAAATAGTCATTGGAAGATCCCCCTTTATATCTTAATTGTACCATCAGATAGTTAAATATCCCCATATAAAAAAGACCAAAAAGTTAATAACACAATTCTTGGTCTTTTCTCCCTATCTTCTCTTCGTAATTTTCCCAGATCCACCAACCCGTGTTTTAGGGGGAGACGTATTCCTAGGCGGGCTTTTAATGGATGATTTCGGTTTGACATCAGATCCGCTAGACCCGCTTGGTGATTTTGTGATTTTCCCTTTTTTCTCTGTAGATGGCGGAACCGTCTTCGTTCCTTTTTCTGTAATGCTTCCTTTGTCTCCTACAGATGGTTTCGGCTCAATCTTATCGCTTCGTTTAATAATAGAGCCTTTCCCTTGTTTCGTAATAGGTGGTGGTGTTTTCTTCTCTTCTTTTGTAGGCGGCCTGTCTGGAGTAACCGGTTTATGATTTTTTCGATCTGTATATCCACGGTAATCACCATGATACGATTTACGAGAATCAAATATATCACTTAATATACTCGCCATAATATAGCTTTGTAAAAACGATGGTTGATAATTTTGGCGAACATATTCTTTATTACTAATTTCAACTAATGTATCAGACGGTTTTTCTTTATCCTTCTGAAGATTATATAACTTATCAGAATAGACAAGGAACATCTGATTTTCATCATCTTTAGATACTTGCTTCGGCTCTTTCTCATCAATCAGTTCCTTTGCAACCTGAGGAACTGACCGATTAGCGGCCCTATACACATACGATTCTTGCTTACCATCTTTTGCGACGGATTCTAGTGGATAACGATCTTGAATCGATTTTTCACTTTGACACCCCGATAAGGCATAACCAGCAATTACAAGTAATGTAACGATGGCAAGTATAGGGATTACGAACGATTTAATCATGGTAAACAATCGGTTTGACATGATTACGCCCCCTTACGTTGCCCTTATAATTTGTACATCAGCAGGAAGAATCGATTCTCCCTCATACATCATTGTACGACCATCTTGCCATTCGATGCGTAGAAGCTTCCGGTTATCAGATTGAAACTCCCACACGTGTTGTTCATCCGATGCTGCAAACGGCGTTTTCCCCATTACAACAACGCGTCCATTGTATTGTTCTTCCATGTGGTAATCTATATCATCCATTTCAATCGTTGTTGGAATCTCATCTATGGAATCTAACCGACCATCAATTGGTGTATACAACTTATAATACGTACTTTCACGATTTTCAATTTTTAAATAGCGAATTGTTTTCCCGTCCTGTAATGTTAAGACGATTTCATTACGAGAATGCATGCTTGTTTTTCCGATCAATTCATACATCACTAATGAAACTTCAATCATATCGCCAGGTGCTAACGTGAGTAACGATTTCTCTGGTTTCACAGGCTCTGGACTTTTCATTATATTTTTAATACGTTTAAATAAACTCATGATTTTCCCCTCCTTTTCTCGTTATAGACAAGCTGCTAAAATGAGGGCTCCAACAATATGTAACGAACCAGCTAATAAAGCATGTGCGACATGCCCTTGCTTCGTTCCCTCTTCTAAATCTAAACCAACTACTTTTTTCAAAATGAATTCAATAAACATTTCTACAACTAATAAAATAACGAATGAAACTGCCGATGCAAGAAGCGCCTGCCATAAATCATTTGCTTTCGTAATTGATTGTGACAAAATATATCCTTGCGCAAATAACTTCATAATAAAGCGTGTTGTAACTGCCATATTTCCTTGTTTTATTTCTGCTAAATCATTGTATTTTGTAAAAATAGAATCAACCCACATAAGCGCAAATAAAAGAACAGCACTTGCTCCTGTCCATACGAGCATGGCTAACACATTCATCCATGTCATACAAAAGCCTCCTTTTAGAAAAATAATAAGAAAACCGACATGATTGCTTTCCATGACATGCCGGTTTCTTTATCTACTATATATCTGTTTTGATTCCCCGCATCTAAACCACGGCCTTGAAAACAAAAACAGACTTCCTCTCTTTTCCTATTTCTGTTCTCACACCGCATGGGATCCAAAAAGGCTCTGACCGCTCCTACGCATGGGCGGACGCTCTCTCCCGCCCCAAAAAAGAAAGTGTTTTCAGGTCTCGCATTTATATATTATTATTTCTCATACTGCTTCATAATACGTGCCAATTCATCATCCACAGCTGAATTTTTATTTAAAGCCGCAAATTCCTCATCTAACGACTTTTCTTTTTTGTAAATTTCACCGCTCGCCTCTGCTTCAGCTTCTAATTGAAGAGCTTTTTCTTCCATACGGCTCAGGCCTGCTTTTGCAGTATTGGCATCGAATCCAGACATTGCTTGATTAATGTTCTTTTGCGCTTTCGCAGCATTTACACGTGCTACAAGTGTTTCACGTTTATTTTTTAGTTCTGTTAATTGTTTACGCATTTCTTCTAACTTCGCACGTAAGTTATCAGCAGCTGCTTTATTTTGTTCGTAGCTCGCTTTATATTCATTCATCTTTTGCTCTGCCTTTTGCTTTTCTTCTAAAGCACGGCGCGCAAGATCAAGGTTATTTGCTTGAACAGCCATATGTGCTTGTTCTTCACGTTTTTTCACAAGTGCTTCTTGCTCTTCAAATAATAATTTAAACTTTTTCTCAAGCGCGATTTGAGCTGCTACACTCTTCTCAGCTTCTTGTACATCTTGTTGCATATCGCGTAAATATTGATCCGTCATCTTAACTGGATCTTCAGCTTTCTCAATTAATGCATACACATTTGACATTGTTACGTCTCTTAATCGTTTAAAAACAGACATTTCAATTCCTCCTATGGATTACCTTATATTTCAAATTTACTTTCCGTAAAAACTTTCCTTTACAGTAAGAATATTCATTTTCAAAGCCTACGTGTACATTATATCAAAACTAAGATGTCCTTACATGTTATTTACCAAATATACACGCTATAATCTGACATTGTTATTGCAATATGTACCCAACACCATAACTTTCATCTATATATTCTCTCCTTTCCATCATATTTTCAGCTCTTTTCAATACATTACACAATTGTAATGTTACTGTAAGCTAACTCGATAGTTAGAAAAACGTTATTCTTATAAAATGAAATCAGAAGCAAGATGAAACAAAAAAACAATTTTGCTTCTCTAAATTTAAAAACAATACATTTGTATTTACTATAACGTATAGAAAAAGGAGACAAGAAAATGAAAAAATTAGTAGGAATCGGGTTAGCAGCAGCAATTTCATTCGGAGCATTATCGGGTTGTTCACTACTTGGAGAGAAAGCAAATGGCTTAGTATTATACGGAACGGAACAACAAGTCGAGCAAATAGCAGATAAGAACAAAGCAGATGTAAAAGAAAAAAATGTATATAAAATGAAGCTTGCAACATTAGAAGATAAGAAAGTAC
Source organism: Paenibacillus sp. 102 (assembly GCF_039549175.1). Taxonomy (NCBI): domain Bacteria; kingdom Bacillati; phylum Bacillota; class Bacilli; order Caryophanales; family Paenibacillaceae; genus Paenibacillus; species Paenibacillus sp. 102. The sequence goes on along the minus strand of NZ_JBCGHT010000018.1, from coordinate 71,084 downwards.
TTGTAATGGACAAAAAGACTGGTGAAGAACTAGTGAAAAAAGAACTTATCAAGAAAGTAGAAAAAGAAGATACAAAAGCAATCGATAAACTGCCAGCAGTAACAGCGGATCAAGGTGTATTATTTGCGAAAGAAAAAGTAGAGAATGCGACAATTGATGGAGCGAAATTAAAATATGAAGGTAACACAATCATCGGTGATGGTCGCAGCTATGCAGATATGTTTGCCATCGTAGATGATGCTGCATATGGTAACGTGAAGGGCGAAGAAAAATCTGTAGGTGTACTGAAATTCGATAAGGACCCTAGCAAAGAATTACCTGGCAATAAAGAAGTAGAAGCATCACAACTTGTTAAAATTAAAAAGTAATAAATAGAAAAAAGCTTTGCGAAATTCGCAAAGCTTTTTTCTATTTATTCACGACTTGCTCCATATCGGGGCTACAACTCTTTGACTGACATGATTTATTTAAGGAACATGCTGCACATTTCCCTTTTTTACTTCTCTTCACAAAATTGAATAATGTATATCCTGCATACCCAAAAATGACAGCTCCAATAACAATATTGACTATCATTATGATACATCTCCTTCTAGAATCCGAGTAAGGATCCGACTTGGTATATAATGAGCGTTAATACATAAGCAACAATAAGTGGATAAACAACAGAAAAAATTGTCCATTTTATAGAGCCTGTTTCACGGCGAATCACAGCTACTGTTGCTAAACATGGAACGTATAATAAAATGAAAAACATAAACGCATATGCTGATAACGCAGTATAGTGCGCCCCCATTACATTTCCTAACACATCTTCTTTTACCGTATAAATAATTGCCATTGTAGAAACAACAACTTCTTTTGCTAAAAATCCTGTTAAAAGCGATGCTGCCGCTTGCCATGTTCCAAAACCGAGCGGTGCTAAAATTGGTGCCACGAACCCACCAATCATCGCTAAGAAACTATCTCCCATATCTACGCCAAACCCAGATGGACCAGCATAGTTGAGTAACCAAATGACAACAGATCCACCAAAAATAAATGTACCAGCTTTACGAACAAATCCTTTTCCTTTTTCCCACGTACTCAGCCATAATGTTTTTGCTTGTGGCATACGATAAGGCGGAAGTTCAATAACAAAAATAGACTTTTCTTCTTTTAAAACCGTCATAGACATTACCTTTGTAACTAATAGCGCAAGTACAATACCTGCAATGTATAAAGAGAACACGACAGTCGCTTGGCTATTCGGAAAAAAGACTCCCGCAAATAATGCATACACAGGTAACCGTGCTGAACAAGACATAAATGGTGTTACTAAAACTGTAAGCAGCCTCTCTTTTTCTTGTTCAATTGTTCTTGCTGCCATAATGCCTGGTACATTACAACCAAAACCGATAATCATTGGAATAAACGCCTTCCCGTTTAAACCGAAGAATTCCATAATCCGGTCCATCACAACTGCAATTCGTGCCATATAACCTGAGTCTTCTAATAATGAAATAAAGAAGAACAAGGCAAAAATTTGTGGAACGAATACTAATACAGCACCAACACCGGCAATAATACCTTCTGTAATAAGCGCCTGAATAAACTCAGAAGCTCCAATACTTACAAGTCCTGCTGTAACCCAATCTGTAAATTGTCCACCAAGAAATTCATCAAGCATATCCGACAAAGGCGTCCCAATCCACGTAAACGTAACCTGAAAAATAAAAAACATAACTGCTAAAAAGATGGGAAGTCCTAAAATCTTATGTGTAATTAACTGATCGATTTTTTCTGAAAAAGGAATCTTACCTTCTTTTTCATGCTGAATGACATTTGTTTTTAACTTTTCAATATACGCTGTACGTGTCCTATAAATATGCTGTTCTAACGTCCCTTCAAGTTCTGCTTCTAAATGAGAGCGAATTGCTACGAGTTCCTTATAAATCGGTAATCCATTTACTTCTCGTTCTACTACTTCGTTATTGCTTAAAAACTGAAGTGTAAGCCATCTTGGATGTTCATAATTTGCCTTAGTTAAAAGATCCATAAGCTCTGCAATTCCTGCATCTACTTGTTTACCATATGAAAGAATGAACGGCTTTTTCTCTTTCTTCTCACTCTCATGAAGAGCAGCAAGTAATTCTTCACAACCTTTCCCACTTCTCGCAACAACAGGAACGACCGTTACTCCTAATATTTCTGATAATCTTTTTACATCAATAACAATTCCGCGTTGCTTTGCAACATCGATCATATTTAACCCAATTGAAACTGGCTTACCAAATTCCAGTAGTTGCAACGTTAAATGCATATTACGCTCGAATTGAGAAGAGTCAACAATATTCAGCATATGTTGAAATTCTTCTGTTAATAGAAAGTTTGTAACGACACCTTCATCACGAGAGACAGGATTTAAATCATATACACCTGGTAAATCAATTAATGTCCCTTGCTTATTCTTTAACTTACCAACCTTTTTTTCTACCGTTACCCCGCTCCAGTTTCCTACATATTCATAAGAACCAGTTAACGCATTAAATAATGATGTTTTCCCTGTATTCGGATTCCCTAGCAATGCAACTGTATTCACGCTAATTCCACCTTTATCATTTTCGCGTCACAATGACGAATACTAATTAATTGTCCTCGGCATTCTAATGTACATGGGCCTTTGAACATCGCTTTTTGTTTTACACGAAGTTCACTTCCTTCAGAAAGACCAAAAGCAGCTAATCTCCGCTTTAACAACTTATCTAACGTCTGTAAATTTTTCACTAATACCTTTTCACCTATTTTAATATCAGCTAAACTCATAATTTCCCCCCTCAAAAAAGAGAATGATAATTATTTTCAGTGAAATTATACCACATTCTAAGAATCAAGTAATATAGCCTTTCCCTTCCTATTTGTTAACATTTTGGGACACTTATACTTAAATAATTTTTCTATATAAACTCATACTAGTTTGCTGGCATATAAGTCATGGCTATGCAAACAAACAGAGAACTCCACTCGTTTCCACTTGGCATGGGGCTAAAAAAGGATCCGACCGCTTCTATGCATGAGCGGATTCTCTCTTCCATCTAAAAAAATTCTTTTAATTCTCATCTATGTAAACACCCATTTGCCATTCTCATCCATTTCGATTACAATGAATCTAACAATCAAAGAATCTCGTTATCACAGGGGGAGCCTCGTTGCTGAGAGGGAATATAACGTTCCGACCCTTAGAACCTGTTAGTTAATGCTAACGTAGGAATTGTGCAAACGCCGAAATACATATACCTCATCATTTTCTATTTACGTATTTCATATCTCCCTATGATACATTATTCTTTTTTTGTGCAACTTGGATTTAGGGGGAATGACAACATGCGTAACACCAATTTACAAGCGATGATTGAATCTGCAATCCTTGCAGCCTTCGCCTTGATCATCGACATTTTACCACTATCAATTAAACTTCCAACAGGCGGTTCCGTTTCATTTGCAATGATTCCTATTTTTATTATCGCTTACCGCTGGGGATTTAAAACGGCTTTCTTAGGAGGCTTGATTTGGGGACTACTGCAAATTGTAGTCGGCGATGCATATATTTTAACGCCTGTGCAAGCATTCATTGAGTACTTCGTTGCCTTTGCTTTCGTCGGCTTTGCCGGTTTATTCTATCAACCTATTCAGCAATCAATGGCAAATAATCCAGGGAAGAAAACAATGGTCTATATTATTGTTGCTACTTTCATTGGTAGCTTTGCACGTTATTTCTTTCACTTTATTGCAGGCGTTATCTTCTTCGGAAAGTACGCACCACCAGGACAGTCCGCTTTCCTATATTCATTAATCGTGAACGGTAGTACAATGCTTGCTTCTTTCGCATTATGTACAGTGTTACTACTTCTTTTATTTACAACTTCACCACGCTTATTCCAAAGCGTTGGTGCATATAATATGAATTCAAAAAATAAGAGTGCCTAAATGGCGCTCTTATTTTTACTTTAGTGAGTTATATCTATAATAAACATGATAAATGCACATAAGAACATAAATACCATTACACTTAGTAAATTGCTATTCATGGCTAATCTACTCCTGACAAAACCTTATTTTCTAACCCAAATTATACGTGTAGAAAATAAAGATAAGGTAAAGATACTATGAAGATAAGTTAAAAAACAATAAAAAAGTGTAGAAGTTCCTATTCCTTTCTACACTTTTTTATCTAAATAGAAGAAAAATAGCACACCATCTTCCGTATTATTCACACCATACTCTACGCCATGAAGTTTTAAAATATTTTTTGAAATCGCAAGCCCGAGTCCTGTTCCACCTTTTGAACGTTGACGAGCCGTATCAATCCGATAAAAACGATCCCAAATTTTATCTAATTGTTCTTCTTCAATATGTGCACCTTTATTTTCAATACAAACCTTTATTCGATTTTGTTCATCTATTGTTGAAATAATAATATCCTCTTTTTCCGGCGTATAACGAATTGCATTCGTAATGAAGTTGACAATTACTTGCTCAATGCGATGTTGATTTGCGACAACTTGAGCTGGAGATATGTGTTTGTAAACATGAAATTGTTTCTTCTCTATTTCTAATGATAGCTGTCCACATATATGCTCAATGATCTCATCAATATGAAAAGTATCCATCTGCATTTTATACGTACCAGATTCGAATTTAGCTAACTCTAGCATATCCAAAATTAGCATGTCCATCTTATCCACTTCTTTTTCCATTGCCTGAAAGTAATACTCTTTCTTATGTTCAGCTACCCCATCTTTTAGAATCGAAATACAGCTTTTCATAATACTTAGCGGTGTTTTCAATTCATGTGAGACACCCGAAATAAATTCTTTTCTCGTATTTTCTAGCTTTCTTTCTTTTTCAATATCTTGTTCTAATTGTTCAATATGTGTGTGCAATGTATTAGATAATATATTAATGTTGTTAGATAAATCGCCAATCTCATCTTTTGAAGTAATTAGAATTCTTTCCGTGAAATCTAGATTGGCAATTTTCTTGGTTGTGTCATTTATTCGTAATAGCGGTTTGGCAATTTGTTTTGAGTAATAAAAAGATGCCAATAAGGTGAGTACTAATACAAATGCAATAATATATACATAATAATCCTTTACCATTTGTACCGCTTCATCCACAGGCTGCAAGGACGCCATGGCGAATATATATGTTAAAGAGCCATCCTTTTCTTTTATCGGTTTGATTAATAATTTATATTTTATATCATTTTTTTCATAGTCAATTGTTCGTAACGCTTTATTAATATCTTTATCTCCACTTAACAGTAAATCTTTTTGAAATTCTTTTATACTATCCAAAAATAAAGTGTTTTTATAAATCGGATTTGACTGTCCTTTTCCATCAGGGAGTTGAATATTTGTAACCATTCCCCTAAAACCGATACTAGGAGATTCAGCAGCACTTTTCTTTTCCCCTTTTAATTGCATATTCATTTCATTTATTTTCTTATCTAATATCTTGTTAGACCAACTTAGATTTCCTTTGTATAGATTAGCCGGAACAAATATAGACTCTCTACTTATTCCATAAACTGAAACTTGTACTCCGGAGAAGCTCGGTAATGTTTCATTTTCAATCTCTTCTATCCCGATAAGATTATACAAAGGAACTGTAATATTTGCTTTTCCAAACCCCTTCTGAGATAGCTGATCTAACTTTACTTCTAGCTTAAAGTCCTCTGCATGCTTTAAGTTTCCATACCGATCTAGTGTTGTAATCCACGTATTATTATCTCGATAAAAGTCTTGTTCCAGCTTTTGAATTGCTTCTATACTATCACTACTATTTAAATACCCTTTCTCAAAAGAGTCTATATTTGTTTGAATATCATTTACTTTTCTGTTGGCATAATATTGTTTAAAAAATATTGTTTGTCCAATAAAAATCGTTGCTAAAATTAGCATACATAAGGCCACTGTAAGGATAAATAATTTTAATACAATTCCTTTTCTCATACATTCCCCTCAAATTTATAGCCCATTCGAACAACAGTCGTAATATATTTTGCTTTATCCCCTAATTTATTTCGCAAATTACGAATATGGCTATTTACTGTGCGATCATCACCAGCAAATTCATATCCCCAAATCTTTGTAATTAATTGCTCTCTTGTCAGAACAATCCCCTGATTCTGCATGAAATACGTCAATATCTCAAACTCTGTATGTGTTAAATTAATATCTATCCCATCAATGGTCACAATACGCGATGGAAAGTGAACACAAATTCCATGAATAGATAATGTATCATTTTTATTCTCTGAAGACTTATTTATAGCCATTTTACTTTCCAGTAATCGCTTCGCCCTTGCCAATAAAATTGGAGGACTATATGGTTTTGTTACATAATCGTCTGCTCCGAGCTCAAACCCAAGTAACGTATCATCTTCATCTACACGTGCCGTGAGCATAATAATCGGCACTTGAGACGTTTTACGGATTCTTCGGCACACAGACCAACCATCTAATTCTGGTAACATAATATCAAGGATTACTAAATGAACTTCTTCTTCTTCAAACAAAGATAAAGCTTCTTTCCCATCTCTTGCTTCCAGTACTTTATAGTACTCATTTAAAAAATAATCTTTCAAAATTTCGCGTAAAATATCTTCATCTTCAACAATTAAAATTGTTTTTGTCATGTGCCCTTTCCCCTTTTCTTATTCTAAACAGTTTTAAAAAAAATACTGTAATTTCATTTTGGATTAGTAGCAATTAATTTTGCCTCAATAATATATCGATCTGGTGCATCACCGATATAATCGAATGGATAACAAGTCGTCAGCGTTAATGTTGGTTCTTCTTTTTTTACAATGACTGTGCGGTCATCCGCATGCGTAATCCACATTTTATGAATTTCATAAGTATAAATCTTATTATCGTATTCCACAATGAGGTTATCTTTTTCTTTCAGCTCTCCTAACTCTGTAAATACCGTATCACGATGCCCACTCAGTACAGTATGGCCGCCTTCTGATGGAGTCGTTGTACTATTACTTACAAACATACCAACTCCTTTTTTCAACGTGGCTTCATTCGCTCCCCAATGTATAGAAAACTTCTTCTTTATTTTTGGGATATTTAATACGGCTACTTCCTCGCCTTCTTTATATTGCATTTGAGAAGCGGGTATTTGAGAATTCACAGTTGTTTCCGTAGACCGCTCTTTTGATTCTATCTTCTCAAAACGCTTTATCTCTTCTGTCGTTAAATTTTGCGCAGAGCTTTTCCCTTTATACCATTCAAAAGAATAATAAGCCCCAATAAAAATACCAATTATCATGAAAGCAAATCCAATCCGATTTAGAAATGTCATTTTTCATCCCTCCATGCAAAAAATGGTAGGGATATCCTACCATTTTTAATATATGAAATTATCCCATTCTTTATAGGCCAATGCACATTTTATATTACGCTTTAATCTTACGGCGAGTAAATCCAAACAATGATCCTAATGCTACAAGGCATGCGCTTAATGCCATCATTGCTACGCTATTGGATGCTGTATTGGGTAGTTTTTCTCCTTTTACAGCTTGTTTCGCTACCTCTTTTTTCTCTAATTCATTCTTTTGTTGTGCCTTGATTGCTTCTTCTTTTTTTGCCATAGCTTGCTTTTCTTGCGCTTGTGCTGCTACTTCCTTTTTCTCTAATTCATTCTTTTGTTGTGCCTGGATTGCTGCTTCTTTTTTTGCTATAGCTTGCTTTTCTTGCGCCTGAGCTGCTTCTTCTTTTTTCGCCGTATCCTGCTGTACTTGTGCTACCTCTTCTTTTGTCATTGTTCCAGTAGACGCACTTGCCACTGAAGAATATCCTACTGATAGAAGTGCCATCGCACAAATTGGTAAAAGTTTCTTTTTCATTTTATGTCTCTCCTTAGTATACTTTTTTCACATCGCATCGGATGTATTCATAGAATATATCTGTTATGTAAATATGAGATGCAGATGAAATGGATTTTTCTTAAAGATTCAATTATCTTCAAGAAAGCAAACTTCCCTATACACACCTCTCTATTTACAGAATAAAAAGAGGCTGCCGAAAGTAGCTATTCAACTACTTTCGGCAGCCTCTTTTTCAAAATGTTTAAAACATAACGCCATTATCTTTAAATGAATACCAAGTACCATTAATCAAGTGTTTGCCCGTTGTCATTGTACCGTTAGATTTTAAATAATACCAATTTCCAGATTCTTGCAACCAACCTGTTTTCATCGTACCATTCGGATCCATATAATACCAACCTGTATCAGTTCTTACCCATCCAGTTGCCATTAATCCACGATGAATATAATACCACTCATTTTCTTCTTTTACCCAACCAGTTTTCATTGATCCATCTGGATTTGCATATACCCAGCGGTCTTTACCCTCTTCTATCCAACCAGTCTTCATAATGCCATCTTGACCTAAATAATAATCTCTTCCATTTACTCTAACATAATCGTTTTGCACCATCATTCCATCTATACAGTAATACCATTGTCCGTTATAACTTAACCAGCCTTCATGAGCTTTTCCATCTTTATCAAAGTAATACCATGCATCTCCAGTTTTTACCCATCCCGTTTTTTGTATAGCTTGTTCTTCTTTCGGGATAGCCTGATTCACATTTTCACTTGTTTCTCCATAAGAAACAGCAGGTACTAAAAACATTACAGACATTAAAACTAGCAAAATAATTTTTTTCATTTTTCCCAGTCTCCCAAATAATAATTTATTTTGGTTTCTACCTCTATAACCAAATTATATTACGAATTATAAAAACAAACAACACTTTTGTAATATAAATGTAATAATTTTATCACTTTTGTTACTTTGGTTATTTTTCTGTTACTATTTTTCTATTATATTCTCGAAATCAATATATATATATCCAATTTGATTTTCTAACATATAAATTGTGGCTATGAAGAACAGAAAGAGACTTTCACTCCTTTTCTCCTTCTGTTTTTATATGGCATGGGGCTAAAAAAGGCACTGACCGCTTCTACCTATGAGCGGATCCTCTCTCCCATCTAAAAGGAATGGTTTTATTTCATTTTTTCAATCCGTATTTATATAGATGTTTATCTTCACTAAAAAAGCATTGTAGATTCCCTCTACAATGCTTTTTCTGTGTCTCAGTATTTAATTGTTACTTTCACGTGAATTGAGAGTAAAAGGATCTGGATTAATAACTAATTGTCTTGGCTCAGTTTTCTTTAAGTGATTAGTGACGTTACACTTACTATGTTGAAAAGACCATGCTTTAATAGGGTTTGTGAAGATGATTCTTTGCTCTTTATTAGGGGTCTCTTCTTCAAATTTACAACTTTCGCTCCATTTACACCATTTCATTGTAAATTGTGAAGAAGAATGATCTTCTTCTCGATCAAACAAGTGCAAAAGGCTCGCCTCCTCATCTAGTATCATAGTGTTACTAGTCGATAACAAAGCAATGGTCATCCAACGTTTCTCCATTCCCTCCTACTCCTTTTCACATGTAATGCCTAAAGCGTATTTTACCTAAAATGTGCTTGCCTTTTACCTTACACCTATAAGTTTATCCAAAATGCCACTACTCCACTATCGATTTGTCTTACAAACCACCTTACATTTTTGTAAGAAACGAAAAAACCTTCATTTTTATAAATGAAGGTTTCAAGTCATTTTTTATCTATATATTCTTTCATATCATCTAATCCCGTTTCATACAACTGCAACAACATTCCATGAGAGATAGCACCAAGAACTAACGTCATCCCAATAAGTGAAACTCGAATAATTGGAATATCAATTATATAAGACAACATACCAAGAACGATTGTTAGAAGCAATGCTTTTATAAATGTAACACTTGTGTACTGTTTCTTTTTCATGATTATCACCCTTTGTGGAAGCGTTTTCTTAATGTAATTAGTATATCATATCATCAGACCTTTTTGTGGGGATTTTTGTAAAAACACTACTATTATAAAAATAAAGGACTTCCTCTAAGATACATCAAATTCTTTTTTACTTCCTCACCTCTAATCTCTAACCATGTTGGACGAAAAATAATACTCTATGTAGGACTTCTGCTCACCTATTCTATATATCCATTTTGATTTGTAGGCATATAATTCGTTGCTATGTTGAACAAAAAATGATCTGCACTCGTTCCTCTCCTTTTGTTTTCACTTGGCACGGGGCAGGAAGATGGTCTAACCGCTTCTATGCATGGACGGATGCCCTCTCCCACCTAAAAAGAATAATTTCATTTCTTTTTATTTGTATTTATATATTATGTTTATATCCGTTCACTACTTTCGTCATACAATATAAAAGAATCATATAAAACATAACTGGGATCATAATAATTCTTGGCTCTAGCATTAACTCTCCATAATAATAACTAATTAAATTTGCCCAGTCATTTAAGTATGGAAAATATATATTAAATTGATCATGAGCTTGCCCGGAAACGATTTTTGTACCCCCTAAAAATAATTTAAAAATGGAAAGATGTAACATAATTAATAATACTTGCACCATCTGTTCTCCAATTTGAAATATAATTTGTGGTTGCAATACTTTCATAATATGAGTTCGAAATACATGCCATCTGCTTCCTCCTAATAGGAAAGAACTGTTTACATATTCCTTATTCCAAAGCTGCTGCACTTCTTTTTGAAAAAATCGTGTCATTCCTGGAATTGCCACAACAACTAATACAAGAAATTGTATACATAGTAATTCTATATTTGTAACAATAGGTTTCGTTCGTAATTCATAAATGATGAACGGTGTAAGAAATAAAATACAAAATAACGTTTGTGGGAAAAATTGAAAACTAACAGTAATACGTTGTAAAAAAGAAACTCCCCACTTATCATTACGAATGCACAAGCTCATCAATAAAGAAATGATTACTCTAGCAACCGCCACAAAAAACGATATTAAAATTGTATACTTAGCTCCTTCTATTACTTTATAAAACAAATCTTCTCCTTCTCGATCCGTTCCAAACCAATGTTCAGAGGAAATGGAAAAAGGGGCCGCTTCAACAATTTCTCCTTTGTCATTGTAGCGATATTCCACTACCTTAGGTTCCTTCTGAAAATATGGAAGTGCAAAACTAATAATTAATAATAGAATAATAGGAAATAAGAAGTATATATAACGCTGTTTACGCATACAGCTTCCTCCTTAACCCATTCAATAACAATATCACTCCGTATATAGGTACGATAAACAGCATTAGCAAATAAACGATAACCGCTGGATCTTGACCGCTAATCAAAATTGAAAACAAACCTCTAATATGAAACATGTACTCAAAAACAAATAAACTCGTTATCAAAGCGAATAATATTGATTCCATATGATTCACAACTGAAATCACGATATTACTAACAATATGCTTACATAAAATATACAGACTACTAAAACCTTTCGCCTTCACAAACATAACATAATCTTTCTTCTGCTCCTCTTTTATAAGTAGCATTTGGAATTGAAATAAAGAAATGGTAGGTATAATAGCTAAAATGAGAATTGGCAATACAATCGATGAATTTTGCATTGTAGAGAATGGATGTAATGGTAAAACTCCGGTATACCTATATATACTTACCATTACAAGTTGAAGAGAAAAAATCAGGAAGATATCTGGAATCGTTTTAAGAAAAAACACAACTTCTTCTATCACTCTCTGGATATGCCTTGGTAAAATCGCCGCAATCATACTACATAAAAAAGAAGAACAGATAGAAACGATGAGCGCTCCAAATATAAGCACGAGCGAATATGCATATGGCTTAAAGATAAGTGGAAATAAGGGGAATTCCCTTTCTTGCATCTTAAATATTTGCACATTGTTTGAAACCGTCGCTACTTGTGTAGCTATTTTTATCTTTAACTCTTCTGGATGTATCAGTGCAGAGATAACATGTATACATTGTGTAAAAAAATGCTCTATATGTATCCCCACTTTCTTCCCCTCTATAAATAACATCGGAAGACTTACAATCGCTACAAATAGCAGAATCATAATAAATAATTGAAGAATGATTGAGGTTATTTTTTTTAGCATTCCATTCTCCTCTCAATTTCTCTAGTATGGACGGGTCATGAAAACTTCAAATTAGATTTTCATTTTATTTTATTCGGACTTTTCCAACATAAACCTTTAGCAAATATGTATTTTTCTTTTTTGACTTTTCCTCCTCAATCCTTTACAGTCGAAATGTTCACAAGTTTTACAACGTAGGAGGATCATAATGAAAATTGAAATAAAAGATACTTTAATTTCTGCTGAAGTATTACAAGCAAAAGTGAAAGAACTAGCACTGCAAATTGAGCGTGATTTTGAAGGAGAAGAAATCGTTGTTATCGCTGTATTAAAAGGTTCTTTCGTTTTTGCGGCTGATTTAATTCGTCACATTAAAAATGAAGTAACAATCGACTTTATCTCTGCCTCTAGTTACGGCAACCAAACTGAAACAACGGGGAAAGTTAAATTATTAAAAGATATCGATGTCAATATTACAGGTAAAAATGTAATTGTCGTAGAAGACATTATTGATTCTGGCTTAACACTTCACTTCTTAAAAGACCACTTCTTCATGCATAAACCAAAAGCATTAAAGTTCTGCACATTACTTGATAAACCAGAACGTCGTAAAGTTGATTTAAAAGCAGAGTATGTTGGCTTCCAAATTCCAGATGAATTTATTGTCGGATACGGCATCGACTGTGCAGAAAAATATCGTAATTTACCATATATCGCATCGGTTGTAACTGATAAATAAAAAACACAGACAACTTCCATCGGCTTTTGATGGAAGTTTATTTATATCATCTACTACTCGCAAAAAACAAAGGGAGAGATTAGAATGACACAGACAAAATTTAAAAAAGTTCTTCTCATCGTAAACCCAAAAGCAGGGCAAGGAGATTTACATACAAACTTATCCAAAATCGTTCCGCCGCTTGCTGCAGCTTTTCCTGATTTACGTATTCTTCATACAAAACAGCAAGGCGATGCAACAAAGTATTGTAGGGAGTTTGCAAATGAAGTTGATTTAATTGTCGTCTTTGGCGGTGATGGTACTGTCTTTGAATGTACGAATGGACTAGCACCGCTTAAAATCCGCCCAACACTTGCAATCATTCCAGGCGGGACGTGCAATGACTTCTCTCGTACACTTGGTGTTCCACAAAATATTGGTGAAGCAGCAAAACTAATTGTAAAAGGACACACAAAGCCCATTGACATTGCTAAAGCAAACGATCAACACTTCTTAAACTTTTGGGGAATTGGACTCGTTTCAGAAGTATCAAACAACATTGATGCTTCTGAAAAAGCAAAACTCGGGAAAATCGGTTACTATTTAAGTACAATCCGAACTGTCAAAAATGCTGAAACCTTCCCTGTGAAAATTACGTATGATCAGGAAGTATATGAAGATGAGGCTGTCCTTGTTATGGTTGGAAACGGTGAATATCTTGGTGGCATCCCTTCCTTCATTCCAAATGTAAAGTGTGATGATGGGGCACTTGATATCTTTGTTGTGAAGTCAACAGGAATCCAAGCATTCAAAGATTATATCGGAAAGAAACTATTTGAAGATACTAATAACAACGACATATTCCACGTGAAAGCAAAGTCCATTCATATTGAAACGAAAGAAGAAAAAGAAGTAGATACAGACGGAGAAAGCTCACTTCATACACCGTGCCAAATTGAATTATTGCCAGGACATTTTACGATGATTTATAATCCAGAACTAGTATAATAGATTCCTTGTTATACTTTGGTAATTTATAAAGTTCGCATTTTTATAAAATAAAGATTATAATTAAAAGTATAAAAGGTTGTTAACAAAAAACGTTAACAACCTTTTTATTTTTTTAGAAAAACTTTCCACTTTAGAGGAGTGATTATATGTATTGGAAAAGAAATAATAAGCCTGTCGAAGATCCAGAAGAAATCGCTGTATGGGAATGCCAAGCAGAAAGCTGCCGTGGATGGATGCGTAAAAACTTTTCTTTAGAAGAAGAACCAAAATGTCCTTTATGTAAAGGGGACATGAAGAGCGGCATACGCTTACTGCAAAAATTGTAGAGACTATGTTCCCTTTCCCCTATCTTCCTCAATTATGAAGTCAACTAAAGAGAAAACCCTCTTTCTCCTTATCTCCGCTATAACTACCTTGTCTAAATGTAAATCGAAAATAGATAATCAAAGAAAAGCAGCTATTGCTTACAATAAGCTGCTTTTTTCATTACTTCGCGCTCACAATCTTGTAATAAGAACAAACTGTTAAGAAGTAATACTCAATATAAGTTCTGCCTCTCTTGATTATACATAGGTGATTTTATTTATGCTTTAATTCTTTCAACTACTTCATCATGTACTCACGCGATTTTCTCCATCATAGTTTCACTAACATAAATAATCCGGATTATCTATCTCATTTCTTAATTATTCATTCATTTCTCTATCTGCAATTACTAATGGATTTTTCTTTTGCATATATAAATAAGAAACACTTACTATAACGACAATTACACCACCAAAATATATACCATACTTCGTCGCAAGTTCTACAATCGTCTCGATATGTTGTCCAAACAGAGAACCAAGTATAAAAAAAACCAACGTCCAGACAAATCCTGTCGTATATGAATACAAAGCATATGTTTGAAATCGCATGTTATTCATTCCCACTAAATAAGGTACAATATGTCTAACGACTGGTATAAAGTAACTTGTTACTAATGCATAATGTCCATATCTACTAATCATTTCTTTTGATCGCAGCAAATACTTTGCCTTTTTCCTTTTCATCAATCTATTAAGTACTTTTGTACCAAACATCTTTCCAAGTATATACCCTAAAGAAAGGCCTGACACCACACCTAAATAGGTTAACAAAAAGGCTGGAATTACACTTAATATGCCCATCGATGATACAAATCCACCGCTCATTACGATCATTTCATCTGGAATGGGCATGCCTACAATCCCGAGCCACAAACAAAAAAATAATGCCCCGTAACCATACGTCTCAATATAGGATAACAATTCATGTAATTCCATTACGTACATGCCTTTCTACAACTAAGAATATGTGCTGGAGGAAGATTCAGCCAAACTTTTTTTAGTGAAATTTCCTGAAAAAAGTTTTGAATAAATGCTTTCTTTGCAAGTGAATATTGAAATGTAATGAATTCACCATCCTCACTTAATGACTCCATGACGCTGGATAAAATGCGGGATGATACATCCCTTGGTAAAGACGTAAAGGGTAATCCTGATAATACATAATCAACCTTTTCTATTTGTAACTCCTTGATATATTTCTTTATGTTCTCAGCTGATCCATGTATAACTAAAATATTAGGATCGTCCTTAAACTGCTTCTGTAACTTTTTGAAAAACACTTCATTAATTTCAATCAAGATAAATATTGTATATTCTTTTTTTCTCTTTATAATCTCTTTCGTGAATGACCCTGTTCCAGGTCCTAATTCTAAAATGTACTTCGCTTCTTCAAAATTAATCGCGCCTACCATCTTTTTGGCTAATCTATTCGAACTAGGTGCGATTGCCCCAGTATTCTTTGGATGCTTCACAAATTCGGTTAAGAATGTAATAAGTTGCATTTCTAACCTCTCCCATTCATTCGGTATTGTTTAATATAGCTCCAAGTATAACGATCATTTTTTAAAAAATAGCATGGAAATTTCTTAAGATTTTATGAAGAAATAAAAAGGCCTTGCGCACATACGCAAAGCCTTCTCTCTATTTACTAACAAAATATCCAATTGTATAAATAATCCATAAATGAACAGGGTAGAAAATATAAAACATATATTTCGTGAACGCATTATTTAAACCACGCTCTCCGTTATATAGGAGAATAAATGGTAAAGCAAATACCATCATCCATTGGTTATTGAAGCCAAATAGCCCCATATCTGTGAAGATTTCTCCTTCCATAATTAAAGTCGGAACTTCAAATAATGAAAGTAATACATATGCTACAACTAACCAAACTTTTTTCTCTCTAAAGAAATAGAAAATTAAAGTCATTACTACACCAAATACACTTGCTTCTGTAAACACTCCAAGTGCAGCAGCAATAATCGCAACTGGAATCCCTACTAAATAGTTTTTTGTACGTTTTGTATAATCAATTGCACATAGTAAAACAATTCCAAGTCCTAATGATAAGAAAATATTATTGGATAGTCCTGTTTCCGTTGGGAATACATATTGAATAAGTGCTGAACCTGCGAACATAATCGCTGCCCACATAAATACACGAGTCGCATATTTTGTACGATTACGCGTATAGAAGAATCCTTCCACGACAAAATAGAAGAAAATCGGCGCTACAATGCGTCCAGGATGATGCATCCACATTGGCATACCCGGAATGTACGTATACACGTGGTCAATGACCATTAAGATCATTGCAAAAATCTTTAATTGAAAAGCATTTAACCTCATAAAAGTATAAGTCCTCCTTTTTTTAATACTTTCTTACTATAACGATTTCCTATTAGGAGGACTATCGACTTCTCTTACATTAACATTACACTTTTGTAAGATTTCCATAAAAAAACAGCCATCGCTCCTAGCGATAGCTGTCCCTTTCATTATTTCGCACTCACAATCTTATAATAAGAGCGAACTGTTAAGAAGTAATACCCAATATAAATCACACTATATACACCGATGCTCATCAATAATGGAATCAAGATTTCATATGGCATTAATGTTGATAATCCTTTTAATGCAAATAAGCTGTGGCAAATCCCGACTACTAATGGAATCGCAAAGATAAAGCTTACTTGTTTTGCAATTGCCTTTTTCATTTCTTGTTTTGTCACTCCGACTTTACGAAGTACGATATAACGATCACGGTCTGCATTTGCTTCTGTTAACTGCTTGAAGTAAATGATAGAACCTGTTGCGAGTAAGAACACTAGACCTAAGAATAGACCGATAAACATCATTAACCCTGTTGCTTCTAGCATACCGTGGAAGCCAGTATAGAAATCATTGAAAGGTAATGCAACTTCTGACTCTCCAGCCGGCATTACTTTCTTTAATTTCTCTGTCAGTACTTTACTATTGTTCTCGTCTTTTACATCTATATTTTTAACGATACGAGTACTAGAGACTGCCTTCACACTGTTATATACTTCATCTGGTACAACAACGAATAGTTCTCCTAAGTTCGTTATATTACGCCCTTCAGCACCTTGAATCGTTAATGTCTTCGTCTCATTTCCAATTGGGAATACTGCTTTATTCCCTTTATATATCGCACTAAATTCATGTCCTTCGATATACATGCCATCATATACAAAAGCTTCATTAGCAGCTAAATTTACTGCTTCAACATCCATTTGTTTTGCAATTTTATTAAATGCCGATTGCGATACAAGCTGATATTTCTCGGTAACTAAATAATTCGTATTCATGCCCATATCTGCTTTTTCGCCTTCAAACTTCCCTTTAACAGGAACCATCTCGATTTCAAATTGATTCGTTACCGAATGATTTTGCTTCTCTTCATTCAAAATTGCATTTACTTTATTATCAAGTGCCGCATCCTTTTTCTCGTAAGAATAACTGTACGGCGCATAATCTTTCGTTTGTTTAAATGTGTTGTAATACATCGTTACAGATGTACCAACCGCTGTTAATGTTACCGCACTTAATACTGCAATTGTTGCGAGTGATTTTGCATTTCCTTTAATACGATACAATAACTGAGACGTTGTTACCATGTTCATACCGTTATAGAAGGATGATTTCTTATGTCTTGCTCGTTTTAATACGAACACCGTAAAGAACATAAATAATAAGTACGTACCAAGTACAGTGGCAAGTAAAATATAAAATGCAACCATCATAAAGTCAGCATACTGCGCCGCCTTCATAAATGTCAGCGACAAGAAATAACCAGAACCAATTAAGAAAACTGAAATCAATGCCATAATCATTGAACCTTTAGGTATCGCTTCTCCTTCACGCTCCGCATGGAAAAGTTCAATTAGCTTAAAGCGATAGATTAAACGATATCCTTGAAGTGATGTATAAAGGATGATCACAAAAAAGATAATAGCTGTATCAATAATCGCAGCCATTGGTACTTCAAAGTGCACATTTAAGTTTAATCCCATCATGCTTACCAATAATTCAAGGAATAGCTTTGAAAGTACACTACCAATCGCAATCCCGATAACTAATGATATGAATCCCATTAGCATGTTTTCATAAAATAACATTTTACCAATTTGTTTTTTCCGAATGCCAAGCAGTGAATATAATCCAACTTCTTTTTTACGTTTCCGTGTGAAAAATCCGTTAGAGTATATAATGAATACTGCTACGAAAATAATAAGCATCACACTGGAAACCTGGAATGCACCGCTAATTTTCTTAGAACCTTCCGCTGCTTTTTCCATTTGTGAATTGTACTGAAGTGCCTTAAATGTAAAATAAATGACGATACTAAAGATCATCGATGCAAAATATAAAAAGTAATCTTTAAAGTTCCGCTGTATGTTGCGGAGGGCAATGCTAGATAACGTCATCCATTGCACCCCCGGAAATTGTGGACATCATGTCGACTACTTGTTGGAAGAATTGTTTACGTGTTAATTCCCCGCGGTGCAATTCTTTATATAACTCCCCATCTTTAATGAAGATAACTCGTTTACAATAACTTGCCGCAAAGGCATCGTGCGTTACCATTAAAATAGTTGAATTATCGTATTCATTTAATGACTTCATACTTTCTAATAAATCTGTTGCTGATTTAGAGTCAAGTGCTCCTGTTGGTTCGTCCCCAAAAATCATACTTGGATTTGTAACAATGGCACGCGATGCTGCGCAGCGCTGCTTCTGTCCACCAGATACTTGGTATGGGAATTGACTTAGAATATGATCAATGCCAAACTTCTTCGCAATCTCAAGAACGCGGCGATCAATTTCATTTGCTTTCACTTTTGATAACGCAAGTGGTAAGGCAATATTTTCTTTCACCGTTAACGTATCTAATAAGTTATAATCTTGGAAAATGAACCCTAAATGATCACGGCGGAACAATGCTAATTTATCATCATTCATTTTCACAATGTCTTTTCCATCAATTAAGATTTCACCGTTCGTTGCATTATCAATCGTAGAAAGAACATTTAAAAGAGTCGTTTTACCAGACCCAGAAGGTCCCATAATGCCAACAAACTCACCCTCTTGTACTTGTAAGTTAATGCCTTTTAACGCTTCAAATTTATTTCCACCTGTATCATAAACTTTTTTAATATTTTTCGCTTCTAATACTGTTTTCATCACTATATCCCTCTCTTCTTCTATTCTCTATTTTCACTATATCTAACTTCTACTCTTGCCACTATCGATGTTTCTTACACAAACATGACAGTTATGTAAGGCTACTTATATAATTACAAATTGAAACACCCATATAAAATCTAATCTTTAAATGGGAGGGAGTATCCGGCCATGCATAGAAGCGGTCAGTGCTTTTTTTAACCCCATCCCCTGTAAAAACAAAAGGAGAAAATGAGTGAAGATCTGCTTGTGTTATGCATAGCCGCAGTTTATATGTTGATAAATCAAAATGAATATATATAGTAGAAAAACATACATTTAACTTTATGAAATAACTACTTTGTTACTATAGCACCGGGATATCATACCATCCATTCATTCTCCTTACATGAACATTACATTTCTGTAAGGTAAAAAAATCTCCCCTACATAATTGTGCACGAAATGTCGGATGAGATAATTTCATTCTTGCTATTCTATTTACAAAGGAGGTCATAACATGGAATCGCTTAAAAATATGAATGCAGCCATACAGTATATTGAAGACAACCTTACTAACGATATTGACTTTAAAGAAGTAGCGAGGCTAGCTTTTTGCTCTGAATATCATTTTAAAAGGATGTTTTCCTTCCTTGCAGGTATGTCACTCTCAGAATATATCCGCTGTAGACGCCTTACTCTTGCAGCATTTGAGCTAAGAGATAGCAGTGTAAAAGTCATTGATATCGCTATGAAATATGGATATAACTCACCAGATTCTTTTTCACGTGCCTTTCAAAATCTGCATGGGATAACGCCATCAGAAGCTAAAAATAGTGGTCATTCTCTTAAAGCTTACTCACAAATGACCTTCCAGTTATCCATTAAAGGAGGAAATGAAATGAACTATCGAATCGAAGAAAAAGAGGCATTTCGCATCGTTGGCATACAAAAACGAGTACCAATTATTTTTAGCGGTGTAAATCCAGCAATCGCTTCTATGTGGAAAAGTTTAGACAGTCAATCGATCCACACATTAAAGACACTTTCGAATGTTGAGCCTACTGGACTCATTAGTGCTTCTACAAATTTTTCTGAAGGTAGGATGGAGGAAAAAGGAGAACTTGATCATTATATTGGAGTGGCAACAACAAAAGATTGCCCAGACCAATTCAAGCAACTTGAAGTCCCTGCCTCAACATGGGCCGTATTCGAAGCAATCGGACTGTTTCCTGATGCACTGCAAAATGTATGGGGACGTATTTATTCTGAATGGTTTCCATCTTCAAACTATGAACAAATGGAAGGCCCCGAAATTCTCTGGAATGAAAATAAAGATGTAACCTCGCCAACTTTTAAAAGTGAAATCTGGATTCCCGTTTTGAAAAAGTAAATCATGCATAAGATTAATAAAAGAAGCTATCCCAAAAGGTCGTTTTGAACTACCTTTTGGAGACAGCTTTTTTAGACTAACGTTTCACTTTATCCTTCTTTTAGACTCATTGTTATACAATACTGCAGTCATAATCAAAATCATTACAACAACTATAAAAGTAAACATCCTATAGTTCGATATCGTACCAGTACCTACTAACAAGGCAGGTATGACAGCCACAATCATGCCTCCAAACATACCAAGAACTGATCCCATACTTTGTTTCACCACTTGTGTTTCTGAAACCCAGTCATAATAACCAACTCGATTATTTATAAAAATTCCCCATACTGCTGAAAAAAATGAATATGTGATTGGAGTAATGAAGATTAAAATAGATGTCCAAATATCCGACTTTAAACCGATCATCATAAGAATAGCACTAATAATGGATGTAGGTATGCTTAGCGAAAGATTCATGAGAATTTTACTGTCATAAATCATTTTCGGTGTAATAGGGAGTGACTTGATAATCCATACGTTTTTCCCCTCGAGCGACAATGACACACACGTTGTACACGTCATTGCAATCATTGCCGAGACAACAAATGGAGCAATCTTTTGTAAAAGCGTTTCGATTCCAGGATACCCAATTAATTTGCTTGGTCCTACTATAACCACTGCAAGTGAGAAGATAACTGCCATAACAACTCCCATACCAATATTTATCACATATACTGTAGAAGAAAAGAAACGCTTCCGTTCTTTTTTATATAATGCAATTAATACTTTTTCTTTCTTCATCCGATCAATCTTGTAATTGGAACGCGTATGGTACGTAGAGATACCTGTATTGATTTGCTTATATTTGAAAGAGAGTATTTTCACAAAAAGATAATACCAAATAACTGATATGCCAACAAAAAAGATAAAAGCTACAATATTTGCATCAACAATTGCTTTTTGAAAAATGTTAGCTAACGGATACACTTTAGCTAATCCCTCTGAAACAATTGCTCCAATCCCTTCTAAATCAGTAAAACTATATTTCGTATTTCCCTGCTTGAACATAAAGTAACCAAAGCTAATCATTGCTATAAAACTTAGAATGGTAGTGACTTTATTTGCATGTCTAAATTTAGAGGCAATTGCCGTAATACATGCTCCAAAAATTGCTGCAATTGTTGTTGGGATTAAAGATACTGTAAATAACGTAATGAACCACATCAAGTAGAAAGAAACTGATGGCTTCTCATATATGCAATAAACAACGCCCATCGGCAGCATAATAATCATTGAAAAGAGCGTATTTAGCACGTATAAATACAAAAATCTACTAGCTATAATTGTATCTACATGAATCGGTAAAGACATCACAAAATCATAATCCTTAAAAGCAAAAATCTCGCCATTTGCCTTAAACATAGTAAAAAATAAAACTAATATACTGCTAATAACAAATGCATAAACCGGAATGACTTCTCCTATCCCAAGTTTTATCAATCCATATGCCGCGCTGCCACAATACAACATCAACATAACAGCAACTAAAGCAATTGATACTGAAATTAAAATTTTATTCTGCTTCTTTTTCTTATCTTTTTCATACTTAAAAGTATTAAGGCCAAGCTGCGTTATGAGACGGATTTTTAAAAGGGCTATCGTATTATTTTTCATCAGCAAGCACCTTCATAAAGAGCTCTTCCAATGAATGTTCCTTTATGAGAGACTTTACTTCCCCTGAGATTGCTAGTTTTCCTTTATTGATTATCGCTATCTTATTGCATAACTTTTCTGCCACATCTAGTACATGAGTAGAAAAGAAAATGGCACTACCTGATTCGCAAAGCTTCTTCATAATCCCCTTAAGTACAACAGCCGCCTTGGGATCAAGACCAACAAAAGGCTCATCTAAAACTAATAATTTTGGATGATGCACAACTGCTGATATAATCGCTACTTTTTGTTTCATACCGTGTGAATAGGAAGATATTAAATCGCCCAAATATGGTGTAATCTCAAAAGCATCCCCATATTTTTGTATCCGTTCTTCTCTGTCTTTTGCCGATACCCCAAAAACATCCGCAACAAAGTTCAAATATTGAATTCCTGTTAATTGTTCATATAAATCTGGATTATCAGGAATGTACGCCATGATTTTCTTACATGCAATCGGGTCCTTTTTTACTGAATGCCCATCAACAAAAATTTCTCCCTCTTCGAAATCTATAACACCTACTAGTGACTTAATTGTCGTACTTTTCCCAGCACCGTTATGTCCGATAAAACCGAAAATATCTCCTGCTTGAACAGTTAAACTCAAATCATCTACTGCTTTTTTGCCACCTTTGTAGGTTTTGCTGAAATTTATAATTTCTAACATACTCTCTCCCCCAAACGATCTTGATTCATATAAAATTGGCGTAACCTTTTCTTGTACGCTATTCCCCTAGCACCCCTAACTAATAATCCAATATCAATACTATTATTTTTTAAATATTCAGAAACAAAAACAAGAATTATACGTAGTAAGACTACATTCCTACTACGTATAATCGATTACAAACTCCCTTAAAGAGTAGTACCTTTCGTTTACAATTGCATTCCCCTTTTATATAAAATGTAAGAGTATAAATTCGTCAGCACTACAGCAATTAATATCATTGTAAGCATCATATATGATCTCCAATCAGCTGGCAGGGCGATACTTACGATCATCATAAGTCCTAAAGCTACAAATACTTTGCCGCTAAAGCGGTGTGTTTTCCGCCAAACTTCTTCATTACTGAGTGTCCATGGATTACGCATGCCAACGAAGAAGTTCGGTTTACATTGTGGTAAATAGTTACCGATGACCAAAAATAATATACCTACAATCAATTCTGGTACTTGATTAATGAATAAATTATGCCCTAAACCATTTGTGATGATATCTATGTTTCCTATAAATAAAACAACTAGCAATCCATTATTAATCATCATCAAAGCTTTAGAAAACTTTTCATAGTTTTCTTTCTTAGGATCAATCTTCTGTAAAACATTTAGAAACACATAACAACCAATCATGATACCAACCATAGACATCATTCCCGTTAATTTCGATGAAAATCCATCAGCAGTACCGCCATTCCAATGCGTTGCAATTGTATTTGGTAAATGAGGCCAAGAAATTGCCCATGCTAAACATGTCGTAAGAATTAATATGATTGCAAAAAGATGTTTCTTCATTTCCCCTCTCCCCCTTTATTCGTAAACGTAAACACCCATGTTAATAAATCTTGAAAAACAGTTGTGTTTAATGAATACACAACAAATTGCCCTCTTTTCTCATCTTGAATGAGTTCAGCGTTTTTGAGCGCATTTAAATGATGCGAAATACTTGGCTTTGTCATATTGAACTGTTCGGCAATTTCCCCTGCTGTTAAATCGCCTTCTTTTAATAAATCTAATATTTTTCGCCTTGTTGGATCTGCTAATGCTTTAAATGCTTGATTCAATGTCTTTCTTCCTTTCAACAATTAGACATTTAGATATTTATCTAAATATTAAATCAAAAACTACATATTGTCAATTATATCCATAGTCCTTTTTACTTTTTCCACTTTTGCCTATACTGTTTACTAGCTCTCGTTTCAAGGTAATGAAAAGACAAGAAACACATGGTACACTATAGCTACAATTGTTTTTTAGGAGGAATATATTCATGTATAAAATTTTAATCGTTGAAGACGATCCAAATATCTCATCTTTACTACAATCTCATATTCAAAAATACGGTTACGAAGCAGTTGTTGCGGAGAACTTTGATGATATTATGGAATCGTTTAACGCAGTTAAGCCACACCTTGTTTTATTAGATGTAAACTTACCGAAATTCGATGGATTCTACTGGTGCCGTCAAATTCGTCATGAATCTACTTGCCCAATTATTTTCATTTCCGCTCGTGCTGGTGAAATGGAACAAATTATGGCGATTGAAAGCGGTGCGGATGATTATATTACAAAACCGTTCCACTACGATGTTGTTATGGCGAAAATTAAAGGTCAATTACGCCGTATTTACGGTGACTATGCACCAAATATTTCAGAGCGAATTGTTGAAGTGGAAGGATTAAAATTATTCCCTGAACGACCAGAAATTCATTTTGGAACACAGCAAGTTCTCCTTACAAAAAAAGAAGCAATCTTAGCTGAAATGCTTTTATCTAAATTCCCACGTACTGCGAGCCGTGAAGATTTATTAGCTGCACTTTGGGACGATGAAAGTTTCGTTGAAGAAAATACATTAAACGTAAACATTACACGTCTTCGTAAAAAATTTAATGAGCTTGGTATTGAAAATGCAATTGAAACAGTACGCGGATTAGGGTATCGTTTTAACGCAACTTGGAGTGAATAAGCATGAAGTTATTTTTGCGTGATCATTTTGCATTTTTTCTATTATATGCATTAAACTTCGGTATCATTTTTATTCTCTATGATGCAGTAGATGGATTCCAAAACAATAAGTTCTACTTTATTGTATTGAGCTTATATTTATTTATTTGCTTCCTCGCTTATCGTTATGTTCGTAATCGCAGAATGTATCATAGGTTGAGTGAGCCCCCAGAAAAAATGGAAGATGCGTTTATTGAAAGAGCGACTGCTCCTATGCCGCACGGCGTCAACGAACTTGTTAGGGCGCAGTATCGTCTATTCCAAAAAGAACTACAAACATATGAAGTAAAGCAACAAGAACATCAATTATTCATTAACCACTGGGTGCATCAAATGAAAACACCGGTTTCTGTTATGCAGCTTATGGTTCTCGAAATGGAAGATGAACATCTCATTCCTAAGTTTAAAAAGGAACTAGAAAGATTAAATCAAGGGCTAGATATGGCATTATATATGGCAAGACTTAATAACTTCCATGAGGATTTTCATGTAGAAACTCTTTCACTAAAAGATGCTGTAACGAAAAACATTAATGGCTTAAAGGAACTCTTTATTCGTAACGGTGTATTTCCAGTTCTAGAAGTTCATTCTGATCTTAAGGTTGCTTCTGATGCAAAGTGGCTGAAATTCATCATTTATCAATTAATGACGAATGCCGTTCGTTATTCTGGTGAACGCGGAAAGAAAGTCTTCTTGTCTGGCTATCGAAACGGAAAAGATATTATTCTAGAAGTTCGTGATGAAGGTGTTGGTATACCGCAAGAAGATATTCGAAGAGTATTTGAGCCATTTTATACTGGGAAAAATGGCCGTACATTCGGAGAATCAACTGGTATGGGACTTTATATTGTGAGTAAAATCTGCTCTTATTTAGGTCATTCTGTCAAATTAGATTCCGAGGTCGGTAAAGGAACAAGTATTAAAATCATCTTCCATAACGCTGTAAATAATCAAGCAGATGAACCTAGGAAGGTGACAGAGCAATGAACATAACACATTTCAGCAAAATGTATGAGAACTCAATCTCATACATTTTTTGCAGCATGACTCAAATGATATCTTCTATCTGGAGGTATACATCATGACATTTTGGCAGTTTGCATTTAAAAACGTAACGCGAAACTCAAGAGCTTATTTCGCCTACTTTGTAAGCAGCGCGTTTTCCATTGCTGTATTCTTTTCATTTGCAGTGTATTTATTTCATCCCCGGTTACAGAATTCTAGCGTAGTTGATGGAATTTCAGGATTAATGATATTTTCAGAAGTAGTCATTGTGTTCTTCTCATTTTTCTTCTTGCTTTATTCCATCGGCACCTTTTTAAAAGTTCGAAAAAAACAATTTGGCGTGTTAACCGTTTTAGGAATATCAAGAAAACAATTGAAACGCCTTGTTTTTATGGAAAATATGTTAATTGGATTACTATCCATCTTCTTTGGCATTCAATTTGGACTTGTATTTTCACAATTTTTCTTATTGGTAACAGCGAAAATTACATATGCTCCTGGACTCTATTTATATTGGCCAACAAAAGCGATTATTTTAACAGCAACAATCTTTCTCGGACTCTTTATCATTGTGTCAGCTTTCACGCCTACGCTCATTCGAACAAGAAAAGCAGTGCGCCTTCTAAAAGAAGGAAATGTGAAACAAAAAGAACGAAAGCCATCGATTCTCATTTCTCTGTTTGGTGCCATATGTTTAATATCAGGTTATGTACTAGCTGGAAACCCTAAATACTTTTTATCACTCGGTTCAGACATAGGAGCTCTATACATGGTTTCTAGTGTTTTCGTTATTCCATCACTCGTTGCGATCGGAACTTATCTTTTCTTTTCTCAAATTAGTTTTCTGCTCATTCGCATATTAAAAAAGCGAAGAAAATTTTATATGAAACGAATTAATATGCTTTGGATTTCAGATTTAGCAAGCCGCATTCGGACAAATATTAATATGTTATTTATTGTCGCGATGCTATCTACCCTTGCATTTACAATGATTACATTCATATATGGATTTGGAAAGTTTATGAAATTTGATGTTACCAACAATAGTCCATTTCCATTCACCTATCTTTCATACGACGCCAATCCCCTTGTCACGCAGCATATGGACTGGTTCGAAAAACGGCTTAGTGAAGAACAATTTTCATATAAGAAGTTCAAAACAGATGTATATGCAGTTTCATTACAAAAGGATGAATTCACTCCCTATGAACAAGAAGCATATGTATTAAAAGAAAGTGATTATAACAAACTGGCGACTGCTTTACATCATAAACAACTTTTTGTAAAAAAGAATGAAACATATATATTACCTGGATATGGATATCAAAACATATTGAGTCCAATGCAAGAAGAATTTAAACGAACAAGCGTCACACTATCTCAAAATGCACTTACATTACATGTAAAAAGTTACGAAACCATTAACGTGATACCAACTGGCTGGACATCACAAGTACTGATTTTATCTGATGATACAGTACATGCTTTATCAAATAATATGAAACATATGACGCTTTATAATTTTCAAGTAAACGACTGGGAAAAGACAAATGAAATCGCTGCGGAGTATCTTGATAAATTTGCAAAAGATCGAAGAAACATCCCATCTGAAGAACCATTATTTATCATGAACGAAGCGAGTAACACGCTATACGAGATTAAATTAGGTGCCGCTTCATTCTTCTTAATCGGTACGTTCCTAGGTGTCATTTTCTTCATTGGAGCGGGAAGTGTCCTTTACTTCCGAATGTATACGGATTTAACAAACGAACAAGAAAAATATATTACCGTTACAAAAATTGGTTTAACAGAATCAGAGATGAAGCGTTCAGCAACCATTCAGCTTGCGATTTTATTCTTTGTTCCCTATATTATGGCATCTATTCATACGATGTTTGCCGCAAAAATGTTACAAGAGATCATGGATCTCTCTTTATTTGCTGAAGTAACTGTTGTTCTTATGATTTTTGGAACGGTTGAAATCATCTTTTTCTTGTTAATTCGTTCCCTATATATGCAAAAATTATCACAGCATATTAAGTTTTAAGAAATAGAAAGGTGAGTTTTTATGGAAGAAGTATTACACATTAAAAATGTCTCCAAAGTGTATGAGGGCAAAGTCCCTCATACTGCTTTAAAAAATATAAATTTACATGTAGATAAAGGTGAGTTTGTCGCAATTATGGGCCCTTCAGGGAGCGGAAAATCTACTTTTTTAAATGTCATTTCAACGATTGATTCTCCTACTGCTGGAGAAGTGTTTATTAATGGAAAACAGCCGCACACATTCCGTCGGGAAAAATTAGCCGTTTTCCGCCGTCAAGAATTAGGATTTGTTTTTCAAAACTTTAACTTATTAGATACGTTAACAATTGGTGAGAATATTGTATTGCCATTAACATTAGATAATGTTCCTCTGAAAGAAATGGATGAAAAACTCGACAACATCTCAAAGAAGCTTGGAATTGATCATATTTTAAATAAGCGGATTTTTGAAGTTTCTGGTGGACAAGCGCAGCGTACCGCCGTAGCTCGTGCAGTTATTCATAACCCATCACTCTTGCTTGCTGATGAACCTACAGGGAACCTAGACTCTAAAGCTGCCATTGATGTAATGGAATTATTTACAAAATTAAATAAAGAAGAAGACGCGACCATTTTAATGGTTACCCATGATCCATTCGCTGCGAGTTACTGCAACCGCGTTATTTTTATTAAAGATGGCGAGCTTTACAATGAATTGCACCGCGGATTATATCGCGAAAAGTTTTATCAAGAAATATTAGATGTATTGGCGTTACTAGGAGGAAGACGTGGATGACATTTTGGCAGTTTGCTTTTAAAAATGTCTCTCGGAATTCACAGGCGTATTTTGCCTATTTTATAAGCAGTGTATTTTCGATTACAGTTTTCTTTTCATTTACTGTATATTCGTATCATCCACGCTTACAAGACATAAAGGAACAAGGACCTCTAATGAACTTAATTGGAATGGCTCAATTTGTCATCGTTATGTTCTCGTTCTTTTTTTTACTATATTCGCTTGGAACATTTTTAAATGTACGTAAAGAACAATTTGGGATTTTAACCATTCTTGGTATTTCTAAGAAACAGTTAAAACGCCTTATTTTTATGGAAAATATGATAATTGGGCTCTTAGCAATTTTTGCTGGTATTCAAGTCGGTCTTGTTTTTTCTAACTTTTTCCTACTCGTTACTTCTAAATTAACAGGTGCAACAGGAATCTATTTATATTGGCATTGGCCAACAAAAGCAATTATCGCAACAACCATAACTTTTATCGTTCTGTTTTTGATCGTTTCTACATTCACACCTATGTTCGTTCGTACACGTAAAACAATTCGTCTCATAAAGAACGACCAAAAGTTAAAAAAAGAAAAACGACCTTCTCTTCTCATTTCTTTATTTGCTTTAGCTTGTTTAGGTCTATGTTATTATATCGCTGGATATCCAAAAGGATATGTCACCGAAAAAAACGTACAGGATGGCTCTGTAATCTTTATCATTTTATCGATTTTGCCACTTGTAACCATTGGAACATATTTATTCTTTTCTCAAACGATTCTTCTCTTTATATCTATTTTAAGAAAGAGAAGAAAATTTTATATGAAACAAATAAATATGTTATGGATTTCAGATTTAGTTGCTCGCACGCGTGGTAATATCAATATGCTCTTTATTGTTACTATGTTATCTGCACTTGCTTTCACAATTATTACACCGCTCTTTGCTATGAATAATTACACAAAAGCATCTATTTTAAAACGCTATCCTGTTCCGTTTACGTATACATCTAAGCCTGGAAATTCATTCGAACAAAAACATATTTCAACAATAGAACAAGAGCTTACAAATCACGCATTTCAATATCAAAAATATGCATTTACACTTTTAAAAGATACAGCTCACGAAGAAGCTATTGTGCTTATGAAAATGAGTGATTATAATACACTAGCTAAACTGTTACAAAAACCAGAAATTCAGTTAGGTCCAGACGAAGCATATATAATTTCTAAATATTCACCAACGCTATTAAATTTAATTGCAAATCCATTTGCAAAACAAGAAACAATAACTTTGGAATCTAACAAAAAAGAGTTTCACATTAAAGGATTTTTAAAACATAGTGTAGAGCCACAATACGCTCTTCCGCATACAATTGTGTTGCAAGATCACGTAATTGACAATATGATTCCGCATATTGAAACCATTACCATCTATAACTATCTTGTTGAAAATTGGGAAGACACTCTAGCTCCTACTACAAATATGGTAAATAGCATAGATAAAGATCGAAACGATTTATTGGAGAAAACAAAGCCTGAAGAACAACACATTACTATCCCATTCAGTCTTTATACATCTAGTGACGCACTAGCATACAGTAAAAAAGATAATGTCTCTAGTTTCTTTATCGGAACATTTCTTGGTATTATCTTCTTTATCGGTGCAGCAAGCGTGTTATATTTCCGTATGTATAATGATTTAACGCGGGAAGAACAGAAGTATATTACCATTACTAAAATTGGATTAACAGAATCTGAAATGTTTCGTTCCGCAACAATACAATTGGCTATTTTATTTTTCGTCCCTTATATTGTTGCTACTATCCATACAATATTTGCAGTTCAGTTTTTACAAAATATGCTCACCATTTCTTTATTCAAAGAGTTTTTGTTTGTACTTACCCTATTTGGGATCATTGAGATTATTTTCTTTTTCCTCATCCGTTCCCTGTATATAAAAAAATTATCACAACATATTAAATTGTGAATAAAATAGCCTTGTGCATGTGCACAAGGCTATTTCAATAGTTTTTAGATGTTAGCAAAATCCACCATAGCCGCCGCCAAAACCGCCTCCATAACCACAGTAACCGCCGCCACCGCCACCGAAGCAGCTAGCACCGATAATGATTAACAGGATAAACAATACAATTAAAAGCGCAAAACCGCCGCCACATCCGTGCCTTCCATGATTGTGATCGCACTTTTCACTCATTACTCTATTCCTCCTTTAGTATCATTCGTAACAAGATCATCTTGTTCTAAATGAGGGGATTCCATTTATATTATGTTTACATGGGAAATCGGGAGCTTGTTTTGCCTAAAAACAGGCTTGTTTCACAAGAATGACCACTATATAATACCTGAATTACAAAAAAAAGATGCCCTTAAAACGAGCATCCTCTCTACTTTAAATAAGCTTATCAAGTAATAGTACAAGTCCAAATGCGATAAATGATAGTAATGTTTCCAGTACAGTCCACGTCTTAAACGTCTCTTTTACTGTTAATCCTAAATACTCTTTTACGAGCCAAAATCCAGCATCATTTACATGTAAAAACATTAATAATCTTGACCCTACAATGTTTTTCCAACTATTATTAGACACTTAAACATTCATTGTTTTTTCATTTAATATCCTTATATAAAAATTTTCATTATCATCATTACTAAACCAGCTATTAATGCCGATATTGGCAGTGTAATAACCCAAGTCATCACAATTCTTGTAGCGACTCCCCAATTTACACCCCGAACACGTTTAGCGGAACCAACGCCTAGAATGGCAGATGAAGATACATGTGTGGTTGATACTGGTAGCCCTAACATAGTAGCACCTTGTAATACTACAAATGATGTTAAATCTGCAGCAAATCCATTGATAGGTTGAACTTTAAATATTTTTTTAGCAACCGTTTTAATAATCCGCATTCCACCCATCATTGTTCCTAGACCAA
This sequence comes from Paenibacillus sp. 102, assembly GCF_039549175.1. Lineage (NCBI taxonomy): Bacteria > Bacillati > Bacillota > Bacilli > Caryophanales > Paenibacillaceae > Paenibacillus > Paenibacillus sp. 102. The sequence continues at coordinate 39,150 of NZ_JBCGHT010000018.1, read as the reverse complement.
TTGTTGCTGCACAAGTAACTTGTACCCAAAGTGGTACATCTAATGTGGTTTGGTAACCACCTGCTACTAAAGCAAAAACAATAATTCCCATTGTTTTTTGTCCATCATTTCCTCCATGAGAAAATGCAGCTAAACCAGAAGCTACAACTTGAAACCCTCGAAAACCACGAGTCGCCCGGCGAGGATTTACGTTTTTAAAAACAATTGCTAATATTTTCATTAGAATAAATCCTACTATAAAAGCTAAAAAAGGAGAAATGATTAGGGCTTTTATAATATCTGTGAAACCTTCCCAGTTTATAGAATGTATTCCTGATCCAAAAATAACAGCTCCAGCAACAGATCCGATTAAAGTGTGTGACGATGAAGAAGGAATCCCATAATACCATGTAAACAGATTCCAAAATATAGCTGCAATAAGAGCTGCAATGACGATTAACAAGCCGTTATCAACCTGAAAAGGATCAGCAATTTTACCGCCAATCGATTTTGCTACGGCTTCTGATATTAAAGCACCTATAAAATTTAATACACCGGCATAAATAACCGCGAATCGTGGTGATAAAGCCTTTGTAGAAACTGACATCGCAATTGCGTTAGCCGTATCATGAAACCCATTAATGAATTCGAAAATTAAACCAAGAATAACGATAATAATTATTGTTGTCATTAGAGCCTCCACATATTTTTTGACTATACTAATTTTTACTCCAGAACTGTATTAATACTACTTGAATACGGTTAAGCATTCTTCATGATAATACTTTCTAATGTGTTGGCTACATTCTGACAGAAATCCGCAATGTTTTCGAGCTCTTCATAGATTTCTTTATATTGAATAATACGAATAGGGTCTTTTTCATTAGCAAACAGATTTTTAATGGATTCCCGTAAAATCCCATCACATTTTGATTCCAATTCTTTAATTTTAATGGCATGCTCCCTCATGTTTAGTAATTTCTTTGTTGCCAACATGTCAACCGCTGCCACAATTTCAGCAGTGCAATTACGGATAGCATCGACAAACTCAAGCATATAATTATCAGCATTTACTATAGAATACATTTCAAATAGAGCAGCAGTATGTTCTAATCCATCTAAAACATCATCCATGCTCAAGGTAAGAGATAAAATATCTTCTCGTTCAATGGAAGTGATGAAAGCATTGTGTAAGTCTTTGGTAACTTCATGAACCAAAGAATCCCCCTCTGATTCATATTCCTTCATTTTTTCAGCAAAAATTTTAAGGTCATTAACATTTTTTAGTTTATAATCAGCGAAATAATTAGCACTTTCTTTTAAATTTAAAGAAATATTACTTAAATGATTTGTAAACTTGTCTTTTTTCCTTACAGCCATACTATTACCTCCACTTTGTCCAATGAGTTTAAATATCAAGCGTGAATCATACAACCTTAATATTTCCCTTTGGCACAATCCAATCCATAAAAATGATGAACCAAATCTTAATAATTGAAAGGATTTCAAATTCCCTTATTTCACTAACAGGGAGGTTTACTGAAATAAGAAATGTTTGACATAAAGTGAAACTTTAATCAGCACTCACCAATCGGGCTTTTACTGTCAGTTTATCTCCCACCTAACTTTTTTAGAAAAGCGCTCAGAATCGCAGGACGTTGGAGGCCTCAGGCAGAGAGGCACTTTTTGCCTCGTCCGAGGGGGCGAAACGACCGGAGATTCTAGCCGCTAGAGCTGGACATTGCTCCCGCCGAATTTTGAGGTGGGAGTATTACTGCCCTAAAATAGCGGGATAAACCTTTTTTACAGACGGGAGAGAAGTGGCCATCCTTGCATAGAGGCGGTCAGTGCCTTTTGCCATGTAAAACCAAAAGGAGCAAGCGATTGAAGAATTCTTTTTATTTTCATAGCCATGACTGATATGTCGGAAATTCAAAATAAATATATATCAATACAAAAAAGCCTACGATAACCGAATCATCGTGGGCTCCTTATATACGCTGTACAAACAATTTTCCTTCTTGCAGTATACGCTTTTTTACTTGTGGATCAGAGAGCGTATTTACATGTACCACATCAAATTTCTCTCTTCCTTTTAGTCCTTCTGTCAACTCAAAATATAGCCATTGAAATTGTTTATATGAAGCATTCCTTGTTTCAATCGCAATAGTGGTTACCTCTTTCCTTTCATGAGACCCAAAAATATATGCAACTTTTACAAATGACACTTTTAATAAATATGCCTGTATAACCTGCAATATATCGTCCCTCATGCATTCACCTCTCGCATACAATCCGTTTTTTCGCAATCTCTTCTAATCTTTCCCGGTTTACATCATATCCAAACCCAGGACCAGTTGGGACAATCACTTTTCCGCCTTGCAATGTTACTTCTGGTGATATATCAGCTCCCAGTGCCTACTAGAAGCTGATATATCACCTAGAATCGTAAAATTTGGAAGGGATGCTAACGCAATATTTTGTGCACGTGAAACCATACCACCGCACCAAACAGGTATACCGTGCTCTTGGCAATAATCATGAATTTGAATCGATTCGTTTAGCCCACCAACTCGCCCTGGTTTAATATTTACGATGCGGCAGCTTCCAGGTGTAATTGCTATTCTGGCTCTTTCTTATTTACATAAGGAATTCACAAAAAACGTGTATATCTATTATTCATGTACGGTCAAAATTACTCCATCCATATTGTTCCCTGAAATTTCATAATGCTTATTTACCGGAACATTAACACTGATACTCTTTGAAATTTTATAATAAGAAACCGTATATTTTTTTCCTTCAATATTAGTTGAAATCACTTTTTTTTCTTTCAAGAAATCTAAATATTCTTCTAAAGTAAAGTTCTTCTTCTGCATAATAGCACTATGAGGTAAACCGACATAACGTATATGCCACGGCTCATATTGAATTCCTGTAATGTTGCTTTTATTTTTGGGATAGCGTAAAACAAAACCGTATTTCCACACCTCTTCTTCAATCCATTTTCCTTCAGGAGCTTTCTCCATTTTCATTTGAGTAGACCCGACATCAAGTGATAACCCTAAATTATGCTCACTATACCCTGCTGGTAACGCATAATCAGAACCCATTTTTTGATATAGCTTCCTTTGCTCTTCAAAATCTCGATACCCACTGCTGATTAAAAAATGACGGATACCTTCTTTTTCTGCTGCATCTACGATCTTTAAAAATTTTTTCACAATATCCTTTGATAAACGAAGGTTTCTATCAAGCACTCCATAACCTTTTACCAATTCTTGATTTTGAAGTATATTTATAATATCAGGCCTTATACTACCTTTCTGAACGGGATAATTTTTATTGACTAATAATAAATCACCTTTATAAATTTGCTCTTTTGTTATCTCTTTCTTTTCAGTATTCGTCGAATTTACCTTATCCTCTTTTTCTACAATCTTAACATCTACCACATTTAGGAATAATGGCGCTATATAAATACCAACACATACTGTGCACAATATAAAAAACAAAATAAATACCCACTTTTTCATTTCTAGTTCCTCCTTAATCTTACTTACGTATAGAATAGAAAAAACTATTTAAATAAAAAGTGGGGTAAACTTAAAATTTTTATTAAATTATTAAATGAGATTCGTTACCATCACTTTTCGGTAATCTCACTTCAAATATTGTCCGTATTACACTACTTTCCACAGAAATCGTTCCATTATGTTGCTCCACAATGTTTTTCGCAATAAATAAACCAAGCCCTGTACTATTTTGCTGCTGCGTTCTTGCTTTATTGCCTGTATAAAACATATCAAAAAGATACGGTAACTCTTCTTTCGGAATGCTATCTCCATAATTAATAATTTGTACGACAACTTCTCCATTATCAATATGTCCATTCATATCAACAAATTGTCCATCATATCCATAACGAATCGCATTCATTAAAAGATTTTCAAATACTCTTGCCAACAATTTTCCGTCACCATAAATATTTAAATAGGGGGCAATATTCATTCTAGCTACTAAATTATATTTCTCTAATAAAGGATATAACTCCTCATCTAACTGTATAAGTAATTCACTTAAATCAATCAGCCTTTTCTCAACCTTTAACATGCCATAATTCATTCTCGTTATTTCAAATAGTTCATCAATTAAATTCTCTAATTTTTGAGACTTCGTAAAAGCAATAGTGGAAAAGTGTTTAATTTGTTCCTTTGTCAAATTCTCGTCTTTAAGAATTAAATCTAAATAACCTAAAACAGATGTTAATGGCGTTCTTAAATCATGAGCCAAATTTACGACTAGCTGATCTTTACTGCTTTCTGCAAAATCGCCTCTTTCAACAGCTTCTTTTAACTTTTCACTCGCTAGATTGATTTCGTGTGCGATATCTCTAAACTCATCATTGGATGAAACATGCACTCGATTTGTAAAATCACCATTAGCAAGATGATGAATTCCATTAGAAATTTCACTGAAATACTTTGAATACGGTCTGGTGAGAAAGAAAAAAAACAAAATAGATAAAGGAGTAAATATAATTAAAAAGAAATTAATATCTCCAATATCTCTTATTGTTGACCGAAATTGTGCTAAAGGATCTTCATAACGAACCATAGTTTTATAATAAAGCTGCAACCCTTTATAAATTATATACGTCACACTACCAGCTAGTATAATGCTTAAAGCAAATAGTGCTATCATTTTTGAACGAAAGCTTCTTATGATTTTAGCCATTGAATGTATAGCCGACCCCCCAAACAGTTTTTATTAATTTATTCTTCCTTTTATCTTCTCCAAGCTTTTTTCGTAAGGTGCGAATATGTACCATAACCGTGTTTCCACCTTCATAATAATCTTCTGCCCACACTTGTTGAAAGATATTTTCCACACTGTAAACTTTCTTCGGATGACTCGCTAATAAATATAAAATATCAAACTCTTTTGGAGTTAATTCAATTCGTTCTCCGTACACACTCACATTCCGTTGCTCTGGATAAATAACGACCCCACCAATTTCTAAAATTGATTTACTTTCCTCTTTCCTCGGTTGATTTAACATGAAAAATCGGCGTAATTGTGCATTTACACGAGCAACTAATTCAATCGGAGTGAACGGCTTCGTCATATAATCATCTGCACCTATTACGAGCCCAGTCACCTTATCAAAATCAGATGTTTTCGCACTTAAGAAAATGATAGGCATATAATATTGCGCGCGAATTTGCCGCGTTACTTCATACCCGTCCATTTTAGGCATCATAATATCCAAAATTACTAAATCAATTGGTTGAGAGTGAATAACACGAATAGCTTCTTCTCCATCAGCTACTTTAATAATATGATAGCCCTCTTTTTCTAAATGTATTGTAATTAAATCCGCAATTTCAGCCTCATCATCAGCTATCAAAATTGAAATACGCTTCATTTTATCCCCCCTACATCATTCCATTTTCACACGCTCGATTTTAAACTAGTCTACCCTATTTGTACAATAAGAAAAGGCTACTCTCAAGAGTAACCTTTTCTATTTCATCTTCCATACACAATCCGTTGCTTCGTTATTTCTTCTAATCTTCCACGATTTACTTCATAACTGCATTCAGTATGTTGCGGAACCATTACCTTCCCGTCTTTGAGCATCACTTCAGGTGAAATAATATCTTGCTCCCAATGTCTACTCGAAGCTGATATATCACCTGGAATTGTAAAGTTCGGGAGTGATGCTAACGCAATATTTTGTGCACGTGAAATTCCCATTTCCACCATACCACCGCACCAAACAGGAATAGCATGTTCCTTGCAATAATCATGAATTTGAATCGATTCAGTTAGTCCGCTAACTCGCCCAGGTTTAATATTTACGATGCGGCAGCTTCCAAGTGTAATCGCTACTCGTGCATCTTCTAAGCTATGAATACTCTCGTCCAAACAAATAGGTGTCTCAATTTGCTTTTGAAGCTTAGCATGATCGAGAAAATCGTTATCCGCTAAAGGCTGTTCAATCATCATTAACTGAAACTCATCTAACCTCTTTAATTGCTCAGTATCCGCTAACGTATACGCTGAATTTGCATCTGCCATTAACGGTATCTTTGGAAATGCTTTTCGTATTTCCTTCAATAGCTCATAATCAAGTTCCGGCTTGATTTTCACTTTAAATCGCTGGTATCCTTCTTCTGCATACATTTCAATTTGTTTTAACATATTAGGAATCGTATCTAAACCAATTACAACACCGACTTCAATTTCTGACTGTGTTCCTCCAAGTAAAGTCGCTAACGATTTGTTTTGACGTTTCGCATACAAATCCCATACAGCACCTTCTATTCCCGCTTTCGCCATACGGTTTCGTTTTATATACTGAAAGAGACTCGGAATTTCATTTGGGTGCATAACTTCAGCCTTCAATAAATCTGGCAATAAAAAATCTTGAAGTATATGAAGCGCTGTTGTTACTGTTTCTTCCGTATACCACGGTTCTGAAAAAGCAACGACTTCCCCAAACCCGATATACCCATCTGTATCCTCAAGTTCAATAACGATACTTTCACGCGTTTTATACGTTCCATAGCTTGCGGTAAAAGGGATGACAAGAGGCATTTCCGTTACATAAAGTGTTGCCTTTTTTATTTTCATCTACATCTCCTCCAAAAGCTGCCTTAGTTCCCTTCTTAACAATTTTTTCGAAGCATTACGTGGTAATTCTGATAAGAAATGCACTTTTTTTGGTACTTTATACTTTGCTAATTTTTCTTCACAAAAACAAATGATTTCTTCTTCTGTTACATGACCTGCTTTTACAAGAAATGCAGCCGGTACTTGTCCCCATTGTTCATCCGCTTTCCCAACAACACCAGCTTCCGCAACCATAGGATGCGCAAGCAATACTTCCTCAATTTGCGCTGGATAAATATTTTCTCCGCCCGAAATAATTAAGTCACTGCGGCGATCTAATACATATAGAAACCCTTCTTCATCCAAATAGCCAAGATCACCAGTATGAAGCCATCCATTTGTTATCGTTTCACGCGTTGCGTCTTTACGCTTAAAGTAACCCTGTGTTACATTCGGCCCTTTTACAACAATTTCTCCTTCAACATTCGCCGGTACAACCTTGCCCTCCTTCTCAATTCGAAGTTGGCATGGGAAAAGAGGTTTTCCTGCTGAACCCACTTTCGTTAACATATAATCAGCTGATAGTGTACAAATTTGAGAAGAAGTTTCCGTCATTCCATAGGTTTGATATACAGGAATCCCTTTTGCTACACATGTTTCTAAGAGGGGCTTCGGTGCTGGCCCTCCGCCTAATAACATGCAGCGTAAAGAGTTAGGATATGTTCCCTCTCTAAGTCTTTCTAATAGGTCTGTCAACATCTTAGAAACGACCGATATGATTGTTACTCCCCGAGTTTTTATTGCCTCATGAATAAACTCAGGGTCATATTTTGGAACAAGTAAAATACGCATACCGTACATAATATTCTTCATTAACAGAGATAGGCCTCCCACATGAAACATTGGCATACACGCTAACCAACAATCGTCATCACGAAGCCCTAAGTTCAGTGATGATCCAACAGCACTCGCCCAGTGATTACCATATGTTAAAATAACCCCTTTCGGCTTCCCAGTGGTTCCTGACGTATATATAATTGTCATCGCCTCTTCTAAGGAAAACTCATCTTGAATCATTGCTGCTTTCTTAGGTCCGTTCATTACTTCTTCAAATATGTAGACAGGTACCTGCTCCGTTTCAAATTCTCGGTCCGTTACTAAGCAAACAACTTCCGCATCTTCCATTTGCCAAAGTAGCTCTTCTCTTGAAAGACGTGTATTCAGAAGTACAGCTACTGCCCCTATATAAGACAGGGCATGAATTACCGTAATCATCTCCGTACCATTTTTCATCAGAACAGCCACTTTTTGACCTTTTTCTATCTGTAAATAGGAAAGGTGCTCACAAACAGATCCTACTTTTTCATGCAGTTCTAAAAATGTAATCTTCTCTTCTTTCGTTTCAATTGCAGTGCGCTCTGACGTTAAAAATGCACGTTGCATTAACCAATTGGGCATCGTCTCCATTACGTAGTCTCCTTTCATGAAAGAAAGAGACTTGATATAGAATCAAGTCTCTTTTTTGTTTCCGCTTTTGATCTCATCCAGCTGCGGTTGCTAGAACAGTCGGTCGTTTCACTCCTTCCTGCGAGGCAAACTACGCCTCTTCGTCAGGAGTTCCAACGCCCTCTTGTTCTGAGCAAGCCACCTTCGCTTTTGATTTCATCCAGCTACGCCTCCTAGACCCTTGTGTCTAAGAACCTTCCGCACGAGAAAGTAAAAATCACTTTCTGTACGAAAGAACCTTAGCCGACGGGTCTAAACAGTCGGCTTCGCTTTTGATCAAGGGAAACGAGGGAATTGTCCGAAGTCCGGACGGCGTTTTTCTTTGAACGCGTCGCGGCCTTCTTTTGCTTCGTCAGTTGTGTAGTACAATAACGTTGCGTCTCCCGCTAGTTGTTGGATACCAGCTAAACCGTCTGTATCTGCATTGAATGCAGCTTTTAAGAAACGAAGTGCCATTGGGCTGTTTGCTAAGATTTCTTCTGCCCATTGTACTGTTTCTGCTTCTAATTGATCTAATGGTACAACTGTGTTTACTAAGCCCATATCAAGTGCTTCTTGTGCACTGTATTGACGGCATAGGTACCAAATTTCACGAGCTTTCTTATGACCTACCATACGAGCTAAATAACCAGCTCCGTATCCGCCATCAAAGCTACCTACTTTAGGACCAGTTTGTCCGAATACAGCGTTGTCTGCTGCGATTGTTAAGTCACATACGATATGAAGTACGTGTCCACCACCGATTGCATAACCTGCTACCATTGCAATAACTGGTTTAGGGATTGCGCGAATTAAACGTTGTAAGTCTAATACGTTTAAGCGTGGGATTTGGTCTTCACCTACATATCCGCCATGACCGCGAACTTTTTGGTCGCCGCCAGAACAGAATGCACGTCCACCTTCCCCAGTTAAAATGATAACGCCAACATTTGCATCATCACGTGCGTGTGCAAAAGCATTGATTAACTCCATTACCGTTTTAGGACGGAATGCATTATGTACTTCAGGGCGGTTAATCGAAATCTTTGCGATACCATTGTATGTGGAATAAATAATATCCTCGTAATTGCCTTCTTTTACCCATTCAATAGCCATTACTCTTACCTCCTTTTTATTATGCTAATGGTTGTCCACTAGCCCCTCTATAAGCGTCACTCTCTTCAAAAGAAAAAGGTGTCACTGTATGGTTTTTAGAAATCCCTCTACTATTGTACCAAACTTTTGCGGTTGTTCCACATGAATTGCATGGCCAGCCCCATCAATTTTGACAAATTTCGCGTGAGGAATGCGTTCTTTCATGTTTGTAAGGACTTGAAAAAACTTTTGATCATGCTCTCCATTCATTAATAGGACAGGCATTTTTAATCCTTCTAGTTGATTCCACCATGAAGGCTGAGCACCTGTTCCCATGCCCCTAAGACTATTTGCAAGTCCTCTTGAGTTATTTGTAAGTCTCTCTTTTCGAACTGCTTCTTTCACATCTTGTGGTAATTTTTTCTGCGTTGCAAATAGAGGGATATTTTCCCACCTATTTACGAAAGCTTCTATTCCTTCTAATTCAATTCGATCTGCAAGCTGTTCATCGCGCGCGCAGCGTTCTTTCCGGTCCGATTCCTTCTCAAGCCCAGCTGTACAATTCTCTAATAAAAGAGATTTTACGCGGTTTGGATATAGGCATGCCATCGTAATCGCTAGTCTTCCGCCCATCGAATAGCCAAGTATATGTGCTTTTTCAATATGTAAATGATCGAGTAGTGTCGTCATTTGAAGTGCCACATTTTGAATATTATAATACGTCATTTCCTTGGGACTTTCTGTTTTCCCATGTCCAACAAGATCAACTACAATAACTTGAAATCGCTCGCTCCATGAAGGAATAAACGAACGCCACGTCTCCATGCTCCCCGTAAAACCATGAAGAAGTAGAAGTGGTTCCCCGCTCCCAGCTACTTCATATTCATACGTTACACCTTGCAGCGTTACTCCCATTCCGCTTCACCTTGCAAAATTTCCGTAACAACTTTCGATGTACTTGCCCATAAATCACGGTGCAGCTTTAAGTTCTCGTCACGATTCGTACAAATTTCCACAACGTGTAAACCTTTCTCAGTCGTTCCTTTTTGTACTTCCTCACGAAACACTTTCCAGTCATTTACACGCGCAAATGAACCACCGTACATTTTGACAACATGTTCATAATCAAGTCCAAGTGGCGTTCCGAATAATGATTCGAAATGTTCTTTTGACTCATATTGTGGCAGGAATGAAAAAATACCACCACCATCATTATTTACAACAACAATTGTTACGTTTAAATCATGTAATTTTGCTGCTAGTAGTCCGTTTAGATCATGATAAAATGATAAGTCACCGATTACTAATACAAGCGGCTCACAAACAGTACTTGCTCCTAGAGCTGTTGAAATAATCCCATCAATTCCATTCACACCACGGTTTGCCATTACATTGATTCTTTTATCTGTTGTAAAGAAGAACGTATCTGTATCACGAATTGGCATACTGTTGCTGACAAATAAAGTTGCTTCCTCTGGCAGTACATGCACGATGTCTGTAATCACTTTTCCTTCAAATGCTGTTTCATATGTTTCGATTTCATGAAGCTGTTCCTTCGCTGCATCGTTTATATGTTTCCACATCCCGTACCAATCATTCTTTTCTCGCTTTTGCATATTATCTATCATTGCGTTACAGAACGAGACATCACTTGCACATACAACTTCTGTCGCTACAAGGGCTGGATCTCTCCATTTTCCTGATTCCTCTACAACGATATGGACAGCAGCCTCTTGTTTCTTTATATATTGCGTTAATGCTTTTGATACAGGCATACCACCGAAACGAATGATTACTTCTGGCTTCCATGTATCCTTTAACAATTCATTTCGTAAAAATGTATCGTAGCAATCGATTACCATTGATTTATCATGCGCGCCGCTTCTGAGACCTGAAAGCGGATCTGCTACAATCGGATATCCAGTTTGCTTAGCAAGCTGCGTGATAGCTTCAGCAACCTCTGGATGACTATCGTCTCCACAAACAATAAGCCCCTTTTCCATACCCAAAAGGCGCTCTGTGAGAGAACTTACATATTCACTCGTCATCGTCATATTTCCTTGATGAACTGCTCCTGTATACTCACCACGACCTTTTTCCCATACATTCTCTAAAGAGAAATCAGGAATGAGTGGCTCCCGAAGAGGAAAGTTAATATGGACAGGTCCCTTTGGCGCAAGCAATGCACTTGCAACAGCACGCCCGGCTGTCATACGGGCATAATGATACATCGGTTCTCTAGCTTCCGGCAGTGCCATCTCCATAAACTGTTTCACAAAAGAACCATATAAATTCAATTGATTCATTGCCTGTGGTGCACCAACATCTCTTAGTTCATGCGGTCTATCTGCTGTGAAAACAAGCAGCGGTACACGTGAATGAAAAGCTTCACAAATTGCTGGATAATAGTTTGCTGCCGCTGTTCCTGATGTACATAAAATCGCTACAGGCCGCTTCTTCGCTTTTGCAATACCAAGCGCGAAAAAGGCAGCAGATCGTTCATCTACATGTAAATACGTTTTGATTTGTTCATGTTGCTCCATTAGCAAGGCTAGCGGCGTTGACCGTGAACCTGGACTAATAACAACATCATATACATTTAGACGCGCCAGTTCGTCCACAAACGCGCCTAAATAATATGATAATGCTTCTATATGATTATTCATTTCATTAATTCCTCCAAAGCACCAAGCATCGGTCTAAACTTCAAACTTGTTTCTTCATATTCAAGCTGCGGAACAGAATCAATCACAATACCGCAACCGGCAAATAAGGATGCCTTTTCACCATTTAATAATCCGCAGCGCAATGCTACTGCAAATTCACCGTTCCCTTTGTCATCTATCCAGCCGATTGGTGCTCCGTACAATCCACGGTCTAATAACTCTACATCACGAATCAATTTCATCGCCGCGTGGCGAGGTGTGCCGCCAAGAGCTGGCGTCGGATGCAGTTCTTCTACCATTGTCAGAAGGGATGCATCACCTTTCGCTTCCACTGGTGTATATAAATGTAGTAAATTTTTTGTTGTTAATAATCCTGGACGCTCTGGAATATTAACAGACTTACAATGTTCATTTAATACGCCACGAATCATATTTACTACATAGCCATGCTCTGCTAAATTCTTTTCATCATGAAGAAGCATCTCGCCATTTTGCTTACTTTCTTCTATAGAGTTACCATGACCAATTGAGCCGGCAAGACACATCGATGTAAATTTCTCGTCTTCTTTACGAATTAATCTTTCAGGCGTTGCTCCTAAGAAGCACGCACCTTTATAATCAAAGGAAAATACGTAACAATCCGGCTGACCGATGCGGAGCGCTTCTAAAACACGAGCAGAGTCAATATTTCGATTCATCACTAGTTTTAGCTCTCTTGCTAATACAACCTTCTGTACGCTTCCTTTTTTCATTTCTTCTTGCACTGTTACAATCGCATTCATCCAACCCTTTGGATCAACTTCTACTTTAGAAGTTACTGTTAATTTTTCTTCTGTAAGCGGCCCTTTACATTCTTGTAAAATTCTCTCTTCTAAAGAAACAATTTCTTCATAAACCATCTGTACAGAGTCCCCAGCTGAAATAAATGTATTTATAGTTAACCATGCTTTTTCATTTTTAACTGTTAAAAGAAGAGCCGGTAACGATAATGTTGTATCTTTAAATTCTTTCCATAAATCCATCTGCTCTTTTTCTGGATCAAAGGAAAAGCCACCAAATAAAAGTGGGCCCGTTCCAAATTCATACTCTTCCCTGTGAACAATTGCTTTCTCCTGCACTTTATTCCACTCTTCTTTTGCATTTTGAAAGCGCTTGTCAGAAGATTTTGCTATAGTGAAAACAGAGCCAATGCCAGCAAATATAACATGCTGAACTGGGTCTGCAAAATAACATCTATTTTCGGATGCAACCCTTTTTCCTGCTGCATAAAAAAGAAGCGGATCCATCCAATCTATTTGTTTTACAAAACTGACCAATGTTTTTTCATCAGTCGCAGATTCAATCGCTGCAGTAAGTATTTCTTGTAAATCTTTTTGTTTCGTCTGAATCACAAAGTCTCCCCCCTATGGGCGAAAAATAGTCATAAATACGCTTGATTTTAAGATACACCTCAAACGAAAGCCCTGTCAACGTTTAGCATTTCTGAGAAATTCACCTTCTCTTCCTAGAAAATAAAAGTTGACACTAAATGATGCTTTTCCTACACTTAATTGTGTATATTATGTGACAAGGAGGATTCAACATGGAAATGAAAGTCGAAACGAATTCCTCTCCTATGTCGCCAAAGCCAAGTAAGCAAACAGGCTGGCGCATTTGGTGGAGTTTATTACGTCCTCATACATTAACAGCAGCTTTTGTTCCTGTTTTTATTGGAACAGCTTATGCAATGCAAGTAGGGGGTATTAATCAAATACATCTCCCTCTTTTCTTTATCATGCTTCTTGCTTGCCTTCTCATTCAAGCAGCAACAAACATGTTTAACGAATACTTTGATTATAAAAGAGGATTAGATCATGAAGGTTCAGTTGGCATTGGGGGCGCAATTGTCCGCGACGGCATTAAACCAAAAACAGTACTGAACTTAGCATTTGGATTTTTCGGTATCGCGATGCTATTAGGCGTTTATATTTGTATGAACTCTAGTTGGTGGCTTGCTGCAATCGGCCTTGTTTGTATGGCCGTTGCTTACCTTTATACAGGTGGTCCACTTCCAATTGCTTATACACCTTTTGGTGAGTTTACAGCAGGATTATTTATGGGTGTTATTATTATTGGTATTTCATTTTTCATCCAGACAGGAACTGTAACATCAGAAATTATTTTAGTATCTATTCCAAATTCGATTTTAATTGGAGCAATTTTACTTTCCAATAATATTCGTGATTTAGATGGAGACAAAGAAAACGGCCGTAACACATTAGCAATTATCGTTGGACGTGAAAATGCAATTGGTGTCCTTGCTTCTATGTTTATCGTTTCCTACATTTGGACGATTTCCCTAATCATTGTTGGAATCGTATCTCCATGGATGCTAATTGTCTTCCTAAGTGCACCGAAAGCATTTAAAGCGACAAAAGGATTTATCGGCAAAAGCATTCCAATGGAAATGGCACCTGCAATGATTGCAACTGCAAAAACAAATACAATCTTCGGATTTTTAATGGGAATCGGCCTATTACTTGGGTATTTCCTATAAGAAAAGGAGCTGCTGAGCAGCTCCTTTTTCATTTCCAAAATATATCGGCGGTTTTTCGAATATATCAGCGATTCGACACAACATATCGATCACTCGACAAAACGCGACACCGCTATCTCCCTAAATTCCTCCTCATATTTCCCGTAATCGGGCTCATACTACATAAAGAAACCGAATTGTAGGAAGGTGGATACAATGTTAACTCCACAACAAATCAATCATTTTAAATCAGTGTTAGAAAAGCAAAAACAAGAACTAGAACAAACGCTGCAAAATCATGAGGGTGAAGACCGCGCTTCTGAACGGGAATCTGTGGGAGAATTGTCTGCTTATGACAATCACCCTGGCGATATGGCTACCGAATTATATGAACGCGAAAAAGACTTTGGACTTATTGAATTTTGGCATAAGCAACTGCAAGATACAAAGCATGCCCTGCAAAAAATCGAAGCTGGCACATACGGAGTTTGTGAAGTTTCCGGCGAAGAAATTCCGCTAGAACGATTAGAAGCAATGCCAACTGCTACAACTTGTATTGAACATACGACGAATAAGTTAAATCTAGACGCACGTCCCGTTGAAGAAGAATTAGTAGAGCCACCGTTTGGCAAATATGATATGGACAGTGCCGTAGGATACGATGCAGAGGATGCTTGGCAAGACGTCGCTTTATACGGAACATCAGAAACGCCATCCGATTTAGAACGCCGCGACTCTAAAAACTTCGATGAAATGTATGTAGATGCTGAAGAGCCACGTGGTTATGTAGAAGATTTCGAGAACTTCATCGGAACAGATATGTATGGCAAGAACCCGCAAGTCTATGCTACAGAAGAACATGAGGAATATGAACAAATGCTAGATGATTTTGAAGCACGGACTTATAAAGGAGAATTATCTTCTGATGAGTCTGGCTCGAAGGCATAAAAAGAAAAGGAGCTGATTTAAACATTATATCAGCCCCTTTTCTTCTTTTCATTTCATACTACATTTTACAATTAAATCACCATGTGATACTTCCGAACTTATAACAGGTTCTATACTCTCTACTTTTTCAAGCATATTTGTAACAATAATAGGTGTAACAATTTCTTTATTATGGCTTTCTAGAAAATCTATATCAAAGTTCAACAAATGTTCCCCAGCTTTTACAACTTGCCCCTCTTCTACAAACACATCAAAACCTTCTCCATTTAATGCTACAGTCTCTAATCCAATATGGATCAACAATTCTAATCCTTTTTTGGATTGAATTCCTATCGCGTGTTTAGATGGAAATATTTGCACTATCGTTCCGTCCACTGGTGAATAAATTTCTCCCTTTGTTGGGATAATCGCAATACCATCTCCCATCATCTTCTGAGCAAATACGGGATCAGGCACTTCACTTAATGCAATTGTTTCCCCACTAAGCGGTGAATATACTTTTTCCACGTCTGCTTCAACTTTTGTTTGAAATAGTTTTTTAAACATATGTATCATCCCCTTTTATAATCTACTAATGAAGAGATATTTTTATAAGAAGAACTAAGCATATTAAAGATAAAGAGAATAGAAGGATGCCACCTATAATTTTAAAGAATCCTCCTCTATCACTTGCATATTCCAGAGTACTTTCATATTTCGTTCTATTATATTTCCATTGTCTATAAACACCTAACCAAACGATTGCACTACCAAAAATATTTCCAATCAATATTTGCGCTGTCGCTATCATACTTAATACAACCAATGATTCTTTAACATATGTAGCTTTTTTTAAATCTTGTATCGTAACATGTATTAACGCACCAAAGAATGGATTTAGCATTGCTATTACAAACATAACTGTCACCATTGGTTCTTGTACAATCGGAGCAAAGAACGAGGTGCCAGATGCTAATGACATTATGTATAAATAGATGGTAAATAGGATAGGAACTATATAAAAGAAATAAGTAGCGATCTGTAGAAAACGGATTCCATCATGAGCTACTTTTATATAACTAAGCTTTAACTCTTGCTTATATAACTTCATCCTTATTCCTCCGTCTCTTGTATATGCATCTCCTTATTCGAGCAATAATTGGAATAATGTCTAAACAAAGTTTCTGCGATAATAAAAAATGACGCGAATGTATCAATTTTTATTCCATTACTTAAACGTGTCGTAGAGCTATTCGCATATAAATTATATGGTGTCATCCTCGCTAGCTTGTTATTATTTAAATTTGTTACAGATACGATTGGTACACCTTTAGCTACTAAAGCTTGTACAGTAAAAAATAATGTTGGTGTATCACCAGATAACGAAATCATAATGACAACATCATCTTTCGTCAGATTCGGTAAAACCATTTCAAGTTCACGATTCGCTTGAATCACATGTAGATGACAACCAATTGCCAAAAACATCCTTTGTAATTCAAACGCACAATTTAATTGTGCTGTCCCTGTACCATATACAAATATTCGTTTCGCACTATTTAGAAGCTGACATATATCTTCAAAATCTCTATTTTGGGCATATTTGAGTGTTTCTTGTAAATCGCTATTAAACGTTTCAATACAATTTACATTTTTCTCACTTTTTTCTTGATCTTGCCATTTTAAAAACACACGAAATTCACTATATCCACTAAACCCCAATTTCTGAGCTAACCGTAAAATAGATGAGCGCGATACATTGCATTTACTCGCTAAATCATTTATTCCTAGTTCATAACATGAACTTTTATTATTTAAAACATATTTTAAAATATAGTGATCATTTTCATTTAACTTACTGTAGTATTCGTTAATTAGCTCTTCAATCTTCATAATATTCCCTCCTAAACTTTCTAAAAATTATACCAGGGAAATTATTCGTAATATAGATTGATTATGAAAATGGAACAAAAAGTACAAATTTTACTTATGTACTTTTTGTTCCTATCATTTAGCTTAATTCTGGCCAGTAAGCTTTGTTTACTTCCAATAAATCATCTAAAATATCTTTTGCCACTTTAGCACTTGGAACTGTCTTAGATAATATTAAAGCTTGCCATAATTTTTGATATGATTTTTTCTCCCAAGCTTCTACGACTAACTTCTCAACTGATACTTGTTGCTCCATCAATCCTTTTTGGAATTGTGGAATTTCACCAATCGCTAATGGTTCTGGTCCATTGCTTCCGACGATGCAAGGAACCTCCACCATTGCTGTATGGTCAAAGTTAGAAATAGATCCTTTATTTTCTACAATGAGTAACATTCTTTCATGCGTATTATATGCAATCGCACGAGCTAAATCTACAATATAAGAAGCGTGCTCATCAATATGTAACTCACATCCTACCGTAGCTTGATTATCAATTACTTTTTGACATTCAGTAAATACAAATTTTTCTCTTCCATCCATTACTTCGTTTGCACGAGTATATTCTAAATTAGAATGCTCTACGACATAATCTGGGTATAAATAATATTTTAAATACGTATTTGGTAGTGTATCAGGATCAGTTGCATATACATCCCGAGCTTTTAAGAACGTATCATTCCAACTCGCTTCTACATGCTGACTATCGCCACCACTTTGTACTACATATCCATATTTAGCAACATGCTCTTTTAACCCAGGCATTAAATCTTTACCGTCTTTATCACGAATTTCTGTCCACCATCCGAAATGATTTAAACCATAGTAACGAATATTTAAATCTTTTCTAGATTCTAAGCCTAATATTTGTGCCATGCGTACTTCAATCCCTACTGGCATATCACAAATATTTAATACTTTAGAGTTCGGACGTAAGCGACGTGTTGCCTCAGCTACAATCGCAGCTGGATTTGAATAATTTAGCATCCAAGCATCCGGTGAATATTTCTCCATGTAGTCAATTAATTCAATTACTCCGCCAATTGAACGCATGCCGTAAGCAATTCCACCTGGTCCACATGTTTCTTGACCAACTACACCGTGTTTCAATGGAATTTTCTCATCTAGTTCACGCATCGCATATTTTCCAACACGAATGTGTGCCATAACGAAATCGACATCAGTAAATGCCTCTTCTGGATCTGTTGTAGAAACAAATTCAATTTCAGGTGCTTTCTCTTTTAAAATAATTTCACAAGCACCAGCTACAGTGTCTTGTCTCTCTTTATCATTATCATAGAATTTTAATTTACGAATAGGAAATGTATCTAAATGATCTAACAACATTAAAACAATACCTGGAGTAAAAGTACTACCTCCACCAGCAATTACAATAGAAAACTTTTTCATTTTGATTCCCCCTATACTATTGTTAACGCTTACAGTTATGTTATATCACGGGAAAAACTCTCCAACAATAGAGATAGCATAACTAGATCTCAATCACATTTTCTGTTCTTTTTCACAATTCGCAAGAAATTTCCCAGCATGTTTATTTCATATGTAACACACCTCCAATTACTATTTTAAAATAAAAAAAACACCTTCTTTTATGATAAAGAAGGTGTTTTTCAACATGATTCTATTAGCTAGCATTCTCATTTTCCAATAATCTTTCAAATTGCTCTCGCACTTGTGGAACTGATAATCCAATAATGACTTGAATCGCTTTACCATTCCTCACAATACCATGCGCACCCGCGGATTTAAAATCCTTGTCCGCACTTAATAACGTTTCATCCTTTACACTTACGCGAAGACGTGTTGCACAGTTTGTAACATCTTCTATATTCTCTTTTCCACCCAGTGCAATTAAAATTCGCTTCGCCTGTTGATCATCGCCTGAGACTTCTTCCTTTCTCAACGAATGATCCTGCTTTTTAGCTTTATAATCAGCTTTTGTATATAGCTTAATTTCCTCATTTTCTTCTTTTTCTCTTCCTGGTGTAGCGATATCAAGCTTTAAAATTAGGAAACGGAATACCAAGAAATAAATAGCCATAAATATAAATCCAATAACCCACTGTGTTACAAAAGTCCATCCATGGTATTTAAACAATGGAATCCAGTTAGCAGTGGCAACTTCAATAATACCGCCTCCCATGTTTCCAACTACACCAAATGCATACATTGTCGCTGCCATAGTAGCTGCTAAGAAAGCATGTACAGCAAATAAAATAGGTGCAACAAATAAAAATGTAAATTCAATTGGCTCCGTCACTCCTGCAATAACAGATGTTAATGTAGCAGAAATGAGTAACCCTGATACCATCTTCTTATTTTTAGCTTTCGCCGTTACATATATAGCAGCCGCTATACCTGGAATACCAAAAATTTTCGAGTTACCATGTAGAGCAAATCCCCCTTGCGGAAACATGTCTTTTAATGATTGCGTAGATGTAGCAAAGGTTGTTAAATGCTCTGCCCAATATTTTGTAATTCCTCCTTCTACTGCTGCAGGGCCAAAAATAAATGGACCATAAATAAAATGATGTAATCCAGTTGGAATTAAAATACGTTCTAAAAATGTATATAGCCAAACGCCTACAATACCAGACGTAGATAGAAAAACTTGTAAAGATGAAATTCCGTGCTGTACCATTGGCCATCCATATGACGTAAGTAATGCGACTGGTAGCATAACGAAAAATGCTATAATGACAACAAATGACGATCCTTGAAAAATCCCTAAAAACTCTGGTAACTTTTTATCAAAGTAACGATTATGTAAAGAAACAACAATAGCTGCAATGAAAATAGCACCTATAATATTCGTGTCCAAAGTTTTAATACCCGCAATTGTTGTTAGTCCACTAGTCCCTCCAATTTCTGCATCAAAATCCACCCCGAAATGACTACCCCATAATGTCAAAATAGCATTAATAAAATAATTGAAAGTGAGATAGGTAATAATTGCTTCCATACAAGCACGTGCATGTGCCTTTTTCGCTAAACCAATCGGAATCCCTATTACAAATAATAATGGCATTTGTCTAAAAACAGCCCAGCCCCCTTCCTCAATGACATACCAAAATTTATACCACATCCCATTGGGATCCGCTAAGGAACCCATTATATCTGGATTTTTAAATAAGATGGTTAATCCGACTATAATACCGGCGAACGGAAAAAGTAACACCGGTACGAATATTGCCCCGCCAAAACGCTGAATTTTTTGCATCATAGTAAAACGCCTCCCGCTTCACTTTTTATAAAACTCACATTTTCTCTAAAAAGGCTGTAGCTATTCCTATCTCAACTAAAGTTTATATAAACGCTCTACCCTCCCTTTGTTAACGCTTTCATTAAATTTATATCACACCAACTCTTTTCCCAACAACGGTTCCCATACACTTTGCCCTCAATCACCTTTTCTGTGATATTTTCCATGAAGTAAGAATATTCCCAAAAGGTTCCTAAACAAAAAAAAGGAACATCCCTTATATAGGAATGTTCCTTTTCTCGCTAGCTAATTAGTTTTTTGTAACGTTAGCAGCTTGTGGTCCGCGGTTGCCTTCAACGATTTCGAAAGAAACTTCTTGACCTTCTTCTAAAGTTTTGAAACCTTCACCTTGGATAGCTGAGAAGTGAACGAATACATCGTCTCCACCTTCAACTTCGATGAAACCAAAACCTTTTTCGCCGTTAAACCATTTAACTTTACCTGTTTGCATGTCATGTACCTCCTAAATAAAAATGAAACTATGAATCCACATGAAAAGGTGGATATAAAGGACATGAATGTATCTCAGACCTAATGCCTTGAATTAAACACGCTTTATTTCCGTACCACATTATGTAGCTCAATAGTGACTTCACTATATCACGCTCTATCAAAAACGTCAAATGAGAACACTTTCATTTCAGTATTTTCCTCATATTTTTTTTAAAACTTCACAAAATATGTAAAATAATTGACTCTCTAATAATTTTTATTTGAAAATTAACAAAACTACAGTTTTCTAATCTCTTTAATTTCTATACAATATTAGTATCCACTACATAAGAGGTGAAAATAATGAAGGCACATGAAATCGAGTATAAACTATACGGCGATGATATGCAGTTTGTTGAAATTGAATTAGATCCAGAGGAAAGTGTTATCGCAGAAGCTGGCGCGATGATGATGATGGAAGACTATATTGAAATGGAAACAATCTTCGGTGACGGGGGTGGAAAGTCTAGCGGCCTATTCGGAAAACTAATGGGTGCTGGAAAGCGTCTCGTTACAGGTGAAAGTATGTTTATGACTGTATTTACAAACACAGGTCATGGCAAACGTCACGTATCATTTGCTGCACCGTATCCTGGGAAAATCGTCCCAGTTGATTTAAGAGAGTATCAAGGCAAAGTAATTTGTCAAAAAGATGCATTCCTTTGTGCTGCAAAAGGTGTTTCTATCGGAATTGAATTCACAAAAAAAATTGGTAGCGGCTTCTTCGGCGGTGAAGGCTTCATTATGCAAAAACTTGAAGGTGATGGACTTGCTTTCATGCACGCAGGTGGCACAGTATACAAACGTGAGCTTAAGCCTGGTGAAAAACTCCGCATTGATACAGGGTGTCTTGTTGCGATGACGAAAGATATTAACTACGATATTCAATTCGTAGGCAACGTAAAAACTGCTCTATTTGGCGGTGAAGGTTTATTCTTCGCGACGTTAGAAGGACCAGGAACGGTTTGGCTTCAATCCTTAACATTAAGCCGTTTAGCAGCACGTCTTACAAACCCTGCCGCTCAAAGCAGCGGTGAAGGTAGCGTTTTAGGAGGACTTGGTCGTCTTCTTGATGGAAAAGAGTAAAATCCAAATCGCTACGTCATAAAACGTAGCGATTTTTTCATTTATCTTTTTCTGCTGTAGGACTGTACATACCATTTTGAATCATATAATACTCCATCGCCTCATTTAACTGGAGGTTCAAGTGTTACTTTGTAAAACATATTCACTTTTCATTGCACTTTATTTGCAAATCGCTCAAAGAATGAATCCTCATCCCCACTCATATATTGAACTATTACTTCTTCTTAGGGAGGGCTTCCTTGATGCGTACTCCTTTATCTTTTGATAAAGATACTGCCATACTGTTAGCTTCTTGCTGCGAGTTAACATATGATCAATATAAACAAAATGGCGTTTTTCAAATACCTGATAATTTTCAATATGTACAAGGTTTTCAAGCAAAAGTAATTCAAACAACAGAATGGTTTGGCTTCATATTAGAATCTGAAGATACTATCATCGTTGCCTTTCGGGGAACACAAACGGATCCAGAGTGGCTTATTGATTCACTTATGAACCAAAAACCGTATCCATACGCTTTAAACAGTGGAAATGTCCATAACGGTTTTCTCTCTATTTATGAATCGTGCCGTGATACAATTATGGATATGCTCGTATCTTTGCCATCCCATAAAAAATTGCTCGCCACAGGACATAGTCTAGGCGGAGCCCTTGCCACACTGCACATTTTAGATGCACGCGTTAATACTGCATTTGCACAATACGGTCTCTATAACTTCGCTTCTCCAAAAGTTGGCGATATTACTTTTCGAAACTACTATAAAATGCAAGTAGCAAGCAGCTTTCGCTTCGTTAATTTATTCGATGTCGTCCCGCTTCTTCCCCCGCGCAAAGTGCATTTTAATGACCACGATTGGGAATATGCACATGTTCATCACAACTTGACATTTACGAAAAACACAAAATCCATTGCCAACAATCACGCCATGGCAACATACAAAACATGTCTGACTTCTCACTTTTAAACCGGAAACATTTGGAAATGGAATGATAGTATATTATAATAATATATGAATCCAATTTGATTTTCTAACATATAAATTATGGCTATGAAGAACAGAAAGAGACTTTTACTCATTTTCTCCTTCTGTTTTCACATGGCATGGGGCTAAAAAAGACACTGACCGCTTCTATGCATGGCCGGATGCTCTCACCCATCTGAAAAGAATGGTTTGATGTTCGTTTTTTAATTTGGATTTATATATGTAACTAACTTCGGATGAGGGGACCATACATGCTAAAATATTTATTTGCACTTTTTCTTGTTCTATTATTTGCAGTTACAGGTTTCTTTACATTCTCATACTTTGCTACAGAGGAGTATGGGGGAACTGGTATGCTTTATTCAGTGAATCCTTGTATTTCAGTAGCAAGCTAAAAAAATCAAAACAGCTTGGAAACTTCCAAGCTGTTTTGATTTTACCAGGCACTATTATATTCTTCTTTCAACAGAGAATATACCTTAGAATCTCTGTACACATCATTAATTCTTACACTTTGTCTCAATATTCCTTCATAGGTCATCTTTAACTTTTGCATCACTCGTTCAGACGCTATATTTTTCACATCACATCTTCCCTCAATACGATTCAAACTTAACTCCTGAAAACCAAACTTTATCAGCTCTTCTGAAGCTTCAACAATAATGCCCTTTCCCCAATACAACGGACTGATAACTGCTCCTAAAGAAGCACTACTGTGCGGTAATAGCCAAATACCACAGGTTCCTATCGCTTTTTGGTTCTCCTGAAAAATAACGGACCAAACAAAAGATTTACCTTCCTTTGTTGTTTCCATCATTTTTTCCAATAAACTACGAGTCTCTTCTTTATCTTCATGTACATTTCGAGGTACATATGTAGTCGTTTGGGGATCTGAATAAACTTCAAACAAATCGTCTAAATGAGAAACTTCTAATTTTGTTAGTATAAGACGCTTTGTTTCTAATTTCTGAAGTTCATAGCTATTT
Organism: Paenibacillus sp. 102; assembly: GCF_039549175.1. NCBI lineage: Bacteria > Bacillati > Bacillota > Bacilli > Caryophanales > Paenibacillaceae > Paenibacillus > Paenibacillus sp. 102. Next base: position 15,105 of record NZ_JBCGHT010000018.1, on the reverse strand, counting down.
TGCATACTTCCACCTCATTCCATAATTGGTTTATCCACTTTTTTTCATAATAAAAAGAATCCCATACTAAAATATACCGTACTTATTTTTATATTCTTCAATCCCATAAACAAAAGCCCCTTCAAATCTTCACAAGGGACCCTATATTATTCCTATATATTCATTTTGATTTTTAGGCATATAAGTCGCTGCTATGAAGAACAAAAGTGACCTCCACTCTTTTTTCTCCTTCTGTTTTCACGTGGCATGAGGCTAAAAAAGGATCTGACCGCTTCTACACAAGGCCGGATCCTCTCTCCCAACTAAAAAGAAAGGTTTTTAATTTATATCTTCAACTCATGAAAGCTTAACCCTATCACCAATACCCCAAATCTCATTACTATACTCCAAAATCGTTCGATCACTCGCAAAATGCCCAGATTGTGCAATATTGATAATCGACATCTCGAGCCACTTTCTTCTTTTTTCATATGCTCTTCCTACATCTTCTTGACGCTCTGCATATGGACTAAAATCACGAAGGACAAAGTACTCGTCGTTTTGAATGACAAGCGAATCGTAAATTGCTTCAAATTCGGCACCAGCATTTTGGAAAAAGCCATTTGTTAACTGATCCACAATTTTTTTAATGTGCATATTGTGGTGGTAGTAATCATTTGCACGATAACCACCGTTTTGGTAATAATGAAGCACTTCTTCCGCTGTTAAGCCAAAGATAAAACAGGCTTCATCCCCTACTCTTTCTCTTATTTCAATATTAGCTCCATCCAGCGTTCCGAGCGTAATTGCACCATTCATCATAAACTTCATATTCCCTGTTCCTGATGCTTCTTTACTCGCCGTTGAGATTTGTTCACTTACATCTGCCGCTGGGAAAATATCTTCCGCTAAGGAAACACGATAGTTTTCTAGAAAGATAACTTTCATATATTGACTTACATACGGATCTTCATTTACCTTTCGAGCAAGTTCATTTATTAATTTAATAATCTTTTTCGCATAATAATAGCCTGGCGATGCTTTCGCTCCAAAAATAAACGTGCGCGGATAAAACGAAAAACTAGAATCTTCTTTCAAACGATTGTACAAATATAAAATGTGTAACACGTTTAATAATTGCCTTTTGTAAGCGTGCAATCGTTTCACTTGTACATCAAAAATAGAATTCGGGTCAACGATAATTCCCATTTTGTTGTGAATTCGTTCTGCTAAAATATGTTTACGCTCTTGCTTTACCTCATGTAACTTATCTTGAAAAGCAGTGTCATACCGATAATCCTGCAGTAATTGTAACGCTTCAGGGCGTTTCTTCCATTCCGTTCCAATCGCTTCTGAAATGAGATTTGTAAGCTGAGGGTTTGCTTTTAGAAGCCAGCGCCTATGCGCGATTCCATTTGTCTTATTGTTAAATTTCTCCGGGTAAAACTCATAAAACAATCGCATTTCACGTTGTTTTAAAATTTCCGTATGAATTTTTGCAACGCCATTTACACTATAACTCCCGACAATTGCTAAATGCGCCATTTTTACAAGATCATGCGCGATAATCGCCATATCTTCAATTCGCTTCCAATCATATGGATATCGCTCCCATAGTTCATGACAAAAGCGTTCATTGATTTCTTCAATAATCATGTAAATACGCGGTAATAACGGTTTAAAGATGTGGATCGGCCATTTCTCAAGCGCTTCTGACAATGTCGTATGGTTCGTATAAGAAATCGTCTGAGTCGTAATATCCCATGCTTCTTCCCAAGAGAGTTTTTCTTCATCTAGTAAAATACGCATGAGTTCTGGAATCGCAAGGACTGGGTGTGTATCATTGATGTGAATTGCAATTTTCTCATGCAAATTGCGAAGCGTTCCATTTCTCTCTCTATGCATGCGAATAATGTTTTGTAAGCTTGCCGATACAAGAAAATACTGTTGTTTTAACCGTAATATTTTCCCTTCATCATGTGTATCATCTGGATATAAAAATTCCGATACCGCTTCTGTTTCACGTTTATATTTCAAAATATCTTTGCAATTTTGAGGAAAAGGAACTGGCTCTGCATTCCAAAGCCGAAGTGTATTCACAGTATTTGTTTCATACCCAACGACTGGAACATCATACGGAACCGCCATAATAACTTCTGCATCAGTATGACGAAATTCTAAACGGCCATTGATTTGTACAGCTTCCACTCGTCCAAAGTAACTTACTTCCACTGCTTGATCATGCCTTCTTACTTCCCATACATTTTCATGACGAAGCCACTGTTCAGGCAATTCCACCTGATACCCATCGACAATTTTCTGATCAAATAAACCATGCTTATAACGAATACCACATCCGTGTCCCGGAAGATTTAAAGATGCCAATGAATCAAGAAAACAGGCTGCAAGGCGGCCAAGTCCTCCGTTACCAAGTCCTGCATCCGCTTCACTTTCTTCTAATTCTTTCAATGAAATTCCAAGCTCTGAAAGACCTTGTTCACATACATCATGTATTCCTAAATTTAGTAAATTACTACCGAGCAAACGGCCAAGTAAAAACTCAATAGATAAGTAATACACTTGCTTTTGACTCCCTGTCCGGTACCTTTCATTTGTTGCAATCCAATGTTGATTCATATACTCACGTACCATATGACCGAGTGTATTATACTGGTCACGACTGGTAGAATCTTTGAAACTTTTTCCATACATCGTTTCTAGTTTTTCTAAAAAAGCTGCTTTAAAACTTTCAACATGAGCAAACATTTTTTCACCACCTAAGAGTGTTTCAACAAACTTTTATATAGTTCCTTGTATGCAAAAGCAGATTTTTTCCAGCTATAATCTTCTGTCATCGCCTGCTTTACAAGCTGATTCCATACCGGTTTATTATGATAATACTTCAATGCACGACGAACTGTGTGTAACATGTCATGAGCGTTAAAGTTTCTAAAACTGAAGCCATTTCCAGCCTCCGTTTTCTCATTATAAGAGTGAACTGTATCGTTCAATCCTCCCGTTTCTCTTACAATTGGGATTACACCATATGAGAGTGCGATAAGTTGTCCAAGTCCACATGGTTCAAATAATGATGGCATTAAAAATAAATCACTGCCTGCATATACTTGATGTGCTAACTCTTCATTAAACCCAACATACACTTTCACTTTTTCTGGATACTCATATGCCATCCACTCGAAAAACTGCTCATACTCAGAATCCCCTGACCCTAAAATGATACATTGTACATCGTCTTCCATCATTTCATGAAAGACAGTACGTACTAAATCAAGACCTTTTTGCTTTGTTAATCGCGTTACCATTGAAATAATTGGCGTATCTTCTTTTTCTGGCAAACCAAAGTAACGCTGCAGTGCACGTTTATTGTCTTGCTTATCATATAGCGACTCAGCATCATACTGTGCAGTAATAAATGAATCCGTTTTTGGATTATATACACTCGTATCAATACCATTTACAATCCCGCTCAGCTTATCATTATATTTACGCAGCAAACCATCTAGTTTTTCTCCAAAAAATTCGTATTGAATCTCTTCCTTATATGTCGGACTAACCGCTGTAATACGATCTGAAGCGATAATGCCGCCTTTCATAAAGTTAACGTTCCCATAAAATTCAAGCTGTTCACTATGAAAATATTCATCGCCAAGCTCCAGTAAATCATGCATAACTTCACGTGGAAATACACCTTGGAACTGCAAATTATGAATCGTATAAACGGTTTTAATATGTTGATATGACGGGTTGTCCCCATACTTTTCACGTAGTAAAAAATTCGCCATCGCTGTATGCCAATCGTGACTATGAAGGATATCCACTTCAAAATCTAAGTGCGGCATACACTCTAACACTGCTTTAGAAAAGAAAGAAAAACGTTCTCCATCATCATAATGTCCGTATAGAGAATCCCTTTTAAAATAATATTCATTGTCGATTAAATAATACGTAATCCCGTCTTGCTCCCCTTTTAAAATACCGCAATATTGGTTTCGCCAACCAAGCTGAACATTGATTACCTTATGAAGCGTACATGCTTCTCGTAAATGCTTAGGAATAAGACTGTAGTTTGGAAGTATAATGCGGACGTTTACCCCTAATTTTTTCAATTCTTTTGGAAGTGCACCCGCAACATCTGCTAAGCCTCCTGATTTAATAAACGGTACGCATTCTGATACTGCAAATAAAATATTCACGTGTTGTTCCACTGCCTGAAAAGCGTGTACACCTTGAGCCGCCCTTCTTACAGCTTCCTCCCTTCGGATTTTAAATTTATATCATGATGAGCCAGTGAATCCCAGTCCACTGGCTATATAGCTCTATTTCGATTTTCCTACATAGAAATTACGGCTATGAGAGAAAAAGAAGACTTCTACTTACTTTCTCCTTTTGGTTTTAACTCGGCATGGGGCCACAAAAGGCTCTGACCGCTTCTATCCATCGCTGGATCCTCTCTTCCACCTAAAAAAGAAGGTTTTAATCCATATTTTCATTTATATTGAGCTTTCAAGAATAACTAGTAACATTTTGACTTTGGATACTCCCCTTTTCCACAACATATGGATTATCAGGTGTTCCTGTTAAAACTACACCATCCTCAATCTTAACATCTTTATCAATAATAACACCGTCTAATATACAGTTATCTCCAATTTGGCTCTTTTGCATAATAATACTATTTCGAATTACCGAACCTTTTCCAACCTTAACCGAACGAAATACAACACTATTCTCAACTTTCCCTGCAATAATACTTCCATTTGCAATCATTGTATTTTTCACCTTAGCATCTTTCATATAACGTGTTGGTGGTTCATCTTTTACTTTTGTAAAAATCGGTGCTTCTTTCGTAAATAACTGTTTCCAAATCGAAGGCTGCAAAATTTCTAAACTATGTTTATAATAACTTTCAATCGAATCGATCACCGCTACATATCCCGTATGTTCATATGTGCCAATGTACAATGATTCTCCCCGCTTTTCTCTAACAACATCAAATAAACTATAATGCTCCATATCTTTATACGTTTCAAATAACTCTAATAATAACTGTTTCTTAAGCACATAGGTTTGCAAGGGAACTCCTTCATGGCACACTTCCGTAATATCTGCTTCCGTATGTATATGTCTCTCTAACACTGCTTGAAAATTTATTGCTGTGACAAGGTGACTATTTGTAATGACAACATACTCTTGTCTACTACGTAGAAAATAATCAATATGTCTTCTAAAATGAGCGAAGGAACCAAACTCATCTTGATCACATTGGCAATTCGGAGGAAATAAAAATAAGCCGTCGCGTTTTCTATCTAAGTCCCATTGTTTTCCTGATCCAAGATGATCCATCAAGGAACGATTTTTATGACTCGTAAAAATCGCTACGCTATGAATATGGGAATTAACCATATTTGAAAGCATAAAATCAATGAGACGATAACGCCCTCCAAATGGTAGCGCAGCTAGTGAACGGTGTTCTGTTACTTTCTTTAAAGAAGGAAAGCTCCCTGTTGCATTAATAATTCCTAACATTGATTCTCCCATGTATCTCATCCCCTTTTGTCTATTTTCCTTCTGCGATTAATACAATCTCATCTACATTTTTTTCTGATCGAATCACGGTATTATCCTCAATTACCATACCTGAGCCAACAATCGCCTTTTCAATCACAACATTTTTTCCAATTCGAGCCCCTGGCATAACAACGGAATCAATAACTAGGCTACCTTCTCCTACCGTTACACCTTGGAATAAAACAGAATGCTTTACATCTCCCTCAATAACGCATCCTTCATTTATCAATGACTCTTCTACTTTGGCATTCTCAGCTATAAATTGTGGTGGTTCGTTGGGGTTAACTGAGTAAACGCGCCAATCACGATCATTTAGGTGCAATAAAGATTCATCACGAAGCAAGTCCATATTGGCTTCCCATAAACTTTTAACAGTTCCAACATCTTTCCAATACCCTTGGAACGGATAAGCAATTAATTTCTTTCCTTCATCTAGTAAAAGAGGAAGAACATCTTTTCCGAAGTCATTCGTAGAATCTGGATTTCTTGCATCCATCTCTAAATATTCTTTTAAGATCGCCCAATTAAAAATGTAAATTCCCATCGAGGCAAGATTGCTTTTTGGGAACTGTGGTTTTTCCTCAAACTCAACAATCTCCATCTCTTCATTCGTATTCATAATTCCAAATCTACTTGCTTCGTCCCAAGGTACCTCAATAACAGAAATCGAAACATCTGCTTCTTTTTCAATATGGTAATCTAACATTTTGCTGTAATCCATTTTATAAATATGATCCCCTGATAAAATCAGAACATATTCAGGATCGTACTGATGCAAGTAGTTTAAGTTTTGATAAATCGCACTAGCTGTTCCTGTATACCATTTCACTCCTGAAGATTCCGAGTACGGGGGCAATACAGTCACGCCGCCATTCACACGGTCTAAATCCCAAGCATTACCGATTCCAATATAGCTATGAAGTTCAAGTGGCTGATACTGCGTTAAAATTCCAACCGTTTCAATACCAGAGTTTGCACAATTACTTAAAGTGAAATCAATGATTCGATATTTGCCGCCAAATGGAACAGCTGGCTTTGCTAAATTTTTTGTTAAGGCACTTAAACGGCTACCCTTTCCTCCTGCTAGTAACATTGCTACGCACGTCTGCTTTTGAACCATCTTGTTTTTTGCTCCCCTTTCTCGTTTTCACTGGTCGTAAAATAGATACCCCAAGTGGTGGAATTGTTATTTCTACATGAGCAGACTGGTTATGATACGGCTCCTCTATTACCTTCAGCCGTTTTTTATTCACCTGTCCTGAACCGCCATATATTACATCATCACTATTTAAAATCTCGTTATAATATTGGAATTCTGGTACGCCCACTTTATAGTTTTCGTACACAATGTTAGTAAAATTACATACAACGACAAGGATATCCTCATCCTTATCCCCTTTACGAATAAATGAAAAAATACTTTGTTCTCTATTATCAGCATCAATCCATTGAAACCCTTCCTGCGAATGATCAAGCTGCCAAAGTGGCTTAGAGCGCTTATACAATGCTATGAGCACTTTAAAGTAATCATGCATAGAACGATGCATTTCAAAATCATGCAAATTCCAATCTAGATCCTCAAGATCTTTCCACTCATCAAACTGGCCGAATTCCCCGCCCATAAAGAGCAATTTCTTCCCGGGGTGCGTAAAGAAATACCCGTATAATAAACGAAGCTGTGCAAACTTTTCCCAGTAGTCTCCCGGCATTTTATTTAACAATGATTTTTTCCCGTGAACAACTTCATCGTGAGAAAGCGGCAATATGAAATTTTCGGAGTAAGCATATAGCAAAGAAAATGTCATTTTCTCATGAATATATTTCCGGTATTCCGGTGCACACTCCATATATTTCAGCACATCATTCATCCAGCCCATATTCCACTTATAATTAAACCCTAGTCCGCCTTCATAAGTTGGCGCAGTCACAAGTGGCCAAGCTGTCGAATCTTCTGCAGTCATCAGAAATTCTTCGTCCTCTGCAAACACTGCCTCATTTAACTCTCGTAAAAAGGAAACGGCATATTCATTACTTTGCTCTTTCCCTTCCTTTTCCCAATACAACATATTTGCAACCGCATCGACGCGAAAGCCGTCAATATGGTAATATTTCATCCAAAACAATGCATTTGAAATCAAAAAATTTCGCACTTCTTGTTTTCCTAAATCAAAATTTACTGTTCCCCAAACTTCATTCTCCTGCACGTCTAAATCTTTATATTCATAGGTTGGTGCCCCATCAAATAAATACAAACCATGGGCATCCTTACAAAAATGACCTGGTACCCAATCTAAAATGACACCGATTCCATATTTATGACATTCATCGACAAAATACATGAAATCATGAGGTGTACCAAACCGACTTGTCACCGCATAATATCCAGTTCCCTGATACCCCCAGGATCGATCATATGGATGTTCAACAAGCGGCATAATTTCAATGTGGGTAAATTGATGTTCCACCACATAAGGAATGAGTTCCGCTGCCATTTCTCGATACGAGTACAGCGAGCCATTTTCTTTCTTTTTCCATGATCCAAAATGCAATTCATAAACTGCCATTGCTTCCTTATAAGTTGATTTTCGCTTTTTCTTACGGAACCAATTTTTATCGTTCCATTCGTATCCCCTTATATCAAAAATAACAGATGCCGTATTTGGTCTTACTTCTGCATAATTTGCATAGGGATCTGCTTTTAAAATTGTTTCGCCACCTTTGGTTTCAATCGCATACTTATATATTTCGTTTTCCTCCAAATGTGGTATAAACAATGACCAAATACCCTGTTCTGTCATTTGTATCATCCGATGCCCTTCAACATCCCAATCATTAAAATCTCCAACTACGCTCAAAGCTTTTGCATGAGGAGCCCATACTGTAAATCGTACGCCTTGTATTTCACCCTCTACTGCAAGATGCGCGCCAAATATGTTATAGCTCTCATAACACTTCTTTGTATGAAATTCATACAAACTCTCTTCTATACAATTTGTTACACTCAATATGTTCACCTCACTAAGATGACAGAATTTTTATTACTTTATAAACATTCGCTAAAAAACTGAAATATCCTTGTGCATTTTTAAATAAATATACGTTTTTTCGTGGGAATTAAAGGTAATATTTTAATTTTTGATAAAATATATCGAATTTTGACGAATATTCATTGAAAGCGTTTTATTTTTTATATAATCATTTTACTTGTAATAATATAATAAAAAGCACCCTATTTTTAAATAGAGTGCTTCTTCTATAAACAACCCTTTTCCAGCAAAAGGGGTATATTTGGGGGATATACAGGGAAACTGGAAAAGGAATTTATATTATTTTATATAAAAATCCAGAAGCTGGAAGCAGTTTCCCGCCTCTGAATCATTTATCAGTTATATTAAAGTACTGGTGCCATTGTTTCTTTTAAAACTTTTACAGAGTGAGCGAATTTCGCTTTTTCTTCTTCATTTAGCTCAAGCTCAACGATTTCACGTACACCTTCGCGGTTAATAACTGCTGGAACACCTACATAAGCGTCTTTTTCGCCGTATTGGCCTTCAAGGTATGCAGATACAGTTAGTACACTGTTCTCATTGTTTAAGATCGCTTTAGTTACACGCAGTAGTGACATACCGATTCCGTAGTAAGTTGCACCTTTACGCTCGATGATATGGTAAGCTGCATCACGTACATTTTCGAAGATTTTATCTAAATCATCTTGGTTATACTGTTCGTTGTTCGCTAAGATTGTTTCTAGTTTTTGTACCCCTACAGTAGCGTGGCTCCATACTGGAAGTTCAGTATCACCGTGCTCACCAACGATGTATGCATGAACGTTACGTGGATCTACATCTAAGTAGTCACCTAACATATAGCGGAAACGAGCAGAGTCTAAAGTTGTACCAGAACCAATTACGCGCTCTTTTGGTAATCCAGATTCTTTCCAAGTTACGTAAGTTAAGATGTCAACTGGGTTAGTTGCAATTAGGAAAATACCATCAAATCCGCTATCCATAATACCGCGAACGATTTGCTTAAAGATTTTTGTATTTTTCTCAACTAAGTCTAAACGAGTTTCACCTGGTTTTTGTGGTAATCCAGCAGTGATAACAACAAGATCTGCATCTTTGCAATCTGCATAACTACCGCTCCAAACTTTTGTTGGTGCTGGAGAGAATGGTACCGCATGGCTTAAGTCCATTGCTTCCCCTTCTGCTTTTGCTTCATTTACATCTACAAGTACAAATTCTTCAGCTACACCTTGGTTGATCATTGAGTAAGCATAACTACAACCTACAGCTCCTGTTCCTACTAATACTACCCGATTGATACCTTTTTTCATGGTAATTTCCCCTCTCTATTGTTCACATTTATTATGATTGTTTAAGTAATTAATTAAAGTACTAATTTAATGTTGTTTAACTTCCTTACACACATATTGTAGCATGAATCATTGTGAATTAATTCACAAATTATGACCTATTTGTGAACTTTTTCACAGATAGGAGAAAGTTATCATACTAGGTATGGAATCAATCTCAATGTAAACCTTTTCTTTAGATTGTGAAAACTTATTTTCATGTAGTACTACATTTTCGATAGCGTTTCTAGAAAGAGTTGTGAATTTAAAATAAAGTTTAATCATTTTGAAAAAAGATTAACTGTTTATAAAAAAGTTGTACTGTTTTATTCCTTTTTATTTGTCGTAAAAATAGATTTGGGTAATACTTTTAATCAAATTTTATTTCAAAGCAACATTAACGGATCAGATTAGTGAAATAATAAATTTGTTTCATTTCGGAGAACAAATCATCAAACATAGTCTCCTTTTTTAAGTTGCTGAACATTAAAAGTTAATGATGTTCCACTTTTAAGATATGATTCGTCTCGATTTGCTTTCTCAATATTGCACCGAATCCAACAATAGTATATTGTTGGATTCGGTGATATGGTTCGTCAACTTAAACTGTTCAACTGATTATTGGAGGTATTTGATTGAATGAATAAACATGACCAACTAAATGTTATTAAAGAAGATTTTATTAATTGTCAAAAAGTACTATTGGCAATTGGTGATGAAACACGTCAATCTATCTTGTTAGTTCTAATGGGAACGGATTGTCAAACAGGATTGCGTGTAGGGGAAATCACTGAACAAACACATCTTTCTCGACCTGCTGTGTCACATCATCTTAAGATTTTGCGAGATGCCGGTATTATTTTAATGCGTAAAGAAGGTACAAAAAACTTTTATTATATTAATGTACGAACAAAATTAGGTTTATTAAAAACTCTTGTGTTGGATATTGAGAAGTTAATGCAAAAATTTTATTGAAATTATGGAATATAAACATAGATTATTTGGAGGTATATAAAATGAGAGCAATGGTTATTGATAAGTATGGGAAAGTCCCCATGCGTATGGCAGAAATGCCCATACCTGAAATTAATGAATATGAGGTACTCGCAGAAATTCATGCAGCTAGTATTAATCCTATTGATTTTAAGATACGCGATGGGAAAGTGAAATTGTTAGTTAAATATAAAATGCCCCTTATCCTTGGTAATGACTTTTCTGGTGTCGTGATGAAGGTTGGAGCAAAAGTGACTCGTTTTAAAGTTGGTGATGCAATATATGCCCGTCCACGGAAGAGTAACATCGGTACTTTTGCGGAATATATCTCAATTCATGAAAATGACATAGCCTTAAAACCTAAAAATTTGAGCTTTGAGGAAGCAGCTTCGATCCCATTGGTTGGGTTAACCTCATATCAAGCCTTACATGACATAATACAATTACAAAAAGGACAAAAGATTTTGATTCAAGCTGGCGCTGGTGGTGTCGGTACCTTTGCTATTCAACTGGCAAAAGTAATGGGTGCCACTGTTGCAACGACTACCAGTGAAGCTGGTACGAATTTAGTAAAATCTCTTGGTGCAGATGAAATTATTAATTACAAGACAGAAAAATTTGAAGATATACTGAAAAATTATGATGTAGTATTTGATACAATTGGGGGCAAGATACTCGAAAAATCATTCGATATTATAAAAAGCGGTGGAAAAATTGTTTCCATTTCGGGAATACCGAATGCTCGTTTTGCTAAAGAATATGGTTCAGGTTTTTTTAAAACGTTGTTGTTTTCAGCAGCAAGTAATAAACTTACTGCACTTGAAAAAAAGCATAGTGCTCAATATACGTTTTTGTTTATGAAGCCAAGTGGAGATCAATTACGTATTATTGCAAACTTTATTGAGTCTGGTAAAATCAAACCTATAATTGATAGAGTTTTTTCTTTTAAAGATGCTCAAAAGGCGATGGAATATTCGGAGTCGGGAAGGGCTAAAGGAAAAATAATTTTAAAAATCAGATAGTTATCAAACGAAGCAAAATTACTATTTTCGCTCATTTTCATTTAATTCTGTGTAATTGGTATTTTTATATTGAAATTTCCTTAATGTTGTAAACCCGTATTTTGACTCTACCCTAAAAGTTAGCTCAATGATGCTCCTTGAAATATTCAAATTTTTTTATAGAAAACTCGTACTTAGTTATAAAAGGAACTCCATTTTGATCAATTTTTTTTCAAAATGGAGTTTTTGTATTTGATGTTAAATAAGGGGTGAAGGTAATTTTTCAATCAATCTTTATTCTAAAGCTACGAGAATAGCTTTTTATGCAAGGCCTTATCTTACTTCTGGCATTAAACGGGTAGAAACTCCAATTCGATTCCATGCATTAATAGCGACAATCTGCATAATGATTTCAGCAATTTGTTTTTCTTCAAAGTATTTTCTTACTTCTTCATATACTTCATCAGGAACGTGCGTTTCCGCTACTAGTGTAATCGCCTCTGTCAAAGCAAGCACAGCACGTTCTTCCTGCGTAAAAAATGGTGTCTCACGCCAAGCATTAAGAGCATAAATACGCTGCTCTGTCTCCCCTAGTTTTCGTGCATCTTTCGTATGGAGATCAATGCAATACGCACATCCATTGATTTGAGAAGCCCGGATCTTAATTAGCTCTTTCAATATCTCATCAATACTTGTAGTCATCAAATATTTTTCTAATCCTGCCATTGCCTTGTAACCTTCTGGATTTACTTTTCCCATTAAGAATCTTGTTTCCATCATATATTCCCTCCATAAAATAAAATTAGTTTGTACTTTGACACCAGGATATTTAACAGGGTCTTTCATAAATGATTTAAAATCACTATCTGCCGTAAAATATTTTAATTCATGACAGAAGCTCTAATAAGAAACATATATAGCATCCCTTTTATATCCTGTCACTTATAAGACAAATTAGCTTTTTGTTTTGTGACAAAGTAAAAAAGAGATTTAAAAAATCTCTTTTTAATAAATACTATAGAACTGGAATATGCTTTAATTTATCAGGATTGACTATAATGTAGATTCTTCTAATTGATTCTCCACTTTCATTCCACTCAAAACATATGACTTTTTCTGCACGGCCTTTATTCCTTGCTAAGATACCAATTTGACCATTTATGATAGTTGGAAAAAGTTCGACTTGAAAGAATCCCCTTGAAACAATTGCCTCCAGAAATGTCTGGATACGCTGTTTGCCCAAAATCGGAAATATGGCTGCACGCACTTTACCGCCTCCATCAGTGACAAGGGCTACATCCTCTCTCAACAAATTAATAAACGCCTCAAAATTTCCTGTTTCTGAACCTTGAATAAAGGTATGTACCATCTTTTCTGTATGACTCGATTGTTGTGGATGTACTGACACTTCATGCTGTATCTTCTCTTTGCAACGGCTGTAAATCTTTCGGCAATTTGCCTCTGATTTGTTTAGAATCTCCGCTACTTCTCGATAATCGTATCTGAGAGCTTCCCTTAAGACAAATACCGCTCTTTCAATAGGTGTTAAATTCTCTAGCAGTACAAGAAATGCATAGGATACTCTTTCGTTTTGAATTATAGTTTCCATAGGATTTAGTTTCATCGTATCTATTTCCGGCTCAGGAAGCCATTCTCCTGTATATACTTCTCTCTTTTTCTGAGCCGATTGTAGTATATTCAAACAATGGTTTGTCGTCATTTTAATTAAATATGCCTTCATATTTTTAATTGATTCTTGGTTCACATGTTGACTTTTAATAAGTATATCCTGAGCAACATCCTCCGCGTCACTAACAGAGCCAAGCAGGCGATATGCAACAGAGTAAACTAAAGGTTGATATGTTCGATACAAAGTTTCAAAATCCATATTATCACTCCATTCTATAGCGTGTTTCAATATAAAAATATATGATTTGTTATAATTAAAAGATTATCTTTCTGTTACGAAAGGCTTGTATAATTTAAGAAAGTGGAAAGAGGTGATACTATGGAGAATAACATGCGGGAAAGCAAAACAATAGCTAAACCCATTCTTTGGACTATTTCTTTACTTATCGCTACACTATTCGTTTTTGTAACCTCAAGATTATACCCAAATACTGATTTGCGAATTAGCATTGTTTTATTAACTGTAATTGACATTGGATTTATAGTCGCTTTAATTTTGGGAATTAAGACAAAAAACGCTAGTATAATGATCTTCAGTGTTATATCTAATGGCATATTTTTCATACTGCTATCCATTTATATTTTTTTACTATTAGTCGCTAATGGAATTTCAGAATCTTAAAAACGAAAAAAGAGATAGCAGAATCTGCTATCTCTTTAAGTATGACCCGTACGGGATTCGAACCCGTGTTACCGCCGTGAAAGGGCGGTGTCTTAACCACTTGACCAACGGGCCAATTTCTGGCAGAGAAGAAGGGATTCGAACCCTCGCACCGCGTTAGCGATCTACTCCCTTAGCAGGGGAGCCCCTTGAGCCACTTGGGTACTTCTCTATAATGGCTCCGCAGGTAGGACTCGAACCTACGACCGATCGGTTAACAGCCGATAGCTCTACCACTGAGCTACTGCGGAATAATACATGGTGGGCCTAAATGGACTCGAACCATCGACCTCACGCTTATCAGGCGTGCGCTCTAACCAGCTGAGCTATAGGCCCCTAATCAAAAGCGGGTGAAGAGAATCGAACTCTCGACCAGAGCTTGGAAGGCTCTTGTTTTACCACTAAACTACACCCGCATGAAACTAAAAATGGTGAGCCATGAAGGATTCGAACCTTCGACCCTCTGATTAAAAGTCAGATGCTCTACCAACTGAGCTAATGGCTCATTTATAATAAACAAGCACTCACCAAAGTGAAATGTGATGCCGGCTAGAGGACTTGAACCCCCAACCTACTGATTACAAGTCAGTTGCTCTACCAATTGAGCTAAGCCGGCTTGCATAAAAATGGTGGCTCGGGACGGAATCGAACCGCCGACACGAGGATTTTCAGTCCTCTGCTCTACCGACTGAGCTACCGAGCCTTTATGTAAAAATGGCGGTCCCGACCGGGGTCGAACCGGCGATCTCCTGCGTGACAGGCAGGCATGTTAACCACTACACCACGGGACCATTTGGTTGCGGGGACAGGATTTGAACCTGCGACCTTCGGGTTATGAG
>NZ_JBCGHT010000017.1:0-99503 GCF_039549175.1 Paenibacillus sp. 102 | reverse complement strand
AACCCGTCAGGGTTTATTTGATATGCCCACTTTTATAAAATCTATAAAAGATAATAATAAACTATATGAAAAGACCGCATTTTGTATGAAAATATACCTTAAGTTGATGGATGTGGGGTGGTACCCCATCGCCCATCAACCTAAGATTTTAAAGTATCCCCTAAACGGAAATTTTTTTGTTTTTTGAACTTTTATTTATTTTTCGTATATGACGTAATACTTCTTAAGAAGATTCCTACCCCTGCAAAAAAGAATCCTAAGCATAATAAGCTGGCTGGCGTTCCCCAAGTGATTTGATCTAGCAATTTTATCCCCTCCCATTTATTATTATATAGTATTTATTAGAATTCATCCATATTTTCCCTTAAATAGGTGCCACAACATGCCCATCAAGCTAACGAAACAAGTTTCCAAAAAAATAAAAAAAACGTTATTCTTTCAGTAAAATACTCGAAAAGGATGACGTTTTTTTATGGACCTCTTGCTTTCTGCAAGAATTCCATCTATTCTCACAAGAATTACAACGCTTTCTATCTCCAGTAGTCCTACAAGACATCGCCAGACAAGTTGGCTTTGTACAGCGATCTAGTAAATATCAAGCAAACGAACTCATTGCCCTTTGCGTATGGCTCAGTCCGGAAATCGCTAACACATCACTTACACAATTGTGCAGTCGGTTAGAAACTTCCACTGGGGTACTAATGAGCCCAGACGGATTGAATCAATACTTTAATCCAGCAGCTGTCGCATTTCTTCGAGAAGTCTTTACTTCTCTTCTCACACAAAAACTCTGTTTCAAGCAATGGTTGTTGACTATAATATTTATCCGCATTATCCGGGTAGGGCAACGATTCGCAGATTGAGGATGATATGGAAAATAAAGAAATAAGAAATATAGCTCTACATCATTGTTGTATATCTTACAATCGGTGTAACTAAAATAATGTGATTATTATTAAGAAAAGTAGAATAAGTCCAGAAGTTACCTTCCCCCTCAGATTATCTACTTTTCTTGATCATCAATCTGATTTATTATAGAACCACCCGTTGTTATAACGTCCTTGTATTAGTTGGTAAACTTCGGAAATTATGGTCCTTTCGCAATTTTAGAAATTATTCTAAAAGAATTTATTATTAATCATCTTCATTTCGATCTGGAACTAAATTCTCATCTCCTGGCATTAGTCTCCATTTCTTTTTTAGAACGATACGGAACCAAACACCAGGTAAGAATGAGGTCATTAATGCTAACATAACGAGTACGGCAAAAAACTCCTGATTGATAATCCCTGTTGAATATGCAATAGAAGCGAGGACAATTCCTGGACCTCCACGGTCATTGATGGCTATTGCAAGATTGAGACTAGTTAAAGGATCCTGCTTGATCATCCTTGATGTTAGATAAACAGATAGAGTTTGTACGAAACAAGCAAATAAAAGAAAACCGAGGAAATAAAATGGATTAAAGTGTTTAATAAGATCTAATTGTAGCCCAACAATCGCAAAATATAATGGAATAAACCAAGAAAAACCAACTTTTGAAACAATATATTCAACTTTATCCACTTCATCTGTTGGAATGGACAGTTTAATCATAATTCCAGCGAGAAGAGCTCCAAAAATGGTCTCTACATGAAGGTACCCTGCAAGTGATGCTAACATGAACATGGTGAATAAGAAATATCCAAGATGTGATGCTTTAAAAAGGAAATTATTTTTAAAAAATGTGAAGCGATTAAATAAAAAGTGTGCAGTTAAAAGTACTCCGATAATAAAGCTAAGGTTTATTAATGTCGTTTTGAGTCCTAAACTAAATGTAACAATACCTTCTTGGCTTGCTATTGCTGTTGCATATCCTAAAGCCACCCATAGAATAATATCGTGTATACCAGCACATGCAAGAACTATTTTGGCAAATCTAGTGCGCATGATTCCTAAGTCGTTAAATATTTTTGATATAACGGGTATGGATGTAACCGCTATAGATACAGCGATAACAATCTTGATTGCAAGCGGACTGTTTGCGCTTCCCATGTAGGAAGTAACATTTAATAGATCAGCAGCAAACCAACCTACAATAAATGCTGGAATGGTTGCCCCCACAACTAATGCAGAAGTAATTTTAAAATCTTCTTTATTAAATTTTGTCTGGAATTTTAACCCTGAACTAAACATGAGCATAAGCAAGCCAATTTGATAAAGAATTCCAAATAACTTACCTTCTCCATCGAAACCTAAAAACATCCATTGGAAAGTGTCAGGGAAAAAATAGCCTAACAATGTTGGTCCAAGAACAAGACCTGCCGATATTTCACCGATAACTCGAGGAATCATCAAACGTTCTGCTAAAAAACCCAATAGGTGAGCTAAAGCTAATAGGCAGCCCATGGTAAATAAAAAATGAGCGACATCTACACTCTGTATACTAAACAAAGATATCCTCCTTTCTATAAATATATATATATATATATATTATGTAAATAGGTGGAAGTATGTAAAGGCATGAGTACAATTTGATAAAATAATACAAAGTCCATCAGTGATACCTAGCCTCATATAAAGTTCGTGTTCCTCAGACCGGAAGTTTGCCGCTCGGTTCCGATCAAATGCAGGCTTATCTCACCGCAGCCTGCCAAAACATGAAAAAAATAGCCCTTCACCTGACCCTTTTTGGTCAGGTGAAGGGCTATTTTCTTATTTTTATCATTTTTTATATTTTGTAGGGATAAAAACTTCAATTCTTCTAGAGTGTTTGGAAAGCAATTTTTTCATATGAAAGAATTATTTTTGTTTTCATACGGTAACACTGTATCAGCAATATAAAAATAGATACCTTATACCACATTCGTATTATGTTTAGTTTTTATTTTAAAATTGCTCTTTTGTCATTACAGTCATAAATTCTTTAAAAAACTTGTTATAATCAAAATTTACAGCAACACGCTGCCTGGGACGATTATCTAAATTTTCAGGAGTAAAGAAGTTTCGAAAATCCCCAACACTTTGTCCACGAGCTGTACCGTTTTCAGCGATTAAAATTTGAGATTCATAATAGGTAAACATATCGTCATACATAATCCCCATTAATGGCAGAATGTCATGAACTGGACTTCCTTGAATATTTGGCACCCGTTTCTTGTAAAAATCATAATAATAGTCTAGCAAAGGTTTCACTAAATCTGTTTTTCCTTTGGAATGAATATAATTCACCATTTCAGGCGTAACGATCGCTCTTTGCGTCACATTTAGAGGATAGATAGACACATTTTTTGCATACTTAAATACTAGATTAGCTGCAACCGGATCTCCATAAAAATTTGCTTCCGATACAGGAGTGACATTTCCAGGATACAAAAAAGCTCCCCCCATAATATAATAGGATTTTATTTGTTTCATTAAATCTCCATACAGAATAAACATCGTAGCAAGCGAAGTTAACCTTCCAGTATTCACAATAATAATTTCCTCTTTATATCTTTCAATAATCTCTATAACTCCAAAGAAATTTTCTAATTCTTCAGCCGGTATGTCTGAAGGAGGAACGATTGGACCTAATCCATGAAAGCCATGAATTTCAGGGTAATAGACTGGAACTTCTCCAGTCATTGATCTTTGTGCACCGCCCATAATTTTAATATCCATTTTTCCAATTTTCCCTGCTAAATATCGAACATTTCGGGCCGCAATTTCACGGGATACATTACCATAGTCGGCAACAATCCCAACAATATCAATTTTGTCGGTTAAGTATGTAAATATAAGTGCTATAGCATCATCAATTCCTATATCACCAAAGAATAAAACTTTCTTCCCCATTTATTCACCTCTTTAGGTTTTGCACTTATTTCTTTATCACTTACAAAAACTTTTTCAACTACCGATGATCCAAGTTATGGTACGTTCGGCAAATTATTCACTTCATACGCAACCCGAATCCCCGATTCAATCCCTCCTTGCATCCACCCATGGGTAAGCGTCGTATGTTCACCAGCAAAGTGCACTTTCCCTTCAGGTGTATGAATATAAGGGTATAATTCTAATTCCTGTCCCGGTTCAAAAGCCGTGAAAGATCCAGCAGAATAAGGGTTTTGACTCCAGCTAAAGGAAGATCCTGATATGAACTCAAAATAAACCTGGTTTCCATAAATTTCTGCCAAGTTCATTAACGCATATTGAATACGCTCTTTTTCAGATAAACTATCCCATATTAAAGCTTCATCCGCCCATGTATAACTAGCCAGAACCACAGCAGGTCCTGTTGTACCAATCCCGTAGCTTGGGAAATACGTAAATCGAATTGGGAGGTCAGTGATAGATCTACCACCATATTGACCTTCTCTTTCCCAAAATCTGCTTTTAAACTCGATTGCAATTTTGGTTGCGGACATATAGTTGAGTTCGCGAATTGCTCTTCGTTTATAATAGGAAAAAGAATCGTATGGTTCGACTTTTACAAATCGCAATGTTGAAAAGGGTATAGTCACTATAGTAAGATCACCTGTTATTGTGAAATGCTCTGAGGTTTTTTGATGAATGGAATGGATGGTTACACTGTTTTGGGATTGGACAATTTTTATCATTTTTTGATGGAACAGAATATCTTCTTTTAGTTGTGGTAGAAATGCCCGCGGTAATAGATCCATACCGCCTGTTATCTCATAGAAACGAGTGGTTGATGTGAAGAATGCCATTTCTCGTAATACTTCAACTAAAGACATCCCCATAAATGCTTCCATATCAAGAAGTACACCAATCATATCAATTGCACCGTTTGAAAAATATGAGTTTAAGAAAAAACCTAATGAATATTTTTTATATTGTTTTTCTACAATAGCCCAATTTCTTGTTGGATCTTGTTTAATGAAATTAATGATCGGTTGTAGTACTGAAAGCATTAGATCTTCAGCCGTTTTCCCTTTTTCATTTGGAGCAACTGGATATTTTAAAATACTTGGATTACGTTCAAACATATCAAGACGCGTTTTGATGCCATTTGCGTAAATGATATCCATCGGAGTTCGATTAATAAATAGGTTCGTAGGCAATGCGAACTTTTTAATATACTCTAATGTTAAAGAATGTACATCAGGAATGCGCATTGGCCCTGCGTTAAAAAATAACCCATCACTAAAAGGGGAGCGCAAAGTATAAACACGTCCCCCTATTCTATCATCTGCTTCTAGAATAGTGACTTTATGTCCAGTGTCCTTTAATAAAGATGCTGCAACAAGTCCAGCCATTCCTGCACCAACAATAATAATATGTTTAGGAGATTGCGAATTTATAAGACCATTTCTAATAATATTAATCATTTGCTCAGTTGTTAATTGATTGTTCATATTTTTAGGCATCTCTTCTCTCCTCTGCAAAAGTATTCCTTGCATTATATTCCTTTGTACAGATGCCTATGTATTTTTAACATATATGTATATATTTACCATTAAAATCGATATTTCAATTAAAATTTAGACAGTAAAAGATGTAACAAAAAATAAAGTTTTTATAGATATTTTTAAATACAAAGTGCCTGAAAATCAGTTGTCGTTTTTATTCATTCTATTCGTAGACATACCTATATAAATCACCGCTACAAGATGATCTACTCTCGTTTTCTCACTTTCTTTTAACTTGGCATAGGGTAGAAAAAAGGATTTGACGGCTTCTACGCACGGTCAAATCCTCTCTCCTACCTAAAAAGGTATGTTTTATGTTGTTTGTTTCATTTAAGAATGAAGACTGTTATTACTTCGCAGGTTTCCCTACATACGCTGAAATATCAACATTTAACGCTTTCGCTAAACGCATACCGTAATCACGATCCGCACGGAAGAAGTTGCAAATCGCAAGTAATTTTGTTTGCTCATGCACATCTTTTAAGTCGTTTGTTAAGTTGGCAATTAAGTTATCTTGTTCTTCTTTAGAGAATGAACGGTAACGCTCACCCGCTTGCTTGAAGTCGTTTGGTTTATCAATTTTTTCACGAGATACATAGCCTTCAAGCTTCATAGTTGAATCACGGTACGCTGGATCTTCAACTGGGTTTTCCGCATGACGACTTGGCTCGTAGTTAATTGTTGATGGTTGTTGATTCATTTGCATGGCACCATCACGTTGTTGGTTACGAACAGCTGCATATGGGCAGTTTACTGGAATTTGTAAGTAGTTCGCACCAAGACGGTAACGCTGTGTATCTGGATAAGAGAATAAACGTCCTTGTAATAATTTATCTTCAGATGGTTCAATACCAGGTACAGTCGCACTCGGAGTAAACGCTACTTGCTCTACTTCCGCAAAGAAGTTTTGCGGGTTACGATTCAATGTCATTGTTCCTACTTCCATTAATGGGAAGCGATCCTCTGGCCATACTTTTGTCGGATCTAACGGATCAAAGTCTAAAGAATCCGTTTCATCTAATTGCATCACTTGTACGTGAAGATCCCATTTTGGATAATTTCCTTTTTCAATCGCATCAAATAAGTCACGAGTTGCATGGTTGAAGTCTTTTCCTTGTACTTGTTCTACTTCTTTTGCATTTAAGTTACGAACACCTTGTTGTGGTTTCCAATGATATTTAATGTAAACAATTTTTCCTTCTGCATTGATCCATTTAAATGAATGTACTCCGAATCCTTCCATTTGACGATAGTTTGCTGGCGTACCGTAATCTGAGAATACCCATGTCATCATATGTGTAGACTCTGGAGACAATGTCATGAAGTCCCAGTAACGATCTGGCGTTTGAATATTTGTATCTGGTGCTGGTTTTAAAGAATGTACCATATCGGGGAATTTAATTGCATCACGAATGAAGAAAACAGGTAAATGATTACCAACGATATCATAGTTTCCTTCTTCTGTATAAAACTTCACAGCGAATCCGCGTGGGTCACGAGCTGTTTCTGGAGAACCTTGACCATGAATAACTGTTGAAAAACGAACAAATACAGGCGTTTCTGTTCCCGCGTTTTGCAAAAATGCTGCTTTCGTATATGTTTTCATACTATTTTTGGTTACGAAAACACCATGAGCACCTGCACCACGCGCATGTACGACACGCTCTGGAATACGTTCGCGATCAAAATGAGCAAGCTTTTCTACTAAATGATAATCTTCTAATAATACCGGTCCACGGCGACCAGCTGTACGCGAATTTTGGTTATCTCCTACTGGAGCACCTTGGTTTGTTGTTAAGCGATTATTTGGATTCATCAGGGGGAACCTCCTATTATTTTATGATAATAATTACTTATTTAAAATTATTATAAATTAATTATTGTTCAAAATTGCTTTTTTGTCAATTATTTCATTCACTTTTTTGGAAACAATTTCTACTAAACAATCAATAAATGAGTCTTGTGCATTCGGCATAGCTGGTCTGAAATAGGATACACCTAATTCATCTGTCACAACTTTACACTCATAATCATTGTCATACAGCACTTCTAAATGTTCTGCTACAAATCCGACAGGACAGTATACAAAAGATTCATAACCATGCTTTTCATATAAATCTTTCGTTACATCTTGTACATCCGGTCCAATCCATGGATCCCGTGTATTTCCTGCACTTTGCCAGCCGATTGTATAATGCTGGGTACCTGCTACCTTAGCAATTAAATCTGCTGTATGCTGCAGTTGTTTCACATATGGGTCTCCCGCCGCAATAATTTTTTCTGGTAAACTATGCGCTGAAAAAATGACAACAGCTTTCTCCCTATCTGCAATTCTAGTAAATGTTTCTTTGATTTCATTTGCCCAATAAGCAATAAATTTTGGTTCGTCGTACCATTGTTCAATTGGTTCTATAACGGGACCATTTATACTCTCAGAAACCTTTCGGGCACGTTCGTTGTACGCTTTAATACTAAACGTTGAATAATGAGGTGCTAACACAATACTAATTGCTTCCTCAATACCGTCTTGTTTCATTTCTTCTACTGCATCTTCAATAAAAGGTGCGATATGCTTTAATCCTAAATAGCATACAAATTCAAATTCTGAAAAACACTTATTTAACTCATTTGTTAACTTTCTAGCTTGCTCCTTTGTAATCTTCGCAAGCGGTGAAATGCCACCAATCGCTTTATAGCGCTCCACTAAATCATCAAGTGCTTCTTGAGATGGCTTACGACCGTGACGTATATGCGTATAATATGCCTCCACACCTTCTAATGACTCTGGCGTTCCATACGCCATCACAAGTAAACCTATTTTCTTCTTATTCATCTATATTCACCTCAATATCAGAAATGAGAATCTTTTTCAAGAACATTTGTTTCCAGTATAACAATTGATAATGAGTACGTCAAAATAATAATTCTAAATAAGTATTTTTTATAATATGATTATGAATTTTATTTGACAATTTATTTAATACCTTTTCATATTCTGGTTTGCTTCGATCTATATAAGACGAATATGATACAGGAGTGCTATCGGTGCATACTACTCATACAAAAACGCCTGGATTTAACTAAATCCAGGCGTTTTACTCATATGTCTTATTTCACTATCTTACATTTCCGTAAGTATAATCGTTCTTGATATTTAATTTTTGAATGATAACCCATTTTCCTGCAAAGCAGTTCTCAGTTTAGGTAAAGATGCTGGTCCCATACCATGAAATCGCAAAATCTCTTTTTCACTATATGTTGATAGTTGTTGCAAAGAAGTAATTCCATTGTGTTCAAACGCTCTTCTTGCTGGTGCCGATAGTAAAGAAAGAAATCCATGATCAGGTTTGCGTTCTTGCTCACAAATCGGACAGGTTGGACAATCGCTACTTTTATAATATTTGTGCCCTTTATCGCAAATCCTTACATTTTTTTCTGAAATCGTCATATTAAAATGTCTCCTTTCTGTTGAACTTATTTTCCCTTTCAACACCCTACTAACTATCGAAGATTGATTTGTTTAATTTTTCCAAGTTTGATATTTATACTTTGATGTGCGCTTCACTATCCCCTTATCGCACGATTGCTATTTGATTTTAACATAAAGTGAAACTTTAATCAGTGGGGGGTCCTCCCCCTTCACTGATTATTAACCCTCACCAATTGGGCTTTTACGGACAGTTGATCCCCACCTCTACATAATCTTGAGATGGGGGATTCTACTATTTCTGACCTAATAAAAACAGTTCCTCTCGTTCAACAAAAGAATACAACAATATAAAAGTCCGGTAGCGCCCTTATACAAGACGACCAATCGTCAAAGCGGCGGATTAATGAATAGAGACACAAAGTTTCCGCATATATTGCATCTTTCCTTAGGTGCAGCTACGAAAGCTTATGGTGTAAGACTTACTAAGTTTAATATTATAAAATCACAATAAAATGAATGAAAGATGTATAAAAATAATTAGTGGTATATAATTCCATTGCAATATTCGACTTCAAGTATATCGTTTAAATATTGATATACAATTAATGACGATACTCTTTCAATTTGTTAGTATATAAATGACTTAACCATAAATTAGCAATAATTATACTAGTTTATGAATTTATATTCAAAATAAGGATATCTCAACGATTTTCAGGAGGTTTTTTTCAAATGAAGTTACATAAGATGAAACATTTGCTGCCTATATCTGCTGCAACAATTACACTTGTATCTAATCAAGGAACGGCCGATGCCGCAACGATTTATACTGTTAAAAAGAATGACACTCTCTGGGATGTTAGTAACCAATATGGCGTTTCAGTTCAGGCAATGAAACAAGCAAATCATAAGACGAATGATCGAATTTATATTGGAGAACAGTTAACCATTCCAGCCTCGCCTTCATCAAGCGAATCTACACCGCAAAAAGATGTAGCAGCTTCCAATCATTCAGCTCAAGCTGTTTATCAGGTTCAACGAGGAGATACATTAGGAGCTATCGCAAAACGATACAATGTATCCATACAAGCAATTAAACAAGCTAACCATACAAACGGTGACCGAATTTATGCAGGTCAACACTTAATCATTACGACAGGCATTTCAGAACAAGAAATGGACTTAATGGCTCGTTTGGTTACTGCCGAAGCCGGAGGAGAGCCTTACGCTGGGAAAGTTGCAGTGGCAAAAGTTATATTAAATCGCGTTAATTCAACAGAATTTCCAAATACAATTACCGATGTAATTTATGAACCTATTAAATATGGCTATTCCTTTACTCCAGTTACAGATGGAAGGATTAATCAACCAGCAACCCATGAAGCAAGAATGGCAGTAGAGGAAGCAATCTCTACGAAAGGAAGTAATTCTGATTGGCTTTATTTCTATAACCCAAAAACTTCTACTGACAAATGGATTACCACGCGTCAAACCGTTGCAGTAATCGGTAATCATGTGTTTGCTAAATGAGGAATTGATTCATTCACTATATTTACTCTCGGACAGATCTCTTTCCTTGGAAGGTCTGTCCCTTTTTATTTCTTTTCTATAGATTCATAGAAAAGAATAAAGAAGACACTTGTGAGAGTGTCTTCTTTCATTGTAAAAATCTCTTAAAATATGTATCTAGTATCCTACATACTCATAAAAAACTTTCGTTACATCATAGCGCCATTATCTTTGAATGAATACCATTTTCCATCAATGAAATGTTTACCTGTTGCCATTGCACCGCTAGACTGTAAATAATACCATTCACCATTTTCTTGTAGCCATCCTGTTTGCATCACATCAAAAAAGTAATACCACTTTCCATTATAACTAAACCATCCTTGCTTATTTGCACCAGTTTCATCATCAAAGTAATACCATTCACCGTCTAGTTGTTTCCATCCTGTTACCATTGAGCCATCTGAATTAAAGTGCCAACTAGTACCGCCTTCAGCTAATTTCCCTGTCCGCATAGCACCACTGTCATCAAAGATGTAACGCTTTCCTCCTTCATCTAACCAACCTTCGTTCCACCCATTTGCTGTGCTTTTCATTGTGCCATTTGCATTTAAGTAGTACCACGTACCCTTATCTTTTAACCACCCTGTTTTCATCGTTCCGTCTGCGTTCATATAGTACCAATTCCCATTATCTTCAATCCAACCTGTTTGCATCTTACCACCAATAAAGTAGTACCAGCTTCCTTTATAGTTTAGCCAACCATTATAACTAAGCCCCTTATCATTAAAGTAGTACCACTTATTATCAATTAAAGTCCAACCTATTGCCATGGATCCATCTTCGAGAAAATAGTTACCTGTACGATATTCTCCAATCCAAGCTTTCGTAAACGTTTCCCCATTATCTGGATTTAAAAAATAAGTTTTCCCATTATATTCAAGTAATCCGTGGTGTAGCTTTCCACCTTGATGTACATAATACCACTTTCCACCATACTGAACCCAACCTTTATCGGCATACATCGCACCGTCTGCTCCTAGTAAGTAACCTTCATATTGATCTACAATATAACCCGTTTTCATTTTTCCGTTTCCATCAAAGTAGTACCATTTTCCCCCATCACTTAACCAACCTGTTTTCTTCACGCCATTTTGATCATAGAAATACCATGTATTCCCCTCTTTTACCCAACCTGTTTTCTGCATTGCCTGTTCTGCTTTTGGAGCAAGTTGTTTTACAGCTTCTTGGTTTTCAGCATGAGATACTGCAGGAACTACAAACATTGCAGACATTAAAACTGGTAAAATGGTTTTCTTCATTTTCCATATCCCCCAAATAATGAATAATTTTAGATTTTATTTCCACAACCAGAATTATATTACGATGTTTTAATATAATCAATACATTTTTGTAACAAAAATGAAATATTTTTAATTATCACGAAATAAAAATCGTTTAATGGTAATCAAAGTTATCTTTTCGTTACACTTTCATTTTAATAAACCTTTACAGACGCTATGTTTTAGGTGATTAAAAATAGATAGAGAATTAACATTCTCTAAATCTACCCTGCCACAAATTTGTCAAATGAAAATAATTCTTAATTTGATAAATATATGTTCTCCCAATAACTGTGGAACTTCACATCACCTTAAAAAATTCTCAATATTGCAGTTATGATTCCTCAAAATTTGCACTTTACTATGTAACTTAGAAAAGCAAACGGATAACCGTTGAATTCTAACAAGCATATGAGGAGGAATTATAATGAAACAGCCTTTTATTAAAAAAGCAGCACTGATTTCTACCCTTACAATGAGTACAATCCTATCCACTACAATTCCATTTAACGTTTTAGCAGAAGCACCTAATCAAGCAATGCAAGCGCAACAAGAACACCTTTCTGAGGAAATTATGAAGCTATCATTTGAAGAAAATCTAAATGATAGTTCCGCTTCCAATCATAGTATTTCATATAAAAATGGAAGCCCTTCTTTTACAGATGGGCGCGTAAATAAAGCTCTCAACTTCAAATCAACATCACAGAAAAACGCTTCTTACATCGACTTAGGGGATACAACGCAATTAAAATTTGGAGAAAGTACAAATTTCACAGTAGCCTTTTGGGTGAACTCTTCAGGTGTAAACGCTGATCCTGCTATCATTTCAAATAAAGATTGGCAAAGCGGCGGGAACTTAGGTTGGTTTATCGGTTTAAAGGATAAAGCTCTCCTTTGGAATTTCAAAACATCTGGCAGCTCTCGTCTTGATGCTTCTATCCCAAATGTTGCTGATAATGCTTGGCATCATATTGTGATTTCTCATGATCGTAATGGATATGCAACGATTTATAAAGATGGCAAGTTAGAAAAACAAATTGATATTAGTAAAATGAAAGGTACAATCGATACGAATTACACAACAAAAATCGGTGTCGATGGCAAAGGAAACTTATTCGGCAATAACTTCAATGCGGCATTAGATGAAGTATCGATTCTAAAAAAGGCAGTAACAGCTGAAGATGTTCAAAAGATGTATCTGTCTGCTCCTCCTATCTCTGTTACTGACATTTCAATTGATCAACCGACTATTCATTTAAACGTTGATGGTTACACATATGTAAAAGCCGACATCAAGCCGTCCGATGCAACAAATAAAAATGTAACTTGGACAAGCAGCAATAAAGACATCGCAGACGTTGAAACGATAGATGGAAAAGTAAAAGTAATTGGAAAAAGCATAGGGAAAACAACAATTCAAGCTCTTTCTGAAGACGGAAAAAAAGTCGCAAATGCAGAACTAACTGTTTCAAATTCTTTAGATGTAACACGGGATGGCTTGCTTGAACAAAGTGATGTAAACTTTGTAAAACAATACATCGGATCAGATGAAAATAGTCAAAACTGGAATGAAATTAAGCACGCTGATTTAAATGGAGACGGAAAAATTGATGAAAAAGATACCCTCCCTCTTGAGGAACGACTAAAACAATCTACAAATTATCCGTACAAACGTGTCTTTATTATTGGGTTAGACGGAGCTGGGATTGCCGTCAAAGATGCGAATGCTCCTAACATTAAAAGTTTTATTGAGGGCAGCGCAAGCACTTATAACGCTCAAGCTCTTTCACCAACAATTAGCGCTCAAAACTGGGGCGGAATCTTGCATGGGGTAACACCTGATAAAACAAATATCAATAATACAACCGCAGGGTCCCAAGCGTATCCTGAAAACTCACCTTATCCATCATTTATGAAAGTACTAAAACAAGAACGACCATATGTAAAAACAGCTTCATTCTCTGCATGGAGTCCAATTAATATAGGGATTATCGAACAATCCGTAGGCGCTCACTTAGAGTCTGTTCGAGATGATCAGTTGGCACCAAAAATCGCAAATTATATTAAAACGGACGGAAAAGATACGGAAGTCACATTCATTCATTTTGATGATATTGATGGCGCTGGTCATTCTCAAGGTTATGGAAGCCCGGCATATATGAAACAAATTGAAAAAACCGATAAAAATGTAGGTATCGTATTAGATGCAATTCGTGACGCTGGTTTACTAGAAGACAGCCTTATTATTATGACGACAGATCACGGCGGGAAAGGCTACGGTCACGGCGGAGAATCTCCTGAAGAAAAAACGATTTTCTGGGCAGCAAATGGTCCTGGAATTCCAGCTAAAACAACCATTACTGCTCCAATGACAAATATGGATACAGCAGCGATTGTAGCGCAAGCACTTCGCTCAAATAAACCAACAACTTGGGATGCAAAAGCGCCTGAAAATTTATTAGAAACATTCTCAACTAGTATTAAACTTAGTGAGTCCGAACATGCCTTAAAAGAAGGAGAATCGTTTGAAATTACCGCAAAGATTGATCCTAATGTTACAAATAAAAAATTGACTTGGAAGAGTGATGATCCAACTATCGCAACAATAAAAGCAACGGATGACAAGGCAATTATCACTGCTGAAAAAGCTGGTACAACAACAATCACTGTAACAACTGCTACTGGTGAATATGTAGCAACATGTAAAGTAACTGTTGGGCTAAATCATGTACCTGTTACAGGAATTACAGTAGATGAACGATCTTTCCAACTTACACAAGGAGATTCCAAACCTGTATCTGCTTCTGTTCTTCCTGAGAATGCATCAAATAAAAAAATAACATGGAAAAGTAGCGACTCGAGCATCGTTACACTTGAAAATCAAAATGGTGCAACTTATGCAAAAGGATTGAAACCTGGACGTGTTGTTTTAACTGCAACGACGGAGGATGGAAAATATAATAAATATGTTTATATTCAAGTGAAATAACGAAAAAAAGCGGCTCACAATAATTGTAAGCCGCTTTTCCCTATTCTTTAATATTCACCCCATACTCCTTAAACCAAACGTGAATTTGTGCTAAGTGCGCCAATAGCTGCGGTCCGGTCATCAACTGACCAAACCATGGTGTTTGAAATGCACTCCCACCTGATTGGATTAATCCTTGTAATTGCTGTTTATCAAACAACTCATGCAAAATAGAATTTTTATCTGTTAGTAAATCCTCTAACCACACAGTTACTGCTTTTGTGTAATGCGGATTATGCGTTTTCGGATACGGACTTTTCTTTCTATATAATATATCATTTGGTAATACCCCTTCTAATGCCTTACGCAGTAGACCTTTTTCGCGGTTTTTATACATTTTCATTTCCCAAGGAATATTCCACGCATATTCGACAAGGCGATGATCTGCAAACGGAACACGTACTTCTAAGCTCGCTCCCATACTCATCCGATCTTTTCTGTCTAATAATGTTGTCATAAACCAAACCATATTTAAATAAAATAGTTGCCGTCTTTTTGCTTCAATTGCACTTTCTCCTTCTAAAATCGGTACTTCCTGTATAGATTCTTCGTAGCGCCTTTGTACATATTCCCTTAAGTTTAATTTATTACGCCATTCTTTTTTCAGAAGTTGCTCACGCGCCTCTGTCGAACGCATCCATGGAAATGCACTTGATTGCAAATCATCTTCCCGATAAAACCACGGATAACCGCCAAAGATTTCATCCGCACATTCGCCCGACAAACCAACGACAAAATCTTGTTTAATTTCTCGGCAAAACCATAATAATGAAGAGTCGATATCTGCCATACCAGGTAAATCACGCACGAGTACCGCTTCTGTTAAATATTCGGCTAACTGTTCGTTGGAAATCACACAGCGGTGATGAATCGTACCAAATGTTTCTGTCATCAAATCAATAAATGGCGCATCCGAATTCGGCTGAAAAGCGTTCGCTTTAAAATATTTCTCATTATCTTCGTAATCAATCGAATACGTGTGTAACTTCCCTTTTCCTTCTCTTTCATATGCCTTTGCTGCAAATGCAGTAATGGCACTTGAATCTACCCCGCCTGACAAAAATGTACATAATGGTACATCTGAAACCAATTGTCTTGTAATCGCATCTTGGAGTAAAAAGCGCGTGTGTTCTACAGTCTCTTCAAATGAATGTTCATGTTTTTTACTCTCAACATTCCAATAGCGCCATATACATAATCCATCTTTTGAAAATGTAAGAGCGTGCCCCGGACGAAGTTCCTGAATTCCTGCATAAATACCATGTCCAGGTGTTCGAGACGGTCCTAATCCAAATACTTCTGAAAGTCCTTCTGTCGTTACTTCTGTCTTTATATCTGGATGAGCTAAAATAGCTTTTAACTCCGATGCAAATAATAATCTGCCATTATCATATTTGTAAAATAATGGTTTAACCCCTAGTCGATCCTTTGCAATAAATACTTGTTCTTTTTTCTCATCCCAAACCGCAAATGCATATATCCCATTTAGATGATCGACGCATTCTTCTTTCCACTCTATATAAGATGCTAATAACACTTCTGTATCAGAATGCCCTTTAAACGTATAGCCTCTTTGCAGTAATTCTTTACGAATATCTTCTGTATTATAAAGCTCCCCGTTATAGCAAATTGTATAATTCTCTTCTTCTTTCATACACCTACATGTCATCGGCTGTTTCCCGCCCTCAGGGTCAACTACAATTAACCGTTTATGCCCGAAAGCAACATGCCTTTTTACCCAGACATTCGTATCATCTGGCCCCCTCTTCGCAAGTGTTTCTGCCATCTTCGTAACCGTCTCTCTTTCACCTTCTAACGACCGCTTATAATCAATCCATCCTGTAATCCCGCACATATCAATCATCCTTCCTATCTTATATCCGTATAACTTTACCCCGCATTAACGTGCAGTAATCCCCGTTCAAAATCCGAATAGACCAAAGAGGCTGAACGGGGAAACTGCACGTTAATGCCCGATTGGTTCAACTAACCATCAGCGGGGGATAAAGCACCCCACTGATGGAAGTTTCACTGTATGAAACGTGTTTTTATTCTATGCCCAATTTTCTTTAGGTGTTCCATAGTTATAAAGAATGCCTGAACTGTCCATAACAAGAATAAGTACTTTGATAAAAGGAGAAATCACGAATGAAACAACGCAAACATATTTTGTATAACCAGCCACGTGCTCATACAATTGGGAATGTGGAATATATAAACAATGAATGGATATTCTTTGACGATGAAAATGATGAAGCATTTTTGCTTGATGATATTATTGAAGATGGATTTGAAGTTTTATATAACAACAATTGGCTACCGGCAAGATTCTACGAACAGGATATATTGCAAATCGCAAATGAACATCATCCATTGCAAAATGGTGAGATGATACGAATTCGTAAAAAACTGCTACTCAGTTATCATGAATGGTTAGAAGAACTACCTGATTCCACTTTTTCATTATTTGCAGAAACATTGCAGTCATTCAATTATTCTTTATATGATTGTATCTATTGTCATAATTTCTTATCGTTTCAACCGAAAGAAGAGCCTTGTGAAGGTGTAAACCTTCTCTTATTTGATAACGAAGAGATGATTTGCTCGCTGCACCATCATTACGTTCGTTCTTCCACTTGTAATAAGAATATATTTAAGTTTATAAAAACAAATGGTGAGGAATTACATGTAGATGCTACATAATAATAAAATAAAGAGAATCGCTCATTGAATATAGATAAGCGATTCTCTTTATTTTGTTACAATTTCTTTGTACTGTAATTTGTCAAAGGAAACAAAAAACCACCTCATTCTTCTATACAGAAAAATAAGATGGCTTCTTTTTACGCAAACGGCGAAAATCCGATTGGTAATCGTAATCCAAGATATAATACAACGACAAGTGCGATAATAAATTGACCCCAGAATGCCCCTGTTTTCTTGTTTTTACTTGTTTTCACAAGAATCATTTCCATTGCAGCAATAACCCAAACACCAATTAACATTTTTAGGCCATACCACATGTGCATGTCACCTGTTGCTGTTTTCATAATGCCTTGATACAGTAAGAAACCTGTTACAATGATGACGATATACATAAGACGAAGCCCCATATGTACGCCTTTACCTTTTCTCCCTGCCGTATACATCGAATACGCCACAAAGAATAAAATAAGCCCTAATGCCCACGCTGTAATATGCATGTGTGTCATGAATCCCTACCTCCTCTTTTTCACACTTTCTCATTTTATATGATACCACGACCATTTCTTTTTTAGGAAATGTTTCGCTTTTTCCAATTTAAATGATATAATATTTAGAGTATTTACAAACTTCTTGTAATAACAAAAGGGGGAACAATCATGATTCAAACAAAAGATATTATCGAACTAACAGACACATACGGTGCACATAACTATCATCCGCTTCCAATCGTTATTTCTAAAGCGGAAGGTGTTTGGGTAGAAGATCCTGAAGGAAATCGCTATATGGACTTACTTAGTGCATATTCTGCGGTAAACCAAGGACATCGCCATCCGAAAATTATTAATGCGTTAATCGAACAAGCTAATCGTGTTACGTTAACTTCTCGTGCTTTCCATAGCGATCAATTAGGTCCTTGGTACGAAAAAGTTGCGAAATTAACACATAAAGATATGGTACTTCCAATGAATACAGGTGCGGAAGCTGTTGAAACCGCAATCAAAACCGCACGCCGCTGGGCATATGATGTGAAAAAAGTAGAAGCAAATAGAGCTGAAATTATCGTTTGTGAAGATAACTTCCATGGTCGTACAATGGGCGCTGTTTCCATGTCATCCAACGAAGAATACAAGCGCGGCTTCGGACCAATGCTTCCTGGCATTGTTGTAATTCCTTACGGTGATTTAGACGCATTAAAAGCAGCAATTACCCCAAATACAGCTGCATTTATTTTAGAACCAATTCAAGGTGAAGCAGGTATTAACATTCCACCAGCTGGATTCTTAAAAGAAGCATATGATATCTGTAAAGAAGAGAATGTTTTATTTGTAGCTGACGAAATCCAAACTGGTTTAGGTCGTACAGGTAAATTATTTGCATGTGATTGGGACAATGTAATTCCTGACATGTACATACTTGGTAAAGCACTTGGCGGCGGTGTATTCCCAATCTCTTGCGTTGCTGCAAACCGCGATATTTTAGGCGTATTCGAGCCAGGTTCTCACGGTTCTACATTCGGTGGTAACCCACTTGCATGTGCTGTTTCTATCGCAGCTCTTGAAGTATTAGAAGATGAAAAATTAACAGAGCGCTCTCTTCAATTAGGAGAAAAATTAGTAGGACAATTAAAAGAAATTGATAACCCAATGATTACAGAAATCCGCGGTAAAGGATTATTTATCGGCATCGAATTGAACGAGCCTGCTCGTCCATATTGCGAAAAATTAAAAGAAGCTGGTCTTTTATGTAAAGAAACACACGAAAATGTAATCCGCATTGCACCACCTCTTGTAATCTCTGAAGAAGATTTAGAGTGGGCATTCCAAAAAATTAAAGCGGTATTATCTTAATTTAAACAAGCTGCCTCGTAAAAGGCAGCTTGTTTTATGAAACAATCACTTTTGAGAAAAGTAATATACCAACGATAACCGGAAGTAGAAGCAATACACCTACTACGCAGGAGACAATCACATGTTTCAATTTCCACCAATCACTTCTTATCCCTTCCCGAAACCAAAACAATGAAAACGGTATAATCAATACCAACGCTGTTATCAATCCTGGAACGTATCTTTCTATTACAATCGCCCCGGCTACATGAAACCATCCATTCATAAAAATCATTGCTTGCATAACAAGTAATATATAAAGTGTGACTTTCTTTTTACATATAGAATGAATACATACAAGAAGAAAAACAATAGTTGTTAATATACATAACGCCATGAAAAAATATTGTTTTTGTCCCACATTCTCTTCCATACGAATCGGCTGTAAATATTTCATTTCAGGAAAGAAATAATATTCCTCAGCATTATGAAACGCAAATAATATAGGGATGAGCCAAATAGAGAAACTACTATTTAACTTCGTTTTGAAGTGTTCCAATATGTTGTACCTTAATTGTCACTTCATCACCAGCATGTAAAAACTTTGGCGGAGTAAATCCTTTTCCAACTCCAGCTGGTGTTCCAGTCGCGATTATGTCCCCAGGCTCTAACGTCATCCCTTTACTTACGATAGAAATAATATCTTCTACCAAAAACATCATATTTGCAGTATTTGAAGTTTGACGAACTTCCCCGTTCACTTTTGTTTCAATGTTTAATTTGTTGGGATTTTCAATTCCCGTCTTATGAACTAAATATGGGCCCATTGGACAAAATGTATCAAAACTTTTTCCTAAGAAAAATTGTTTATGTTTTCTTTGAATATCTCGAGCCGTTACGTCATTTACAATCGTATAGCCGAAAACATATTCAAGCGCCTTCTCTTTCGCAATTTGTTTTCCACGTTTTCCAATTACAATTGCGAGCTCACCTTCATAATCTAGTTCATTCGTTGCATGCGGATGACTATGGATCTTTTCTCCATTCCCAATAACTGTCGTTGGCGCCTTTGTAAAAATCATGATATCTTTCGGAACCGATTCCTCCCCGCTCATTTCTATCGCATGATCACGATAATTTTTTCCGACGCAAAGAATATTCTTTCTCGGCCTTGGAATAGGTGCTAATATTTTAACGTCTTGCAGGGGATAATATGCCGTTGTTTCATTCTCTTTTGCCCAATTTACAATTTCTTTTGCTTTTTCAATAAAGGCATTTCCTTGTTCGATACACTCTAACATTGTAATAGGAACTGTAATTTTTTCGCCTTTTTGCCTTTGTGCTTCTCTCATATGCAGCACCGTTTCTTCGTGCTCATCCACAATACCAACAAATACTTTTTCTTCCTTCTTCACCGTCACAAATCGCACTATTTCCACTCTCCATCCTAAAACTCATACACTGTAATTGTATTCGCATTCCTTCAAAAAAACCCTGCCAATCCATTTTAATTTTTACAAAATTCTTTATCTTTTACAACGTCAAATACTATTTTGGAATAAAATGTAGAATTTTTACTTTTTTTATCGAATGTATTTCTTTTTTATGGAATTTTTGTATAATATGTACTACATATATACATAAAAATTTATAAAGAGATGGAGCCGATTATTCTATGTTTGAGCAAGCGATTGAAAAAAAACGTGAAAAAATGATGTATTTTGCTGAGCGCTATGGAATAACTTCTCAAAAAACAGTGAATTGTAGCCAAGAACTGGACAGGCTCTTAAATGTGGTTTGGCTTTTGCAAGAAGGTTTAGCCCCAACTTATACGATAGACAAACACACACACTGAAGTGTGTGTCTTTTATTTTAAATAAAAAACACATTTTAATGAAAACGCCCATACAATAATAGAAAAGAATATTTATTTTTCATATTGAACATACATGATACCCGCAATAAAAAATTTCATTTATGAAAGGTGTTTGCTATGCCAGCAATGGTTGGACATATTCATATTGTTAATATTGGATCAAGTGGTATTTTTCATATTGGAGATGTATTTGCAATCAGACCAATTAGTTATTCTCGTGCTTTTGCAGGAGCTGGTTCTTTTAATGTAGGTGAAAATGTTTCGGTATACAATTATCAAAATACGACGACAGTTAATGATACAGACGTCATCGATCAAGCTATAATTGGATCAACCTAAAGGAGGCGAATCAAAAGTGAACTTTTATGTACAGCAAAGTATTATCATTAACAACATCAAAATTGAAAGTATTACAACATCTTCCGTTTTTCAAATTGGAACTGCCGGTAGCATTAAAGCATTATCTAAGCTTTCCAATACCGGGGGATTTACAGAGCCACTTCGCCCCTTAACAGCCAAAGGACAAATTATTTCTATTAAACCGATGATGAGTTCTTCTTAAGCCACTTTTATCATAAACATATAGAGCAAGTATACACACCCTCCCTATTGAAAAGGAGGTTTCACATAGTGAATCAAGATATATACATTTACCTACAACAATTTCAACAAGTTCTTCAACAACAGCAAGAAACAATCCGTGCATTAGAAGAACAAGTACGGACATTAACAGAAGAGCTTGATGAACTAAAAAGCCGTCCCTCCTCTTCTATAGGAAAAGTAGAATATAAATTCGATCAACTAAAAGTGGAGAACTTAAATGGCACATTAAATATCGGCTTAAACCCATTCGCTACGACAGATCAACAAATTGAAGATTTTCAAGTAGATACCGAAACATTAAAAGTAAATCCAGAAACACAAACAAACCCTGATTTTTATCAAGATATTATTCAAGAGATGCATCGCTATTTAGATGAAGAAGCCTACAGCAGAATTCTTCATTTTGAACATGAAGAGCGAACACCACTTGATGATATGTATCGACAAATGATGATTGACGATATAAAAAAACAAATGGAACATCGCCTCCCTTATTATTTATCACAAGTACAGCCGTATGAGGACATTACATCAAATCCTCAGTATATGAAAGAAGTAATTATTCAAGCTATGAAACAAGATATCGATAAAGCATTCCTTTCCTTTATTCAACACATTCCTAGCAACTTCCGAAAGGAGTAAATATGTATGAATTTTACCGTTGTGAATCGTGAAATAAAGGTTGGGCAGATCAAAATGAACGGGGTTTCTTCATCTGCCCTTTTTTTAATTGGTGATGCGAACCTTTTAATTCTCTCTTCTATTCTCGATACACCTTTCGAATCTCTTATTGAAGGTGCATTTGTACCACTTGTAACGGAAGTGCCTACTACGCCAAGTTAAGGAGGTCTCTCCATGCTTCGACACATTTCAGTTGTTCATCAGACAAATATTGTCTCTATGGGGGCTTCTGGGGTTTTTCAAATTGGCGATGCAAATCAGATGGAATTAATAAGCCGAGCTCTTGTTGTACACCGTGAAATTCCTTACTATTTAAAAGGTGAAGGGAAATTGGAAGCTTATAAAATCTTTACAGATGATGAAATCACAATCCCTACCCGGTCAACGGATGTCAAAATGAATATTATAAATGAATGTCCCTTTATTGAAGTAGGTGATGTTACAGTTCGTACCTTATTAAATTCCGCTTGCTTTCAAATTGGATCAGTTGATTATGCATTTAATAATTCACGCATTCACCAAATCCGCCAGTATATTACAGATGAACCTTTCAACGAATAAATCATATAGTAATGTTAAAGAAAAGTGCTTAGGTAGGTGAATCACATGCCCTCTGTCGTTGGGAATCTCGTTGTTCAAAATAGTAATGGCTCTTTTAACTTAGGTGACTTCTATAATGTCTCTCCAAAAGAAAATACAAAGGCGTATAACGGTTCAGGAGCATCCAATGTTGGTTTTGTAGTCAATACATTTAACGGTGTCAGTGCAACGAATACATTCGATTCAGATGTTGCGGATCAAAATCAGGCGGGAACAGCATGAAAAAAAGTAGGAGGAAGCCCCCTACTTTTTTTCGTTTGTTTCATTTTCTTATTTGTACACTTTTCGCAAGTTAAAAAACCGATATAAACCCTTTTCTTTTTAGGTGGGAGGGAGGATCCAGCCATGCATAGAAGCGGTCAGACCCTTTTCCTGCTCCGTTCCAAATAAAAAACGAGGGCGCCACCTTTTCTTCTTCACGTGAGCGGCGTATATATCGAAATCTAAAATAGATGTATATAAATTTGAGCTTGTAGCCAAATTTGTTTTACATCACATACTATCTTCTATACGCAGTATGTACCCTCCGTCAAAGAAGTATAAATATTTTTCTTTTACAGGATGATGCAAGCTTTTCTCTAGTGCTTTCGCGTATAACGAAAGCTGTGCTTTATAACGCTCTTCTAAAATAGGTCTTGCTTGATCATATCCCCCTGGAAAACGTCCTTCAATTGTATCTGTTTTAAAATCAATTAATACAATCCCATCTTCCTCTTCTATCATACAATCAATAACCCCTTGGACAAGTACAGATTCTTTGGTCTGACCTTGCCAATCTTGATATGCCTCTTCTGCTGAAAGCATCATCGTAAATGGTACTTCACGTTCTACACTTTTCGCAGCTAACACACGCTTACCAAGATCTGTATCAAAAAAGGCTACAATGCGATCAATCGCAATTTCTTCTGCTTGCTCAAATGTCAGTAATTCTTTATTTACCATTTCCGCAATTTGTTCTTGCATTACTTCTGGTGTAATCGGTTTTTGTAAATTAACATGCTGCATAACGGCGTGGACAGCTGTTCCTCGTTCGGCATAGGTTAATCCCTTTTTCTCCATAAAACGAGGACGCGTTTTTATAGGAGAACGAAGTTTTTTAATAAAGGTATTATCACTTCCATCTTCCGATTGATAATTCCGCTTTATCTCCGTAACAGACTGCTTCGCCCGGTGCGCTGTTGCACCTTTATGCGCATATTCCCATGTTAAACGGGCATACACTTCTTCTTTTCGTTCACTTTCTAGTGGAACCGACTTTTTCTCACGAAGCGCTTCTAACAATTCTTGCTTTTCTTCTTGCACTGGTTCAGGTGCAAGCAAAGTTCTACCATCAACGACTTCCACTTTCCAGCTCGCACCGTATTCATAAATTTCATTTGGTATATTTCCTTGTCCAAGTTCAAGAAGCATCTCACTATCACGATGTCTATATAGTGACGGTGCAATCCAGTCTAAGTAACAAGATGCTCCCGCACGAACGTAATCTGGTAACAACCAATCTGTATGCTCCCTTGCATCAAGCCACTTTTCAATTTCTTTCTCTTTGTCTTTCACTGTACCAATTAAAATCAATTTTTCTTTCGCACGCGTTAAAGCAACATATAATACGCGCATCTCTTCCGCAATCAATTCCATCTTCATTTTACGCTTAATAGCTAATTGTGATAACGTCGTATATTTAATTCGTTTACGAGGATCAATAAACTGCGATCCAAAACCGAAATCTTTGTGCAGTAAGAACCTCTTCATTAAATCTTGTGTATTAAAACGGCGCCCAAGCCCCGCTACAAATACAACTGGAAACTCTAACCCTTTACTTTTATGAATCGTCATAATTCGCACAACATCTTCTTGTTCACCAAGCGCTCTCGCTGTTCCCATATCATCTCCGCGATCTAAAATACGCTCAATAAAACGAAGGAAACGGAATAATCCGCGGAAAGATGTTGCTTCATACTGCCTTGCTCTGTCGTATAATACACGTAAATTTGCTTGGCGTTGTTTTCCCGCCGGAAGACCACCAACAAAGTCATAATAGCCTGTCTCACGATATACTTTCCAAATTAAATCAGAAAGTGACTGCTGACGTGCAAATTCACGCCATCCTTGCAGAAGGTTATAGAACCATTGTAGTTTTCCGTGTAATTCTATCTCTTCCTCAAGCGGTGCTCCTTGTAAGAAGGAACGCAACACTTCATAAAACGAACCTTTCTTTTCATGAGCACGAAGCATCGCAAGTTCCTCATCGTTTAATCCAACAATTGGGGAACGAAGTACAGCCGCAAGCGGAATATCTTGCATCGGATTATCAATTACCCGAAACACATTCATCATAACGGTCACTTCTGTCGCTTCAAAATAACCTGTCGCCAGCTCAGCGTAAACAGGAATACCTTGCAACTTTAACTCTTCCATAATTTGAGGGGCCCACGGCATCGAACGAAGTAAAATGACAAAATCACGATATTTTACCGGGCGCATACTATCTGTTTTACGATCATATACTTCATAACCTGAATCAACCATCGCTTTAATTCTTTGCGCCATTAAGCGTGCTTCAAGCTGCGCTTTTTCTACTTCTACACCGTCTTCTCCTTCTGCTGATTCTTCCCCCTCAGACTGATGAATACATAGCAGCTCGGCTGCTACATCTTCCCCTTCTGGGTAACTTGCACCTAACTTTAGTTCAGCGTCAGCATCATAGTCAATTTCCCCAACAGTTTCGCCCATAATTTGTTTAAAAATAAAGTTCGTACCCGCTAACACTTCATGACGACTACGGAAGTTTTTTGCTAAATCAATCTTCATACCGCCGTCTATTCCTTCAGGCGTAAAACGTTTATATTTCCCTAAGAATAAGCCAGGCTCTGCTAATCGAAATCGATATATAGATTGCTTCACGTCGCCGACCATGAACAGATTACCTTCTTGCTCAGAGTCTTTCGTTACAAACTTAATAATCGATTCTTGCACAAAGTTTGTATCTTGATATTCATCGACAAGTACTTCAGCAAATTTATTGCGATATTGCATTGCAACTGGTGATGGTCGCAATTCACTATTTTCTGTACGTTCACTTAAAATTTGTAAGCAAAAATGCTCTAAATCGGTGAAATCAACCATTCCTTTATCGCGCTTGATCGTTTGGAAGCGCTCCGTAAATACTTTTACAATCTGGACAAGCTTTTCTAGTACAGGGTGCATCTCCTTAAAATCTCGTAAAAAGCTTTCTGGTTTCCTGCTAAATAATTCTTCTTGTAGTTTTTTCACTTCATCTTTTGCTTTATTTCGAAGTGAATCTACTTGTTTGACAATCTCTTCATTATAGTCACTCTTCTTAATGCGCTTTAACGTTTGCCAGGAAACATTTTGCATCGCTTCATATACACTTGTCCAAGACTGATGAGCTGCACTAGATAGCGTTCCAAGTAAAACAAGATCTGCCTGCAACGTTTCAACACGCGGTGCTGGCCCGTCTGGAAGCATAGCAAGTTCAATTGCTTTTTGAACATGCTTTTCAGCAGTTTCTAGCTGAAATTTCACATCTTCTAATAAATAAGACGCATACGCTAAATCTTCAATCGACTTTCCTTCCACATCATATGCTTCAACAAGCTTATCCAACCAGTTCTCTGGATTTGGATGTGCCCTCGATTCTGTATGAAGCGCTAAAATCATACGCTGCAAATCATCATCACTTCGGTCACTCGTATAGCGATCAACGAGCTCAAAGAAAATATCATTTCCCTCTGTTCCATATTCCTCTTCTAAAATGTCATCTAATACTTCTTCTTTTAATAATTCATTTTCTGTCTGGTTTGCAATGCGAAAACGCGGATCGACATCAAGCATATAATAATACGTTCGAATAACTTGTAAACAGAACGAGTGAATGGTTGAAATCGATGCTTTATTTAATAAACTGAGCTGTTTCCGAATGTGCTGTGATCCTGGTTCATCAATTAATACTTTTTCTAACGCTTCACCAATTCTGTTCTTCATCTCTTGCGCTGCTGCATTTGTAAATGTTACGACAAGCAAACGATCCACATCTACTGGATTCTCGGCATTAATAATTTTGCGAATTATTCTTTCTACAAGTACAGCTGTCTTTCCCGACCCAGCTGCCGCCGCGACTAAAATATCACGGCCATCTCTGACAACAGCCTTCCATTGATCATCTGTCCATTGACTACCTTCAGGCTTTTGTGGCCAATTCTCTATCATTCGCCGCCAACCTCCTCTCTCATTTTTTCCATCGCTTCACTATCTTTCATATCTTTTAATGTGCGGAACTTGTTATCTTCCAGTGATTCATCAAACTGACAAACAGAGCGGAAATTACAGAATGTACAAGCTGCTTTATTCCCCATTTTATACGGCGCGATATCAATGACTCCTTCTGTAATGTCTTTTCCGATAGTTTCAAATGTATGATGCACATATTGCTGTAAGGTTGTAAATTCTTGCTCACTTGCAATACTAGAACGCGCACTAAAACTACCATCTTTTTTCAAACCGGCAGAAATAATATCTGAACTTCCCGTACTTAGCTTATTGTCCATTAAACGAACAACATCGGCATCTCCTAGCACAAGACCTTTCATTTTAAATTTCTTTAAAATTTCCTTTTCAATCTCTTCTTCCGAGGCGTCGCCTTTCATCTCCACAATTGGGTTATGAATATGGAAATATAAGACTCCAGCAGGCAGTGCCGCCTGATCCTTTTTCATCCACGTATTCGCATTTGAAATAACAACATCTAAATACGTTAACATTTGAAGTGCTAAACCGTAATACACTTCCGTTAAATCTAAAGCTTTTGTACTCGATTTATAATCAATAATGCGAAGGAACGTGCCGTTTTCATCTTCTGCTTTATCTACGCGATCGATGCGGCCAACGACTTCCATTTTCACACCGTTTGCGAGTGTAAACTCCATCGGCGGAAGTGAACCTGTGCCGCCCATACCAAATGGAACCTCTAAATCAACTGGCACGAATCTACTAGACTTTGCATGTTCACGAAGGATAAGTGATGTACGGAAAATGATTTGCTGCAGTTTTTGTTTTAAATAATGATTCCGATTTGAACTTAATAAAATTTGTCTTTGCAATAGCGGTGCAATTTCTTCAATTACTAAGGCAGAAAGATGCTCACACTCTTTTATCGATAAATCAGCCCAAGTGCGATTTTCTCTGAGTAACTTATCTGCAATTTTCTTTAATGCCGCATGGAATAATTCGCCGATATCCGGTGCATCTAATTTGAAAATATCACGCTCTCTTAGCGATAATCCATGCTGCGCAAAATGAGCATACGCGCAGCGATTAAATAGTTCCATACGAGAGACGCTTCCTTTAATTTTATCTCCGTATAGCTCTCTACTTACAACGGGGCTAAGTTTCTGCGCGCGGTTCCGATAAAATAAACTAGATAATACGCGAGTACTTTTTTGTTTCCACTCAGGCGAGGTCACATAGAAGTTATACACATCCCACCAAAAATCAAGGTTCCCTTCAAAACCATATCGTTTCCAGT
Organism: Paenibacillus sp. 102; assembly: GCF_039549175.1. Classification (NCBI taxonomy): domain Bacteria; kingdom Bacillati; phylum Bacillota; class Bacilli; order Caryophanales; family Paenibacillaceae; genus Paenibacillus; species Paenibacillus sp. 102. The sequence goes on along the minus strand of NZ_JBCGHT010000017.1, from coordinate 70,966 downwards.
TTTGTAATTGCTGCGTTACATACGACAAGGTAACCTCTGGCGTTGCTACATACGAAATTTGCGCCTGACGAGACAAATCATTCACATCATTCGTTATGAATACCTCTTTGACAGACGGAAACATTCTTTTCACTTTCTTAATAAAGCTAGATGAAAGTAATGTTTTCCCTTCTTCATCCGCAAGTGGACAAGAAATATATAACTTCTCAGATGCACGAGTTACTGTTTGATAAATAACAAATTGCTCTTCTAATAAAGTCTGCCTTGTTGTTGGCGCTAATTCTACACCAGCTGTGGCGAGAAGTTCCCTCTCTTCATCTGATAACATCCCTTCATCTGAAGGGGCTGCTGGAATAATCCCTTCATTCGCACCAATTACAAAAGCAACGCGAATATCTGATAAGCGAGAGCGATCAATATTTGCAATGAGTACTTGATCTAAAGAAGGCGGGATATTGGCAAATTGAAGTGCCTCAAGTCCAGTTGTCATTACATCGATAAACATTGCACGAGACATCTTTTCTTCGCCAAGCATTTCCACAAATGTATCGAGAAGATTCATGACTTCTTCCCATACTTGATCATGATCACTCGCAAATAGGAAATTCCCTTCTGCCTCTGCACGCATACGTAAATCTTCTAATTTCTTCGGAACATCCATTTCTTCTAAAAATAAATATACCGTTTCACACATTTGCACTACCGAATTCGCACGTTTTAAACGCTTTTGCAGACGAATAATTGGTGTTCTTACCACGTCACGAAGGCGATTTATTTTCTCTTCCATTTCACGTTCGCTATCTGTTTGCATTCCATTTACTCCGTCTAGCGAACGATAACGACGATACGTCCACGGTTCATCTGCCGTCCATCTCTTTCCTTGTACGCCATATGCTAGACAGTAATTTTCAAACTCATCCATTTCTTCACGCATTACTTCTTTTCTCACATCTAGCGGGTATAACAGTTCCGTTTTTACGCAGCGAAAAATCGCATCATAACGCCAATTCCCACTAATGACTTCTAGCGCAGAACGAATGCATTCAATAAGTGGATGATGTGACATCGGACGCTTCTCATCAATAAAGTGCGGAATATCATAATCAGTAAACAACGTTTTCATGACATCATAATAACTTTCTCCATTGCGAAGAAGAACCGTAATATCTCTGTAGCGATACTCCTCTTCCGCAACAAGTCTACGAATTTCACGGGCCACTCCTTCAGCTTCCGCTCGCAAGTTTGCCGCTGTATATAATGTAATATCTGGTTCACTTTGAAACTTCTTAGACGGGCGAGTTTCAAACTCAGCCTCTAAATGAGCTAGTGCCGGTGAAAGAAAACGTGGCTGTTCTCTCATCGAAATCGTACTTTCCACCGCAACTTTTTCCTCACGCGCTAATTGTTTTACCTTTTCATACGTAAGTACCGTTTGATAAAACAAATCTAGTTCACTTACTGGTTGCGCTAACGTTTTTTCATCTACTGTTAACGTAACTGTTATTCTTGCTCCGCAAATCATAAGCTGCCTTATAATCTCTAATTCCTGCGGTGAAAACGAATGAAACCCATCTATATAAATTTCCGCACCTTTTACATAGTCAGACTGCGGAAGCTTTTCTACAAGCAACTGCAGGTAATCTTCTGAATCTAAATATTTACCAATTAAAGCACGTTCAAAATCATCATATAAAAGCTGAAGGTCGTACATTTTATTTGCTAATAACTTTTGCTCATCGCCTTTGCTATGAGCATCTAACTGTTGCCACATCTCATATACATTCGATGGTGTGACATTGTAACGTTTAAACTCGGCAATCATGCCGCCTAAATGTTCAAAAAAGCCATTTTGTTCTGCTGCTTTTTGAAACACATACAATCCTTCTTTACGCGATTCTACAATTTTGCGCAGTAGCATATGTACGCCCGCCTCATCAATATGAAGACGGCCCATGCCACCAACTTCTTGCAGAACCTTCCATGCTAACCTTGAAAAACTAAATACTTGCGCCCTGATAGAGCCACTAACTTCTTCATTCCCTATTAATGCTTGTTGCGTTTGGAACGTCATTTGTTCCGGGACAAGATATAAAATGGTTTCGCCTCTTGGACGCTGTTTTAACTCTTCTTGTACTTCGTGTAAACAAAATGTACTTTTTCCACTTCCAGCTCGTCCAATCACAAATCGAAGCGACATGTAATCCCCACCTTTCACTGACATAACGAACATTAGTTTGATATCATCCTTGTATTATAACACAAAAAAATAGGATCCTGCTGGCTCCTGTTTTTTGTCGTTTTTTGCTGGATGGTCGATATTCCTTGTCGAAACGTTGATATATTGAAAAATCGCCGACATATGTTGAGAAACGGTCGATATATTTGAATTTGCCCCGATAAAGTGAAACTTTAATCAGTGGGATTTTCTTCATTCCCCACTGATTATTAACCTTCACCAATCGGGCATTTACGAGCAGTTGTTCTCCTACCTATCGCCCTCGTTTCTCTCTGAATATTGAGGAGGGGATCTTACTGCCCGTTAATGCGGGGTAAAATTTCATTTATCTTTTCCCTCCACAACAAAAAGACAAACAAAAATTGTTTTGTTTGTCTTTTCCCCCTTATTTTCCCTTTGAAAAGTTCGTTTGCACTTCATTAATCGGCCAATAACGTAAGTCCACTTTCCCGACAACAGTATCTGCTTTCACAAAGCCAAAATGCCGGCTATCCCAGCTACCGAGACGATTATCACCAATCACAAAAATATATCCCCTTGGAACAGCCTTTTCTCTCGTTAATTCTTCTAACGTAAAATCACCTGTCAACTGCCGGCCTTCCGCTTCTCTCTTATATGTTTCCAAATAAGGCTCATCAATAAATTGACCGTTTATATACAATTTGTCATGTTTATATTCAATCTGGTCACCCGGTAAACCAATAATTCGCTTTACATAGTCTTCTTTTTTATTCGCATGAAACACGACAACATCAAATCTGTTCAAATCTCCAACTTGATAACTAACCTTATTCACAACGAGCATATTTCCATCTTGAAGTGTCGGCATCATTGACTTCCCCTCTACAACATACGTTGAGAAGAAAAACGTTCGAAAAAAAACAGCTAATAGCACGCCTATAAGGATTGTCCTCATCCATTCTAGACCTTCTTTTTTCAAAGCTCGCTTCATCTGCCTCTCCCCTCACCCTTTTCTATAATGGAGCCTTACTTACAGTGAAGAATAGTCTTAATGTAGTTCTAGCTTTACTTCAATCTTCTTACCGACATACCATAAAATAAAAATAACACCTATCACAATAATTGTTTTCACAGGCTTATAAATAAAAGAAGTTAAATCATGCCCAATATAACTTAAAATAAAAATCATGACTAACTTTCCAAGCGCTAGTGCTAACACAAATTGTCTTCTGCTAATACGTGATAAGCCCGCCACAACATTAATAAGTGCAGACGGCGTAAAAGGAAAACAAAATAAGATAAAAATAGGTGCGAATCCTTTTCGTTCAATCCATCCCATCGCTTTGCGCACTTTCGGATGTTTATTCACAAACGAGAAGAACCGCCCTCGTCCAAACCGACGAATAACCGAAAATACAATTAATGCACCAAGAACCGACCCAAGCCACGAATACAAAAATCCAAGCCATAACCCGAAAGCAACTGCATTCGCCATCACAAATAAAATAAGTGGCAGTGCCGGGATAATCGCCTCTATCATCGGCAAACCAATACCGAGGAGCGGTCCAAATGCTCGATAACTTGTTACAATTTGCTCCATATTTTCTTCTGAAAAGTATTCTTTGATTGTTTGAAAATCCATTCTACAATTTACCCCTTTGCTATATTCCTACCCCTACTTTATCATTGCTTATTGGAAAGAGGAAATGGTAGATACGACATATGGAGATGTATTTATTAAAGTTCCATATTTTTATGTAAAAATCCTTTATTATTATTGTATGATAATCTAACAATATTTGACACGATTTTACATATATAAATCCACTTTGATTTTCAAACATATAAATTGTGGCTCTGAAGAACAGAAAGAGACTTTCACTCATTATCTCCTTCTGTTTTTACATGGCATGGGGCTAAAAAAGGCTCTGACCACTTCTGTACATGAGCGGATCCTCTTTCCCACCCAAAAGGAAAGGTTTTATATTGGTCTTCCAATCCGTATTTATATATTGAGAAATAAAAAAAGGATGGATTATCCACCCTTTTTCTTATTAGATGTCTTCTTCTTTCACAAGATACGCTTTTTCATAAGCAGGCTTGAGTGTAGATTCATCATCTTTATCAACTTGCTTAAACTGAAGCCTACCTTGCTTATTTTTCCGATCCTCATACTCTGTCCGAAGTTTTGCGGTTCGGTTTTGTTGATTCTCAAAACTGCTCTTTGATATTTCTAATTTCACTGCGAGACCATTAATGAATCGAATGATTAAGTTACCATCTGCTAGTTCTTTATTATTTGCAATATGAAAGTGCGACAACCATGCACATTCCTTTCTAGAATAAGAATACGTAGGAAAAAAGTAAAGCTGATCTGTCGGACTAATTGCAATGGGTGCTTTGTGCGTGATACGTGTCAATTCTTTTGTGCCGTCTTTTCTACCTAAAAAACTAGATCCGTGCTTGCGACAACTTTGTTCTACAATATCAAGAGGTTTTTGATACATAAAAAAAGAGTCTTCGACTTCAACCACTCGTGTTACAATACGTTTTTCACTTAAAATAATTGGAAGTAAGGCCATAGTTTTCTTATTTACGACATAGTTTTCGACATAGCGTTCTACTTGTTCACCCATCCTACACTCGCTCCTTCATTATTTTTTCTTACAATTCATAATAGCAGCTGCATGGATAATTGTACCATTTAAAGACCGGAATTGTTCATATTTTCAAATATTTTACATTTTCTTATAAAACTTTAAAAACCTATCATATTTCTTCATATAAATATCCGCATAAAATCCACTTATTCTCTTAACTTAAAAAGATGTAATGCTGTAGAAAAATACAATCTTTTCTTTTTGAAATATTTGTAACATAGTAAAACAACCCTAAGCGCACAAAAAAAGGATGGCATAAGCCATCCTTTTTTATCACGTACTATAAAATTATAGTTTTACAACGTTTTTAGCTTGAGGTCCGCGGTTGCCATCTTCGATTTCGAAGCTAACTTTTTCGCCTTCTTCTAAAGATTTGAAACCTTCAGTTGTGATTGCAGAGAAGTGAACGAATACATCGTTGCCGCCTGGAACTTCGATGAAACCGAAACCTTTTTCGTTGTTAAACCATTTTACTTGTCCTGTTACTGTCATAATTATTTCCTCCTAAGAAAATATACATTTTTTTTAGTCTTCATACGTAAAAAAAGAATCCACACATTATCAAATACGAAACATAAAACAGTTCTCACATACTTTTTCTCGTTCGTTTTCAGCACTTGATAATATATGGATTGCTTGATTTAGTTATTCAACTGAGATAATCATAGCATACTTAAAATAGAATGTACAATATTTTTTGAAAATCTAATTTTCTAATTTTTGGTACTCCTCACTATATACATTCATTTTGATCTTTCGACATATAATCCGCTACTACGCAGAACAAAAATTCATCTGCACTTGTTTTCTCTGTTTGTTTGCACTTGGCGTGGGGCAGGAGAAGGATCTGACCGCTTCTATGCACGGCCGGATGCCCTCTTCCACCTAAAAAAGCAGGTGCCCCTAAAAGACACCCACTTCTTCACCTATTTCGTAAACTGCGCCTCTTCCGTAGACCCTTTCAGAGCCGTTGTGGAAGATGTTCCGCCCGTAATCACTTGTGCTACTTCATCAAAATAGCCTGTTCCGACTTCGCGTTGATGACGCGTTGCAGAATAGCCGTGCTCTTCTGCTGCAAATTCTGCTTGTTGCAGTTCAGAATATGCTGCCATGCCGCGTTCTTTATAACCGCGTGCTAATTCAAACATGCCGTAGTTTAATGCATGGAATCCTGCAAGTGTTACGAATTGGAATTTGTATCCGTATGAAGCAATTTCTTTTTGGAAGGTTGCGATTGTTTTTTCATCTAATTTTTGTTTCCAGTTAAAGGATGGCGAACAGTTATACGCTAGTAATTTCCCTGGATATTTCTCATGAATTGCTTCCGCAAAACGTTTCGCATCTTCTAAATTCGGTTCAGATGTTTCACACCAAACAAGATCTGCATACGGCGCATATGCTAAACCGCGCGCAATCGCTTGATCAAGCCCTGCTTTTGTTCGGTAGAATCCTTCTGGCGTTCTCTCTCCTGTAATGAATTCTTGATCAACTGGATCAATATCACTCGTAATTAAATCAGCCGCATCCGCATCCGTTCTTGCTACAATAATTGTTGGCGTCCCCATTACATCCGCAGCTAAGCGCGCAGAAATTAAATTACGTACCGCTGTTTGCGTTGGTAGTAATACTTTTCCGCCTAAATGTCCGCATTTTTTCTCTGAAGATAATTGATCTTCAAAGTGCACGCCTGATGCACCCGCTTCAATCATACCTTTCATTAATTCAAACACGTTTAATTGTCCGCCAAATCCCGCTTCAGCATCGGCAACAATCGGAACGAAATAATCTGTATCACCACTGCCTTCCATGTGCTGAATTTGATCCGCACGTTGCAATGTTTGATTAATACGTTTTACAACAGCTGGTACACTGTTCGCTGGATATAAACTTTGGTCTGGATACATGTGCCCGGATAGATTGGCATCCGCTGCCACTTGCCAACCACTTAAATAAATTGCTTTTAATCCTGCTTTTACTTGTTGCATCGCTTGGTTTCCTGTTAACGCACCAAGCGCATTAATGTAATCTTCTGTATGAAGTGATTGCCAAAGTTTCTCCGCCCCGCGACGTGCTAATGTATGCTCAATATCAATCGATCCTCGAAGACGAATGACATCCTCAGCAGAATAAGGACGCGTTACCCCTTTCCAACGTTCATCTAACTCCCAGCTTTCTTGTAACTTTTGTATTCTTTCGTTTGTCATCTCTTCCATCCCCTTTTCTTTTTTATAAAATCTCATAACCCGGTAATGTTAAAAATGTTTCAAACTCATCATTACGCACTAAATCAGTAAACAATTTTGTTGCTTCTACAAATCTACCCTTCTCAAATTGTTCCTTACCAATCTCTCGTTCTATTTTCGCTAGCTCTTCAGCCTTTAATTCTTCCATTAATGTAAATGTAATTTTACGACCGTCATTCAGCTTCCCGCCCTCATGACGAATCCATTGCCATACTTGCGCACGTGAGATTTCTGCCGTTGCTGCATCTTCCATCAAATTATAAATTGGTGCTGCCCCGCGGCCGCTCAACCACGACGCAATATATTGAATACCAACGCTAATATTCGTGCGAAGTCCTTCTTCTGTAATCGTTCCCACTGGTACTTCTAACAAATCCTTTTCTGTCACATGAATCTCTTCCCGCTTTCTAAAAATTTGATTCGGCGTTTTCATAATGTGATCGAACACTTCCATTGCAACCGGTACAAGTCCCGGATGGGCAACCCAAGTCCCATCATGTCCATCTAAAGCCTCCCGTTCTTTATCCATACGAACTTTTTCAAAAGCAACTTCATTTGCTTCCGGATTATTTTTAATCGGAATTTGCGCTGCCATTCCACCAATTGCTGGTGCATTCCGGCGATGGCACGTTTGAATTACTTTTAAGGAATAGTTGCGCATAAATGGTGCTGTCATCGTAACTTGCGCCCTGTCTGGAAGTAAAAATTCATTATGGTTACGAAAAGCCTTTAAGAAGCTAAAAATATAATCCCAACGCCCGCAATTTAGTCCTGCTGAGTGGTCACGAAGCTCATATAAAATTTCATCCATTTCAAAAGAAGCGTGGATGGTTTCTAATAATACAGTTGCTTTAATCGTCCCGTTCGGAATCCCGATATATTTCTGTGCAAAAATAAAAACGTCATTCCACAATCTCGCTTCCAAATAGCTTTCCATTTTTGGTAAGTAAAAATATGGCCCGCTTCCTTTTTCTAATAATGTTTTTGCATTATGGAAAAAGTACAAACCAAAATCAACAAGACTACCTGACATCTTTTCCCCAGCAACTAACACATGTTTCTCTTCTAAATGCCAACCGCGTGGACGAACGATAAGTACAGCTGTTTTATCATTTAAACGATATTCCTTGCCGTTAGGATTCTTATATGAAATCGTTCCCCTCACTGCATCTCTTAAATTAATCTGTCCATCCATCGCATTGTGCCACGTCGGTGAGTTCGAATCTTCAAAGTCTGCCATAAAGAGATGTGCACCTGAATTTAAAGCATTAATGACCATCTTTCGATCGACTGGCCCTGTAATCTCCACCCGGCGATCTTCTAAATCTTTTGGGAGCGGGGCAATCGTCCAATCTCCAGCACGTACATGCGCTGTTTCTGATAAAAAACTTGGAAACTCCCCTGCATCAATTCTTTTTTGCTTTTCCACACGTTTTTGCAGTAAGTCTTTACGGCGTGTATTAAAATTCTCATGCAGCTCTTTTAAAAAAGTGAGCGCTTCCGGTGTCAAAATTTCTCCATACGCCGGTAATACTTCTAGAGCGAATGTAACCCGTGAAGTTTGCGTCGACATATTAGCATCTCCTTTTTAAAACTGTTTTATAACAGATTTGATTTTATGTTTTATATTATATAACAAATTTCCAGAAAAGGAAGGAGTTTTTTGAAAATTTAACTTATTTTTTGTGAAACATTGATTTTATTCACTTTTTCATACAATAAAAAGGCAGGTGTTATATAACACCTGCCTTTTTTTATACATTCACTTTTCCTTATTCTGCAGAAGGATCATTTATGATTGCATTGTATAAAAACTGCGCATATTGTTCACGCGTTACTTTCATACTTGGGGAAAATTTCCTTTCTCCAACCCCTTGTGCAATGTAATTTGATTGTACTGCGCTAATTGCATCATTTGCCCAATGGCCCGCTGGAACATCAGTAAAGTTATGTGGAGCTTTCACTTCTAATTCAAAAGCATTCGTAATAACTTGTGCCATCTCTGCACGCGTTAATGTAGCTTTCGGTCTAAAGTTTCCATTTTCATCCCCTTGAAAAATTCCTAGCTCTGTTAAAGCTAAAATTTCTTCTGGAAACATTGTTGAATTTTCATCAATATCTCCATACGGATTACCATATTCATCTTGTGGTTCTATCTCAAAAATACGATAGATTAATGCAGCTACTTGTTCACGCGTTACATTATCTCCCAAACCAAATTTTCCATTTCCATACCCTTTAATAATTCCTTCATTTGCTAGATCATAAATCGCATCGTATGCCCAGTGTCCCATTGGAACGTCATTAAATACGATTTGATCTGCTTTTTGGACTACCTTCTCTTCAGCCTTTGCAATAGCACTATCTGTACTTAACAAAACGCCACCCATAATTGTTAATGATGTTACGACTTTTAAAAACTTTTTGTTCACAAAATTGCCCCCCTATGCATATGTATTTTCACTTTACTATAAATAATTAACAAAACAGACACAATATAGTTTTTTATATTAGTAGTGACAACTTTGTGAATCATATTACACCTTATGTTTTGTTTAGTAGATTGATAATAAATTTAATGTAAAATGATTATTTTGATGAAAAACCAACAAAACAGGCAGTTTTCAACAAAATATCCGTTATAAATATAAAATACACCTTAAAATCCTGTTATTCTTTTAAAAAACCAAAAAGCACAACGATTCTATCATTGTGCTTTTTTATAGTAACGAAGAGAACTCTCTTCTACTCTATTTTTCACTTTGTTCTTCCTTCAAATGATAATTAATAATTCCGTTGTATAAAAACTGTGCGTATTGTTCACGTGTTACAGTCATTCCTGGTTCAAACTTCCCGTTCCCTGTTCCAAATACAACGTTGTTTGATTGCAGGGCACTAATCGCATCTGTCCCCCAGAAATTTTTCGGTACATCACGAAACGTATGCTTTTGCTTTATCTCAAATTCAAATGCTCTCGTAAGAACTTGCGCCATTTCTGCACGAGTTAATGATGCTTTTGGCCTGAAGTTACCACTTTCATCCCCTTTAAGGATTCCACGCTCTGTTAATGCCAAAATTTCTTCTAAAAACATTGTTGAATTTGTATGAAGGTCTCTATATGGATTATTCAATGCACCTTGCTTTTCTATTTTTAGCGTACGATAAATGACGGCCGCTACTTGTTCACGTGTCACCGGATCCCCCACACCAAACCTTTTATTTCCATATCCTTCAATAATGTTGTGATAGGATAAATCGTAAATCGCATCAAATGCCCAGTGACTTTGTGGGACATCTTCAAATACCTTCATCTCTGGATATTCTTCTGCTTTTACAGACATCGCATTTGCACTTACAAACATACTGCTCATAATCCCCACTACAGCCATTGCACGAAATATTTTCTTCTTCATGGCTCTCTCTCCTTCAATTCTATTTTAAAATAGAAAAATAATAGACTGAATCTGATTATCTATATTACATATGATGCACTTCCAAACCATATGATAAAGCGAACAATCTGTAACATCTATTATTGTGAGCTTCACGATTAAAGGAGAGCAGTTTCGCTCTCTATCCATGTTAGAAATTCGAATTGTATGTAAGCCTCTTACTAGGAAGCTTCTCTATTTGCTCCTTTTTTTCCTGCTTTCGGTTTCCGAAAAGTAAATGCCATACCAACAAAAATAAGGATAATTCCTACTATCTGCATTGTAGTTGGACGAAACCCTGTAAATACTGTATCAAGTAAAATAGCCACTCCAGGATCTAAAAAGACTAATATGGAAATTAAACGTGTTGGTAAATCTCGTAAACTATCAAAAAATAAATAATAAACAAAACCAGTATGAATCAGTCCTGTTGCTATAATTGCAATCCAATTACTTTGCGTCAAACCTTGAAATTCTCCAAAGTCTACAAATGGTAATAATAGAAATATGCCTAAAAAAGTTTGCAAAAATGTCATCGCATATGCACTTGTTTGTTTAATCCCTTTCCCCAATAAAGTGGTAAATGCATAAAACAACGCTGCAAGAAGTGCCCAAACCATCCCGGAAGACATCAGTTTCTCTATAGAGACACTCCCATCCACACCTGCGACTAACACAGTGCCACCAAAACAAATCAGAATCGAAATAATAGATAACATTGTTAATCTTTCTTTAAACACGACACTCCCAATCATTAATACGATAATTGGTGCAAGATGATACACAGAGATCGCAATCGTCACTGACATGACCTCAAAAGCTTTAAATAAAAACACCCAGTTAAAAACAAGAAAAACGCCGCAAGCTAGTATTTGTAGTACTTCTTTTCTGTTCCACTTCTCTTCTTTAAACTGCCCTGTCGCAAGCCAGCATAACGCTAAAAATATAGTCGCACAAATACAGCGAACAAATACCAATTCAAATGATGGTAAATTTGTTTTCACTGAAAAAAATCCGATGGAGCCAAAAATAGACATCGATATGATCATTTTTATAGCTGGCAATGATTTTGTTTGGAATAACATATTTGTCATGCTCTTTTGAAACAATATAAACAACCCCCATTAATTTGAAACATACATCTCCGCTCTGTTTCCCTTAATATTCTTAATTTTCATTTTACACTACGAGGAATAAAATGTAAAAAAAGACATATAAAGATACTTGAATATCCATAATGCTAACCAATTCTGCTCCCTAAAATTAGTTCAACTGCTGGCGCAAGAAACATATTCTTAAATAAAGTGAAGCTTTAACCAGCGGGTCCTATTTCCTGCGAATAGTGGGATAAAATGAGTAAAACAAAATAACACCACGACACATATAGCGTTGTGGTGTTATTTTAGTATTATTTATATGTATGTAATCTGATATATCTTAATAATTAACCAATTCACTCTCTGGAGTTTGGATGATGACTGGTTTTTTAGCTGGATCGAGCCATTTTAAAATATCAATCACCTTTTGTTTAGATATATCAGTACATCCAGCAGTCCATGTATTAGATACATGGAAGAAAATTGCACTCCCTTTACCTGGAGTACGTTCAGTATTATAGTCGATCACAAAACCATAGTCATATGCTGGAATATTCATGTTTTCAGCGCTTTTCCAACGTCCATTTACAGGTTTTTGTTGTAATGTGTTATAGAGTTTTGAATTAGAGGCATCCACCCACACATCATTTGGTTGTATTTTATGATAAGGAAGCTTAGTCCCACACTCGTCTTCTCATTCTGTTTTCACACGGCATGGGGCTAAAAAAGGCTCTGACCGCTTCTACGCATGAGCGGATCCTCTCTCCCATCCAAAAAGAAAGGTTTTGATTCTATATTCACATAAATAAAGAAGCAGCTCACTCGCTGCTCCTCATTTCTTCTGCTTATCATACTCCTCAAACGCATGAATTCTCTCAAAAATCGGCGGATGTGTATATAAGAAAAACTTCACTAACGCCGGCGGGTTCACTTGACTTAATCCTGTTTTTGATAAATATTGAAATGTTTTTACCCCAGACTTTCCATCCTTCGTCATATCTAACGCATATTGATCAGCCGCTCGCTCTTCTATACGAGATACATAGTTAGATAGCGGGCTCACCGCAAAAGATAATACGGAAGAAATCAGGAAAAACAATGGTAGAATGGAGAAACATGCTACTTTCGAAATTTGTAATGTGTCTCCCCATTTCCGTACACACATGTTTATAATACGGTAAATCAAATACATCCCTATAAATGTTAATACAATATAACTTGCCACGCCCCAATATATATGTTTCATAACGTAATGTCCCATTTCATGAGCCATAATAAATAAAATCTCTTTATCTTTCAGTTGCTGGAGCGTTGTATTCCATAATACAATTCGGGAATTTGAGCCAATTCCCGTTACATATGCATTTAGCGCATTCGTTTTCTCAGACATATTCACTTCATATACATGTTCAGCTGGAATATGTGCTCTGTCAGCAATTGCTAAAATCTTCTCCTCTAAGTCTTTATTTTGTAATGTAGAAAAGTCATTGTATAACGGATCAATTAAAACAGGCTGTACAAACGTTAAAAAAATTGTAAATGGCACAGATAAAGCCCAGCCCGCTAACCACCAGCGCTTCGGAAATTTATGAATCAGCCATAAAAGAACAGCAACGATGAGAAACATCATAATATAATTGACCCAAAAATCAATGACATGATCTTTGATCCAACTTGCTGTTGATTGTGTTGAAATGCCGTAATCAATTGAGATTTGATGCCCCAGCCATTGTAGCGGTAATGCAAGAACCGTTGTAAGCAATGATAGATAGAAAAGATAGATAGCGACTTGAATTACCCGTACTTTTGCTGTTTCCTTTGACCATTTTTCAAAACGATTTGACACCCCTAAAACAAGAACAAACAATAAAATAATCCATTCAAGAGGTGTCGCTAAAAAAAAGAGTAAGTTTTTCACGCGCGAGTAATCTTGACTTAATGTAAGTTCTTTTGCGTTCATAAATGTTTGTGGATCAGCACTCGTCCCTTTATACATATCTGGAATAATCTCATGATTCCATCCGAATAAATACCAATATATAAATAGCGCAAAACCAACGTACAAAAAAAGTGACCACTTCATAACCTTTTTCACATCACTACCTCCTCTATGCTGCCTGTCTCTTATTATTGTAAGTTCGTTCCTCCTAAAATAGAACAAGCTAATAATCGGAATTGTCATTCAATCTTCAATCCCTAAAAAAAAACCTCGGATTTTTCATATAAAATAAAACTGGGAGGGGATGGAAAAATGAAAAAAATTTATATTACTTTTACATTAGGTTTAATCATTGTAATCGGAATTGGAGTTTACTATTTTACAGATTATCGTAAAGCTTCTGCTGAAATACCACGCGGAATCGTTATGGAAGATGTAAATGGTACAACGCTATCTTTTGATCAACTACCGAAGAAACTAAAACTCGTAGAATTTATATACACAAAATGCCCTGATATTTGCCCAGTTACTACATACAAAATGAAACATATACGAGACGAATTAGAGAAGGATAAGTTGTTTGGTAAAAAAATCGAATTTATTACAATTACCATTGATCCTAAGTTCGATACAACGGAAATATTAACTACCTATTCCAATACATTTGAAATGAAAAAAACAAAAGGATGGCACTTACTTCGTGGTGATGTAGATGAAACGAAACAACTAGCAGATACATTTAACTTTCAGTACCGCGACCCTGGAAGCGGACTCTATATTCATACTTCGAACTCCTATTTACTCGATGAAAATGATCGTTTAATTGAAGTTTTTGGTATGGGGGAACGTGGATTTGATAGTAAAAAAGTGCTAGAGAAAATTAAAGATGCATTATAAAAACCTCTTCTCATTCGAAGAGGTTTTTTACACGTATCATTCTATTAAAACTATGCTACCAAAATTTAATCATATCCATTCTACTATTTCTACATTATTTCTCTACATGTTTCTTCGGCTCATATGTTGGAATCAGAAACGCGCTCATGATCCAACAAACAAGGCCGAAACCACTTATATATTTCCCGTATTCATAATGGTCTAAATATACTTTTCCTACAATAATTAAAATAAATCCAAGTAAAACAACAACATATCCAACTTGCTTTTTCGACAATATCAATCAGCATCCTCTATTGAAAAATGTTAACGAAAAAATTAATATCTTGAAAAGAAATGGAGCTATATTTCATAATTCCTTGTACAGCTAAAAGTAGTATAAGACCAAGTACACATATATAATTAATTCCATCTTCACTTCTTTTCTCAACTACAATTCCGCCCGCAATACACAGCAGCCCTAGAAGATGAAGTGCTAAATAAATAAAAAAGTATGCTTCATTCCAGCGAAAACCTACATTCACTGTCGTAATAACAACTAAACTCACCATAATCAAATAAAACAGTTTATTTGATTGTATCGTTTCATTCATAGAATCAGATACACTCCTTTCTATATAAATCTTGTTTGATTTTCCAACATATAAATCGCTGCTATGAAAACAAAAGGTGACCTGCACTCGTTTTTTCTCTTTGTTTTCACGCGGCATGGGGCTAAAATAGGCTCTGACCGCTTCTATCCATAGACGGAGTCTCTCTCCCATCTAAAAAGAAAGGGTGTATATCTCTTTTATTTTTTCTTTATTCAATAAATTCTATGTTCTCTAAACTATAACTCTCTCACTTTATTCGTATATACTACCGGCACCTCTTTACTCATATAACGACGATTCATAAACAAAAAGACAAGTACGAAATTTAATCCAATGATAAAGATAATAAGTCCTGTTAAAAATGGTGTATACGTAGAAAAATCTGCAAGGCTCATCTTTTCTTCTTTACTGACCATAAAAGATGTAATAAGTACAGTAGCGTTATTTAACATATGAATAGTGATGGGCATAAGTAAACTTTTCGTCCGCATGTATACAATTGTTAGAACAATACTAAACACGACAGCACCGAGAAAATCAATATGGAAGCAACCAAAGAGAAGCGCTGCAACGATCATCCCTTTCCCTGTTCCCCATTTCGCTGCAAGACGCTGGAATAAAAAACCTCTAAATACAAATTCACATATAATGGGAGCTACCAAAACGATGATTATATATTGATATATGTATCCACCCGTATTACCTATAATAGGTTCATTTAATATATCTATAATAAAATTTGGTGTGATCCACGTAAAGCTATACATATATAATACGAGGTATCCATAACTAAACAAGCATAGCATTCCTGTAATCATCAAAACTTGCATAAGATTAAATGATTCTCTTCTATTCATAAATATAGTAAACGGAACACAATGACGCTTACATTGATAGAATAGCCAAACGGCTGGGAATACGTATAGTACAAGTATGCTTGTAAAAGAAGAAAGTGATATATGAAATGTATTTTCTAGCACTTGTTTACTTATACGTTCAATCAAAATAAGTAGTGTATATACAATCAAAAAATACCTGGCTCGCATCGAATAAAACGGATTCATCCCCATCTCCTCCCCTATGTTACATTTATCATATCATTCCAATCTTATTTTTAAGCTAAGAAAACCTTAAATTTTCCTTAAAAATCCCATAACTTACAAGAAAATGTTATGATATTCGATGAAAATAGGGGGCGATTCAGATTGTATCATGCAAATATTTTACTTATTGATGATGAAACAGCAATTTTACAACTATTGACTACGATTCTACAAAAAGAAGGTTTTTCCCATATTACAACGGCTACTTCCGCTGAAGAAGCTTTACTCTTAGTGGAGCAAAATCATTACGATTTAATGATTTTAGACGTCATGCTTCCAGGACAATCCGGTTTTGATATTTGTCCAATTATCCGTCAAAAAACTGACTGTCCAATTTTCTTTCTAACAGCTAAATCATCTGATTTAGATAAAGTATCTGGTTTCTTATATGGGGCAGACGACTATATTACAAAACCATTCAATCCGCTTGAAGTTGTCGCTCGTATGAAAGCACAGCTTCGAAGACATATGAAGCAAATTTCGCAACACGTCACTGAAACACACTTTGTTTCATTTGGAAGGTTTCAAGTTGATAAACATGCGGCGGAATTGAAAGTAGATGGAAAAGTTGTGGAATGTTCAGCTCAGCTCTTTCAACTACTACTCTTTTTCTGTGAACATCCAAATTACGTATTTTCAAAAGAAGAAATATATGAAAAAGTATGGGGTGCTCCTGCCTATAATGGTGATGACAATACCGTTATGGTTCATATTCGAAAACTACGAGAAAAAATTGAACTTGATCCAAGTAGTCCGAAGTACATCAAAACGATTCGTGGACTTGGTTATAAGTTTGTTGCAAAGTAGGTGAAGACTATGAACTTAAGTAGAAGGCTTATTATTCAATTTATTATCCAGCATATTTTTGTCTTATTTACTTTACTCATTGCAGTCATTATCGCTTTCGTCTACCTGGGTCATCTTTTTAGTACGACTCTTTATGAGCCAAATGTTCCAGAGTTTGATGACTTTACTATGTCTCAATACGTTTCTTCAGAAAACGGACGCGTTACAGTAAGCCCCGAAATAAAAGCAATGATTGAAGACAAAAATGATTGGCTTCAAATCATTGCTGAAAATGGAAAAGTACTTTATGACCTCAATACTCCGGAAGATGTTCCTGGTTCTTATACAAAAACATCATTAGTTGCTTATTTACAGCACCAAATACAGACTTCTTACAAATTGACGTATTGGAACATTGAATTAGAGGAGAAAGAGGTAATTGTAATTTATGGTGGGGAGTTAAAAAGTAGCACTTTACTTCAACAGCTAAAACAAGAACACGGCTCACCGTTATCAGCTGCTTTTTCTTTAACAGAAAAAGAAAAGAAACAACTTACTAAAGAAGGTGCTACGCTACAAATATTTAACGCAAAGGGAGAAGAGATTTTTGCTTACCCGAAAACAAAAAGAAAATCCTTTTCAGCCATTCAAGCTGTACTTTCTGAAAAAGAACCTTGGAATCATAAAGAAAACATCTCGAGTTTGTATAATCCGGAAGATCAAACCTTATTTACTATAACAGTAAAAAATGACTACTATTATCCATCTGATATGAATGAAGATGTATTAACGAAAAAAATCTTCATAGGATTTGGCGTTATTATTTTAATCGCGTTTGTCTACCTAGTTATTCTTTCTATTTGGTACGGAAGAAAATTTGGCAAGCCACTATTGCATGCAATGCGCTGGCTCAAAAATATAGCTGGTGGAACATACGAAGAACCGGTCAGTAAAAAAGGAAAACCAATTCGTTTCCGGCGCTCCGGTAAAGAAAAATGGTCATTCCGTCTTTTTAAAGATGTAACAAATGCGCTAGAGCACCTCACGATTACACTCAAAAAAAATGAGTCAATCCGAAAGGTTATTGAGCAAACACGGGAAGAATGGATTACTGGTCTTACACACGATTTAAAAACACCACTCAGTTCCATTTACGGTTATTCTCTTTTATTAGAATCGAAACAATACAACTGGACTGATGAAGACATTCAAGAATTTGGCCGTGTTATGAGAGAAAAATCTCAATATATGACAACATTAATTGATGACTTAAGCTTAGCGTATCAATTAAAAAACAATGCGATACCCTCTCAATATGCCGAAGTCGAGATTAATCAATTTGTTCAAAAAGTCTTATTACAATTTATTAACAACCCGACACTTCAAAATCAAAACATAGAATTTGTTCCTAGTTCTATTGCCATTCATTATTCTATTGAAGAAAAATGGTTCCAGCGCATCATTGAAAACTTACTAGCAAATGCAGTAAAACATAATAATGAAACAACAAATGTGATTGTAAGACTTGGACAGGATAAACACTCTTTCACACTTTCTATTTCTGATAATGGAAAAGGAATGGATGAACAGACGAAAGAACTTTTATTCGACCGATACTATCGTGGTACGAATACAGAGGAAAATAATGCTGGAACTGGCCTAGGCTTAGCGATCACAAAACAACTTGTTTTGGCGCATAACGGTACGATTTCTATTGAAAGTGAGATTGGGAAAGGGACGACTATTACGATGGTGTTTCCTTTCTCGTCTAACGACAAAAGAGCTTCCTAGTATGTAAATCTAGGAAGCTCTTTTGTCGTTAGGCTCATACATAACAATCCTTTATTTGTCTAATCTAAACACCTCATGAACAGCTCCTACTTCAATACCCCCATCACTTTTCATGATTGTTGAACGCAGTGCCCGAAGCCGAGCTATCGTTTCTTTATTCCCATAATGAATTTGTTCCAAAATAGAAGCAACGATGTTAGGCCATACATCTTCGGAACCGTCTAACACTTTTAAAGCAAAACCAAGCTTCTCTTTCTTCAATCCAAAGCAGGAAACTTCTTTTGCTACAATATTGGAGTCTTCTAACAAAGTGGAACAAATAAAGTTTGCAGAAGCGACCATCTCATATTCTTGATTCAGGATACTCGTCATTGTTTGGGTGCACAACGGTACGATTTCTATTGAAAATGAACTTGAAAAAGGAACACCAATTACGATGGTGTTCCCATTCTCACCTAATAAAATCAGAGTTTCCTAGCATTAATTCAGGAAACTCTGATTTCCGGCTAATATAAGGATCTTTTTAAATATACCTATAACCTAATACACACAATGTGTTTAGAAAGTACAATTCATTTCTATTTCGCTAATTCATAAATAGCATGTACATATATAGAAGTAAGTTTTAACAAGTGCGAGATTTCAATATATTCATCCTTTTGATGGGCTACTTCTTGATCTCCAGGAAAGGATGGACCAAATGCAACACCATTTGGAATGGAACGTGCGTATGTAGCTCCTCCCAAGGAAAGAAGCTTTGCAGGTTGCTTTGTCCATTCTTCATATACACGTTGTAAAACTTGAATAATATTAGCATCTTTTTTTACGTAATGCGGAAAAGAATTCTCTATGTTTTCTACAGAAAAATGCATGGCATGAGCAAAATTTTTAATATTAGCGATCGTCTTATCAATATCACAAGTAATCGGATAACGCAGATTAGCTCCAATTGTTCCCCCTTTTTCTTGCGAATAATACATTTGACCGATATTTATTGTCAGATCCCCAGCTTCTTCATTTTGATGAGAGATTCCTAGCGCTTTCCCACGAGAATCGCGTAATAAATATTTTGTGGTAAACTCTGTGAATTCCATTGCTTTTTCATCCAAAGGTAATGTGTTTAAAAACTTAAGCAAAAATAACCCGGCGTTTTTCCCTGTTTCTGGTTCCATACCATGAGCTGATACTCCCCTCAACTTTAGAAGTACATGCCCATCCTTAACATCTAAAGAACCTTCCAAATTGTGAGAAGATATATATTCCCTGTATATTTCTCCTATATCCCCGTATAACCCATTTTGTATAAGAGCTTCAGCATAATCCGGAACCATATTTAAACGTGCCCCTGCTCGAAAGTGAATCAATTGTAATAGCGAATTTTCTGCACCTTTATATTGATGAACTTGACAAAAATAAAAATTACAAATACCCTTTTCGGAATGAACAATTGGAAAAGCGGCATCCGGAGCAAATCCCATAGATGGAACCTCTTCTTGATTGAAGTAATGTTTAACACATTTCCAAGAACTTTCTTCATCTGTTCCAATAATCATACGAATTCTTTTTCGTAATGGAAGTTGCAGCTCTTTTATGATTTTGAGCGCATAATAAATAGCCATTGCAGGCCCTTTATTGTCTAATGCTCCGCGGGCATAAATTTTATTGTCCCTTATATCAGCACTGTAAGGAGGCGTTGTCCATCCTTCTCCTTCTGGAACAACATCAATATGGCATAGAATACCAACTAACTCCTTCCCTTCTCCAATTTCTATATGCCCTGCATAACCATCCACATTTTTCGTTATAAAACCGTCGACATGCCCTTTATCTAACAAAAACTCCAATGCTTGTCGAATTCCTTCTCCAAACGGCGCGTTTTCGCTTATACTTGTTTCATCTAACACACTCTTTATTTTAAGAAAACGACAAGTATCTTCTATTAAACAATGTTGACGCTTTTCCACTTCATCTTTCCAGCTTACTGCATTCATTTTCTCTGCCCCTTTTCAAAAATTCAATGATACATGAAACGATACGAAGAGAATCTGATTTTTTATTTTTCAATATACGCCTCTTTATAATCATAATCGGCGCCAAATGTTAGTTTATGAACATTCTTTACATAAGTTTTTTGAACATAAGCACGTCCCTTTTGGTATACAGGAGAAATTACTCTATCTTCCATTAAAAGTTTTTCAGCCTTTTGAAGCGCTTTCCAACGTTCTTTCACACCAAAAGAACCGTCCTTCCCTTTCTGTACAATTTCTTTATATTCAGGATTGTTATAGTCCATCTGAATGAAATCATTACCTGTTGCAAAAATATCAATGAACGTCATTGGGTCTGGATAGTCAGGGCCCCAACCTCCTAGAGAAAACTGATATTGTAACTTGTCTTCTAGCTCCAACTTTTGTTTATTCGGTATTTGTTTAATTTCTACTGTTATCCCTGAAAGATTCTTTTCTAATTCACCTTTAATTAGCTCACTAATTTTTTTGGAAGCGTCATCATCATAATTTAAAAATTCTATTGTAACTTCTTTCATTCCAAGCTCTTTTTTCGCTTCCTCCCATAATTGAGAGGCTTTTTTCGGATTATATTTGTCAAAATCTCCGTTTGCTTCTCTAAAGTCTTTTCCATCAGGGCCTTTCACAAACTTTTTAGGAACAACAAAATAAGCTGGAACAGAACCGTTATTCAATATCGTATTCGTAATGCCTTCTTTATTGTAAGCCATATCTATTGCTTTTCTTACCTTTTCATTTGCCATAACTTTATCCTTCTGATTGAACCGGATAAAGTTCAAACGGTTATCTGCCTCTGTCTTAAATTCTTTACTATCTTTATACTTATCTACCAATTCCGCTGTCAAAAGAACACGATCTAATTGCCCCGCTTCATACAAATTCACAGCTGTCGAACTGTCTTTTACAATGTTTACGTTGATTTGGTTAAGCTTTACATGCTGTTTATCCCAATAATTTGGATTTTTCTTTAATGTATAGCCTTGTTCCACTTTCCATTCTGCAATTGTAAAAGGACCATTGTATAGCATGTTTTCTGTCTTTAGCGCATAGTCTTTCCCTTTCTCTTCCACAAATTTTTGATTTAACGGGAAATACGTCGCAAAACTTGTTAACTCTAAAAAGTATGGTACTGGATTCTCTAATTCAACAATAAGTGTTTTATCATCTTTTGCGGTAACACCTAATTGATCAACTGCTAACTCTTTGCTGTTTATCTTCTTTGCATTTTTTATATCATACATAATAAATGCGTAGGAGGCTCCAAATTCCGGATCCACCACTCGTTTCCATGCGTATACAAAATCAGATGCTGTAACCGAATCGCCATTAGACCATTTTGCATCTCTCAAATGAAATGTATACGTTTTTTTATCTTCACTTACATCGACAGATTTCGCCACGGCAGGAATAGTATTGTTTTCTTTATCCATTCTGTATAGCCCTTCCATCACATTAGTTATCGCATTAAATGATGTAGTGTCATTCGCTCTCCCTGTATCTAATGTCGAAATGTCAGCTGTTTCCGCTATATTTAAAATTTGTTCCTTTTTTTTCGTTTTCGGAGTCTCAGATGCTGTATTAGATTTACTACAAGCTCCTAAAAATAAGCTTCCAGCCAATAAAACAGATGATGATATTAACAATCCTTTCTGCATGTTGATGCTCCTTTTCTTTTATTTTATTTGTGTAACGTAAACACTTCATGAACAGTGCCTACTTCAATACCTCCATCACTTTTCATGATTGTTGGGCGAAGTGCTCGAAGCCGGGCAATTGTTTCTTTATTTGCATAATGAATTTGCTCAAGGATGGAAGCAACAATGTTAGGCCAAACATCTTCTGAACCATCTAGCACTTTTAATGCAAAACTAAGTTTCTCTTCTTTCAAGCCAAAGCAGTAAACACCTTTCGCTCCACCTTTTGCTACAATATTTGGATCTTCTAACAAAACGGAACAGATAAAGTTTTCAGAAGCAACTATTTTATATTCTTGATTCATAATACTCGTCATTCTCTCAACCGCATTTCTCAAAGCAATATCATCAATTAAATGAGGGCATGCTAGCTTTAAATACGTAATTGCCATGTTGCGTAACGGAATAGCAAATACGGGAACCCCACATCCGTCCGTGCCAATATGTATGTCAGAAAGCGGGCATTCAGCTAAATAAGATAGAATATTCAGTATTTTAATTTGAAGAGGATGCTCTGCTTTCCAATATCCTTCTACCGGATACCCTAATTCACGGCATACAGCTATAAATCCCATATGTTTGCCCGAACAGTTGTGATATAGTTTTCTTTTCTTTAAATGTTTTCTAAGCATCTCTTCCTTCGGTTTCGCGTTTAATGGATAAGAAGCCGGACAAAACAATTCGTCTTCATTGATCGACAACTTTGTTTTCATCGTCTCCAGCGCTTCAATATGATAGGTTTCTCCGCGATGAGAAGCTGTAAGTAAAGCCGATTCTCTCTTCGTAAGTTTATACTTACTATCAATTTCCACAAGAAAAGCAGGCAACGCTTGAATCGGTTTCGCTGCGGAACGGAAGTACGTCTGATGTTCCGCACTGCCTACCTGATATCTAACTTCTCTTCTCTCATCAACGCCACATATTACACCAGCATGAATATTTTCAAGCAAATTAGCTCTTGTTTCTTCCACTAAATTCTCATACTTCATTCTTCTTATTCATCTCCAATCCTATTACTCTCTAATTCTAAAAACTCTTTTCGAGCCTGTATCGCCGCTCCAATCATCACACCTTGCTCCCCAAGCTGTGAAAATGTGATTTTAAATGTGGATTTTAACGGTTCCCATATGAATACATTACATTTTTGGCTAACTAATTGTTGCATTTCTGGATAGTTCTCTATTAAATTACCACTTAAAATAACTGTTTCTGGATTATACAAACACAGCACATTACTAATCGTAATAGCTATATACGTTCCAGCTCTTTCAATAATATTTACAGCCCATGGCTCACCATTTCTCATCGCTTCAAATAGTTCGTTAGTGTTAGAAATATTTTTAACTTTTCTGGATTCTGATAATAAAGCATTCTCTGCTATATAGGTTTGCAAGCAACCAATTTTCCCACATTCACAAACATTCCCGTTAGGATCCACAACCGTATGCCCTATTTCTCCTGCACTATTTGTTTCTCCTCGATAAATTTCACCATTAATAATTAGTGCCGAACCTACGCCAGTTCCAAACCCAATAAGAGTTGCTTTTTTAGAACCTTTGGCAGCACCACATAAATATTCTGCTAATGTTTTCATTTTTAGTTCGTTATCAATGATCACTTTAAACCCTGTAAGTTCTTGGATCCTTTTGCTGATTTGAACTTGTTTCCACCCTAATTGAGCTGATAAAAGAACCATTCCATTTTTATGATCAATAAGGCCAGGCAGCCCAACTCCTAATCCGATTATCTTTTCTCTTGATACTCCTGCTTGTTGAATCAGTTCTTCTATATGACAACTAATAATGCGGAGAGTTTCTTCATATGACTCATCAGGTTGTCTCTCTAATAAACCGGAAGCAATTAATTCACCTGCAAAATTAACAATTCCAACTTTTACTATAGTCGTATCAATTCCAACACCAATCGTATATAAAGCATCTTTACAAATATCTAACAGTACAGCTTTTCTTCCAACGCCGGACGTAACTAGTTCTGTTTCTCTAACAAGGCCTTGTTGATCTAGTTCACTTACAATGCGGCTAATCGACGTAGGACTCATCCTTGTTATCTTAGCAATATCAGCTCTTGATATAGGAGATTTATGTTTAATAATATCCAATACCCAACTTTTATTTTGTAATTTTATAAAAACCTGATCATGCTTTTTCATATTTACTCCTAACAAATTATTTTCACCATGTTATAAACAAACGAGAAAAACACACAAAAATCGATACTATTAGTAATACTCCCCCCATTTTATTTCATTATTTTCTCCATCGGTGTTACTATATTACCAATCCAAAGTTAATATTGTCAATATTATTAAAATTCTAACAAATTAAAATGAAGTCTCATATAATATTCTTTACTTCTCATATTCTTTGATAACATCAAAGTGGAACGAGCTCGAAATGAAACAACAGATTAGCATCTACTGCGCGGCCGGGAAAAGAGTCATTTAACCAACTTGTTTAGTACAAGTGATTTTAGACTTAATACAAAAAAAAGCTTCCTAGATTCTAGGAAACTTTTCTCTTCTTATTGTTGTTTCTTCTGCACCGGCAACCAAATCTCCACTTGCGCAAACTCACTCTTATCCTCATGACAACGCTCATCGTATAATTCAAACTCTGTCACTCCTGCATGCTCATACCCTGAATGCGGGAACCACTCTGAGAAAATCGCATGCCATGTTTGTTGAATGGAAGATACCATTTCTTTATGCGGCACTTTTGGCGTTGTAAATACTGCATACGTTGCTTCGGGGAATGTGCGCTGCGCTAATTCATTTGGTAACTCATCAAAACTTGTTACTTCCATTCCAATAATATACGTGAAATCTCCTGTTTCTAAATTGAAATCTGTGCACATTCCAAGCTCTACATATTGGTCAGTATATTTACGATTTGTAATGTTACTCGCAAGATTATTTTTTAAATACTGTTCCCAGAACACTGGAATATCTTTAATGTTTTTTCCTTCTTTATTAGACGTCTTCATCTCATATCCAGCTACATAAAAAGCCGGTTTTTTTTCAATACGAAATTCCATTTGTATTCCCCCTAAATATGGATTGAACTTTCGCTGCTTCACATTTGCTTTATAATACATCGGTGTCTGAATTCCTTGCTTTCGGTAGCTACTTGGCGTCATCTGAAACAACTTTTTAAAGGCTCGAATGAACGTTTCATGAGATTGAAAGCCATGTTCTAATGCGATATCAAGAATTTTTTCTTCCGTATGAGAAAGCTGATAAGCTGCCCGAGCTAGCCTCCTCTTCCGAACATACTCCATGACAGTGTCACCTACTAACGCTTGGAATACGCGATGAAAATGATACTCCGAGAATCCTGCAATACGAGACAAATCACTTAATGTTTGTTTCTCCATTACATCTTCTTCAATATAATCAATTGCTTTTTGAATTTGCGTTTCATAGCTTTCCATCTCTGTTCACCTGCCTTATATGTATTATGATAAAAGAGAAGACAATTATTTTCTTGACGTTTTTTGCTTTTATTTTACAGAAATTTGTAACTTTTATAAATGAAATTCGTTGTTATAAGTGAAGGGAGGGAAATTAGTGAAAAACAAGCAAACACTTGAACAAATTTACAAACAACATATGCATGACCTTTTTCGCTATCTTCTCTCCCTAACAGGACACTTCCACTCGGCAGAGGATTTGATGCAAGAAACCTTTTATCGGATGCTTATCCACATTGATTATTATAAAGGTGAAGAAATTAGGCCTTGGTTATTTACAATCGCCTACCATGCTTTTATTGATTGGAAGCGGAAAGAAACAAAACAAAAAACAACGATGCTAGAAGATTTTCACTTACCTGATGTTCCAAGTACAGAACACGCCTATCTTACAAAATATGAAATTACAGAGTGGTTAGAGCGTCTCGCTTCTCTTCCTATTGCCAGGCGAAATGTTCTCTTACTAAGAGATTACTATGGATTCTCTTATGAAGAAATCGCAAAAATGACCGACTTTTCATTAGCGAAGGTTAAAATCGAACTGCATCGAGGCCGAAAAGAAATGCGATCAGCAAAGGAGTGATAAAAATGACTTGTGAACAACACAAAGAACTTTGGAAGAAATATGAACAAGATACCATGACAACTGAAGAACAAGAAGAATTAGAAAACCATATTGAAACTTGTACAATATGCGAAGCACATTTAGACAAATTGCTGGCAGAAGCAGAAAAAACAAAGAAAAAACTCCCACCAGTCTCTCATGTTCAAGTGCCTTTTTGGAAGATTAAATGGAAACATCGTTTGCAAACTCTATCTTTTCTACTTGCGGTTTGTATGGCGATATATATGATTGGTGGTATATTATCTTCTATTTATTTTCAAGTAAACAATGAACAAAAACTAAAAGAAGTTACAGACGTACCAGCACTGGCATTACAAGCAACAATTCCGAATAGTCATGTTCGCGGTAGTGGTACAAATGTGAAGGCTTTCTTTCGTACACATAGTGATATGGAATTAGCAAAAACAGTGGGGAAGAAGGAATTCAAATTAGGTACCCTACAAGTTGATAGTTTTTTCTCATCTATACGTGTAGAAAAACAGTGGGCTGAAGCAGCATATGAACAAAACCTTTTCTTTGTTCATCCTAAACTGAAACAAACTGATCATTTCAAGGAAACTTCCCCAAAGGTATGGGAAGCATTGCAAAAAGTACACGAAGGAACCGTAGCAGAACTAGCGATTTCTTTTGATAAAGCTTACACATTGCAAGAGTTAGAACCCATTCTTTATAGCGTATTTGAAGCACAAGAAATGCCGCCAATCCCTGTATGGTATGCTTTAGATACTGGGATAGAAACAAGAAATGAAGAGGATTCTCCTCTATTAAATTTCGGATTCCCCGATTTTATAAGTCGACTTGATGTTGAAGAAAAAAAACTTAATACAAAAGAAGAGGAAGTCTTAGAAATGATGCGTATTCTATCCAATCATGAAAAAACGGTTGAAAAAGTGACTTGGCAAAGTAAAGAAGAATTAAATATGAAAAAACGATATCAATACGTGAAAAAAAATGGTGTAAAAGTATATGGTATCGTCATTACTGGCCCATCAAAAGAATTATTAAAATTAAAAAATTCACCTCATGTCCGTTTCGCCACGCTTGGGGATATCGAGCCCTGGAATTGGTTTGATCGTCCTATAAGTGGATATCGTTAATAAAAAAGGGAACTACCTATCTAAAATGTAGCTCCCTTTTCTCTATTCACCAAACGTAACCTCTATCTGAATAACCTCCGACCGACTACCAATCCGTAGCGGTGGCCCCCAAAAACCAAATCCGGAAGAAACAATCGCATGAAATGTTTCCTTTTGCAAGTATCCCCAGTCCAGTTCATACATTCTTCGTGTAATCAAATGATTCGGTGCCATTTGTCCTCTATGCGTGTGACCTGACAATAATAAATCAACGCCCGATTCCGCTGCCTGTTTTAATTCAAACGGCTGATGATCCATCGCGATAACAGGCATTGATTTATCTACTGTACTCATGATTTCTTCAAAACTTTTTCGATTTCGCTCTGTTTTATCTCTTCTTCCAACGAGATAAAAACTGTCTGCAACTTTGATGACTTCATCTAACATGATATGGATATCTATCTTATCCATCTCCTGCAGAAACTCTGGAATTGCCCTGCCGTAATATTCATGATTTCCGAGTACGCCATACACACCAAGAGGTGCCTGCATCTGTTTCATCACTTGTCCCATATTTTTCTTAATAAATTCTCCTGGATGGTCATCAATGATATCTCCTGGCAACAAGATAATATCAGGCTTCATTTCATTTACATGATGCACTAATCTTTTCAAATGAGAAGTGCCTGACAGTTTACCAAAATGCATATCGGAAGCCATTGCAATGCGAAGCGCTTTACGCCCTTTTGCTTCTTTCGGCAAGTGAATTTCATACTTTCGAACAACTGGGCTATACGCGTTAAATGTTCCATAACCGAATATGAAAAGAAATACACCAATGGTCACAATCCCTGTCCACATAATCACTGTATCTATCGGCGCGAATAGTTGTAAAATAAATACCGCTATATCAGCGAGTGGTACCAATATAAGAGCATATTGTATGACCGCAAACCAATATGAACCGATCGTCCGTAAGAAAGGCAGAAATTTGAACACTTGAACAATTAAATACGCATATGAAAATAATCCAACGACTACGGCGTAATACCCCCACGATTCCCAGCCGAAAGTCGCTTGAAGCCAAACCCATCCATTCCATCCGATGTAAAACATCAGTAATGTATATAAAACGAAAATAGTAACTATATTGAAATATCGACTAATCTTCACAATGTGCCTCCTTTTCTATTTCTTTTATTATAACCTGTAGCCTTTTCATACTGCGAATCATATGTACTACCCAAGATTTCACAAATAAAAAACACTAAACAATTTGTCTAGTGTTTCTTATTTCCCTATATTTAAGAATATAATTGTACTTTTTTCTTATTCTGAAACAATAAAGAATGTGCACGATTCACTTTTTTCTCCAAATAATCTAATGAATAAGTCCCAGAAGGATCCGCTAAATCACCAATTGCTCCTGAAAGGTGATCAATTACCTTTTGTAAAGTTTCTAAATCCCTTGCTTCATTTTTCACGTGCATTTCATCCATAATGTCACAAACAAGGTGTTGTACTTTGCGCAAGCGCATTTCTTTCCTCTTCACAAAACCCTCCTCCTCGTTCATATACAATTTATACGGTTTAAATATATGACTTCACAGCTTAGTCAATTCATGTGAAATACAAAAAACATACACCCTTATACTAGGATGTATGTTTTTTAATGTATATTACACTCGTAACGCCTTTTCTCTCAGCGCTCTTCTCAGCAATTTACCCGTTGTATTCTTCGGCAACTCCTCCAAAAACTCGATGCTCTTTGGCACTTTATATTTTGCAAGGTGTAAAGAGCAGTAATGCGTTAACTCTTCTTCTGTTACCGCCTCATTCTTCAGAACAACATAGGCGCGTACAGCTTCTCCTAAGTTTTCATCTGGGACACCAATCGCAACAACTTCCGCAACTGCTTCGTGCTGATATAATACTTCTTCTACTTCACGAGGATATACGTTATAACCACCGACAAGGACAATGTCTTTTTTACGATCAACAATATAAAAATAGCCTTCATCATCCATTCTCGCTAAGTCTCCTGTATACAGCCAGCCATCGCGAAGCACTGCCGCTGTGTCTTCAGGTGCATTATAGTAACCTTTCATTACATTCGGACCGCGAACAATTAATTCACCAACTTCGCCTACAGGCACTTCTTCCCCAAGCTCATTCACAATTTTATTTTCTACATGCCAAATATTCGTTCCAATTGATCCTGGTTTACGTGGGCGATCTAGCGGGTTAAAACAAGTTACTGGTGAAGCTTCTGATAATCCATATCCTTCTGAAACAATAACATTAAAGCGATTTTCAAAGTTTTTCAGAAGCGCAACAGGCATAGAAGCTCCGCCAGAAATGCATAGACGAAGTGTCTTAACATCGTCTGCGCTTGCTTCCTCAAATAAATATAAATAGTTATACATTGTCGGTACCCCAGCAAAGATTGTCGGCTCATATGTACGACAAATACGAAATACTTCTTTCGGACTAAACTTTGGTAACATTAAAATCGTTGCACCATTAACAATTGGGGCATTCACGGCAACTGTTAAACAAAACACATGGAACATTGGAAGTGCCGCAACAATGCGATCGTCCGCAGTATATTGTAAATACGACGCTACATCTCCAGCATTACTATATAAATTTTTATGTGTAAGCATAGCTCCTTTTGGCTTTCCAGTTGTTCCTGAAGTATACAAAATAACAGCTACGTCTTCTTCATCTAACGTAGGGCCTTCATAAGATAGGTCACCGGTTGCTATAAGACTAGTAAACGTTTTCATTTTTTCGGTTTCTGTATGATTGAAATCTGATGAGGTTTCGCATATGATGATATGTTCGAGAGAAGGAAGTCTTGTTGTAAGAGATTGTATAACAGGTAGAAGAACGTCGAGTATGATGATTGTTTTTACATCTCCATTTTGCAAAATATAATGCATTTCATCTGCTGTATAAATTGGATTAATTGGAATGACAGTTGCTCCAGCTTTCATCGTTCCATATAAACCAACTAAAAAATGTGGTGAATTACCAACAACTAATGCGACATTGTCCCCTTTTCCAATGCCTATTTTTGCTAAATTACTAGAAAACCGTGTGACCATTTTATTTAATTGGTCATATGAGACCGACTGATCCATAAATATATAAGCCGGTTTCTCCCCTTTCTTTTTTGCTGTTTCAGCCAAAGATTGAACGAGATTCACACAAATCCCACCTTTATAAAATTTAGAAAATTTAAAAATTCTAAATACATTATATTAAAAGAAAATTCAAGTAGCAAGTAACATTCAAATACTCGCATATAAATGAGCATTCATTCATTTTTCAATGAGAAGCTATACCATTGTATTTATGCGTTTTTTTGCAACAAAATAAAAAACAGTCATACATAAAATATGACTGTTTTTCCCTTCTAGAAGAATAAAGCTAAGAAATCTTCATTTGTTATATTACCAAAGTAACGTTTTACATCCACGTCTTCTAGAGCTGCGGCAAAGGCTTCTTTGTCGAACTGTACGCCTATTAAACGCTCCTCAATATCATGAACATCTAGGACGCCGAAGAAATCACCATATACTTTACATTCAGTCACCGTTCCCTTTGTTACCTCTAGGCGAACATCAACTTGTCCAACCGGGAAACGGTGTGAATGTTGTAAGTTGAACTTCGGAGACTTCCCGTAGTTCCAATCCCAATTACGATAACGTTCTTCAGAAATTTTGTAGATTTCTTTCCAATCTTCTTCTGTTAATTCGTATGTTGGAATTTCTGTTTCCCCTTCAAAAATCGTCGCAAGAAGAAGCTCTTTAAACTCTTCTGTTGTCATTTTTTCATTTAAAAATTCCGTAATATTCGCTACTCGGCTACGGATTGACTTAATTCCTTTTGATTGAATCTTATCCATCTTCACCTTCAGCGCCGACACAACGTGATCGATTTCAGAATCAAATAGTAATGTACCGTGGCTAAACATACGGCCTTTCGTTGAAAACTGCGCATTACCTGAAATTTTTCTACCTTCAGCTAAAATGTCATTACGACCGCTAAGCTCTGCATTTACACCTAATTTCCCAAGAGCTTTCGTAACAGGCTCTGTGAACTTTTTGAAGTTATGAAAACTATCGCCATCATCTTTCGTAATAAAACTGAAGTTTAAGTTTCCTAAATCATGATATACTGCGCCGCCACCTGATAAGCGTCTTACAACATGAATCCCTTTTTCTTTTACATAATCAGCATTAATTTCTTCTACTGTGTTTTGGTTTTTTCCAATGATAATGGAAGGTTCGTTAATGTAGAATAAAAGGTACGTTTCATCAATATCTAAATTTTTCACGCAATATTCTTCAATTGCTAAGTTAATCGTAGGATCTGTAATCCCTTTATTATCAATAAATAACATCGTATCACCTCATGAATTCCAAACGTAACCGCTATGCGCAAGCACAATCGGGCCACTGAAAATTTGTTTTGCTTCTTCTACTAAATCAGCTGTGTTTCCTGTGTGCGGCAAGTGCGTTAACAAAAGTTCCTTTGCATTTGCATGCTTTGCAATGTCCGCTACTTCTGTACTATTCATATGTCCTGCTTTTGCAGCTTCTTGATGTGCATACATATTACATTCACAAATAAATAAATCCGCATCTTTTGTAAATGGAACAAATTCAGGAATGTAGCTAGAATCCGCACTGTATACAACAACTTTATCTCCCACTGTAATACGCATCGCATAGCATATAACCGGATGAACTGTTTTTAAAAATGAAATAGAGAACGGTCCAATCTGAAGTGTTTCTTCCGGATTGTACACAATCCCTTTCGTATGTGGTTCATGTGTTAAAGAAGCGAATCCTTGCACATCAAAGCCATGCCCATAGATCGGCAATTGTGATAATTGTCCTTTTGTCGCACTAGTAATTAATCTCGCATATTGCAATACCCCAATATCCGCAACATGGTCGTGATGATAATGTGACAACAGAACTGCATCTATATCAGACGGTGTTATATATTTTTGAAGCTGTGCTAGTACACCACTGCCACAGTCAACAAGTAAACGAAAACCATCGTGTTCAAACAAGTACCCCGACGTTGCTTCTCCCGCTTCTGGAAAGCCACCCCAAAAGCCAACAACAGTCATTTTCATATGTATCCATCCTTTCTAACAACCAATAGAAATGCAGTATTTTTCCCCTAATGAGAAAGATTTTTACTTACACTCTACAGTTTTAACTATAATCCATTTCCTAAACTTTTTCATTATTTTTAACTTTGTTATAAAACAGATGTTGACATTCGCCATTTGTACTAATACAATGATACTAAGAAATGGAAATGGAGGGATTTACATGATTGATCAACCGATGGAATTTTTCAGAAATTTACCAACAAAAACTTGTGCGCACTGCGGGAAGGAAATTGATGAGCAACACGAAGCATATCATAATAAATGTGATGACTGCGTTCACGAAGAATAGTAGTTTCTAAACATAAGAAAAACCTAGCAGACATCGTCTACTAGGCTAGTAACATCGTGTTTTTCATCGTTGAACCTTTCACCAAGAGCTCCAGTTCAAACTCATACAATTCTTTTTTTCGATAATTTTTCGTATGGATTTTATCCATCATTAAATCAACAACTTTTCGAGCCATTTCATCAATTGGCTGTTCAATTGTTGTAATACCCGGCTCTGTAATCTGTGATAAAATTTGATTATCGAAGCCAACTACAGCTAAATCATCAGGAATACTCCAGCCATGGCGTTTCGCTTCTGCGATAATTCCGGCTGCGACTTCATCGCCTCCTGCCAAGATAGCGGTAGGATTTTTTTTGTCCTTTAATACTTCATGGAACATTCTCTTACCATCTTCCCACGAGAAAGCGTTTTCAAGAAAGTCGATTGCTTCTACTTGTTTGCTTCTCTCAGTGATTGCACGTAAAAAGCCCATTTTCCGCTGTTGGCTCATTATTTTCGTTTCATTTCCACGGCAAAAAATAAGGTTGCGATATCCTTGTTCTAATACATGCTTCGCAGCGATATAAGCTCCTTGCGCATGATCAAATTTAACCGTTGGAATATTTGCTTCTTCAATATATTCATTACATAACACGATTGGTCCGTGCTGTAAATATGGCTCCACATTCTCCCATGGGTTCTCAAGTGAACATAAAATAATCCCATCAACCTGTTTTGTTGATAACAGTTGTAAGTATTCCATCTCTTTTTCCGGTAAGTATCTTGTTTGACAAATAATCAGTTTATATTTATGTTCAGAAGCAGCAATTTCAATCGCTTCAATAAATCTACTGAAAAAAGGATTTGTAATCCTTGGAACAAGCACCGCAATTGTTTCTGTTTTTTGTTTACGAAGTCTTCTTGCTGCAGAATTAGGAACGAAGCCTAAATGCTTCATCGCCAATTGAACCCTCTTTTTCTTCTCGTCTGATACATACGGATGGTTGTTAATCACCCGAGAAACCGTTGTTCTTGATAACCCCGCTAATTTCGCCACGTCCTCGATCGTTGACACGAAATTCTCCCCCTTTGTATGAAAACGTTTTCTTAAGTAGATTATATAGTATATTATTGGAAACCGCAATATGGGTTTGTATGATTTTACTATATTAATATTATACATAGGAAAAAGTCTGTATTTGCAGGAGAAGGAATTGTACCTTTCGAACAATCCATTGTACAGATTATTATTACGTAAATAAGGGTGATACATAATGAATTGAACCGATCGTTTACTTGCTATTCTCATAGAATTACAGAGAAAACAAATTGTCACAGCTAAAAGCCTGCTAAAAATTTTCTTTCATTGCTGACATAATGGTGTCAATATTACTCGTTTATAGTGATTTTTAAGAACCACATTTAAAAAAAGAAAAGGAGTTAACCCTATGAGTCCAAATGTCATTTTAGAGAAATTCGAAAGTTTAGCAACGTATTACATTGAAGAATTAAAAAAATACTCCCTTGAACAATTTAGGGAGAAACCTTCCGAAGACGAATGGTCTCTTGGACAAATGTATAATCATTTACTTGTAGCTTCAAATATGCAATTACATGCCATTGAAAAATGTACAACTGATTCTGCAGCTATAGCTGGTAAAAAAACAGATATGGGTGAAAAAGTATATAGTGCTGGTGCTTTTCCCCCGATACAAATCAAATTGCCAAATCGGCCTGGATACGCTCCTGAAAATCCAACAGATAAAGAGATTATTAACCAAGGGTTGCTACAGCTCATTGAGAAAATGAAAGAAATTGAGCCAAAACTCCCTTTGATTCCAAACAATTATAAAGTGAAACATCCAGGGCTTGGGCATTTAAGTGCTGTAGAGTGGTATCAATTGATTTTTATGCACTTTTCACACCATCTTCGTCAGAAAGAAAGGCTGGAACAAATTCTGAGTCTAAAATAAAATCGCCCATATACTGCAAAAAAGAGCCGTAATTATATACACGGCTCTTTTTTACACTTTATAATAACGTGAAGCTTGAATCAACTTATCAATATCTTCTTTCATCGGAATAGAAGATATCGCTCCTTTTCCTGTCGTAGTTAGGGCACCACTTGCATTTGCGAATGTTAGTAGCTCCTGCCAATGCATATGAAGTACCTGTTCTACGTTTTGCTGTCTTACGTCTTTCTCTAATAATTTATACAAAAAGCCCCCAATAAACGCATCTCCTGCACCTGTTGTATCCTGTACTACTACATGATACCCAGTTGACTCATACTGTTTATCCTTTATATATAATTCCGCACCTTGTGCTCCTTTTGTATAAATAACAGCTTTTACATCCCCTATAAATAGGGATTCAATTGCCTCTTTTTTATTGTAAATTCCCGTAATAAACGTTAATTCTTCATCTGAAATTTTAACTATATGTGCACTCGGAATAAATTCCAAAATCGTTTTTCTACAATCTTCAGCGTGTTTCCAAAGTGGTAAGCGTACGTTAGGATCAAAGCTGATAATCGCTCCTTTTGATTTGGCAGAACGAATCGCTTTCACATGTGCATATTTCATCGGACTTTCTACTAAATCAACAGAACAAAAATGAAGAATATCACCTTTTCCAAACCACGCTTCATCTATTTCCTTTTCACTGAACAACAAGTCTGCAGAAGGATTACGATAAAACGAAAAATCGCGTTCACCATCCTCACGTAATGAGACGAAAGCAAGACCTGTATTCGCTTCGTTCGTTCTCATAATCTTTTCTGTATTTACACCTGCTTGCTGTAATTGTTCTAAGAGGAAATCGCCAAATGCATCAACACCTAACTTTGTAATCATAAATGCACTTCCCCCGTACTTTGCAACCGCAGCTGCTACATTCGCAGGTGCACCTCCAGGAACTCTTTGAAACTCCACCACATCTTTTAAAGACTTTCCTTTTTGAAGGGGAATGAAATCAATTAAAACTTCCCCAATTGAATATAAACTCTTCATACATTTCACCTCTTTCCCTTATTTATAATCCCATCTTGTTGCTTGTAATGTTACCCTTCCCCTATCCGCAAAGAAACGAATTTCTTTACTATCAGCTCTTGGGAAAATACGACTAGTAAAGACCTCTTCTCCATCATTTATGAAAATCTCAACGGAAGACGTATCTACAAATAAATGGACTTTAATTGTGCGCGCTTCTATTGAACATTTTCTTTTTGTTCCATAAGATTCCCCTACAGGTTCTCCTGAATTTGCACGATCTAATATTACTTTTTTCTGAACAGCATCGTATTTGACTACTGTTCCCTCATTTTCACTCGCTCTAAATATAATTCCATATTCAGTTGCATTCTCATTTTTAAATTCACAAATCATTTCATATGCTATTCCTTTAAATCCTTTGTACATTTTCTGCTCACTACAAATCGTATCTTTTATTTTATACTGCTGTTTACGAAGTGCTTGCAGCTCTTTTACTGGTCGTTGAATAAGTTTATCTCCTCGAACAAGTAATTCTCTTGGCAATGTCAAACAATGTGCCCAACCGTTTCTATCAGTTGGATAATCTATTTCTGGCAGCCCCATCCAACCAACTAAAATACGCCTTCCCTCTGAGTCAACCATTGTTTGGGGTGCATAAAAATCAAATCCTCTGTCTAGTTCCTGAAAAGAACCGTGTGACATAGATAATTGTTTTATATCTAGCTTTTCTCCCAGAATATAACCAGATTGATAAATATTTTCATATTGATCTGTTTTAGGCTTTAGACCTTGTGGAGAAAAAAGAAGAATTCCTCTGTCTTCTACCTCAAAATAATCTGGACATTCCCACATATATCCAAAATTATTCAAATGAGTTTGCAATTCTCCTTCACACTGCCAATGTAATAAGTTAGGAGAAGAATATAATACGACACACCCTGTTTCATCCTCTCGTTGCGCCCCAATAACCGCATAAAACATATCGTCTTTTTTCCAGACCTTCGGATCACGAAAATGATCTGTATATCCATCTGGTACTTTATGAATGACAGGCTGTTCTAACTTTTTTATTTTTCCTATTTCATCCATAATAGCAATACATTGATACGGTTTTCTTACCCAGTTTTCATCACGAGTATTGCCCGTATAAAATAAATACAATTTCCCTTCGTGCTCAATTGCACTTCCAGAATAAGCGCCATGGCTATCATAATCATTTGTTGGTTCAATCCCAATACCAACATTTTTCCAATGAACAAGATCTTTTGATTTCGTGTGATACCAATACTTCAAACCGTGCACAGGTCCAAGTGGAAACCACTGATAGAATAGGTGATATTCACCATTATAATAAGAAAATCCATTTGGATCATTCAGCAGTCCTGTTTCAGGCTGTATATGAAACGTTTGTCTCCAAAAACAATCGTTTACTCTTGCTTTTAAATTTTGAATTTCTTCCGGGCTTACCTCCTCAATCCGGCGATAGCGCTGTTCTTTTGTCCATATCATTTTCATCAAACTCCCTTAATAAACAGAGGAGAACTCTACCATTCTCCTCTGTTTATTACTATAAATTAAGCTGCATCTTTTTGAGAAGAATCAATTCCATGCTTTTTTGTTCGTTTTGCTAAAATAAGTGTTACCACAAAAGCCACTATAAAGGAGATTACCATCCCGATTACATAAGGAACAATACTATCTGGTCGAATAGAAATAATACCAGGCAACCCAGCAGCCCCTAATGCAATTGCTTTTACCTTATAAACAGTTACAAAAGCAGCTGCAGTCCCTGCACCGATAATAGCTCCTATAAACGGATATCTTAATTTTAAGTTAACACCAAACATCGCTGGTTCTGTAATACCTAGAAGTGCTGAAATTCCTGATGCTGATGCAATCCCTTTTACTTTTTTATCTTGTGTAACTAAGGAAACTGCAAGGGTCGCTGCACCTTGTGCAACGTTAGACATTGCTGCAATTACAAATATGAATGAACCTCCTGTTTTTGCAACATCAGCAAGTAATTGTGTTTCAACTGCAATAAAACTATGGTGCATGCCTGTAATAACAATTGGCGCATAAAGTAATCCAAAAATTCCGCCACCTATAAATCCAGCTGTATCATATAACCAAACAATTCCATCTGTTAAAAAGTTACCTGCAGAACGCGTAATGGGTCCTACGATTGTAAATGTTAGCAAGCCTGTAATAAAAATCGTTAATAAAGGCGTAAGAAGATTATCAAGTGCCGTTGGAATGACTCTTCTTAAATATGTTTCTATTTTCGCTAAAATAAATGCTGCCACGAGAACTGGTAATACAGTGCCTTGATACCCTACTTTCTCAATACTAAAACCGAGTATATGCCAAGTGGGTACTTCGCCAGCCAATAGCGCTGCCCCATATCCATAACCGTTCAATAAATCCGGATGGACCATTAACATACCAAGGGCTGCCCCCAGATAAGGATTCCCTCCAAACCTTTGTGTTGCCGAGAAACCTATTAAAATTGGTAAGAATACGAATGCCGCGTTTGCGAATGTATTAATAAGAGCTGCTAAATCTGTAATTTGAGGATTTGCTTCTACTAATGATTTCCCTGCAATAAATAAATCTTTAGCTGTTAATAGATTATTAATCCCCATTAATAGACCGCCTGCTACGATAGCTGGAATAATAGGAACGAAAATATCAGAAAGCATCTTCACAAATCGTTGAAGCGGATTCAACTTTTTCGTGCCAGCGGCTTTTACTTCTGTTGTAGACATGCCAGAAATCTCTGTTAATCTCGCAAACTCTTTATACACTTCGTTCACAGTTCCTGAACCGATAATAACTTGAAACTGCCCTCCCGTAGAGAAAGTCCCCTTCACCTCATCCATACAATCAAGTTTCTTTTGATCCACTTTCCCCTCATCATGTAAAACTAAACGTAAACGGGTTGCACAGTGTGCTGCTGCCGATACATTCTCTTTACCACCAATTGCATCTAAAATTTCTTTTGCAATTTGATTGTAGTTCATAATGCTCCCCCTTTATTATAACCCTTTTTGGAACCGGTTCCAAAATTACCTCTAATTAAAAACCAGCCATTGGAACCGGTTTCAATTAGATTATATGCTCGCTTTTATATATTGTCAACGCTTTCTCGTTCAATTATTTCGTATTTTGATACCGAAATTTTTTCTATTACTTCTTCATTAACGAGTTTTACAATATTTCGAGCTGCAATTTGTCCAGCTTCTTTATAATAAAATTTCACAGTTGTTAAAGCTGGATGGATCACTCCTGTTACTTGATACCCACCAAATCCAGTAATGGACAAATCTTCAGGTACTCGTAACCCTTTCATATATGCTGCTTTTAGTGCACCAAGTGCAATATTATCCGTTGCACACACTAAGACAGAAGGATGAAACTCTTCAATAATTTCAGATGCTTTTTCAATTGCATCTTCAATCTTAAAGCTTGTTTCATAATATTTCATTTCACAGTCAGCCGCTTTATCTACTGCTTGTTTGAACCCTTGCTTTCGTTTTACGCCAACTGCAATATCATGCTCTGTTACACCTAAATAACCAATTCTTTTATGCCCCCTCGCCAAGATATATTGTCCTATGTCATAAGCTGCTCCATAATCATCATGAATGAAACTATACACCTCTTGATGCTGTTGTCCAACAAGCATCACTGGTATATCAATTTTACGAAACGCCTCTATATGCTGATTGGTAACTTGAGCAGCCAATAAAATAATCCCTGCGACTTTTTGATTAGCCAATGTATAAATATTTTCAATTTCCCGTTCCAAATTTTGATTGGAATTCGATATTAACATTTGATAATTAAGCTCCCTTAACTGTTCATCGATACCGATTAATGTTAGCGATGCCGCATAGGAATCCAAGCGTGGCACGATTGTACCAATAATGTTCGTTTTCTTTGCCTTTAAACTTTGGGCAAATGTATTCGGAACATATCCTGTTTCTTGAATCGCACGTTCGATTTTCCGCTTAGTCGCATCGCTGACAGAACCACCATTCAAATAACGGGAAACGGTACTCTTTGCAACCCCCGCTATTTGAGCGATATCCAAAATCGTTTTTTTCATCATTTCATCTCCATATCCGATTGCCTATATTAAAAATTAGAATATCCTTTAATAAATCAACATTCAAATAAAACCCAATATAACCACTCTAGATTGTCCTTCTATTTTTATCATAAGTATAAAATGAATCATTCCATTTAGAAAGTTTAATGGAGCTGTTACAATGGAGCCCCCATATTTTTTCCTTAAATATAAAACAGTCCTTCACTTGACTAGAAAAATCAAATAAAAGACTGTTCTTCTTATTTATATTATTGGGTTTAAACTCCCTGACTATATTCTGCTTCAGCAAGTTTTCCATATTTTCGTTTATGCATCCAAGCCAACGAACCAATTGTTCCAAGTGACAATAGAACAATAAAGATCATTAATATACCTACATTTTGCCACATAAATCCGAAGTCTCCACTTGATACAACTGCTTTAAATCCTGATACAGAATATGTCATTGGTAACCATGCATTAAATACTTGTAATGGTTTTGGAATTAACTCAAGTGGGAATGTACCTGCACTTGTTGTTAATTGTAGAATTAATGTTAAAATCGCGATAAAACGTCCAGCGTCGCTGAAGGTAGTTACTAAGAACTGAATTAACGCGATAAACGATAGACTTGTAAGAATACTAAACAATACGAAATATGCCACACTTTGTACTTCAATACCTAATCCTAATAATAGTACAGTATCTGCCACAAGCGCTTGAACTACTCCAACTGCAAGTAATACACCGAACTTACTAATAAACCAGCTAAATCCTGATTTTGGTATACCAACTGTCTCACGTAATGGGAACACAATCGATAAAAGAAGTGCCCCAACGAACAGACCAAGAGATAAGAAGTACGGTGTAAATCCTGTTCCGTAGTTTGGAACTTCTGACATCTTCTCAGTTTGTACTTTCACTGGATCTGCAAACATGTCATATGTTTTATCCGTTCCTTTTACCTCACTCGTTTTTTCTGCGCCTTCGCCAAGTTTTTCAGCAAGTTCACCTGTTCCATCATTTACTT
Organism: Paenibacillus sp. 102; assembly: GCF_039549175.1. Classification (NCBI taxonomy): domain Bacteria; kingdom Bacillati; phylum Bacillota; class Bacilli; order Caryophanales; family Paenibacillaceae; genus Paenibacillus; species Paenibacillus sp. 102. The sequence continues at coordinate 29,737 of NZ_JBCGHT010000017.1, read as the reverse complement.
TAACTAAACCGTCTGTTACTTTTTCGGAGCCGTCTGCTAGTTTGTTTACACCGTCGATTAATTGACCGGAGCCATCTGCTAATTGATTTAAGCCGCCTGTTACTTGATCTGAACCGTTTGCTAACTTGTTCACACCATCAACCAATTGACCGCTACCACCTGATAATTTATCTAAGCCACCTGTTACTTGACCTGAACCATTTGCTAATTTCCCGACTCCCCCGGCCAATTGATTTGCTCCATTAGATAACACACCTAAACCACCATTTAATGCATCTAAACCACTTGTCACTTTACCTGAACCATCTACCAACTTGTTTACACCTGTAATTAGTTGATTTGATCCTGTAGATAATTGACTTAAGCCGCCGCTTAGCTTACCTGCTCCATTTGTTAATTCATTCACTCCACTTACAAGCTCCGGACCATTTTCTGCTAATTGACTAACACCAGCATTCAATGTTTTGCTTCCTTCCGCTACTCCATTTGCTCCGGATTTTGCTTTGTCTAACCCTTTACCAAATTCTTGGAAATTAACAACGAATTTATTTTGCGATTCTGTTAGCTTCTTAATACCAGCTACTAAACCATTTAGATTCTCTGGATTTAATACATTTGTTTGTACTTCATTTTCCTTTTCATTCGCTACAATTTTCAATTGTGATAAATCTTTATTTAATGCACTTGTTGTACCAACAAATTCTGTTGATTCTTTTTGAACTGTCTCTGTACTTTTCTTAACATTTGCTATAAATGGTTCTAACTTATCTTGATATTCTTGTGGTAAGCTTTCAATTTGTTCTTTCAAAGCAGCCACATCTTTTGTTGTTTGATTTACACTCTCTGCATTAGACTGAGAAGCTTCTTTTAGTTTGCTCACGCTTTCCGCCGATTTATTTACCACTGTATTTACTTGTTGCATAGCATTCGGATTCTGTACATTTGATAACCCAGCTACAGCACTCTGTACTTGATCATTTAAACCTTGCAAACCTTGTTGAATTCCCTGCGCCCCTTTTTCTAATTCCCCTTGTACGCCATCAAGTTTTTCTACACCACTTGAAAGTTCAACGGCACCTTTTTGTAACTCGCTAGAACCTGTCGAAGCACGTTTTAAACCATCGTTAAATTCAATAGATTTACCGGCTAATCCTTTTAAACCATCATACAATTGACTTGAGCCATTTGAAAGGTCACCTATTCCTTTTTGTAACTCGCCAGATTTATTAGCTAATACGTTTAAGCCACTACTAACTTGACTTGAACCATCGTAAAGCTGTCCTGCTCCATTTAATAGGTTACCAATTCCACCTGTCATTTCAGTAGTTTTACTGTTTAACGTATTTAAACCATTTGTTACTTGACTTGAACCATCTAATAATTTATTAAATCCACCTACTATCTCGCCAGATTTCCCTTGCAATGTATGCAAGCCATCTGTTACCTTGCCTGATCCATCTTGCAGTTTATGAATCCCTTCTACCATCTCACTAGACTTCCCTTGCAATGTATGCAAGCCATCTGTCACTTTTCCAGAACCATCCTGCAACTCTCCGGCTCCGTCATGCAATTGATTCGCCCCATCTTTTGCATCAGCAAATCCTTGTGAAACATCTTTAATAGAATCAAACATTTTCTCTGCATACGTTTTTGTTAATGTATTAGAAACTTCACCTTTAATTTTTTCAATCGCAGTTCCGCCGATTTGTGAAGATAAGAAGTTTAAGCTTTCATTTGGAATATATTCTAAGTTTAATGACTTTGGATTATCCTTTAACAGCGTTGTCGCATTGCCTGAGAAGTTTGCTGGAATACGAACTAACATATAATATTTTCGATTTTCCATTCCCTCTTTTGCTTCTTTTTCACTCACAAACTCCCATTTAAAACTTTTATTACCCTTTAACTCGTCGACTAATCCTTTCCCAACTTCAATTGGTTTCCCATCAAACACTGCACCTTTATCAAGATTGACTACCGCAACTGGTAAATCATCTAACTGTTCATACGGATCCCAAAAGGCCCATAAAAACATACCAGCATATAAAAGTGGTACAAATAAAACAGCTATAATAGGAATTAAGATTTTTTTGCTTTTTATAATTTCCGTAAATTCCTTGCCAAGCAGTGTAAATCCTCTCATTGTTTTTGCTCCCCTCTCTGATTATGACCGAAATGTTCAATTAGTCATTTCCGAGCAAATAAAAAGGTTATATGATGTTCCCCATATTACCTATCCCTAACTCGTACTATCTTATTCTCTATACTATGCACCTTTTTATTTAAAATGACTATTTAATTCATTTGGTCAATGAAAACACATGTATCTTCTCGCATCTTTGCATACGTAATCTGCTTTTGTTCTCTAAATATCCATTTAAATTTTCCGACATATAAGTCGCGGTTGTGAAAAGAAAAGAAGGTCTTCACTCATTTTCGCCTTCTGTTTTCACATGGCATGGAGCGAAAAAAGGTACTGACCGCTTCTATCCATGAGCGGATCCTCTCTCCCACCTAAAAGGAATGGTTTTATGTCGTTTTTCAATCCGTATTTATACATTTCCTCCTCTTCGATATTTATGACCGTTTTGTTCAATTAGTCATTCCTAACTATAATAAAAGGATTATCTTAATTTGACAATCCCTTTAATAAATAAAGTTCAAAAAGTTCTGCGATTCGTTCTTTATCTAGTGGTTCATGATTTTTTTCCCAATCAAAAATAAGTGATACGTATAAGCGAAGCATAATAAAAGCCGTAATTTCCGGGTCACATTTACTAATTTCGCCCTTTTCAATCGCAACTTCTAAATAAGATTGAATAACGGATACAATCTCAGTCTCCACTTGCTGCATACCCTCTTGTACTTCTTTCGTACCCATATCTCGTTCTTCTTGAATGAGTTTAATCATCAATTGATGTTCTTTTCTAAATTCTAAAATACGATATAATGCTTTATGTACATTTTCAAAAAAGGAAACGTCTGGATGGATTGCATCTTTCGCAACTTGTTTCATTTCTGTAATTAAGTTAGAAATAATTTCTCCAAACAGTTCTTCTTTATTTTTGAAAAAAGTATAAATCGTTCCCTTCCCAACATTTGCTAATTTTGCAACTTGATCCATTGTGGTTGCCTTATAGCCAAATGCTGAAAAAGACTTTGTTGCAGCTTCAATAATAGAACGTTTTCTATCAATCGCCACATCTTCACCTCCAAAATGACCATTTGGATAATATAGTCAATTAGTACATTTTTGATATTATCACGGTTTCCCGACCATTACAAGTTCTCTTTTTATTTATTTCCAAGTATAAAAAGTTCCAATCTATACATTGACCTTTATTTACGATTCTACTGTCATAGTGTATCAAAAAAAGGGAGGAAATGAAAAGGTCAAGAAGCTTAGCAAACTTATTCATTTTGAATCAGAACAATACCTTTATTCTCTTTACGATTGGGCTCTTCCTCTAATATCTATTTCTATCAAAAAAATGTTCTTAAGAAGGGCATCTCAAGAACACTTTTTCCTATTTCAGCATAGAAAGCAGGATTTTCTCCATTTCTGCCTTGTTTACATCATCATCAATTGTTTCTTTGTATTCAGCTTCACCCCTAGTAAAAATATCATTAACTATTACAATTTGATAGGCACTATTCTTGCCTTTTGCAGGAATAATCAGCTTCATGCCTTTTAATTTACTAGATGTACTATGAGAAGGAGGTGTAATAAAGACTACCTGGTTTCCTTCCAATTCATATTTTTCTATACCGTCTTCCCACGGAAGCATGTAACGAAGTGGGTCCTTATTCTTCTCAAAAATCTGCGATTGATAAATGGTATAACCATATTTCCCCTTTGTATATTCCGATTTAATAACTATTTCTGGTGTTCTTTCAAAATATGAGTCAGCCCATTCTGTTTTCAGCGCATAGCCCTCAGCTGTATAAGCTGGTTTTTTTATTTGGAATTTAACATGCTTTTGTGCTTCTTCTACTGTATATGTTAAGGATTTAGCCACTCTATCTTCAAATGGTTTTAATTTCTTTTCAATATCAGTTAATTTTTCATTATCATCTTGACTCAAACGCTCCCTTTTAAACCATTTTGAATCTCCTTCATAATCCTCGGGTACCTCTTTCTTGACCATCGCTTTTTTCTGAAGAATACGAGCTTCCTTGAACAGTTGTACATACTGTGCAAATTCCTCTTTTGTTAAACATTTTTCAGCCAAATATAAAAAATCCGTAGTTTTTTTATAGGACTTTTCTGACGCTCCCCACTCTTTTCTCGCATTTTCTGGTGTACCTAATATTGTTTCTACAGCATTTTCAATCTTATCTTTAGATTGTTGAGTTTTCTCTATCGCTTGCCCCTTTGAACTTGCATCTACTTCATTTTCACGTGCATTTAATAAAGAGACAGATGCAACAGCCACTATCACAATAACTCCAATTGCAGACAGGCGATATGATTTCTTTTGGAACTTCTTAATCATAAGAATTCTCCTTTTTAGTGTTCGTTTATTTCTACTTAAATTAGCTAAACTCGGTGCTTGATAATAACTTGAATAATGTTCTAAAAGAGTAATAATTGTGTGTCCATATGCAATTTGTTCCTCTGAATCTATAAAAGTAAGAGCATATGCATCACATGCTAGTTCTTGATCTTCTCGCATGCATGAATAGGCATACCAAAGAATGGGATTAAACCAATTTAAAATCAGTAAACTGTACATAAGCCAATTCACAGCGACATCTCTTCGTCTAATATGAGATAACTCATGATAGAAAATATATTGTAATTGTTTCTCATCCAATACTTTCATATGTTTCGTTGACAATAGTACTGTTGAACGAAAGAACCCAAAAACAGTTGGACTTGAAATTTCCCCAGCCAACCGTAATGGAATTTGCTGTTTAATAGCCATCGACTTCCTGCAGTTCTCAAATATCCCGACAATTTTTGCATCCGTAATACTAGGCTGTTTTTTTATGTATAAGAGTAACCGTCCATTCATAATGCAAGTGATAATTGCTAACGTAATAGCTCCCAACAGCCAAATATATAAAGCAATTTTATAAAATGAAAATGTAGCATCTGTTTCCTTTTTCTTAGTGTATATTTCTTCATTTTCTTTCTCTGTATGTACTGCGTTAGATACCGAACTGTCCTCTTTTGTGTTAAATGTAGTAGCATCTATATTTTTATTTTCCTGTACAGCTTCTTGTAACGTTGCAGAAGAATCATCCTTTTGAAAAATATCAGAAACACCAGAGCTATATGACATAAGCGAATAAATACTATAAGAACTATCCGGTGACCACGGCAAGAGAAGCCTTACAATCAGTATGATCCATAACATATATTGCCACCTGGGAGTTAATTTACTTCTAAGCAAAACTTTGACACATAAGATTACTCCAACTAATACACTCGCCATAAGCGATGTTTCTATCAACCAGTCAAAAAAATTAGGAAGATAGCTATTTACAAGCATATCTATCTTCATAATCTTCCTTTCCTCTCGTTCTCTTCTGTCTTTTCATCCAAAATCCGTTTCAGCTCATTAATATCTTCTGAAGATAGTTTTTCTTCTTTTAAGAAATTTACAAGTAATGGTTTGAATGCTGCACCACAGAAACGTTTCAGTAAAGATTTCGTTTCTACTTGCAAGTAATTATCTTGTGATACTAATGGATAATATGCATACATACGTCCTTTATCTTGATGATAAGAAACTGCTTCCTTTTGAACTAATCGATTAATAAGTGTTCGAATTGTCTTCGGTTTCCAGTCCATTGTTGTCTCTAGCTCCTCAATTATTTCATTCGCTGTTTGGGGAGATTTTGACCAAAGAACTTTCATAATTTCTAATTCAGCTTCAGATATTTTAGGTAATTTGTTTGTCATATTCCGTTTCACCTCTTGTATTACATTTGTAATCTTAATAATAGATTACAAATGTAATACTTAATTGTCAACCATATATTAGAAATTTTCATATAGTAAATCAAAACAAGCCCTTCTATGAATTTTTCCTCTTTTTCAAATTATCAATTGAAAAAACAAGAAATTTTTAACAATTGATAGTAATATAGAAAATAGACATATTTATTACGAATAGTGGAGGCTAGTTCAATCATGATGCGTGCACTTCATTTACATACAAAACAAGCCTTTTTCAATAAGATTTCTCTCACTCTCTTGTTTAGTTGGTTTATTCTTGTTTCAATTTATCATTATTTCTACATTATCCAATATTTAGGAGGAGAGCCTGACGAGCTGTTAACGACGGCTTATAAATGGATTGGTTTTCGTGATAACGAAATGGATGTGTATTTACTTTTAATGCCTGTACTAGCAGCACTCCCTTTTAGTACAAGCTATAACTCTGATAAAGCAGATCATTTCAAGTCATTTGTAAGTAAAGAGATTCCCTTCTTTCCCTATGTATGTACGAAATATATCGTTACCTTCCTAATCGGGGGGATTCTTTATATTCTCCCATTCGTATTTTCATTGCTGCTTTGTAAACTGACAATCCAAGATGGCAGTCCTACACCTACCTTAGGTATGATAAAGGACAACGGCATGTTTGCATCATTATATTTCTCTTCTCCCATCACTTATATCTCCCTATATATTGGGATAAACTTTTTATTTGCTGGTCTGATGGCAGTACTCGGTCTCTCTGCATCAATATGGTCAAAAAAAGACTACATGGCAATTCTATTTCCTTTTGCGATCAGTTCATTGCCATATGTGATTTTAAATGTCGTATTTCCTACGATTGGCGGAGCACCTATTCATTTATATGATCCAAAACAGCCTCTTCAAGGAATGTCACCTTATATTTTAGTCGTACAATGCCTACTATTTTTAGGAATTAGTTTATTTATGTATATAAAAGGTGTACAGGGGGATCAAAAGAAATATATGCGTAGACTTCAAAAAAGAATACGCTGTAAAAAATCGATTCAAAAATCAATTAGTTTATAACAAAAAATATCCCCCAGCCCTTATGCTGGGGGATATTTATATATAAATCCAATTTGATTTTCTAACCTATAAATTGTGGCTATGGAAAACAGAAAGAGACTTTTACTCATTGCCTCCTTCTGTTTTTACATGGCATGGAGCTAAAAAAGGCACTGACCGCTTCTGTACATGAGCGGATCCTCTTTCCCACCTAAAAGGAATGGTTTTATGTTGGTCTTTCAATTCGTGTTTATATAATTAGGAAGCTTTTTTCAAATCAATTTGCGCCAGTACTGGATCATGGTCACTTACACGGCCATGTTCCTTCATAATATTTGAATTTAAATGTACAGGATCTACAACTGTGTGCGGTGCAATATTATTTGTCACTAAAATATGATCTAATACTTGTGCGTTCCCATCATGAATATATGTGTAACGATTTTCTTTCGAAACCGTTTCTAACATATCTTTCATTACATCACCTTTTAATGCTTGCAGTGGTTTTGAGAATTCAAAGTCATTCATATCCCCAACTACTACAACTGGTGCATTCGCATCTCGGTTTTGAATGCCTTTTACAAAGCTGTTCACTTCTTTCGCTAACTGAATTCGCTTCTCTTCACTCTTTAATACGAGCGGCTGAATTTTTCCAAACGGCGTTGCATCTCCAATTTTTGAATTTAAATGATTGGAAACAACGACAATATTTTGTCCTTGGAATGTAAATTCAGCAGCTAACGGCTTACGCGTACTTTCAAATAATGGGTTGTCTTGTCCAATACGCGTTGGATTTGTCTCTAATAATTTTGGCTTATCTGCTAATTTCACACGTGATGGATTGTAGAAGAAACCAACGCGAATATTCGCTCCTGGTGCTCCCCCGTCTTGATTGTTAAGAGGCGCAACTTCTACATATTCATACTTCGGTCCACGAATTTCTTGTACTGCATCAATAATACGTTTTGCACTTAAAGAAGCATCTGTTGTGCCATCATTAACTGCTCCGTTATTATCTTGCATTTCTTGCACACCGATAATATCTGGCATTTTCAAATTATACTTAATAGAGTAAGCAAGCGATTTTACCTTTTCATCCGATGTTTCTTTTTTATTTGCTGAAAAGTTTTCAATATTATATGTTGCTACTGTAAGCTTTCCAAGGCGTGGCTGAATATTTGCCCCTACTTGTTTAAATCCGCCATCTGTTATAGATGGTAGTTCTGTTACTGGTGAAATGCGATACGAACCGTAGTCATATCCGACTACACCTGTAATATCTCCAGTGAACTGATCGCCCACTTTCGCTACATAATCACGAGATACCTTTAAAGAGAGGCGCTCTGGATTGAATTGGTTCTCATCTAATAGAGGCGTCCCATATTTTGTTACTACTTTCTCGCTTCCATTTGCAACTGTTACATATAGATTTCCATTTTTCTGCGGTGCGATAATCTTTGGCGTTTGCATTGTAACACGCATGCCTTCTAAACTTTCATAAAAATCAATTGCATCTTCATTTGGATCGAATACACCAAATGCATCATTATCGATAATTTGATTTGGTATCTTTAAACCATTCTCTCCTAATACAATTGCTTCAGGCAACTGCTGATTATTTGCTTTCACAGCAATTTGGCTTGCTTTAATTTCTGTAATCGCTAAATCTGTTTCAAATTTCTCAGCATATCCAGGTCCAATGAACTCTTCCACTTCTCCATCCACTTGTACAAGGTCTCCGGCAGTTACATTTGCATCTTTCTTATAAACATAAATCCCTTCTGAAGTGGCAGGATCATTGTCAGGCTGCGGGTCTTCCATATAAAAACCATACTTATCTAACGCTGTTACCACACCTTCTACATTTCGCACTTTTTTCCCATCATAAGGAGAAACATGCGATTTACCTTGAATGTCATGAATACGAACTTGCTCACTTTTTACAATCGTAAAAGAAAAAGTAGAAACTGCTGAAGATTCAAGCCCCTCTTTCACTGCAATTGCTTTTATCACACCATTTTCATTTAACACAATCGGTTCATTATAAAGAATACTTTTATCTGTTGGGACTGATCCATCTAATGTATAGTAGATCGTTGCTCCTTCTGTATTTGTTGCTAATGTAACAGCCGTTCCCTTTGCAATTTCTCCACCGTTTGGTGATGCAGTCACATCGCTCACACGGTTTTCTGTTTCCCCTTGAAACTTATATGCCGTTACGGATTTTAAACCAGGGCTACTAAAATATAGCTCAAGTGTCCCTGTTAAACGAACTTTCTTCCCAACATTTTCAGGATGATCTTTTACATTCACTGCCGTTCTCACGTCACCTTTTGGTAACTGAACAGGCATGATTTTCTCAGGATCTGTCTCATTTGGCGAATCTGCAATGGCAACATTCGTATCCCCAAACTTCGCTGGATCTTTCGTGTAATTAGAAGGACTTTGTGTATATCCAACAATATACCCTTCCACTACCCCTTTACTTTTTCCTTGCTGCTTAAACATTTGAATCGCATCATTTACTGATAATATACCATTCTCTTCTGCTTTTGCTATAGTACCAGTGAATGAAATCAGTAGTATCAACGATAAAAAGATACTCATTAATTTCTTCAAATCCATCTTCCTCCCCTAATTTTATATTCTCTCAGCATGTACTATCATAACAAAATGTTCTTTATAAAGAACTAGAATCCGACAAATTTTACAAAAAATTAATCTCCTACTTCCGTATGAGATTTCGATTTCTTATCTAAAGCATATGAGGGTCTTAATTTTCACAGGCGACGGCACTAATGAACATTTTCTTTTTTGGTCCAAGCTTTAGTTTGGGGAATTTCTTCTTCCTTGTAGTTATAGCCATTGGGGTGTTAAGTAACAATACAGTTGTTTAAAAAACGCCAGTCATGCTACTCCACAATCGGATCAGATTGTGGAGAAATGGATTTACTAAATCATATAATTTATTGTAAACTGAATTCACACAATTATTTAATCGATTTATTATAAAACAAATATTTATATATACTTAAACTATTATGAGTAAAAACAATAAGGGGGACTAACATGACAAAGGGAAATAAAATCAACAATAATAAGGAGTTGTCACTAGAACAACGTGAAGTATTACTCAGAGCATTGAAAACCCGTTTCGAGAAAAATATGAACCGCCATAAAGGTCTTGAGTGGGATAAAGTCCAAGCAAAACTGGATGCTAATACTGAAAAACTGTGGTCGCTCAACGAAATGGAAATAACTGGCGGCGAACCAGATGTTGTTGGTCATGATAAAGAGAAGGGCGAATACATTTTTTATGATTGTTCAGCGGAAAGTCCTAAAGGTCGCAGAAGTGTTTGTTATGATCTTGAAGGGCTAGAGTCAAGAAAAAAACATAAACCAGAAAATAACGCTATTGATATGGCAACTGCCATGGGCATTGAACTATTAACGGAAGAACAGTATCGGGCGTTGCAAAAACTTGAAAATTTCGATATGAAAACGTCGAGTTGGGTGCAAACACCCTCTGATATTAGAGAACTCGGCGGTGCCCTTTTTTGCGATTGTCGCTTCGGGCACGTCTTCGTGTATCACAATGGAGCAGAATCCTACTATGCCGCCAGGGGTTTTCGTGGCTCGCTAAGGGTCTAAATTTTGCACTGACAGCAATTCTAATTCTCATTCGCTCCCATAAAAAAACACCCTGAATTCCTGCTTAATGTAAGGAATTCAGGGTGTTTTTTCCCTAAAATATCTTGGCGTATAATATCTTCGTTTTGTTAGCAACATCCCATGCCCATCAACCTAAGATTTTGAAGCATCCCTAAAACGACAATTTTACTATTTTACAGTTATTTACGAGAATTTAGCTTATTTGTTCATTTTTTGGAACAACCTGTTTCTTAACTTGATGGTAATCTGGCGCACTTTCTAATAAGTTAATCATCTTACTGGATCATCCCCTTAACACGGAAGCGTCTGTCCATTATCAACCGTAAACACCTGTCCCGTAATAGATTCTTGCGTCAACTGAAAAAGAATCGCCTCCGCAATATCATCTGGTGTTGAAATTCTTTGAAGTGGTAAGTTCCCAGCAAGTTGGTACATCTTATCTTCATTACCTGCCCACCACCTTGTATCGACTGCACCAGGAGAAATACTATTTACTCGAATAGCAGGTGCTAATGCGATTGCTAATGATTTTGTCATCGTATGAATGGCTGATTTTGTTGCTGCATACGGCACAGATGACCCGAGCCCCGTTATCCCTGCAACGCTCCCCATATTCACGATAGCACCTGCTTTTTGCTTCTTCATGTAAGGAACGACAGCTTTTATACAATGAAACATTCCTTTCACGTTTACACTAAAAAGATCATCCCATACTTGATCCGTTACAGACTCTAAGTCATCCATTGGGATTTGAGCTGTTATACTCGCATTGTTCACTAAACAATCTACTGTTCCAAAGAGGTTAACAGTTTGAGAAACCATATCCTCTATTTCTTCTTTTTTTGCTACATTAGCTTTAACGGCGATTACCGTTCCTCCTTGCTCTTGAATTTCATGAACCGTTTCTAACGCTCCCTTTTCCGAACGACTATAATTCACCACAACTTTTGCTCCTAAACTCGCTAACTTCAAAGCAGTAGCCTTTCCAATACCAGTACCACCGCCTGTTATAATAACTACTTTATCTTTTATATCCATTTTACAATCTCCTCACTTGGTCTGATTTTATTTCATTTTATCTTCGTTCATTTGAGGAGTATAATACTGAATAATGAAACAGGTATCATTTTAAATGATATCTGAGTGGAGGGATCGATTCTTGGAAAGCCATGACCTATGGATTTTTAAACATGTTGCAGAACTGCAATCAATATCTAGAGCTGCTGAAAAATTAGGATATGTACAACCGAATATAAGCCAGCGAATCAAAAATTTAGAAGATGAACTAGGCGCTAAACTGTTAAAGCGTAATAATAGAGGCGTCACCTTAACTGAAGAAGGAAAAGTGTTACTAGATTATACAAATCAAATTCTATTTTTAATGAATGAGGCGAAATCCAAAATAAACCCTCAGAAATGGAGAGAATCTTTAACAATAGGAGCATCTCAAACAATTTCTGCAGTGAAAGTTCCTCAGCTATTCTCTTCCTTTTTGGCAACATATCAAAATATTGATTTGAAGATAAAAACAAATAATAACGTAAAATTACAAGAAATGCTTTTATACGGGGAACTTGATGGGGTTTTCTTAAGCGGTTTATATAATGATTCTCAATTCGAAAGTGTGTACAGTTACTTTGAAAATATGATTCTCATTTCATCAAAAGATACTCCGATTGAAAACCAAACTTTACTCGTAAATAGTGATCCAAATTGTATATATAGAAGGCAACTATTAGATTATTGTCATATGTATAACTTTGATCAGACAGTGATGCTGGAATTTGATTCGCTTGAATCAATTATACAAGCTGCTCATGGTGGACTTGGGATTACGATTATACCTGCTAATGTTGTGTATAGCCGGACAAAGACAGAAGCAATTCATTATGAAGAAATACATGAAACAGTCAAAATTGATTTTGTAATTAAACGCAGAAAACAGCAACCGCAAGGCTTAAAGAAATTCATTCGTTTTTTAAGAGAGTTATAAGTGCAACACAAAGCCCCTTCAGATTTCGAAAGGGGCTTTTCAAGATTTCTAAATACAATTATTTAAAATAATAACTCAATTTGCTTGATCAGCTGTTGTTTTGTATGACTCAAATAGTTTCTTTTTTTCGAAGAAATGAATAATCCTATCGGCATTTGGGGATCAAATCCTCTAACCTTAAATAATATATTACTTTCTTTTAAGTTCGTTCCCTTAGGAATAATCCCTATCATATTCCCAAAAATCATTTGCGGGATAAGGTGTAGTGCACTACAATTGTAGACTCTTTTAAAGGATACATTGTTTTCTAATAAGAAAGCATTCACAGATTGATAATAATAGCAACTATTCTCTCCAATTAAAATAGGATAATCAATGATATCAGATACTTCTACTGACTCTTTTTGTAATAATGGATGATGAGGATTATTGACAATAAATTCGATTTGTTCATTGTAAAGTGGAGTAAATTTTACATCGGAAATATTTTTGTTGTTTCCACAAACAGCAAAATCAATCTTATTTTGGTCTACCATTTGTGATAAAAGCGCTGTATTTCCTACAACAAAATCACAATGTATATATGGTTTCTCCGTATTTAAATATTGTAATAGCGGAGGAATTAGATTTTCTGCAATTGAGTCTAATAGACCGACTCTTACTGTTCCCTTCTCCTCATTGCTTATACGCTGCGCTTGAGATATTGAATAGTCCCAATGCATTAACAAATGATCTACTTCCTCTGCAAATAAAGTACCTTCGTCTGTTAACCTTGCATCCCATCCTCTTTCAAATAACAGAAATCCAAGTTCCTTCTCTAGTTTTTTTATATGTGTTGTTACAGTTGACTGCGCATAATTTAACTTTTTTGCTGCAAGTGAAAAAGTTCCTTCCTGAATAATCATTTTGAATGTTTTCAACTCTTTTATTTCCATTTTCGCACCTAATCTCTATCGGTATTATTGATAATTATATGATAATTTTTCAATTATCAAAATCAAAATTGTAGGAGTAAAATAAATCCATACGAAAGGGAGTGAAGAAGAAATGCCGTTTGTTACTGTTTATTATCCAGAAAATCAATCGAATAAAGAAAAGTTAAAAAAAGTAAGTAATGGTATTCACCTTGCGTTAATGGAACATTTTCAGATTCCAAAAGATGATTACTTTCACATGTTTTTACCCTATCCATCGCATCAATTTTTTTATGATCCATATTATCTTTTAGAAGAAGAGAAAAAGAGATCCGAGAAAATGATATATGTTTCTATTACATGTGGACCTGGGAGAACAATAAATCAAAAAAGGAATTTATATCAATCTATCTCAAAAATTTTTTATAACCATCTAAATATCCCTACAACCGATATTTTTATTACATTAAACGAAACACCTGCTGAAAACTGGTCATTTGGTCAAGGAATTGCACACATGGTTACTATAAAGGAGGAGAAAGAATCGTGAATGATCGCATCGAATGCCATATCCCGAAAAAAATGAGAGATCTTGCTCCCGATTTTGTTGATTATAGTGAAAACGTGTTATTCGAAAAAGTATGGAGAGACCCTACTTTAACATCAAAAGAAAGAAGTTTTATTACACTTTCTGCTCTAATTAGCATCGGCAATACGGAACAACTACCATTTCATCTACAATTAGCTGAGAAAAACAGCATGACTGAGCAAGAAATAATTGCTTTAATCACACATCTAGCCTTTTACGTTGGATGGCCGAAAGCGGCGGCTGCATTAAATGTGATACTTAGGTAAAAAATACTTACCTTTTAAAGCTATTGGGTTATATTCCATTATTCAAAATCGATCACAAAACTCTAAAAATACTGTAAAATAATAATGATAACTTGTACATATATCAGTAAGTGAAATTATATCTGTGCAAATTCAAATATATCGACCGTTTCTCCCGATATATCGGCGATTCGACAAAGGATATCGACCGCGCGACAAATAACGACAAAAAAACAGGAGCCAATAGCTCCTGTTTTTTTATTGCGCAATCAATTCCGTCTCATCTACTTTTTCTAAATAAGACAACACACGCTTTACAGCCGCCTCACCTTGATCAATACAATCAGGAAGACCGGATCCAGCGTAAGAGCTACCAGCTAAATATACACCAGGTAATTCTCGTTCCATAAATGTTGTTAACTTCTTCATTCTTTCTTTATGCCCCACTGTATATTGCGGCATTGCATCTTTCCAGCGGCTTACAACAGTAAAGTCTGGCTTTGCTGTTATATCCATCGTTTTCTGCAAGTCTTCTAATATAAATTGAACAATTTCTTCATCTGATTGTTCGACGATTGCTTCATCACCAGGACGTCCAACATAGCAACGAAGAAGTACTTTCCCTTCCGGCGTTGTATGCGGCCACTTCTTATGTGTCCACGTACATGCGGTAATAGAAAAATCACTATTGCGAGATACAACGAAACCCGTTCCATCAATATCACGCTTGATAGCTTCTTTTGGAAAGGCTAATGCAACATTCGCAACGGATGTCGATGGAACATTGCGGAAGAAGCGGAACTCTTTATACTGTGCAAACATAGACGGCAATACTTTATGAGACGCAGCAACAACGATAGAGTCCGCCTCAATTTCTTTTCCATTGCTTAGTGTAATCGAATAACCGTCACCCATTTTTGCGATTTTTTCAATGCGAGTTCCCTTTACAACTGTTCCAACTTCTAGCCGCTCTTCTAATTCTTCCACAATGGACTGCAAACCTGTTTTTAATGTTAAAAACATTCCTTTCGGCAATGCATCCTTTTCTTTTTTCGGAACCAAATTACGCATACCGAGTGAAATACTACGATACTTCTGCTCTACTTGATAAAACTGCGGGAATGTTGACATTAAACTCATTTGATCAATATCCCCTGCATAAATTCCAGATAATAATGGTTCGATTAAATTTTCAACCACTTCATTCCCTAAACGACGACGGAAAAATTGACCAAGTGATTGATCAGAAACAGGCTTTGAACGTGGTAATACAAAATCAAAACCTGCTCTTACTTTACCAATCGGAGAGAACAACCCTGAAAATAGAAACGGGGTAATTTGCGTTGGAATTCCCATCATTGATCCGCTCGGCATCTTATGTAATCGATTGTTTACAAGAACAAATGACTGACCAGTTGCGTTGTTTACAAGCTGATCTCCAAGCCCTAGTTCTTTTGCCAATCTAGCCGCACTCTCTTTTCTTTCTAAGAAAGAATCTGGACCACGTTCAATTGTAAATCCATCTTTTCGAACGGTTTGAATTTTCCCTCCAAGCTTACCCGATGCTTCTATTAACAATGTATCAATCGGCAATCCCTTTTCGCGAATTTCTTTTTGTAAGTAATACGCTGTTGTTAAACCTGTAATTCCACCACCGATGATAACAACTTTCTTTTTCAAAAAGGCTCCTCCTCTCCTATGGTATTACGAAACCTCAGCTTGTTTCTTTAACACGACATCTGCTAAACAAGAAATAAATGCGTCTGATGCATTTGGCATTTCTGGGCGATAATACTCCGCTCCAATTTCTTCTGTAACAATTTTGCATTCAATATCATTGTCATATAACACTTCTAAATGTTCAGCTACAAAGCCAACCGGTGCATATACAAATGAATTATAACCATACTTTTCGTTTAATTCTCTCGTTAAATCTTGTACATCTGGCCCAATCCATGGGTCCGGTGTATTTCCAGCACTTTGCCAACCAACCGCATAATTCCGAACTTCCGCACCTCTCGCAATATAATCAGCTGTTTCATTTAACTGATCTGGATAAGGATCACCTAACGCGATGATTTTCTCTGGTAAACTATGCGCAGATACAATTAAAACTGCTTTTTCACGTTCTTCTTCTGTCATACTGCTATATACTTTTTTCACTTCATCTACCCAGTACTGAATAAACTTCGGTTCTTTATACCAACTATCAATACCATGAATGGTTAAGTTTCCAAGCTTATCTGCTTCTTCTTGCGCTCTGCCAACATATGATTTTACGCTGAACGTAGAATAATGCGGAGCAAGAACAAGGGCGATTGCCTCTTCAATCCCGTCATTATGCATAGCCCCTACAGCATCCTCAATAAAAGGTTCAATATGTTTTAAACCAAGATACATGTGGAATTCTACGTTATCTTGCACTTCGTTTAAACGTTTTTCTAACTTTTTCGCTTGTTCTAATGTAATAGTAGCTAAAGGAGAAATACCGCCAATCGCGCGGTAACGTTCTGTTAGGTCCTCTAACATTTCCGGACTTGGCTTTCTGCCTCTACGAATATGCGTATAGTAACGTTCAATATCTTCTTCTTTATAAGGTGTTCCGTATGCCATTACAAGCAAGCCAATTTTCTTTTTCATACACGTATTCTCCTTTACTTCGCTAACTGTGCTTTCGAATAATCATGAATAAACGCTGTTAAACGTTTCAATGTATCTGGATTTACTTCTGGGAATACACCGTGACCTAAGTTAAATATATAACCAGGCTGCTTCATTCCTTGGTCTAGAATACCTTTTACATGCTCCTCGATTACGTCCCATGGTGCAAGTAAGAAAGAAGGATCCATATTACCCTGTACCGCTTTATGAATGCCACGTGCACGTGCTTCTTCAATTGACAGACGCCAATCAAGTCCGACTACATCAAGAGGCAATTCATGCCATTCATTTGCTAAATGCCCCGCTCCAACGCCGTGCATAATCATGGGAACATTCAGTGCGCGAACTTCCGTGAAAATACGCTCCATTGCAGGTTTAATAAATACACGGTAATCTGCTACATTCACCGTTCCAACCCAAGAATCAAAAACTTGCACTGCTTTTGCTCCTGCTTTGATTTGTGCCTTCAAATATGTAATTACCATATCAGCAAGCTTATCCATTAAAGCAAACCAAGCTTTCGGCTCTGCATACATAAATGCCTTTGTATTATGATAGTTACGAGAAGGTCCCCCTTCAATCATGTAACTCGCTAATGTAAATGGTGCCCCTGAAAAACCAATTAGCGGAACATCTAACATCTCTGTTGTTAATAAACGAATTGTATCTAATATGTATGGAACATCCTCTTCTGGATGAATTTCACCAAGTTTCTCTACGTCTTGTAAAGAGCGAATTGGGTTATCAATAACTGGTCCAATTCCAGATTTAATTTCTACATCAACACCGATTGCTGGTAGCGGTGACATAATATCTTTATAAAGAATTGCTGCGTCAACATTATATTGATCAACTGGAAGCTTTGTAACATACGCACATAGCTCCGGATTATGTGTAATTTCAAATAAAGAATACTTTTCTTTTATCTTTCTATACTCAGGCTGTGAACGACCTGCTTGCCTCATATACCATGCTGGTACATATTCTGTTTGTTCCCCCATGCACGCTTTTAAAAATGTCTCATTTATAGTTCTTACCAAGACCCTTGCTCCCTTCCTTACCAATGCTTCTAACGAATCCTATCCTATTTATCTTTTTTTACTATACAGCTTGTAAAAACAAAATGTATACCATTCTGTACGTTGTTCATGAAATTGACACAAACGTTCGTAAAATCGCTTACTTTTTTCACAACATTCTTATTATATCATAAGCAAAAACTACGGTTTAGCTACTTTTGTCTTTTCTCCTTCTCGATTTGTTTGTGGATTGTATGGAACAACATAAAAGCTTGGTTTAGCGAATATGTTAATAAACTTTTCCTCATACTCACCAATCCCTTTTACTGTTCCCACATGAGTATGGATGCCATTCTCAACCTTATAAATTCGATAGATAACCCGTTTATCGTGAAGTGGCTTCCAGCTCAATTTCATCGCAAATAAACCAAACGGGCTAAAAGATACTTTCGCCTCGATATTTTCAATTTTCCTTAAACGGATTGGCGTCCCAATCGTTTCAACACCTTTTGGTCTCTTGAAACTCGGATTATCTTGTACTTTCGCCTTCGTTAAAATCTTTTTAAACAACTCTGTTGCAGACGCACTTCCATCATGTAATTGGTGTTCTCTGTCTGTACGATCATATCCAATCCATACCGCCCCTACTAAACTCGGCGTATATCCAACAAACCAAACATCTCTAGCACCTTCACTTTGATTTGGAAGTGACGTTGTACCTGTTTTCCCTGCTAGCGCACCTTTATATTCACCCGCTTTCGCGGTTCCTTCTTTTACAACACCTTCTAGCATTTTTGTCATATACCACGCGGTTTGTTTTGAAAAAACTTTCGTTTCATTTTTAGGCGATTCTCCAATTACCTTTCCGTGCCGATCAAGTACCTTCTCAATCACATGTGGCTCAATAATTTTTCCGTTCGCTAAGAATGCACGGTACATCTTTACAAGTTCAAATGGAGAAACCCCTTCTTTTAGTCCGCCAAGCGCCGTACTTAATCCAGACTCTGCAATATGAATATTTCCCTTCTCTAAATATTGCTTCCCTTCTTCGACTCCCATTTCATGTAATAAGGATACAGCTGGTATATTCGCCGATTCTAAGAGCGCATCATACATCGTTACTTCTTTTGCATACCGATGATTATAATTTCTTGGTGCATATTCTTCAAAAGACGCTTGCTCATTTGTTAATAAAGAATATGGATTATATTTTTTCGTTTCCAGCGCTGGTGCGTACACAATGAGTGGCTTTAAAACAGACCCTGGCTGCCTTTTCGCAAACACTCGATTAAACCCTCTTGGGACATACTCTCTCCCGCCAATCGCTGCTTTAATTCCCCCCGTCGCATTGTCCATTAATAAAAAGGCACCTTGTGCTCCGCCCTCTTTCCCTGGAAAATTCCGCGTATCTTGAAATTGATCATAGGCTACCTTTTGAATTTTTTCATCCATCGAGACTACAAATGTATAACCTCCGCGCAAAACTTCCTGATGTGACAAACCATACAAACGTGCCGCCTCATCTACCACCATATCTATATAGGGCATATAAGCTAGTTCTCGCTCATCTAAAGTTTTATAAAGCGCAATTGTTTTCCCTTGATAGCGAACGCTCTCTTCCGCTGATATGTATTCTTGTTTATGCATAAGAGACAATACTAAATCACGGCGCTCCTTACTCTTTTCTGGATGTAGAAACGGAGAATACCCATTCGGTGCCTTTGGAAGTCCGGCAAGCATTGCTCCTTCTTCCACTGTTAACTTTTCTACATCTTTATTAAAATACAATTTCGCTGCGGCCTGAATTCCGTACGCACCATGACCGAAATAAATATGATTCATATACATTTCAAGAAGCTGATCTTTCGTATATGTTTGTTCTAATTTAAGAGCGATTGCTACTTCTTTTAATTTACGTGTGAACGTTTTTTCATGTGTTAAAAAAACATTTTTAACAAGTTGCTGCGTAATCGTGCTACCGCCCTCCACTTTTTCTCTCGCTAAAATATCTTTATACAATGCACGAAATACAGAAGGATAGTCAATTCCATGATGGGTATAAAACCTGGAGTCCTCTACAGCGATAAATGCTTGTTGTACATATTTCGGAATTTGTTCAATCGGTACAAGATCTCTATTTTCTACATATAACTTTGTAATTTCTTTTCCTCGCTGATCAACGATACGTGATGAAGAGTGGAAAACCAGCTGCTTTTCATCCATCATATAACCACCAGCTAACACAATTAGTTTATAGAGTACAATCGCAACTACAAACACTGCCACGCCGCCCATTAAGGTCCACTTTATTTTCTTCATTCATCGTCCTTCTTTCCAAATGATGGTATGTTTATTATTTGAAAAACGATTCTCTTTATGTATATAATCTTCGAACTTTTTCGGAAGAGTTGCTATAATGAAATCAAACTCATAAAGGGGGCATTACAAATGAAAGCGATTATTTCATACGAAACACCTCTAGAACAACCACATTTCACTGCAAAGAATAATGAAAAAGATATGTTTTATAAAGAAAATACTGAGGAAACTGTAGAAGGTTCACTTGGGTATGATGTACTAGACGCTGTCGGAGAATTTAAAGGACAACCTGGATTTATTGTTTGTAACAACATCTCTGTTACAGACGAAGGCCGTCCTGTTTTTGAAAATCGTTTCAAAAACCGCGCAGGACTTATTGAAAATGAACCTGGTTTCCAAGCAATCCGCGTTCTTCGTCCATTAAGTAACGATACATATGTCATTATGACAATGTGGGAAAACGAACAAAACTTTAAAGATTGGACAGAGTCACGTTCTTTCGAAAATGCACATAAAAAACGCCCTGCACAAGCACAAGCAAATGCAGAGCCGCAAAAGAGTATCTTCTCAAAACCTTCTTTTGTGACGACTTTTGATGTGTTAGCTTAAACAAAAAAGCTGTAACTTCGATTGAGAAGAAGCTACAGCTTTTTTCTATGTCTTCCACAAAGTCATGATCCTGTTATCCAGAAATACTTTCTAATTCATCTCTACCGCAATGATTACATCGACCTCTCCTACGATAATAATAAGCGATAGAAGCAAGACCTAGCGCTATCCCCCAGAGAATCCATAAAAGCATTGGCCCTATTGAACCCCAAATGTGACTCAGCAAAATATTATCTGTAGACACGAGTTGAAATTGAACCGCGATAAAAGCGAAAGTAAAGGTGAAGCCCGCAGCGGTTACAGCAATCGCTACACACGATGCTGGAATCACCGCCAGCAGGATTGGCACCCTTTTACCGTTAACGAATGGGAACCATCGCGGGAAGGTTTCACCCCATTTCTGGATCAAACCTAGCGTAAGAATACTACCAGCGATACATATCGATCCGAAAGCCCATTCAGTAATATGATGCGCTGGATTGACATTGGAAAAGTCCTGCAAAAACTTCGCGTCAATTCCTAGCGGGATTTTCAATGCCCAAGCATAGCGCGTAATTGCGTATGGAATAGGAGCAAGAGCCGCAAGATAGGTAATCCATCGACTCCATCGCATGAGAAGAGATGCTTTCCCGTCCGCTTTCCTTCCGCAATATTCACATGCATGGCGTATTTTTCTTCGATAAGCTACAGCGAAAAACCCCCAAGATATTCCTCCTAGAACACATATAATTTGATTGAACATCAGCCAGTCAAACTTAAATTTTAATAAAAAAGCATAGGCCATGGACGCAATCAGACTGGCATCCGGTACAAAGAGGAGTAAAGCGGCCGCCCACCCCCAGGCATAGATGAGGATAAGCCGCTGTTGAAAAGTCTTTTCTACTGGCTTCCTCATTGAAAATCCAACCAATATACCTATGAGACAAAGAACAACAAATATGATACCTCCAACATGGGACGGAAGATAAGTAACCTTGCCAGCAAACAAATCCATACCATCTTCATTCTTAAAAGGATACCCCTCTCCTCCAAGCAACCAGTAAAGGTGCATCGATCCATAAAGGGCTGACCAAGCAATGGCTATATACCCAATCCAAGATGGCCATCGCTTTAGGCTCATTCCTTCTCTTTTCTTTGGTGAAGGCAATGCAGAATTTGTATTCACTGAAAAAACACCCTTTCCTATTATTTTCTTGAAACTGATTTACCCTTTTATACACATGCATCCAAATTTTCCACTAACCTTACCTCACATCCTATTTCCTTTTTTAGCTACCATAAAAAATCACCTCGATATCCATTGTATTGAGCGAATGGAAAATCGAGGTGACCTCAAGTTTAAATCTAGTTTAATTTTTGCCGTAAATAATGCCATGTACCTTGCGGAGAACTGGATACCTCCCAAAAAACATCCATTTCCCTGGTCATGAGCGAAACGATGGATAGCCCGATGCCCGCTCCTTTTGCTTCTGAGTGGTGCTTCATTCCCCGCCCTTTATCTCTAATAACCATAAATAAGTCGCCGTCACGAGCAATTGTTTCTACACAAATATATCCGCCAGAACTGGCATGCCTAATGACATTTTGAAACAGGTTATCCAATATACTGCGTAGCCAGAGAGGATCCACCTGCCAAATCAATGAACAGTCAGCCAAATGGACATCCACTTCAAAACCTTCTTTCTCAAAAACTGGATACCACTCGGCGACAGCATTACGTAACTCTTCAATCACATCTACGTTTGTCTTCTCTAATGGATACTTTCCAGCTGAAAGTAATGTGTAAGTAAGAAGATTTTCAAGTAATTTTCCAACATCATTTAGTTTGTTGACGATAATTTGTACCGATGCGGTTGCTTTTAAGGGTGAGGGGTTATTCTGAATGGAGTAGGCATGCTGTCTAATAACAGTTAAAGGCGTCCGTAAATCGTGAGAGATATTCGCAATCAATTGTTTTCGTAGATACTCTTCTTCCTTCTCGCGCTTCCGGCTGTCTTTTAACTGATTGATCATCCTGTTGAAGGCTTTTTCCAATTGTCCAATCTCATCACTGTTATTGACTGTAACCTTATCAGGTATTCCATCATTTAAGGTATCTGACATTGCGCTTTGAAGTTGTACAAGTCTTTTGCGAATACTTAAGAAAAATAACAAAGATACCATTACAATCAAAACACCTACGACAAAAATAATAAGGATTAAAAAGAGATCTCCATTTACTGGCTGAATCGCAAGCGTTGTAATAGATTTTGGGATATGAAATACCATAAATCCTTGTTCACCATCTTTACCAATCGTAGCTGTCACAGTGAATATATCTTGTTGCTTTTTCCTATCGAGATAGTTGATGAGGTTCAAAGATGTCCATTCATCAGGAATCTCTACGATACGCTGATTGATCACATGGGTTTTCCCTGCTTTGTCGACCCAAAACAGCTCAGCTTTCGGATAATGTCCTTGTATCTTACCGAGCTTTTCATTGATTGTATTCTCATTAGCTTCATTTAGTTGTTCAGCTTCATGTTTCCACATTTTTTCTATTTCCAGTGGCTCATGTATCTCATCTTGTTTAAGCAAAATGTCAGGTAAATAATAGATTGCTGGCAAAATAGGCCACATGAATAAAGAGGCAATGATCAATAACAAATATTTGGTAACAAGCGATCTTCGAATATTCATAACTTCAACCGATACCCGATGCCGCGAATCGTCTCGATAATCTGAGGATGACTGGGATCAATCTCTATTTTTTCACGCAAATGACGAATGTGGACCATAAGAGTCCGATCCCCTTTTATATAGGAATCTTCCCACACAGCTTCATATATTTGCTTTTGAGTCAAAATCTGATTTGGGTGATTGAGAAGAAACATAAAGATATGAAACTGTTTACCAGTTAAGATAATCTCTTTATTCGTTTGTGAACTCAAAATACGGTTGGCTTTCCGGTCAATACTTAAATGGTTCAACTGTATATGATCCGGAGAAACCACACCGAGTCGCCTTAAGAGAACATGAATACGGGCCTCGAGTTCATCAGGATGGTACGGCTTCGTCATATAATCATCTGCAAAAGCAAGCCCTTGTAGTTTATCTTCTATTGAAGCTCTCGCTGTGAGCATCATAATTGGTATTTCAGGGAACTTTTGCTTCATTCGCTGTCCAATCGTATAACCATCCAGCCCCGGAAGCATAATGTCCATAATAACAACGTCCGTTTGTTCTATGTATTCAAATGCATGATGGCCAGACTTCAACCAAATCACTTTATATCCCCGTTCAGTAAAAAACTCACTTACCCATAATCCAATTTCTTCATCATCTTCTATATGTAAAATTGTTAATCCCATTACCTATCTCTCCCCTTCCTAATTTAAGAGTGACATAGCATACAAAAAACCCGAATAATAGAATTTTCAAACAATCCACTACCCGGGTTACATACCTAGCTTTCTTTTATTTTTCCTTATACCACTCATGTACACAAGCTACATCCTCTTCACGCACATGCTTCAATTCATAATGACGCCCCGCCACACTGCAAGCTACCGCTACAATATATGTATACAACCGATCTTTTCGCTGGAAGTACGATTGCGATTTTGTCATCGCTTGTACATGTCTTCTTTTTATAAATCCTGTATACTTGGCAATACCTCGATACACAATCGTCAACTGCTCACCTTTTATCGCATATCCACCCGTTTTATATTTTCCATATCCAAGAATCGTAAAGAACAAAAATAATGGCACTAATGTAAATAAAGCACTATATTGCTCAAAATACACACTTGCCCCTATAATTGGTACCGATGCAAGTCCAAAAATCATCCAGCCCATAATCAAGTAACGACGCAGTGCTGCTTTTGGCAAATGTACAATTTCCTCTCCTATTTCATACGGCAACTTCAAATAGGTCAATAGCTCTTGTACATCCTCTTTCTTCATGAGCGGGTGCAGTATGACATTCATATTCTTTGTGTCTATGCTTTGAATAACTTCTACTTCCATAGAACAATAGCCAAACGGTTGACGAAGAATTCCTTCTTTCATTGTCAGTGCCTGAATTCGGTGCAGTTTTAAAACCATTTCTTTCTTCTCAAATAGCCCTTGTGAAATACGAATTTCATTTCCGTTTCGCTGCACTGTAAAGTTCGCATGTTTTAAAGCATAACCAATTGTAGAAATGACCCATGAAATTACGATTAAAATAGCGCCCATGTATAACAACTCATATATACTATTGTCCTTCACATATGATTCTACCTTGTCTATTAACCACTTAGGAAGAACGTTATCAAACTGTGTATAGAGGAAAAACAATCCTGAAAATAACAAACCAAACTGACCGGATGTAATAGACGCTAGCAAAATTTCTTTCGCTGTTAACTCGTAAACAGTTGTGTTTGCGTCTTGTCGCAAGCTTTCCCCTTCTTTTACAGGCTTCTCATCTTCTACTTTATTTAATAAGGCGATTAATTCTTTCGCTTCTTCTTCCTTAATACCCGCTAACGTGACCTCTGGCTCACTACCGCCACCAGCTGTCTCAATTTTGAGCTTCGTTAAACCAAAGAGCTGATAGATGATATTTGAAGCTGTGCTAATGGTTTGCACACGCTCTTTATTTAAATAGCTTTCCTTTTTAACAAATACTCCTTGTTTTATATGTAAAATATTATTTTCAATCCAATATACTTTAAAGTACCATTTCACAAACGAAAAGATAGCCAAAATAAACACGAAGCCCACAATGAAAATAGGAAACCAATACCAAGGCTCTACCCCATCTTCATCAAGCAACACAATGATAATAAGAGGAATTAAACTAGAAATTCTTATATCAAATAAGATCGTAATCGGATGTTGCCTCTTATACATCCTCATCACTCACTTTCGCCAGTTCCCCAATTCTTCGTTTTAACTCTTCTGCTTCCCTCTTTGTTAACCCTGGGATACTATGAGAAGTCGCTGCCGTTGAAATTTGCAATTCTGCTAGCTCATATTTCCTCATAATTGGCCCTTGCTCAATTGTTACGTGCTGAACGCGAATCATTGGAACTAACACACGCTTTACAACAAACATCCCTTTTTGAATTTCAATCTCTTCTTCATCTAACCGGTAGCTATAATAACGCTGGCGTAATGCCGGAAAAACAAAATAATCTAGCGGTGCATATAGAATCGTCAAGGTGACCAATACCCCAAACAACCAGCCCCACCAATGAAATTGAATCATAAAAACGAGATACGCTAAAACGATACTTACAAGTACCCCTGCACCAATTAATGCATGGATTTTCCACACTTTGACCATATTCGGATGAATTTCATTTTCTAATGGCTGCATTTTATCACTCCAAATTTAGAAATCTATGAACTATGTATACTATTTATCTTTCATTGTAATATGTCATAATCATACAAAACAAGGTAGAATAAACATTTTCTGTAAAATTATAGATTGTTATTTTTCTTAATATGTAGAATACAACGTAAAAAGAAATGATTATGCTATCGCTTGGAGAATATGTATTTCTTATCGAATTATTTTTTTACATTGATGTTGGAACAATAATGGTGTGTGACGCATAGTATAAAACATATACTGTATAACATACACCAAGGAAAGAGGTGGATGGATGAATAGTTTATTAAATTCATTAACAACAGAGCTTAGAAGAGGAACTTTGACGTTAGCTGTTTTAAGTCAATTACAAAAGCCCCAGTACGGATATTCACTTGTTCAATTGTTGGAACAGTCAGGTATTAACATTGATCAAAGTACTTTATATCCATTACTACGGCGCTTAGAAAAACAGGAGTTAGTAACAAGTAGTTGGGATACATCTGAGAGTAGACCGCGTAAGTACTATGTTCTAAGTGAATATGGTTTAGAGATTTTTTTACAGTTAAAAAGAGAATGGATGGACAATTCTAAAAAACTCTTAGAAGTGTTAAAAGAGGAGGAAGATGATGAATCTAATTGAGATTTATATACAAGAAGTGACTCGAAGACTGCCTGAAAAAAGCCGTGAAGATATCGCTCTTGAATTAAGGTCAACCATTGAGGATATGTTACTTGATGATTACAGTGAAGAAAATATAAAAGCGGTCCTTGAAACATTAGGGAATCCCGCTATATTAGCTAGTAAATATCGAGATCAGCCAATGCATCTTATTGGTCCTCACTATTTTGAGACATATGTTACGTTATTAAAAATGATTTTACCGATTGCTGCTACTATTTCTCTCATCTCGCTTATTTCCGAATATTTTATAGGGTATCATGGTGAAGAAGCAGTTATTAATGTGATTATAGATGTTATTAGTTTTGGTATCTGGAAAATCGTTGAAGTAGGTATGCACGTCTTTTTCTGGCTTACACTTGTTTTCGCGCTTATAGAACGAGTCGATCATTCAAAAGCAAGTCACCCATTCACAACAAGGTTTACCCAATGGACAGCTGACAATTTAAAAAATATATCTTATATTCCTAAGAAAAAAGCTATTACGAAGTGTGAAGTATTTGGAGGTTTATTATGGACTGCTATTTGGGCAACCGTTTATTTTTACGCAAATCATCTTGTGGGCATGTATAGAGGTAGTACACATGGACTCGACTTTGTAACCTCAGCTTTTAATCAGGATGTATTGCTTCAATATTGGCCAATCGTTCTTGTTGTAATCGTTTTGGAAATCGCATTGTCTATTTATAAATTAATCAAGAGACAATGGACAAAAGGGATAGCAATATATAATACAGCTCTCCAGCTTATCGGAACCATTGTATTCATTATGATCGTAACAAATCCAAATGTAATGAACCAAGATTTTATTACGTATACAGCTGATTTATTCTCTATTACTACTAAACAACTTGACTCAAGGATCGTTGGCGGTGGAATTTTCATCTTTATGCTATCTGCTGCAATCAGTGTATGGGATGGTATCCGCAAGGCTAACATTCATTAATTAATATTTGTCTATTAATAACAAGCCCCCTTAAAAAGTCGAATCCTTAGCGTACGAAATTAAGATACTAGTGGATTTCCAACGTTAAGGAAATTTCAATATTAAAAAGCCTAATTTCTCCATTTAATGCTGAGAAATTAGGCTTTTTTCATTGCTCCATTAAAGCGCTCGAGTACGGAAGTTACTTTTTTAGGAGGTATTGTTTAAACCCTTAAGCTCATCGAAATCTGCCGGTCTACAAACCCAAATTCTAAATATAATTTGCACTCGCGCCTCATGAACTGACCCAGGATCCCCAATCAGCTAGTTTTCTTTACCTGCTTGTGAAAGCTGCTCTCCAGGAATCTCCTGTAATTTTTCAGTATGAACGAACATATTTGCTGCTGGCATTTGCACTTGATTCTCATGGAATATAGACATTAGTTCAAACCTTACTTGCCTGGAAGTTTCAAAATACTCCTCAGGTTTAACCAAACCTACAATACAAAATTCGTACCCAACATATTTAAGGTTTGGATTTAAGTCTGTAATACCAATATATTGAAATGGTTCAACAGCCTCGTCCTCTATCCTATATAGGCTTTGATCCAATTTTTCATTGCAGATAACACTTACTTTTTCTAACAATTCCTTTATTCTTGTAGGATCTTCATGATAACTTACCGTAACCCGTTCAATAACCCGCATCCGGCCTTTATTAAAATTTTGTATCATTCTAATCTCTCCATGTGGGATGGTAAGAAGTTTCCCTGACCATTCACGAATTTGCATAAAGCGAATACTGATTTCCTCAATGGTACCTGAACTTGTTCCGTTAAAAGTAACAAAATCGCCGACACGAAACTCTTTGTCCGTTAATCTTGCGAACCCTAATATAACATCTTTTAGCAGCTGTTGTGCAGCAAAACCGATGACAACTCCTGCAATCCCTGCACCTGCAAGAATACCTTTTATATCTACAAATTGACTAATTAGATAAATAACAAGGCTGATCATAATTCCATACCTAAAAATTGATCGAATTACACTTTGAATCGTCTGTTCTACTTCTTCATCAAAAAAACTTGACTTCCTAAAGAACCAATCAATAATACGGTTTATGACAAAGGAAAAAGTCATGAGAACCAAAGCAAATAGTGTAAATCTTAAAAGTAAAAACTTCCTTACATAATTAAAAAATTCCTCAGTAAAAGTTAATACATCCATCCATCCACTTCCTTAAAAATGAAAATTTCATGCAAAGCTGATTTATTGTAAATACTTTTTAATCATATCAAAATTTCTTCCAAAATCATCTATTACCTTAACCTTAAATATTGTTTCCTTAACTATTTATTTTGATTTTTATTCCCAGTTCATATTCAACAATCTGGCCCGATTATTGAATATGAACGGCCGCAATTCACATAATTCCGGCTCATCTTTTTTTATAACCGGTTAAACTTTTTCGAAACGGTACGACTTTCTTATAAAGAGTACAACTTTGTTTCAATTCAACATCAGCAATCGGTTGAAGTTCGTCAAGAATCGAAAAATTCATAAAGAAACGCCATCCTTTCTGTATATTTCTACAAAGAGAATAGCGTTTTTTTCATTATGTGGATACAAATTTATATTAGCTTGACAGTGATGTGGCGGTACCCCACATCCATCAACTTAAGGATTTAGACTATTTTTGAAGTTAAAAGCACGTTACTATTCTCTTATGTTAATGAGAAAGGGTGACGTGCTTTTTATGAATATGCATCAAAAACAAGAGTTATCT
>NZ_JBCGHT010000016.1:0-101527 GCF_039549175.1 Paenibacillus sp. 102 | reverse complement strand
ATATATTCATTACTATAATCATGATCGTATTAAAATAAAACTAAAAGGAATGAGTCCTGTACAATACAGAACTCATTTCTCGCAAGCTGCTTAAAAATATGTGTCTAACTTTTTGGGTTCACTTCATCTACTGGTGCTCTATTTCAAATAACATATCTCGAAACAAAACATTCAACTTCTCAACTTCAATACACTTTCCCTTTTCAATTCCCTTCACATACTCCTGATAGTACTTTATCTGTTCCTCCAAAAATTCATTTAATACTATAACTTTTGGACCAGCATCCAGCTCAACACCCGCTTTTTTCTTTATTAGTAAATCTTCAATTTCATTTAAAAGCTTTTGTTCTAGCGACAATTCAGTAATGAATCGGTCAAATTCTACAGGCGGTAATGTCCCTTTCTCTTCTAACCATTTGCAAGCTAAAATAGGGCGCAATACGTAGAAGTACTTTTTCAACTTCACACGCTCTCCTTGTAGAAATTCACGATAGTTTTTTGAAGCCATATGCAAGTAGTGATAAATCGTTGCTTTTGGATCAAAATCGTTTTCGCTCATTTTCTGTAGACGTTCTGGAAGATCCGAGTTCTTAGAATAAAAGATTGGCGAGCGGATCCATTCTAATAGCGCTGGATTTGATTTTGCAAATAGCTGCAGTGCTTTTCTAATATCCCAACCACTTATATCTAAGGCATCACTAATTGGATATTCAATAACATCACGTTTTTCATTTATGGATAAATACCAATCTACCGGGTGAATGTATACAAATCTAACATCGTAATCACTATCTTTCGATGGGAATCCCCATGCACGGCTTCCAGATTCGACAGCAAATAAAATTTTCACATTATTCTCTTTCTCAATTCTCTCTAATTCCAATTGAATTTTATCCTTCATATGTATCATCCTCATTTTCTGATCATTTCCCTGGAAATTCGACAAATATAATCTACTTATTATTGAAGTGTTATTCTACTTTTAACATCGATATATCGGTACCTCTTTAGTATGTAACATAATAAATTTCTCAGAAAGCTGTCAGGTCCTTCCTGACAGCTTTACAATCACTTCATTTTTGCTGTTTGCCAACAAATTTTGCAATTCGCTCAAATTCACTCTGTATTTCACCTTGATAAGCATCTACTTTTGCAAAATCCATTGCAGTAATATAAATTCTTTCCAATTTATCTCGAACCGCTTTTGCTTTCGCCAAAAAAGACATCGCTTCACTCATTTTTGTTTTATATTGAATGGAAACATCGCGAATTTCTGTAGCGTATTTTTCATCTGTTCCCGGAGTAACAATGAGATCGTACATATCAATAATCTCATCACCTTCTCGCTCAGGAAAATATTCATGCGGCGCGGTGCTGTCAAAGATTGCAAAACCTAATTCTCTTACAATAATCATATCCAGGCTATTCGGATCAAAGCCGCAATGATACACTTCAACTTCAAAGCCTTTTTCTTCTGCTGCAGTTGCTAATTTTTTTAACATCGTTGATTTCCCTGACCCTGGGCGTCCTTTTATAAAATAGCGATGCGGGATACCTTCTGTTAAATTTGGAACGAAATCAACCGCACCTTTTGGTGTTGCTGCCCCTAAGAAACGGTGCTTTACAACCGCTTGTTTTCCTTTGTTATCTGCAAATAACTTTTGTATAAGCTGGTTTGTTAATTCATTCGCTTTTTGAAAATCAATATTATCAATATAAATTCGCTCCCAATCATCATGTATAGCTAATGCCTCTTTGAAACAAGCATATGCTGATTGAAATGCACCACTTGCTTCTGAAATATAACGTGTAATTTCATCTTTATGTTTTCGTAATTTCTCGGAATCCCATGCAACACCTAAGTTTACATATTCTTCTACAACTCCAGGTGTTTTTGGCTCAATGACATGTGGTGCTGTTCCATCTACAATTCCTACTTTTAATTTTGGGATAATAACACCATCGATGGATTTATTATCAGAAGAACAATGCAAAAGCTCAATATCATATCCTCTTCCAGCCCACTCACGCCCAATCGCTTTCATCAATGACGATTTCCCTGTCCCTGGACCACCTTTCAAAATGAAAAGTCTTTCCAGTCCAATTAAATTTTCCTCATATAAACTATAAAAACCTCTCGCTGTATTTCCTCCAGCATAATAATTTAAAATTTTTCCTGTCACTGCCCTCACTCCTTTATAGCAGTCTACTTACATAAGTCACAATATGCTTAAAACCTGAGTTGGGTGAATACCTATTTTCCTTCTAGTAACAAAAAAGCAGAGATCATCATTGATCTCTGCTTCGGTATTTTCGATTTAAATTAAAGAAAAATTGTTCGATTCGAGGACGAATCCAAGCTAAATAATCTTTATCTTTCTTTTTCGTACAAATGATTTCTTCTCCGTCAACCATTCCAACAAGCTCTAGTTCTAACAATTGTCTCGTAAATTCTAGAATATTTACTTCTTCTTCTGGATATTCTTCCTTTAATTTTGCTTCAATTTCTCCTAATAAAAAGCCGTCACGCATCATTGCAAGTGCATCAATACAAAGTGGCGGCATTTCATATTTTCCGCCTGTAATTGTATCTTTTACAATATAATTCTTTTGTTCTTTTCGAAATTGAATCGTGTGTAAACATACAGTCGAATTTAATGTTAATTCCATCATACCACCTCTTTCATAATATCCGCATAGAAAAAAGGATGCGTGTGCACCCCTCTTTTAAATTCACACAAAATAAAAAAACTCCAAACCGCTATATGAGCAAGAAGCTGCATACCGATATTTTTCTCCATTATAAACTAAGTGTTTTATAAAAAAAAGCATTCTCGAAGCTTTTTATAAAATGTTTATATTTACACAACAAGAGCACTTTTCAGAAAAGTGCTCTTGTCTTTACATTTTATGTAGTCGGTAAAGTTACTTCCACTCTTGTGCCTTCGCAAACATCACTTTCAAATTTGATATTCCCTTGATGTTCTGCAATAATTTTGTGTGTAATGATTAAGCCAAGGCCAGTTCCATTCTCCTTTGTTGTATAAATAGCTTTTCCGAGTCTCTCTATTTTTGCACTATCCATACCGCATCCTTCATCCTGAATACAAATACAAACTTTTTCTTCGATCGTTTTAGATGCATAAATCTTTAGATTTCCACCATCCATCATAGATTCAATTCCGTTTTTCACAAGGTTTAATAATACTTGCTTTATTTGTTTTTCATCACCATTTATATCAGGTAAGTCTTCATCTATCTGTATATAAATTTTCACAGCATACTGCATTGCATAACTTTCCATTAATTGAACAACATATAACAAAATCATTTGCATATTACACAATTGATAAGTTGTTGGTCTGGGCTTTCCAAGTAGCATTAATTCACTAACAAACCCATTGATTCTTTCGATTTCTTGTAGCATAATGTCATAACTAGCAACATCAGTTGGATTACGCTCCTTTTGAATTTGAGTAAATCCTTTTAAAGCTGTTAACGGGTTTCGTATTTCATGCCCAATTGCTGTAGACATTTTTCCAATCAACACGAGATTTTCAGTTTTTTCCTTATCTTTCAACACTGTCACAACTGTGCGAACGTACGACTGAAATCTCTTTAATAAAGAATTAGAAATGATGAAGAAAAAGATACACAACACTAAGGGAATGACCACTTTTATATCTTTTAGTAATACAGTAAAAAACGTGTATTTACCAATTACACTGAAAGCAACTAAATAAAAATATTTTTTATTTACAAAGACCGGTGCAAAAAGTATTAGAAATATTTCTACCATATTTCCATTTTCAAATACTCGATCTGTTTGTAAATAAATCATTAAATTATTAATAACATCAATTAGCATATAGCCCATTGAAAATAAATATTTAACAGCATATATATGCCCTATCTTTTGAAGATACATTGAAATTGGAAATAATAAACTTACAAAAATATATACCCAAAACCCTAGTCCACCCTCTGGCCATCCGACTTCTGCGTCGTTTATGTTCATTGCAGGATATATATAATAATATATAATGTCATATACAAAAAAAATAATATAAAATAGTAATAAAAATAATTTTAAAGCTTCCTTTTCTTCCTGCATTAAGCTTTGAAATTTACTCATCTAAATAACACCTCTTAGGCAATATAACAGTATATTGCATTGGTTAATGCTTTAAATTGTAATTATGAAATTGTTGTCAGAGCAACATGCAACTCTTTAACCATATTTAAACTTTACTTTAAATATGAATTCCTCCCTATCTAATTATTATTTCATATAAATTTTATAGTACTACTATCCTATAGGAAATAGCTGTTATAAATCCAAATTTAAAAACGACTTAAAGTGAAACTTTAATCAGTGGGGGTTCTTGACCCCTACCTATCTTCCTCGTTTATCCCTTAACTAATTTTTGCTCATCGTATATCTTTAAGATTGAAGTATTACTTTTCCCAAATGATAGGATAAAAATAGGCTCGACCTTTTCTTCTACATATATAAAAGAAAAAGCAAGCCTTCTTAAGCCGCTTATGGAAAATGAACCGATTTTACATGTTGAATATTTAAATATATTTTTTCATCACGCGCCTTAACTAATTCAATATGACTATCTTCAATTTTCGTCATCTTCCCAATTTTATTTGCATGTTCTCCTAAATCAAACATCATCATTTTTCCTGACATTTTGATTAGCTGTTCTTCGAATGTTCTAGCTAGTGTAACATTTAATGGATTAACTGAAAGTTCATTTTTATTGAGCGCATATGGAATTTGATTTTCTTGATAGGGGATTAACCATTTTAGATGTTTTAAAGAAATATATACTATTTTATAAACGGGGCTATAAAATACTAAATAATCATTCAAAACACTTGTAACATAACCATGGATAGAGTAATCACCCGCCACATAAACCTCTGTAAAAATCCCTTTAGATGTGCTCAAGACTTTTCGTAAGGAAATAGACGGTGACTCTGTTTTAATAATAGAATTAGAATCCGTTTCTGGTTTTTGTATTTCAGCCACAAAACTTGCCATAAATTTATAATACTGAATATGATATAAGGAAATATAAATATAATCTTTTCCATTATAAATAACAACAATATCATTGCCTACATCAATTAATATTCCTTTAACCCTTTTATCGCCAATTAATTTAACATAGACATACTCTCCAATATTCTTGCTTAGTTCATTCATCTGTATCCTCCTTTCTTCAAAACGT
Organism: Paenibacillus sp. 102; assembly: GCF_039549175.1. Classification (NCBI taxonomy): domain Bacteria; kingdom Bacillati; phylum Bacillota; class Bacilli; order Caryophanales; family Paenibacillaceae; genus Paenibacillus; species Paenibacillus sp. 102. The sequence goes on along the minus strand of NZ_JBCGHT010000016.1, from coordinate 96,284 downwards.
GGCTTCCTCTCTTTCTCTCATTCACATGTAGCTAAAAAGAATACTAAGGGGAAAACATGTATGCAGAACGACACAACACTCTCTGTCCACCAGCATAAATAGCAGAGGGGAACATTTAAACTACAGTAAAATAATGGCAATTCAATGAAGAATATTTTCCACGTTGCGCCTCTTATTTATCAAACATTACTCTTCTTCATCTTTATTAGTTTTAATGATTTGATTTACGTTTTTAATGTGAAAATTAATAACGTAAATTACTTCATCACGGTTTATTAGTGTAACGTACTCTTTATTCACCTCACTTAATAACCCTTCTACACTTTCTGGTCCCCTACGATTGATTTTAACCCATTTATACTTAAAACTACCTAGTATCTCTTGAAACGTCGCACCATCCACATAGGATTGCTCAATAAAATAAGGATTTAACCCTATCTCTTTTTTCTTTTTCATAACACCCTTCACATGCTTCTGTTGATAATAAATGACTTCTCCCGTATTTTCTTGCAAAACGAGATAATCACCGCCTACCGCTAACAAAACACCCGTATGGCTTTCTGGTCCCCCAAGATTTACTGTTACGTTTTGATAAACCCAGCTTTCTATTTGATTTTCAGGTAATATATTTTCCAATTTTATCCCTCCTTTTTCTTTATTATTCACCTCGATTATATCGACTTGATTGTCTTATTGCTCTTACTCTTGAACATGAAACATATACTGTATTTTGATTAGATTGTTGGTTATTTGACTAATTTCCTTGATATCCTTGATAGCCATATATTGCATCTTCTTCTAGTGCCTTCAGACCATAACTTACATTTTCAACATGAAAATGTGGAATCTGTACAATTTCCTCTTTTACAATTAATATCACATATTCAGAAGAAACATCTTGTAGAATCCCTTCGATCTTTTCTACACCGCCGCAATTAATTTTTATCCAACGATGCTTTAAGTTTTGAAGTAAATCTTGAAAATCTTCACCTTCTGCAAATATTGGTATAACTCCAATATCTGCAGCAACGTCTTTTGCATTTTTTGTAATACTTTTTAGATGTTGAAATTGATAATAGTAAAAATTTTTGTTTTCACTTAATAAAATGAAATGATCCGAATACACTGCGACCACTGTACCTTTTGGGGATTCTGGTCCACCTCGATTCACTCTAACACTTTCTCCAATCAATCCATACAGCAAATCACTACCAATCGTGCTCATGAGAAAACTCCTTTCAGTGTCTTATAAGTCGTTTGCACTGATAGTATATGTATCTGTACAGGTTACGTTCTCTATGATTGTCTCATTATACAAAAATATGTTTTTAACACGGGTGGACATCTATCCAGTACGTATATCCCTTATGTCCAAAAGACTAACATGACTTCTACCGATACCCAGCATGACATTAGCCCTCCATCTTCTACAAAAATTTTACTATGTCATCATAAAAAATACCGTTTCAAGATGCTTATCCTACAGCTCTTGAAACGGTATTTATAAAAATGATTCTGTATAACCCTTCATAGAATACGATGCTATAAAGTGAAGCTTTAATCAGTGTTTTTTTCATTCCCCACTGATTATTAGCCCTCACCAATCGGGCTTTTACGGACAGTTCATCTCCCACCTAACTTCTTTTCTTTCCCTGAATTTTAAGGTGGCGTGTTACTCCTGTCCGCAAATAGCGGGATAAACCCACGAAATCAATCCTCGTCTTTTACATCCATATCCTCTGGAATTGGCTCATTTAATATCTCTTCTACTAACTGCTTATATTTTTCCATTTGCTCTAAGTGCGTGTTGAACTGTTCTTTATTCAGTAAATATTGTTCACCGTCATACACAGCTCGAATTCGTTTTTGTTGAACTAATTCTTCAATGTAAGATTCCGGAAGATTTAAATATTCCGCCGCTTCTTTTATCGTTATATACAATGGTTTCATTCCCTTATTATTTTTTCATATACAGCATTCATCTTACTTTATTATAGGATACTTTTGTAAACAAAATAAAAAGATTTTGTAAATACAAATCAAAAAGAAGGTAGAACCATTCCATATATTGTATAATAATATAGTGAGTATTTAAAAAATACAGATGGCACTTACCCATTTACAAAAAAGGAGAGTTAACATATGGCTACTCGTCACATCATTACAATGTTAGAGCAATCATTACAAGCTGAAACAACAAACACTGCTTCTCAACTTTCTAAAGCTTTACCAAAAAGAATTATTGAGCAAACAAAGACTGCAAATGAAGACGCGAACTATAATACCATTGGAGAATGGTATCAAAATCATTTCTTATTCGAGCAAGATGATTTTCTTTGGGCTAAATATGCTTACTATGATGCATACTGCGAAGCATTACAAAACCAAGGCCAACTTACGAAACGTGTACGCCACATACTAGAATCCGTTGCTAGAAAGCATGGGAAACAATACATTTCCTCTGTGCAAAACAAACAATTTCCTGATCAGTACGCACAAGGAACGGCATGATTTTCCTTTCATACAAAAAATTATCTGAACAATAAAAAGATTTACAAATAAAACGTTTACGGCTCTGTATTCTCTTCTCTCAAAATACATGTAAATAAAAGACGTGAACTGAAGAAACCGGTGTAATACAAATGATAAAAAAGATAGGAAACAGATAAATACCCAGCCTACTTCCTTACTTAATAAAGATAGGAAAGTGACTGGGTATTTATATATTGTAAAAAAAATCGAACAATCTTTCATAAATCCATCCTACTTACTCGTTTCATTATGGATAACCATTTTCTGATTAGCTAGTAAAAATATAGGTATATGTACTAGAAAATTTCCTGTTCCCCTAGTACAATTTCGATACTTGCTTCAGCATATTTATTAAGTTGGTTCTTTATTTCCTTAAGACCGTACTCTTTTATAATTTGATTTAATTCCATTTGTAAAAACGTTGGTAACATTTCTCTCCCCTCCTAATCATCTTTATTTTCAATCATGTACGAGATGAAAATATGAAAAAAGCATCCGTTATTTCACGAATGCTTATTTTACCTAAGTATATTTCTTCTATTTCATCATTTGCTTAATAAGCTCCCTATTACGCTGTTTAAAAACATCATTATGTGATGATACCATTCCATATTCACTCGCATCTGGCTGAATAAATTGCTTTGCTTTATTTACAGCATTTCCAGCATCTTGGAATGCACCAGCGATTAAATGCAATTTCCCTTCATGCTTTAAAATATCTCCGGCAGCATATAGTCCTTCTATTGACGATTCGCTATTCGCGCTTCCAGCAATAAAATAATTATCAGCAATTTCAACATTCAACTCACTATTTTCCAATAATGTCATATCACGTTCATAGCCGTGATTAATGATTACTTCATCAATTGGCAAATAAGAGATTTCCCCTGTTTCGTGATTAGTCAATTCGACACGCTCAATTGCTTCATGATCTTCCCCTGCAATTAATTTCGTAATTGCTGTATTAAAGATGCAAGAAACTGAGCTATTCATAAGCTGTGTAACTTGTGCTTCATGACCAGATAAAGTATCTTTTCTATATGTTAAATACACCTTTTTCGCAATTGGCTCCAATTCATTTGCCCAATCTATAGCTGAATTCCCTCCGCCTGAAACAATGACAGTCTTATCTTTGAATTGCTTTAAAGATTTTACAGTATAATTTAAATTCGATACTTCAAATCTCTCTGCCCCTTCAATTGCTAACTTTTGCGGTTGTAATATGCCGCTTCCAGTAGCTACAATGACTGTTTTTGAAAAATGCTTTTGGCCAGAGGAAGTTATTAACACAAAAATCCCCTCTTGATTCTTAGTGATTGATTCTACCTTTTCATTTAATACTACTTCTGGATGAAATGTTAACCCCTGCTCTACAAGCTGCTCAATTAACCTTGCTCCAGTAACTGGCAGTAGTCCCCCGATATCCCAAATCATTTTCTCGGGATAAACATGTACTTTCCCACCTAACTGTGGTTGAAATTCAATTATCTTCGTTTTCATTTCTCTTAGTCCACTATAAAACGCTGAGTAAAGCCCTGCTGGACCTCCTCCAATCACGGTCACATCAAATAATTCTTCTGGATTCATTTGTGTTCACTCCTCGACCATCCTTTTAAATGATTATCATTCTCAATAAAATATACCTTTTTTTCGTTAAATTTACAATCAAAATTGCTATTGACAAGATAAAAATATAAAATTATATTATTTAAAGAGTTGGTATTGATAATCATTATCAATATGTAAACTATTAACAAAATTGGAATTGAAATAACGATTCATTTATTTATAACTCACTCAAATATTTTACGGTAATAAATCTCAACATCAAGATTTATAAGAACAATTCATTGCGAAACACCTATCTTGTTAGAAAACTATACATTACATACACTTTATAAAAGGAGAAAAACAATGAAAAAATTATTCATTTCACTTACAGTTCTATTCGTACTCGTTATGAGTGCTTGTAGCAACGGCTCGACAGAGAAGAAAAACGATTCAACTGCAAAGGGAAGCAAATCAGAAACAATTACATACCAATCTGAAAACGGGAAAGTTGAAGTTCCTGCAAATCCAAAACGTGTTGTTGTACTATCATCATTCGCAGGTAACGTAATGTCTTTAGGTGTAAATCTTGTTGGTGTAGATTCATGGTCTAAAATGAATCCACGTTTTGAAAAAGAATTAAAAGATGTTACAGAAGTATCTGATGAAAATGTTGAAAAGATTATCGAATTAAATCCAGATTTAATCATTGGTTTATCAAACATTAAAAATATCGATAAGTTAAAGAAAATCGCTCCTACTGTAACTTTCACATATGGGAAAGTCGACTACTTAACACAACATTTAGAAATCGGTAAACTACTAAATAAAGAAAAAGAAGCAAAAGCTTGGGTTGATGACTTCAAAAAACGTGCGCAAGTTGCTGGAAAAGATATTAGAGCAAAAATTGGTGAAGATACAACCGTTTCTGTTATCGAAAACTTCGACAAACAAATTTATGTATTCGGCGATAACTGGGGCCGCGGAACAGAAATTCTTTATCAAGAAATGAAATTAAAAATTCCTGAAAAAGTAAAAGAAAAGGCCCTAAAAGATGGCTACTATGCATTATCTGCTGAAGTTCTACCTGAATATGCTGGAGATTACTTAATTATAAGTAAAAACAACGATACGAATAATTCATTCCAAGAAACAGAGTCGTATAAAAACATTCCAGCTGTTAAAAACAATAAAGCATTTGAAGTAAACGCGAAAGAATTCTATTTTAATGATCCAATTACATTAGATTTCCAACTAGATTTCTTCAAGAAAAGCTTTCTTGGTAAATAACACAACAACAATGAGGAATTCTTATTTAAAGAATTCCTCTTCCTTTATTCTATGAAAAGAAAAGATGTGAAACTAATGACAAAAGACAATCTACGTTCCACTTCCTTTGTGTACAAACTCATTTTAGGAATCATTATGTTCTTTATTATATTTATGATTGCCATGGTATTTGGCGCAGCAGATACCACTATAAAGGATGTATGGACGGCGCTAACTTCCAATGCTAATGGAGAAAAATTAATCCTCATCCGTGAACTCCGATTGCCGCGTGAAATTGCAGCCATTTTTGTTGGAGCTGGGCTCGCTGTTTCTGGTGCGATTATGCAGGGCATCACGCGAAACCCACTCGCTGATCCAGGATTACTTGGGCTAACTGGCGGTGCAAATGCTGCACTCGCAATTACAATTGCCTTCATCCCTTCTGTAAACTATTTTTATATAATGATTGCTTGCTTTATCGGGGCGGCTGTCGGAGCTATTATGGTTTTCGGAATTGGTATGATGAAAAAAGGTGGACTTTCTCCTCTTCGGATTGTACTCGCTGGTGCTGCTGTCTCTGCTTTCTTAATCGCTGTTTCGGAGGGAGTCGGCATTTATTTTAAAATCTCACAAGATGTATCGATGTGGACTGCTGGGGGCGTAATCGGAACATCTTGGAGCCAATTACAAGTTATTGTTCCAGTTATTTCAATTAGTATATTCATTGCAATCTTATTTTCAAAGAAATTGACGATTCTTAGCCTAAGCGAAGAAGTAGCCGTCGGATTAGGTCAAAAAATTATCGTCATTAAAACCATTCTTTTTATCGTTATCATTTTACTTGCTGGTGCTTCTGTTGCACTTGTGGGGAATATGGCATTCATAGGCTTAATGGTACCTCATATGGTCCGTTCTATTGTCGGACCTGACTATCGATTTGTTATACCGATGTCTGCTATTGCGGGTGCTTCTTTTATGCTATTAGCAGACACGCTTGGACGTACAATTAACGCTCCTTATGAAACACCAATAGCTGCCATTGTCGCAATCGTAGGCTTACCATTCTTCCTATTCATCGTCCGTAAAGGAGGAAGATCATTCTCATGATTCAACAAACTAAAAAACAACGAGTAACCGTACTTGCCTTACTCCTGCTTATTGCAGCAACCATTACAATTGGAATGGGCCTAGGTGCAGCTTCACTACCCTATGATAGACTGCTACCTACACTTTTTGGCCAAGGTACATTTAAAGAGGAATTTATTTTATTTTCTCTTCGGTTACCGCGAATTGTAATTACACTATTAGCTGGTATGGCACTTGCCTTATCAGGGGCTATACTACAAGGCATAACACGTAATGATCTAGCCGAGCCTGGTATTATCGGTATTAACTCAGGGGCAGGCGTTGCAGTTGCTCTTTTCTTTTTATATTTTCCAACAGACGCAGGTTCATTTGTTTACTTGCTACCAATCGTTGGATTTATCGGTGCCTTCCTTACAGCCTGTCTCATCTATGTATTTTCATATAGTAAAACTGCTGGGCTTCAGCCAATAAGGCTGACACTAACAGGAATTGGATTTTCATTCGCACTTTCTGGAATGATGATTGTTCTCATTTCATCGGCTGAGCGTGCAAAAGTAGACTTTATCGCAAAATGGATTGCCGGAAACATTTGGGGAGATGACTGGGTTTTTGTTCTCGCCCTTCTTCCATGGTTAGCTGTACTCATTCCATTTACGCTCTATAAAGCAAATCGCTTAAATCTCCTTGCTTTAAACGAGCATGTAGCAATTGGCGTTGGTATCGCGCTCGAAAAAGAACGCCGTTCACTCCTTATCGCTGCCGTCGCATTAGCAGCTTCTGCCGTTTCAGTAACAGGAGGAATCGCCTTTATCGGACTTATGGCTCCTCACATTGCAAAATCTTTAGTTGGACCAAGACATCAACTATTCATCCCTGTCGCTATATTAATCGGCGGGTGGCTATTGTTACTTGCGGATACGATTGGTCGTCATATTGTGGAACCAAGCGGTATTCCTGCGGGGACTATGGTTGCTTTGATTGGTGCTCCTTATTTTATGTATTTGTTGCTTAAGAAATAAAAATAAAATCCCTTGAGAACCAATTTGTTCTCGAGGGATTTTTTCTATCCACTAATTCTATTGTTGACCATACCCATCAAACTTCTTCGCCAATGTTGCCATCTCTTCCTCTGGCAACAATTTTGGCTCTCCAATACACTTCGTTTGATAATAAATTTGTGCACAAAACTCAATTTCTTCAGCAACGGTAAATGCCATTTTGATACTGTTCCCGCCAGCCATTAAACCGTGATTCGCAAGCAGAACTGCACGGCGGTCAATCATTCCTTCATACGCTGCCTCAGCTAATTCCTTTGTGCCAAATGTTTCATAAGGGGCACAGCGGACATTTGGTCCTGCAAAGGCGATTAAATAAGATACTGCTGGAAGCTCCCATCCTAATGATGCAATTGTTTTTGCATAAGGTGAGTGAGTGTGCACAAGCGCATTGATATCTTCACGCTTTCGATAATAAATTAGATGCATATCTAGTTCACTTGAAGGCTTTCTCTTGCCTTCTACAATTTCGCCATCTAAATTTAAAACAACTACATCTTCAAGTGTTGTTTCAAAGTAATCTAACCCACTTGGGCTTATCGCAACAAGACCTTGCTCACGATTAAAAATACTAATATTACCGCCAGTTCCCTTTGTTAATCCGCTAGCGATCATTTTCTTTCCATACGCTACAATCTCTTCTCTTTCTTTTTGTAGTAACATATATACAATCCCCCTTGGTGTAATCCTTATGACGGCTAACTTGCTAAAATAGCTTTCTTAAATTCTCGGTAAATGGCGCCCTAACAATTCCCTTTTCCGTAATAATTGCTGTTACATTCTCATGCGGCGTTACATCAAACGCTGGATTATATACTTTACTTTCTTTTGGAGCTGAATATTGGCCAAATCGATTAATTACTTCAGAAGCATCTCGTTCTTCAATTGGAATCTCCTTACCTGTTGGTGTTTTTAAGTCAATTGTTGGAGTCGGTGCTGCGACATAAAATGGGATGTTATAGTATTTTGCTAAAATAGATACACCAAGTGTTCCAATTTTATTTGCCACATCACCATTTGCTGCTACGCGGTCACAACCAACTATAACTGCGTTAATTTTCCCTTGTGACATAACCATTGCCGCCATGTTATCTGTAATGACTGTTACATCAATACCAGCTCTCTGCAATTCTAGTGCCGTTAGCGTTGAGCCTTGTAATCTAGGGCGGGTCTCATCAGAATAAATTTTTAAATCCCATCCCTTTTCTTTTGCTAAATACATAGGTGCGGTCGCAGTGCCATATTTCGTTGTTGCTAAAGCCCCTGCATTACAATGCGTTAATACACCCATGCCATCTTGGAATAATGTTAATGCATGCTCTCCAATTTGACGGTTAATTTCTTCATCTTCTTTATGAATCGCTTTCGCTTCCTCTAGTAATCTATTTTTCAAATCGACAATAGATAAATGAGAATGTTCTTTGGCCACACTTTCCATCCTCTCAAGTGCCCAAAATAAGTTTACCGCTGTTGGCCTTGATGTCGCTAAATATGTGCAGACCTTGTTTACTTCTTCTATAAATGACTCCATGGAATCTTCAGCTACTTCTTTAACTCCCAAATACACACCGTAAGCTGCTGAAACACCAATTGCTGGTGCCCCGCGCACTTTCATGACTTGAATGGCATCCCACACACCTTCAGCTGTTGTAAAAGATTCATAGACTACCTCATTCGGTAATAACGTTTGATCTAATAAAACTAAAGCATCGTCTTTCCATTGAATTGGTATTAATTGCTCTGACATTGTCTTCTCTCCTTACTTTGCACTATGCATAGACTGTTCTTTTAACGTTTGTAAAAAGCTCGTTCCTGTTCTATATTCATCTGCTCGTAAAATAAATTTCTTCGCTGCTTGTAAACAAATACGTTCTGCTCTCGTACGAGATTCATCATTAGGAATCGATGTAATATCTTTCACCTTCGCTAATCCAACAATGCGACGGATTAACTCAAGTCCCGTCACAGCAGCCGTATCCTCTAATATAGACTGTAAATACCAACGATCAAATCCAGTTTCCTTTGCCATAATTTCTGTTACATTGGTATCCCATGCTTCTAAAAACTTCTTCTTAAATAAATCGATTACATCGATAATCGTAGACTCCAGCCAACTCATATATGTATCTTTCTCTACTCCATCGACCTTCACCACATCAGCATTTACCCAAGCAAATATTAAATTTGCCATCACATTCCCAACGTCATATCCCATCGGACCATAGAAAGCAAACTCTGGATCAATCACCTTGGTAGAGTCTTTTCTTACAAACACAGAACCAGTATGTAAATCACCATGAAGTAATGCCTGCGCATTCGTCATAAATGAAAATTTACGTTTTGCTACTTCTAGACGGAGCTGATCATCTCCATATATATGCTCCCGAATCCATCCTTCATTTAGTGAAAACAACTCATTACGCTTGTTATGATCTGTAAAAGGCTCTGAATATACAAGATCTTCCGTAATCTCACATAACTCAGGATTAATATAATTTTTCACAAGTTCCTTCTTCTCTTTATGATGCATTACTACATCAGATGTTAGTAAAAGCGTATTGACCATAAAAGTCGTTAAATCATCCGCAAGCTTTGGAAATATTTGATGGTTAATAAGTGCGGTCCGCAAAATCGTATGGTCTGATAAATCTTCCATCACACAGCAATTCATTACACCATCAAATACATACACATCCGGTACAAGTCCAGGTGCCAGCTTCCCCTCTAGCTGCAACACATTTGACTCAATACGAATTCGATTCGTAGATAGTTTAAACTCATCTGAAATACGCGCCGTGTCGCCGGCTTGCTTCACAATGACAGAAGTTCCATTCTCCTCATCCCAAACACGAAACACATAATTTAAATTGCCATCCCCAATTTCCTGACACTGTAAATCTTTTGCACTTTCAAACTTAGGTAACTTCTCTTTCACATACTCAATTACATCGTTAGCTTCCATTAAAAAATACTCTGTGAACTTAGCCATGGTTTCTCCCTCCACACTAAATGTAAGCGTTTTCTAAAAGCCATAAAAAATTATAGATTGAAAGCTTTTTGCTCAATCTATGTTATAGGTTGTTCTTTTTGTATCAGTTTTTGTTTGAAACGAACATCTAGTTTTTATTATAGCTAGTTGAATGTTGGAGTCAATGATTTTAGCTAAAAGAAGAGGTAGCTGTAGTAAATGATTCAGTGATTGTTTGAACAGAAAAAAATTATAGTCCAAAAATGAAAGAAACAGGGTATTTCTCTGTTTCTTCATGTTTTACTTTTTATATGAATGTATAACTCTTCTATTTTATCCATGCCCCGTCTGGACCAATCTTATGTCCATCTACTCTTGTATTATGAGCCATTTCTCCACTGCTATAGAAGTAATACCAAACTCCTCCTATACTTTACCATCCTGTTTTCATTGCACCACTTTCTTCAAAGTAATACCAAGTGCTTCCTGACTTTAGCCAGCCTGTCTTCATTGCGCCACTTCCCTCAAAGTAATACCAAGTGCTTCCTGACTTTAGCCAGCCTGTCTTCATTGCGCCACTTCCCTCAAAGTAATACCAAATATTATTTACTTTTCCCCAGCCAGTTCTCATTTCACCATTATTATTGAAATAGTACCAAGTTCCTGAGATCTCATTCCAACCAATCTCTTTTTCACCTGTAGTAGGAGAGTAATAATACCACTTTCCATCCATTTGTATCCAACCAGTTTTCGTTGATTTAGTTTTAAACTCTATCTCAATATCATTAGATAAATGAATACCTAGATAACCTCAAATAGCTTCCTTTTTCATTTTGAGTGTGTAAGTTGTATTCTCTTTAAGAAGTTCTGGTTCAATCGTTAACACACCATCAGAAACCTCATTATGTATCTTTACAAAACCATCTGATCCTTTATGGAAAGTTGAATTTCCACCCAACTTCTTTGTTCTTACCGAATGTTAAGATAGAGGTCTTACCACATTCACTGGATTCTTCGGAATTACTTATTTTACAATTGCAATGTATAAAATTACTTTATTCGTCTACATCAAAAATAGAATTTTAACTACATGGGCTCACTGCGAAAGAATAGCTTGAAGTTTCAAATAATTTTCAAATTATAATTGGAGTTATTGATGGTACCTTTACTATAATAGAATGAAAGGAAACAATAGATCTTACCAATATCACAACCATTTTAAGGGAAAGGACCCTACATTCCTAAAATAATTGATAATTATTTTCAATAAACTTGTACATTTCCCTTGACAAAATAACAGATTTTATATGATAATTAGTATCGAATTAGAATTATTATAGTTAATTAAAAAAAATACTTTATGAGCAAGATAATTTATGTTGCTCTAAACCCACACTTAGGAGGAATTTTAATATGTTATTAATCGGCACAGAAGTAAAACCGTTTGCAGCTAATGCTTATCATAATGGAGAGTTTATCCAAGTTACTGACGAAAGTTTCAAAGGAAAATGGAGCGTAGTTTGCTTCTACCCAGCAGACTTCACATTCGTATGTCCAACTGAACTTGAAGATTTACAAAACCAATACGCAACTCTAAAAGAATTAGGCGTTGAAGTATACTCTGTTTCTACAGACACTCACTTCACACATAAAGCATGGCATGATAGCTCAGAAACTATCGGCAAAATCGAATACATTATGATTGGTGACCCTACTCGCACAATCACTAGCAACTTCAACGTATTAGTTGAAGCAGAAGGTCTTGCTGCTCGTGGTACATTCATCATCGATCCAGACGGCGTTATCCAATCTATGGAAATCAATGCAGACGGTATCGGCCGCGATGCAAGCATTCTTGTTAACAAAATTAAAGCAGCACAATACGTTCGCAACAATCCAGGTGAAGTTTGCCCAGCTAAATGGCAAGAAGGTTCTGCAACACTTAAGCCAAGCCTTGACCTTGTAGGCAAAATTTAAGGAGCGCGATCAAAATGATACTAGATGCAGATATAAAAGCACAACTAACCCAATATCTTCAACTAATGGAGAACGATATCTTACTTAAAGTTAGCGCAGGATCCGATGACATATCTAAAGATATGTTAGCTCTAGTTGATGAATTAGCTACTATGTCATCTAAGATTACAGTAGAAAAAGCTGAGCTTGAGAGAACACCAAGCTTTAGCGTGAATCGCATCGGTGAAGACACTGGAGTAACTTTCGCTGGTATCCCTCTAGGACACGAATTTACTTCATTAGTGTTAGCTTTACTGCAAGTTAGTGGACGAGCTCCAAAAGTTGAACAAAAAGTAATCGATCAAGTAAAAAATATTCAAGGCGAATATCATTTTGAATCTTATATCAGCTTAAGCTGTCATAACTGCCCGGATGTTGTACAAGCACTTAACGTAATGAGCGTTCTTAACCCTGGTATCACACATACTATGATTGACGGCGCTGCATTCAAAGAAGAAGTGGAAAGCAAAGACATCATGGCAGTACCAACTGTTCACTTAAATGGCGAATCCTTCGGCAGTGGTCGTATGACACTTGAAGAAATTCTAGCTAAGATGGGTAATGGCCCTGATGCATCAGAGCTTTCTGATAAAGATCCATACGATGTTCTTGTTGTCGGCGGTGGCCCTGCTGGTGCAAGTGCAGCTATTTATGCAGCACGTAAAGGTATCCGCACTGGTATCGTTGCTGAACGCTTCGGTGGTCAAGTGATGGATACGATGGGTATCGAGAACTTCATCAGTGTAAAACAAACTGAAGGTCCTAAACTTGTAGCAAGCCTTGAAGAACACGTAAAAGAGTACGACATTGATGTAATGAATCTACAACGTGCGAAACGTTTAGAAAAGAAAGAACTTATTGAAGTGGAACTTGAAAACGGCGCTGTTCTAAAAAGTAAGAGCGTAATCGTTTCGACAGGTGCTCGTTGGCGCAATGTTGGCGTACCAGGTGAAGCTGAGTTCAAAAACAAAGGTGTAGCATACTGCCCTCACTGTGACGGTCCATTATTCATTGGAAAACACGTAGCAGTTATCGGCGGCGGCAACTCTGGTATTGAAGCAGCAATCGATTTAGCAGGTATCGTAAAACACGTAACTGTTCTTGAGTTCATGCCAGAATTAAAAGCTGACGCTGTACTGCAAGAGCGTCTTCACAGCCTACCTAACGTAACTGTTCTTAAGAACGTTCAAACAAAAGAAATTACTGGTACTGACAAAGTAGACGGTATTTCTTATATCGATCGTGAAACTGAAGAAGTTCATCACATCGAATTACAAGGTGTGTTCGTTCAAATCGGTCTTGTACCAAATACAGATTGGTTAGGCGAAACGGTTGAACGTAATCGTGGTGAGATCGTTACAGACAAGCACGGTGCTACAAATGTACCAGGAGTGTTTGCTGCAGGTGACTGTACAAATAATCCATACAAACAAATCATTATTTCTATGGGATCAGGTGCGAATGCAGCTTTAGGTGCATTTGATTATCTAATCCGTAACTAATAAAACAGACGTGGATTTTAAAAGAGCAGGTGCCTTTGGCACCTGCTTTTTTGAGTTTATCAAATAGTAAATAAAATTATATCAGCGATAATTCAAATATATCGATCGGTTCTTCAATTATATCGGCGATTTTTTCAATATATCAGCGATTCGACAAGGAATATCGACTTAACGACAAATATTGATAAATACATTCTTCTTCCACCTTCTATTTTACGATCCTAATCTATAAATTAAAAACCTCTCATTCCCATTCTTCTCATAAGCTCCCGGCAACCTAATTTCCTTCTTCAGCTCAAAAGCCGTCTGATTCTCTAAGAAGAAAATATAATCTTCAGAAGGATAATATAAAATAAGATCTACATGCCTCTCCACCGCTTCTACCGAAAGCAAAATGTTATTCACTACATTCATAAACACCTGCACAGAAAATGGATTAAAGAAATAAAATCGATTATCACGCGGATCAATTTCGTATTCTTGCGCTAAGCAACATTCAAATTGAATTTTATCTTTACTATTCCTTGTCTTTCTCGCGTAACGTTCACGATTCTCCATCGCTTCTTTATAAAATGTCTCATTCATTTCAATGCCAACTGCTGAAGCACCGCATTTATGATGCATGTAAAAATTCAATCGACCTTTCCCGCACCCGAAGTCTACAACTCGATCGTTACTACTTATTTCATATTGGTTCAACAGTTCTTCTAGCCCACTATATGGCGTTGGTTCATAGCGATGATAATGCAAAGATTTATTGAATCCCTTTTGTTCTCCTGCTGTTTTTATATTTAATACTGCATCATAATATTGTTCGTTCATTGATTTTCTCCTATTAAGAAATAATACTTCAATTATACACCACAGAAAAAAGCCTGATAAAATCAGGCTTTCACGTTAAATCAATAATCATTTTAAAGCTTTCAATACAGTTTGCTTCAATATTTCTACCCCATCCATTATGCAACTATGATCAAACTTCATATACGGATGGTGTAATCCAGGTTGTAAGTTTGCCCCTAGTCCAAGCATAACTGCTTTTAAATAGGGTCTTTTCACTGTATAGTAATGGAAATCATCACTTCCTGTCGTATACAGTGGTCCCGTACATCCCTCTTCCCCATATACTTCTAGAATACCTTTACGCATAAAACGCTCAGCTTCTTCTGACACTTCCGCTCCTGGTGCGAGATCAACCCACTCATAAGAAATTTTAGATCCCATTGATTCAGCTGACTGAATTACGTGCTCTATTTTTCGCTTCAATTCATCTAATAATACATTATTCTCTGCCCTTACATCTAAACCAAAATGCCCATTACCTGGAATAATATTCAAATTTTCACCACCAGCTTGACATCTCGTCATCTTAACAGAATGTGACGTTTGCGGCGGTAACCATATATTTTTCAACCCAATATTAATCATAGAAATAACATCAATCGCGTTCACACCTTGGTGTGGTCTTGCCCCGTGTGCATCATCCCCATGTATATGAGCTTCTAAAAATCCTGCTGCTCCGTGACGAATAGATGGTGCCGCTTGTTTTAAAGGTAATTCTTCAATTGGTCGCAAATGAACACCAAATAAGAAATCAACATCATCCACGGCACCTTTCTCTACCATCTTTAAAGCACCATTTCCTTTTTCTTCTGCCGGCTGAAAAATAAATCTAACTGTGCCACTTTCCCATCTCATATTCTTCAATTGTAAAATAAGCCCCATCACAATTGTCATATGAGCATCGTGGCCACATGAATGGTTCGCTTTAAATTCTCCGTCTACTTCTTGCCACAGTGCATCCATATCAGCACGAATCGCAATAACTGGATTCCCACTTCCAACTTCAGCAATCACACCTGGGCAATCATCAAATGTTTTATATGAAATTCCTTCTTCTTTTAGAAAATTAGTAATATAAGTTGTTGTTTCATATTCCTTCCAGCTCACTTCAGGATTTTCATGTAAATGCTGAAAAATTTCCGTTACACGCTCTTGTAGTTCTAATGTTTTCAACGTTTCATTCTCCTTCCCAAATTACAAACCATCAAAGTTAATTATATTTCTGAAAAAACAGATGTTTTTACGAACATATTGAATTTTAAGAAAAAAGTCAATTATTTATTTTTAAATGTTAATAATACCTGATTTCCACTCATTTTATAAAAGTATTTATACAAATGAAACATTCTATATTTTCTGTTTTTTATTGACGCTTACATATATCTTTAGTTATTATAACCTAATAAGCGTCTATTTTGCGACAATTCTAAAAATAAGAACAAACATAATAAGGAGGAAATTTATGAAAAAAGATATACCTTTTTCAGTAGCAATTATCCCTATTATCATTACAGTTGCAGTTATGATGGTTACAATTGTTGTATTAGAACAAAGTCCTCACGTTCCACTTATTATCGGTACAACCGTTGCTTCTATCGTTGCCTGGCGTTACGGTTATAAATGGAACGACATTGAAGAAGCAATGTATAAAGGAATTCGCCTCGCATTACCCGCTATCGTTATCATTATCCTTGTTGGTTTAACGATTGGTGCTTGGATTGGCGGCGGAATCGTCGCAACAATGATTTATTACGGTTTAAAGCTTTTAACTCCATCACTATTTTTAGTTTCAATTACAATTATTTGTTCTATCGTTGCATTAGCTATCGGTAGCTCTTGGTCTACAATGGGGACAATCGGCGTTGCTGGAATGGGCATTGGCCTAAGCATGGGAATCCCAGCTCCAATGGTTGCTGGTGCCATTATTTCTGGTTCTTATTTTGGCGATAAAATGTCACCGCTTTCAGACACAACAAACTTAGCCGCAGGATTAACAAACACAGATTTATTCACTCATATTCGTCACATGTTATTTACTACAATTCCAGGCTTAATTATTACTCTTATCGTTTACGCTTTCTTAGGAAGAAGCTTTGGTGCTAACAATATTGATGCGAAAAGTATCGATCAAACATTACAAGTACTACAACAAAACTTTGTTATTTCGCCTTTCCTATTAATCATACCTGTGATCGTCATGGTATTAGTCGCAAAAAAAGTTCCTGCTATACCAGCTATTCTCGTAGGTATTATTTTAGGATTCTTATCACAAGTCTTCATTCAGGGCGGTTCTGTCTCAGCATCTGTCGGTGCACTCCAAAATGGATTTGTCATAGATACTGGAAACAAGCTAGTAGACGAACTATTTAACCGTGGTGGCTTAAATTCTATGATGAATACAGTTTCTATGACAATTGTCGCTATGACTTTCGGCGGAGTATTAGAACATACTGGTATTCTTCGTGCAATTGTAAATCAAATTTTAAAATTAGCAACATCAGCAAAAGGGCTTATTGCTTCTACTATCGCTTCTTGCTTTGCAACGAACCTTACTTGCTCTGAACAATATATTTCAATTGTTGTTCCTTCAAGAATGTATGCAAATGCGTACACAGAAAAAGGACTACATTCTAAAAATTTATCCAGGGCATTAGAAGATGGTGGAACATTAACTTCTGTTTTCGTACCTTGGAATACATGTGGTGTATTTATTCTCGCAACGCTTGGAGTAGGCGCCTTTGAATATGCTCCTTATGCTATATTGAATTTCATCGTTCCTATTATCTCAATCATCTACGGTATAATTGGCTTCACGATTACGAAACTGTCAGATATTGAAAAAGCAGAGCTACTGAAAAAACAAGAAGCTCAACTAGAAGCTTAAAATTTTTGAAACGAATACATCGGTAAATTCAGTTCATATATTGCACGAGGACGCCCTTGTTGATAGGGCATTTCCTCGCCGCAAATATTTGCATACCCATAATCAACTAATTTCTTTAACAACCTTTCTGTCGATCGCCGAGTCACTTGCAAGTACTCAGAAAGATCAGCTGCTGTAAATTTCAACGATGGATGCGATTGACTAAATTGAATGATTTTTGACAAGTTTGCTGGACTAAGCTTTGTTTCCTTCGCTATTTTAATTAATTCCGGATTATCGTTTTTTAAACTTTGTACTCTCTGTTCTTTTGGGAACGGACCAAATAATTCTTTATCACTTGTTAGTATATAAAAGCAGCTTTCTACCGGATTATTCTTTGCGAAGCCTTGGGCGATTTTTGCATTTTGCTCCGCTTCGTTTACTGTTTTTCCGTAACCAAATCCAATAGCTATCGCTCCTTCTATATTCATAAATAATTGATTTAGCGTATTTGTTTTTATAATCGATTCGATATCACCACGAGTTGTATACAAAATAAATGTCATTTCATCAACTTGTTTAAATGAACCACGTAATTCTTTTGAAATTACATTTAATTGTTCAAGCGAGCTTTCTTGTAACTCTATAAAGGATATAATACAAGCACCAACAGTAGCTGAATGGCTTTTTGCTAACTCAGCTTTTATTTTTGCATCTTTTAGCCCTTGTATAATCGATTTCGTAGGGTCAATCATACGCTCTGCAGGAACACCTAATCTTTGAAGTTCATCGTAGACAGCGTGAATACTTGTTAAAGCTAAATCAACCGCTCCTGATTGATATTTAGCCAAATGAAAATCAGTGATTTTCATAATTTCATCATTACTCCACAACATATTTTCATAATCCATCACTTGCGGAGTTTCTTTTAGACCGATATCATTGAACACATTTGTAATAAACGAACGATTTACTAAATCAATTGAAATTTTATGAGGTTGAATACCTTGATGATATACTATAGAAAGAAGTGAAGATGCGACAGTCGTCTCGTCTTGCTGCAAATATACACTTGGAATTGTTAATTGTTCTCTTATTTCTTTTGCCATATAATAAGGTAAGGCACCTGAGAAAAAGATAACATCGCAAGGTTTTAAACGCCTTAATATTTCAGAAGATTCCGTCGGATGAAGGTAAATATATGGATCAATCTCTATTTCTTCTAGTTTATGAGAAAAAGATAAAAGATTCTCCATAAACTCCTTTGAACCGATAACTGCAATTTTTATCATTATATGCTCTAACTCCTTATAATTATTTAACGACTATTTAACGTCAACTATATCAAATGCACAAAAGCATTGTAAACAGGAAGGGGACTATCCAATGAAAATTACAGCAATCCATCTTTACGCTATTCGTTTACCACTTCGAGATCCATTTATTATTAGTTATGGTACTTATCATGATATGCCTTCAATTATCGTAAAAATAGAAACAGATGAGGGAATTGTCGGTTACGGCGAAGGAGTAGCCGATGATCATGTCACAGGTGAAACATGGGAAAGCACCTTCCATGTTTTAAAACATACATTAGCTCCGGCCCTAATCGGTGTAAACCCAATGAATATCGAAAAGATACATGACGTCATGAATCAAACGATTTACGGAGTTCCTACCGCAAAAGCTGCGATTGATATCGCTTGCTTTGATATAATGGGAAAAAAATCAAATCAGCCTGTATACCAATTAATTGGTGGCCGCTATCATGAAGAATTTCCAATTACTCATGTTTTAAGCATCGCTTCCCCAGAAGATATGGCAGAAGAAGCTGCTTCCATGATAAACAAAGGGTATCAATCTTTTAAAATGAAAGTGGGAACAGATGTCAAAAACGATGTAGAGAGAATTGAAGCTGTACGTGAACGAGTAGGAAATGATATCGCAATTCGCGTTGACGTAAACCAAGGCTGGAAAAACAGCGCTACTACATTAACTGCCCTGCGCTCACTTGGACATTTGAACATTGATTGGATTGAACAACCTGTTATAGCTGACGATATTGATGCGATGGCTTACATTCGCTCTAAAACAGATCTTTCCCTGATGATTGACGAAGGATTAAAAGGTTCACGTGAAATGCGCCAAATTATCGGGATGCAGGCCGCTGATAAAGTGAATATTAAATTAATGAAATGTGGCGGCATATACCCTGCTGTTAAACTAGCTCACCAAGCAGAAATGGCTGGAATTGAATGCCAAGTTGGTTCCATGGTCGAATCTTCTATTGCTTCTTCCGCAGGATTCCATGTTGCCTTTTCGAAAAAAATCATTACAAGTGTTGAACTAACAGGACCATTAAAATTTACGAAAGATGTTGGGAACCTCTCCTATGATGTACCTTTTATTCGCCTAACAGAAAAACCTGGATTAGGCGTTGATATGAATGAAGATATACTAAATGAATTAACCGCTTTTCAAGAAACGATTCGTTAAAGGAGGCCCACCATGAATATTCTTTATGAAGGAACATTAAAACAGAATGAACAAATATTCAAAGTTGCACGATTGTCTATCGATCATATCGAGCAAATCCTATCATTACAGGATATCGTAATTGAAGCATTAGAAAATAAAGATAGCTTGCAACCTCTTACGTTAGAAGAATATCAATATATATTAGATGAGAACGGCCTAATGATTGGTGCATTTGTAGAGCAAGAACTGATCGCATTTCGCGCTCTCTTAGCTCCACCTATCGATGACGAGCATTTAGGACTTGATATCGGTTTAACACATGAAGAATTAGACCGCGTCATCTATCAAGAAATATCAAATGTTCATCCAAAGTGCCGCGGGAATGGGATGCAAAAAATATTGGCGAAAGTGATTATGGAGCAATTAACACAATCAGACAGCAAATATGATTACGTTTGCTGCACTGTTGCGCCGTTTAATATTCCTAGCTTGAAAGATAAGTTTGCGCAAGGGATGGAGGTTGCGGCGTTGAAGGAAAAGTATAGTGATAATCTTCGTTATATTTTTGTTAAAGAATTGCGGGCAAATGACAAGAAAAATTGGATAAGTATTGAGACACTTCAAATGAGTGATGTAGTTGGGCAGCAGAAACTTCTAGTAGAAGGTTATCGTGGTTATGAGATGAAACATCGTGATGGGGATTATTTTGTTCAGTTTGGGAAATAGGGCGGTATTTGTTACTCCTTAATATTCAATTATTTTTAGTGATTTTGTTTATTTTAATATAGGAGAAAGATAAGGTTCCCTTCTTAAGCTGTTAAATAAAATTCTACTTTCTCTAAAAAGAACCCTGATTAAAATTAGGGTTCTTTTAACGTTCTAGAATGGAGAAGCACCAAAAAAGAATTGATAAATAACACAGTGCCTTAAGAATGCATAATCTACATAGGTATGAGTTTAATTAGCTATGGAGGTACAAGAATGATAAAATTCCAATCTTTTAACGGTACCATAACCATGATTAGTGATTTTTTGATAGGGGAAAATGATGAAGGGGCGGGTTGTTATAAATTAGTATCAGTAGATAATGGATTTGGAACTTTAGTAAATTTCGTAGTGGCACCCACTACTTACTTTGTTGACAATGCAATAGTGGAAGTAGGAGATAGAGTAACTGGATATTATGATGCAAATGCGCCTGTTCCCCTCATATTCCCTCCACAATTTCGAGCAATTGTTATGGCAAAAGATATACCAAATCGAAATGTAAAAGTAGACTATTTTAATAATCAGTTAGAGAGTAACGATGGCCAATTAAGATTAAATATTTCCCCACATACTCAAATTTTATTAATAAATGGGCAACCCTTTACCAGAATTCCTGTAAACCGAAACCTAATTGTTGTCTATGGCGCTACCACCAAAAGTATACCAGCTCAAACCACTCCCTATAAAATTATTGTAATGTGTTAGTGGTGTATAATCATTAATCAGTATTTTAAAATGGATTCCAAGTATTTACTCTTGCTGATGAATTTAATTTTAACCACTATGATAACGTGGAAGAAAAATAAATTCAGCTGCATATTCCTTCTTACCCTTCAAAAATCAACAAGAGCCCCTCCACATGGAGAGGCTCTTAGTCATATATCTACTCTTCTTTTTTAATAAACCAAGCCACACACTCCACATGTCCAGAGTGTATGCGGGAATACAATGGAATGTTTGTGAGTTCAGTTATAAAAGAAGAAGCAATTATAAACTAAAACTGTAATGCAATAGTAATCGCTCCAACGATATCACTGCTAAACAGTCATTTTCCAGCTTGATAACGCTAACCAGTTTTCCATTTCCTTATAATCAGGCATTATTTTCCCAACAAGGCGCCAAAAGGATCGATCATGATTTAGATGGACCATATGACACATTTCATGAACGACTACATAGTCAATCACCCGCTGTGGTGCCATTGCCAGTTTCCAATTAAACGTTAACTGTAGGTTTGAATCACAGGTACCCCAAGTACGGTTACTATCTGAAATACGGATGGAACGTGGCTTTGTTTTAAAGTTACTTTGATATGATTTAATACTCTTCTCCACTAACGCTTTACACTGTTTATAGTAAAACCGCTTTAAAGCCTTTTGTATTTTCTCATTCTCAAGCTCTTTCACATAAATGTGTAGCTTATTCCCTTCAAAAACTGCATTGTCTTGCTCAATGCTTACATCTTGAGAAATCTGTATCGGATATGTGTTCCCTAAATACAGAAAACCCTCTCCTTGATCATACCCCTTTTCCTGTGGACCGCGCACTCGCTCCTGCATTTCCTTACGTGTTTTCTGAATCCAATCCCATTTCTCCTCTAACAATTGGACTAAGTATTCAACAGGCGTTCCTTTTGGAGCTTGTACTTCCACATTCCCGTACGAATCTACATAAAGACGTACTGATTTTTTCTTCTTATAAGTTATATGAAAATTAATTGTCTCACCTAAATATGTATGTACCATTTCATCACCTAGCGTATTATTTTTACAAATAAAAAAGAGTAGGATACAAACGTCCTACTCTACCTATTATATCATTTACTTTTTTAACAGACTTATCATCCTCTATACTTTACAGCTAATCCTTTAATGAAATTCCTTGCATATCTATCGCCGCACTCTTTGTAATTCTTATGGCCTTTTTTTCTTAATAGAGCGCCTAACTCCCCTTTTGTTACCTTAACGCCTACGTTATCTAATATATCAAGTACATCCTCACTCGTTAAAGATAGTGCGATTTTCATTTTCTTTAAAAGAAGGTTATTAGCACTCTCATTGCTCTGTACAGGTGCCGGTTGTCCTGGTTTCGGATCTTGCTTTCCTCTTTTTAAAGTAATAAATCCATTTAAAAATGCCTCTAACATCATCATATCGCATGTTAATACGTACTCATCTTCGGCCACATCAGCGTTTTCAGCTTCATGCTGAGGCGCTCTCTTTATTTTTGTAAGCATATCAACTACGTCTTCTTTCGTTACTTCCATACCACCAAGTTTAAAGATTTCCACCATATCTATATCTTTTATATCCATAGCATATCTTACTCTTTTTAATATATCGTTGTTGCTCATTGCCATTGTTAGTCCTCCTAAAATGTTGATTATTTCTCTAACCGTCAGAGTGTATTCTCTAACGTGCTTTAAAAAACTATTATGTTAAGTATAATTTTCAAACTACTGGCCGCTAAATTAATACTTTAACATTTTATATATTCTATTATCATTCTTTCAAAAATTAATAGCGCTTTGATATTAGACATTTTATCCCGATTAAAGTTTCACTTTATAATAACATTCTCAAATATTTTTCGAAGTTAACTCCTTCTACTTCAGGAATTTGCTCCAAGGAGGTATCATGAATGGCCGCTGTTAGAAATGCCTCTGCAAGCTGTACAGATTTTTCTAGGTCCTCTCCTCGCATCATGCTTCCCATTATGACAGAAGCAAATAAATCACCCGTACCAGAATAACTTTTACCATTATACAGAATTGCGTCATAAAAGGTTTTATTCTCGTCCAAATACATATTCCCGATAAACTGCTTATCTGGATTTGCTGACGGTGGATTCACGCCAGTTATGATCACCTTAGCATCAGTTTCTTGCTGCAATGTCTTTCCAGCTTCTTCTAACGCTTCGATAAAATCACTTTCATTTAAATAGCTATATAGTTTTTCATAAGATAATCCGGTTAATAGACAGCACTCCGTTACATTTGGTGTAATCACATCTGCACATTTCACAAGTTCTCTCATTCGTACTAACAATTCTTCTGTAAAAAGTTTATAGGCCTCACCTATATCCCCCATCACAGGATCAACAAGCAAGATATTTTCTTTTGTATGAAATTTATCTAAAAAACGAAAAATATTATCAATTTGCTCTCGACCAGTTACGAAACCAGTATAGATTCCGTCAAAGGTTACATGAAGCTTGCTCCATTCCTCTTCGAAATATTGCATTTTAGATGTAAAATCTTCACAAAAAAAACTTGGATAACCTGTTTGTGAAGACAATATAGCAGTTGGTAAAGGACATGCCTGCACCCCCATTACCGAAAGAACCGGAATCGCGGCTGTTAATGAACATTTTCCAAAAGATGATAAATCCTGTATTACAGCGACTTTTTTCATAATAACCTCCATAAGATCTATCCCACTTAAGCTTTATTCATATTATCACAAATAAAAAATGGAAAAAATCACCAATAATCCCAAAGGAAACTATATCTTTCACTTTCAACTAAGTTAAAGAATTTTCTAATACTAAAAAACTTACGCCTTCCATTCTACATTCACGAGTAGAAAGCGTCTCTTATAATATCGCTTGGAAATATTCGAATTCAATATAGTTTCGTTAATCCTTTTCAAAAAACTTAAAAAAGCAGCGCCCTCTTATCAGAGAGCTGGCTGCTTTATTTTAAAATAAGTACACATGAGTTGATGCGATTCATTTCCCCTCTAACTTTTTGAGAGTTACATCATTTCACTGTTCCCTGCCTCATCAACACTCTTTTCAAAGTTATCAAGCAATGCACGCACTTCATCTGTTGATTTCGTGCTCATCAATTGATTTCTTAATTCAGCAGCTCCATGGAATCCTTTTACATAAATTTTGAAAAAGCGATGAAGCCCTGTGATTGAACGTGGCAGTACTTCCGCATATTGATCTTGAAGATCAAGCTGCAGTCTTAAAAGATCAAGGTATTCTTTACTGCTATGCTCTTTTGGCTCTTTTTCAAAAGCAAAAGGATTCTTAAAAATACCTCGCCCGATCATAACACCATCAATACCATATTGCTGGGCAAGCTGCAGCCCGGTTTGACGGTCAGGAATGTCTCCATTGATTGTTAGTAGCGTATTTGGTGCAATACGGTCACGTAATTTTTTGATTTCCGGAATTAGCTCCCAATGTGCATCTACTTGGCTCATTTCTTCTCTTGTACGTAAATGAATAGAAAGGTTCGCAATATCCTGTTTTAAAATATGCGTTAACCACTCCTCCCACTCATTTAACTCCTTAAAGCCAAGTCGTGTTTTCACGCTGACAGGCAGTCCGCCCGCTTTTGCTGCTTGGATAAGTTCTGCCGCAACGTCTGGACGCAGAATAAGGCCACTACCTTTCCCTCTCGATGCCACATTCGGTACAGGGCAGCCCATATTAATATCGATGCCTTTAAATCCTAGCTCTGCCATGCCAATACTCATTTGACGGAAATATTCGGGATTATCCCCCCAAATATGTGCCACCATTGGCTGTTCATCTTCTGTAAAAATCAAACGGCCACGCACACTTTTCATACCCTCTGGATGACAATAGCTATCCGAGTTTGTAAACTCTGTGAAAAATACATCCGGTCGACCGGCTTCACTTACTACGTGACGAAAAACAACATCTGTCACATCTTCCATTGGTGCAAGTACAAAAAATGGTCGTGGTAAATCACGCCAAAAATTATCTATCATTTCAAACTCAAATCCTCTCACTATGGTTACAACTTCAAACTCACGACCCAAAAATATTAAGCTAAATGTTCCACTTATATCATGCTTCATAACTTATTATCAAACACAAGTATATTTGGACATTTATAATTTGTGAAAATTGGCCATGTTTATTTTAACTAAAATCGTTCCTGAATGGTATTTTTATAAACCAAAAAGCAGATGGTATAGATTTTTTCTATATCAACTGCTTTTCTATTATACCAACTTAAGCCAAGCCACACACTCCACATGAGTCGTATGTGGGAACATATCAACAGGCTGAACTTCCTGCGTTTTATATCCGCCTTCTTCTAATACTTTTAAGTCACGTGCTAATGTTGCTGGGTTACATGATACGTATACAACACGCTTTGGCTTCATATCAATGATTGTGTTTAGTAATGCTTCGTCACAGCCTTTACGCGGTGGATCAACGACCATTGTGTCGGCAATTACGCCTTCTTTGTACCAGTTTGGAATGACTACTTCTGCTTCTCCTACACCAAATTCAACGTTTGTCATGTTGTTTAGTGCAGCGTTTCGGTTTGCGTCTTCGATTGCTTCTGGGACGATTTCAACGCCGTATACTTTTTTCGCTTTTTGCGCTAGGAATAGTGAGATTGATCCGATTCCGCAATATGCATCGATAACTGTTTCGTTTCCATCTAATTTTGCGTATTCTAATGCTTTGTCATATAGCACTTTCGTTTGTTCTGGGTTTACTTGATAGAAAGAACGTGCTGAGATGGCAAATTTGATGTCACCGATAAAGTCATAAATATATTCTGATCCATATAGGACTGTTGTTGTGTCTCCGAAAATTACGTTTGTACGTTTCGTGTTTACATTTTGAACGATTGATTTTACATTTGGGAACTTCGCTGTAATTTCTTCGATAATCGCCTTTTTATTTGGAAGATCTGCCGTACGTGTGATGAAGACAAGCATAATTTCCCCTGTTACTTGTCCATAGCGGGCCATTACGTGACGAAGTGTTCCTTTATGACGTTCTTCGTTGTACGCTGTGATGCCGTTCTTTTCACAAATACGTTTTACTTCTTGAATTAGCGTATCGTTCTCTTCTGCTTGAATTAAACACGTTTCCATATTAATGATGTCATGCGTTCCTTGGCGATAAAAACCAGCCACAAGTCCGCCTTCACGTTCTCCAATCGGTACTTGCGCTTTGTTTCGATAAACCCACGGATTCTCCATACCGAGAACAGGATGAACCGGTACATCTTGAAGTCCACCGATGCGCTGCATTACGTCACGCACTTGTTTTTCTTTCGCCTTTAGTTGTCCTTCATATGTTAAGTGCTGAAGCTGGCAACCACCGCATTGGTTGTAAACTGGGCATTCTGCATCCTTACGATATGTGCTTTCTGTATGAAGCTTCATTAAACGACCAAATGCGAAGTTCTTCTTTACTTTAATAATTTTAATTTGTGCTTCTTCACCTGGTAATCCGTTTTTGACGAAAATAGGATATCCTTTCACTTTCGCAACACCGGCACCATCATGTGTTAAATCTTCAAATACTACATCTATAAACTCGTTTTTTTCAACTGGTGGCGTCATTTTAGTACTCATTTTCCGACCTCTCTTTTTCATAACACTGCGTTACATTTTATCATACTTATATGGTCTATTTCTATTGGAAGAAAAAAAGCTATTGACGATAGTTCTCTAGTAATGTTACGCTACTACTAATTTAATACGGACGATGTTACCTCATATATACTCGATAATATGGATCGAGAGTTTCTACCCGGCAACCGAAAATTGCTGGACTATGGGGAAAACTAATGAATATTAGCTTTTTTGTGTATACAAAGACTCATATTGATTAGCTTTCTCTCATAGATGAAAGTGAATCCATATGAGTCTTTTTTTACTTTTCTAAAAGGTCAGACATCTTACGTATGACATAAAACTTCTCTAACTTTATTTATTTTCATTTTGATTTCCAAGCATATAAGCTGCGGCTATGAAGAATAAACATTGACCTGCTCTCACTTTCTCTTTTGGGTTTCACTTGGCACGGGGCTGAAAAAGGACCTGACCGCTTCTACGCTTGGCCGGATTCTCTCTCCAACCTAAAAAAGGATGTCGGTTTTTCAAGCATATAATCCGCGGCCATGAAACCCAAAAGGTGACCTACTCTCGTTTTTTTTTTGGTTTCACTTGGCATGGTGCTAAAAAAGGACCTGACCGCTTCTATGCTTGGCTGGATCCTCTCTTCTCTCTAAAGGAAAGGGTTTTTATGCCGGTTTTTCAATTTGTATTTATTAGTTATATAACGAGTGTTTTATGTAAAAACTTTATACGAACTTCTGAAAGGGGCAACTACATGCAATATGTAATGAGCGTTATCGGCATTCTTGTCGTTTTAGGTTTATGTTTTGCTTTGTCAAACAACAAAAGTAAAATCAACTTCCGTGCAATTGCTATTATGATTGGTTTCCAAATTTTAATTGGTTGGTTTATGTTTGGCACAAAGGTTGGTCAGCAGATTATTATTTTTATTAGTAAAGTCTTCAACAAGCTGATTAAACTTGGTACAACAGGTGTTGATTTCCTCTTTAACGGAATCCAAAGAGACTTTGTCTTTTTCTTAAATGTATTATTAATTATCGTCTTTTTCTCAGCACTACTTTCTATTTTTAGTTACTTAGGTGTTTTACCATTCATCGTTCGCATTGTTGGCGGTGCCATTTCAAAAATTACTGGTTTACCACGCGTTGAATCATTCCATGCAGTAAACTCTGTATTCTTCGGTTCAAGTGAAGCATTAATCGTTATTAAAAATGATTTAAAACATTTCAATAAAAACCGTATGTTTATCATTTGCTGTTCAGCAATGAGCTCAGTTTCAGCTTCTGTTACAGCATCGTACGTTATGATGTTAGATGCGAAATATGTACTAGCAGCACTTCCGTTGAACTTATTCTCTAGCTTAATTGTTTGTTCATTATTAACACCAGTTGACACACAAAAAGAAGAAGAAGTAGTTCAAAAATTTGATAGAAGCCTATTCGGTGACAGCTTTATCGGTGCAATGATTAACGGTGCACTAGATGGCTTAAAAGTAGCTGGTATCGTTGCTGCTCTAATGATCGCCTTTATCGGCGTTATGGAAGTTGTAAATTATGTAATTAGTGCAGCTTCAGGCGCAATGGGATATGCTGTTACACTGCAACAAATCTTCGGTTACATTCTTGCTCCGTTTGCATTCTTAATGGGGATTCCAGCTCACGATATTATCCCAGCTGGCGGAATCATGGGAACAAAAATCGTTTTAAATGAATTCGTAGCTATTCTTGATCTAAAAGAAGTTGCAAAAACGTTATCTCCACGTACAGTTGGAATCGTTACCGTATTCTTAATTAGCTTCGCAAGTATTAGCCAAATCGGTGCGATCGTTGGTACAATCCGTGCCCTTTCTGAAAAACAAGGAAGTGTCGTATCTAAGTTTGGCTGGAAAATGCTATTTGCATCCACACTTGCTTCTATTTTATCCGCTACGATTGCTGGATTATTTATTTAATCATGAAATCACCCTCTCTTTCCTTTTCGTTTTGGATGTGAGGGTGATATTTCTTTTACATAGTAAAAAAACATCCTAACATAAAGTAAATTTCAAGATACCTCCCGAAAATATCCATTTTCGGGAGGTATCTTTTTTTATAAAAACTAGATAACTACCATTATTTTTATTCACAAAAATTTTACATACGACAAATTCAATCCTAATAAACAGCATTTGTGTCGAATTCTCCCAAATGAGCTATTCCCCTCTATATTCCATAGTGATATGATAGACAAGGGTATGATTTACATAAACAATCTCTTATGACAAAACTAGATAGAGAATCTATTACATATGAGAGACAAAAATAAAAACACAATAGAAGGATGATATTATGAAGAAATATGCATGTATTGCTTTGCTTTCTTCTACTATTCTCGTAGGTTGTAACACTAGTACTGCTAGTGAAAAACAGACAAAAGAAGCAACTTACAAGGGCCAAAAGGAAATGAAGGAAGTACCGACCAAAGCAGTAGAAGTACCTTTGACACAAGGAATCATTTCATGGGATCCATTTGAATACAACGCAAAAAATACGACGCTTTATACAAAAAGTTTAAGAGATTCATTTAAAGAAGTGCGTTACAATATTTGGCGTACAGCTGACGGTCCTGAAAGTAAACAAACCTTTGTATCACAAGACAAAGCTCGTGATTTTGCTCTCCCGTTTCATTTACAATCATTTCATTTAAAACGTGGAGAATTTCAAATTGAAGCAGTGGGATTAAAAGATGACAACACAGAAGTTCCCCTAGTGAAATCTACGATTACATTCCAGCAATATGTACCTTTCCTTATGTATCATGCGATTGAAAAATACCCTGGACCAAGTGATGGTGATTTAGGTTTATATGTACCACCAGAACAGTTTGAAAAGCATATGCAATATTTAAAAGATAACGGTTATACAATGTTAACGTTTGAACGTTGGAGTGATGTAAACCGCGTCAATAAACCTGTCTTTGTAACAATGGATGATGGTCGAAAAAATAATATGAATGCCCTTCATATTTTACAAAAATTAAAAGATGATAAATTCCAACCAGCGGCAACAGAATTCCTCGTTTCAAGTACGATTGATACACCAAATCGTCTTACGACAGATGATATAAAACAAATGCTTGATTCCGGTATTTTTTCCATTCAATCTCATACTGCTAATCATACAATGATGGCTTATACAACTAATTATGATGAAGAATTACGTATATCTAAAGAAAAAATTGAAAGTCTTACAGGCAAAAAGGTCATCGCCCTTGCCTATCCGGTAGGTTCTTATAATGATCCAGCTGTGGAAGAAACAAAGAAACATTATGAATTTGCAGTAACTACCGATCATGGAACTCATATTACAAAAGGCACACCGAACGAACAACACTTAATCAAACGTCATTTTGTTGGTCCTAATACAACAATGGCACAGTTCATGTCGCTTGTAAAAGAAAACTATTAATCATACTTAGGCTACTTTTATGAAAAAGTGGCCTTTTCTTTACTTCTTCAACTTTAAAATTAGCTTAAATTATAGCCTTGAACATTTAGTACGCCTCTAAAAATGTTATAATTTGTAAAAAAGTTATTGGAGGTCAAAATGAAATTACATGCTTTTTTTGAGTTTCTACATTTATTATTTTTCAGCATAAAAAGTTATTATGTGTTTGGCATCCCTAGTTATGTATTTTTAATTCCTTTTATTTTTATTGTTGGCTACATGATTATAACGCTGAACAAGCCTGTAAAAAGAAAAAGACTTCGAAATAGAGAAACATCTTAACTATTTGTTTCTTTGAACTACCACCACTTTACTATGACAATACAAAAGAAAATACACAATAGAAGGTGAACGTTATGAAAAAATATGCAGCTATTGCTTTATGTACATCTGCCATTCTAGCAGGTTGTAATTCTAGCAATGCAAGTAATGGACCGAAAACAGAGAAAACGGTTCAAGAACAACCAAAAAAGCAAGAAGAAAAAGTACAACCACAGGGTAAAATATCTTGGAATCCTGTTACACATGAATCCACAAACACCTCTATCTATATGACGATATAAAGGATTCTTTAACCGAAGTACAATATAAAATTTGGCGAACTGCTGACGGAAAAGAGGGGGCAAAATCATTTACATCAAAAGAGAAAGACAAACAATTTACAATTCCTTTTGATGTAAAAGAATTTGAAGGAAAAACTTGAAAAAATTACTGGTAAACCAGTTATTGCAGTTGCCTATCCATTTGGACATGTAAATGATCAAGTTGTAGAAGAAACAAAGAAATATTATCAATTTGCGACAACAACAAAACCGGGACAGTTTATTACAAAAGGTGAAACAGATGAACTGTTAAAAATAAAGCGCGTTCGCATGCACCATTCCACAACAGTTGAACAGTTTGGACTTGCTATTAAATAAGTAAAAATAGAACGCAATCTCATCTGAGTTCTATTTATATTTTTGAAATTTTCTTGTATTATGTATATAAGAAATCTTTCGAATAAAGGAGATTGTACATATGTCATTTGAACAAACGTTAGAAAAGTATGCTGCTCTTGCAGTAAATGTCGGTGTTAATATTCAACCTGGGCAAACATTATCTATTAATGCCCCACTTGAAGCTGCTCCATTTGTCCGTCTTGTTACAGAAAAGGCATATAAATCAGGCGCAAAACATGTATATGTAGATTGGAATGATGAAGTGTTAACGCGTTTAAAATTTGATTTAGCTCCTGAAGAAGCATTCTCAGAATTCCCTGCTTGGAAGGCGCATGCACGTGAAGAATTAGCAAAAGAAGGCGCTGCATTTATGTCTATCTATGCAGAAAATCCAGATTTATTAAAAGGTGTAGATGCAAAACGAATTGCAAGTGCTCATAAGGTTGCTGGAGAAGCAATGAAAGTATACCGTGATTATGTACAAGCAGATAAAGTAAGTTGGTGTGTGATCTCTGTTCCTACGAAAGAATGGGCAGCTAAAGTATTCCCTGATGTCGCATCAGAAAAGCAAGAAGAAAAGCTATGGGATGCAATTTTCCAAGCAACTCGTGCAAATCTAGAAAACCCTGTGGAAGCATGGAAAGAACATGATGAAACATTACATAAAAAAGTAGATTACTTAAATGAAAAACATTATAAAGCTCTTCATTATACAGGCCCTGGAACAGATTTAACAATTGAACTTCCAGAAAAACACGTATGGGCTGGAGCTGGTAGTCTAAATGAAAAAAATGTACCATTTATGGCTAACATTCCAACAGAAGAAGTATTTACAATGCCTTTAAAAACAGGTGTAAATGGCCAAGTATCGAGTACAAAACCATTAGTATTTGCTGGTAACATCATCGATAACTTTACACTTACATTTGAAAATGGGCGTATTGTAGATTATAAAGCTGATGTTGGTGAAGAAGCTTTAAAACATTTAGTTGAGACAGATGAAGGCTCTCACTTCTTAGGAGAAGTTGCATTAGTACCTCACGACTCGCCAATTTCTAACACAAATATTTTATTCTATAATACTTTATTTGATGAAAATGCCTCTTGCCATTTAGCAATTGGAAATGCTTATGCATTTAACTTAGACGGCGGTAAAACAATGACAAAAGAAGAGCTTGCAGAAAATGGTGCAAACTCTAGTATTACACATGAAGACTTTATGATTGGTTCTGCCGAGCTTGATATTGACGGTATTACAGCTGATGGAACACATGAACCAATTTTCCGTAAAGGGAACTGGGCATTCTAAGACTACAAATGACTTAATAAAAAGGGCTGTTTTCCTAGGAAAACAGCCCTTTTTATTACAATCCTAACGAAATATATTTAATTTCTAAATACTCTTCGATTCCAAAATGACCACCTTCACGGCCAATTCCACTTTCTTTAAATCCGCCAAATGGCGCTTGTGCAACAGATGGAAGTCCATCATTTAAGCCAATAATTCCATATTCTAGTGCTTCACTAATTTGAAACGCTTGGCTAATATCTTTTGTAAATACATAAGCCGCTAAGCCATATGGCGTGTTATTTGCACGCTCAATGACTTCTTCTACCGTTTCAAATTTCGCAACTGGTGCTACTGGGCCAAATGTTTCTTCATTCATACATAACATTGTGTCATTTGCGCCTCCAATGACCGTTGGCTCAATAAAGTGACCATTTAACTCTGTAAGTGTTTGACCTCCAGACAGAATTTCGCCACCCTTTTTGATTGCATCTTCAATGTGTTCCTGTACTTTTTCTACAGCATTCGCATCGATAAGCGGTCCTACAGTCGTATCCTCTCCAAATCCATCGCCTACTTTAAGCTGACCTACTGCTTTTTGGAATTTCGCTGCGAATTCTCCATACACCGCTTCTTGCACAAACACGCGATTTGTACATATACATGTTTGTCCAGCATTGCGGAATTTCGAACCAATTACTGCTTCTACTGCTTTATCTAAATCCGCATCGTTCATTACGATGAATGGAGCATGGCCACCTAGCTCAAGTGAAACTTTCTTCATCGTTTTCGCAGCTCCACACATTAATTCTTTTCCGATTTCAGTCGATCCTGTAAATGAAACCTTTCTTACGCGTCCATCCTCCATCCAAGTATCAGCAATTGCCTTTGCACTACCTGTTACAATGTTTAAAACACCTTTCGGAATATCAGCTTCATGTGCTAATTCAGCTAATTTTAATGCTGTTAACGGCGTTTGACTTGCAGGTTTTACAACTGCTGTACAACCTGCTGCAAGAGCTGGTGCTACTTTTCTTGTAATCATTGCAGCTGGAAAATTCCACGGTGTAATTGCTGCAATAACACCAACAGGTTGCTTCGTTACTAAAATACGTTTATTCGGATGAGAAGCTGGAATCATTTCGCCATATACTCGTTTTCCTTCTTCTGCATACCATTCTACAAAACTATTTGCATAGTTCACTTCCCCAAGTGCTTCTGCAAATGGTTTCCCTTGTTCTTTCGTCATAATCGCCGCAATTTCTTCTTTGTTTTCATCAATTAAGGTAAACCACTTTTTTAATTTTTGCGCACGGTCAGCTGCTGTTAATTTTGACCAAGATTTAAACGCCTCATGTGCAGCATCAACTGCTTGCTTCGCTTCCGTAACCCCACCCTTTGGAACAGTCGCAAATATTTCTTGAGTCGCTGGATTATTAATTTCAATTTGTTCTTGCAATTGAATCCATTCCCCATTTATATACATTGCCTTTTGATCTAAATTTACATACGTCGCTTTCTTATCCAATGTTCTCTTCCTCCTTTATATTCTCTTCATTTTCTAAGTTATTTCCTTCATACTTACCGAGAATCATTCTAACAAAGAAATAGCCTCCAAAAACTACCCAGCCTAATACCATTAACCACTCATATGGCCAAATTAATGCAGCTGGCATTCCAGGCATATATAGCAAAATAAACCCAATACTTAATATCGTTGCAATACTTCCAACAACTTTACCCTTTTTCACTTTAAATGGTCGATTCATATTCGGATCCTTTTTACGTAGTACTAAAAAGGACAGACTAACTAATAGGTAAGAAACAACAATTCCAAGTCCACCAGCATTTACAATCCAAACAAGCGCTGGTCTTCCTAGTAATGGAGCAAAGAATGAAAGCATCCCTAAAAATATAATAGCATTTGAAGGTGTTTTATATTTTGGATGGACTTTCCCAAACCAAGCTGGAATCATTCCTGTTTTCGCCATTGCGTATAAGACGCGACTGCCTCCTATAATAAAAGCATTCCAACTTGTAATAATTCCCGCTAACCCGCCAAAAATTAAGACATTCGCAAAGATTTTCGAACCAAATACGGCTCCCATTGCATCAGCTGTTGCTAGTTTTGTTTGCATTAACGCATTTTGATCTAACGCCATCGATACACCTAATGCAATTAAGAGATAAAAAATAACCGCACAAACGACAGAGAAAATTAAAAGCTTTCCAATTTCTTTGAACGGAAGATTAACTTCTTCTGCTACTTGTGGAATGACATCAAATCCAACAAATAAAAACGGAACCATAATAAGGACAGCCATCACACCGCCTGCACCATCTATAAAAAACGGTTCTAAGTTTTTCGTATCACCATTCAAACCAGCACCAAAGACAAGCATGATACCTGTCGCGACGATGAATATTGTAAATATACTTTGAAATACCGCTGCTGTTTTCACCCCAAAATAGTTAATAACTGTAATAAGGAGTGCTCCCCCCATCCCAATCATCGCCCATGTTAAATATACATCCCAACCACCAATCGTCCATAAATAGATACTTTGATAGTCTGGTAGTATATAGTCTACAACGGTTGGAAGCGCAACAGCCTCAAAAGTAACAACTGATACATAGCCTAATACCATTGCCCAAGAAGCAATAAAGGCTGCCTTCTTTCCAAATGCCTTATATACATATAATAAACCGCCGCCAGTTTCTGGCATAGCTGAGGCAAGTTCAGCATATGTTAATCCAACGAAAATAACAAGTAATCCTCCTATAATAAAAGCAATAACTGCCCCCATAGAACCAGCAGATGTAACCCAATCCCCCGAAAGCACAACCCAACCCCATCCAAGCATTGCACCTATCGCAAGGAAAAGAACATCAAAACGTGATAGTACTTTTTTAAGTTCCTTCTTCTCCTCCAACTAAATATTCCTCCCCTATAAACTTCTTAATTTTCCTAGTAGCTGCAGATTGACTTATTTTCAGGAATTCTGCGACTTTATAACTTGATCCATGTATTTTATACGCTTTAAGAATAATATTTCGTTCTACTTCTTCCAGCATTTTATAGAGGCTTTGACCAGATTGCTCAACTGTAGATTTCTGCATAGATATTGGTAAGTCTTCTATCATAACAATATCATCAGCAGTAATGACAATCCTTTCAATTACATTTTCTATTTCCCTATTATTTCCTTCCCAAGGATACCCTAAGAACATTTGTAATGTACTGGGTGCTAACTTTACATCGCGCCCATACTTTTCATTAAAATGTTGTAGGTAATGATAAACTAACGGTAAAATATCTTCCGTTCTCTCGCGAAGTGGTGGAATTTGGATTGGTATGACATTAAGACGATAATATAAGTCTTTCCGAAACGTCCCTTGCTTTACCATTTCAGCTAAATCCCTATTCGTTGCTGCAACAATACGAACATCTACTTTTTTTAGTTCCCTACCTCCTACTGGACGAAATGTTTTTTCCTGTAATACTTGCAGCAGTTTCGCCTGAATTTCAAGCGGCATTTCACCAATCTCATCTAAAAAAAGGGTCCCTTTATGTGCTAATTCCAAAATCCCTTTTTTCCCTTCGCGATTCGCGCCTGTAAAGGAACCACCTGAGTAGCCAAACAGTTCCGATTCAATTAAATTTGTCGGTAATGCCGCACAGTTAATTTCATAAAACATTTCATTTTTACGATGACTCACTTCATGCAAATGCCGTACTAATCTACTTTTTCCTACCCCAGTCTCACCTAAAATAAGAACCGTACTATCTACCATAGCAACTTTTTTGATTGTTGCGACTATTTTTTGCATAGCTACACTTTTAAAAATAAGCCCTTCATGTTCATATGTTTCTCTTAATTCTTTTTTATATGTCTTTAACTGATTATCCATCTCCTCTACCTTTTTTCGTAATTGGTAGAGTTCAGTGAGGTCACGAGAATAACTAATCACTCTTCGTAAATTACCTTGTTCATCAAATACAGGCCTTGTACGAACATGTAAATACTCTCCTGATTTTGTTGTCTGAACAAGTTCAATCGGTTTCTTCTTCTCAATTACCTCCAATGTTGCAGATGGATAAAAAATCCCTTCTTTTTGTAGTTCTTTTACATGCTTACCTACGAGCTCCTCAGCAGATAATTGATAGTGTCTTTCACATGTGCTATTTACACGGACAACAGTCCCTTTCTCATCCGTAACAAAAATCTCATCAAATGCATATTCAAACACATCTTTTAAATCCATAAATGCTCGTTCCTTTTCTGCAACCATTCCAGCCACTCCTCAAATTCAGGGTCCATTGCTTCACTTTATTATCGCTTACATTTCATTATAAAGTGAAATCTTTATTTAAGGGAATTTTCTGCATTTTTTCTGAACAGAGTAAACTAGAATGATTGCATATTTGTTGTAAATCCGTTTTGATTTTCAGGCAGATAGGTTACTACCACGAAAACAAAAAGGGCTCCGCACTCATTTTCTCCTTTTGTTTTCACTCGGCATGGGGCTAAAAACGGCTCTGACCACCTCTACGTATGGACGGATGCTCTCTCCTACCTAAAAAGAAAGGTTTTATTTCGCTATTATTTACACACGAGCGATATCTGCTTGCTCATAACAAGCTTGCAAGGAATCTTCAATAATTGTAAGCCCCTCTTCTAGTTGTTCATCCGTAATGACAAGTGGCATTAACACACGAACTACATTCCCATACGTTCCAGCAGATAATAAGAGCAGTCCTCTTTTATTTGCTTCAGCACATAAACTTGCTGTTAATGCTTTATCAGGCTCTTTCGTTGTATGGTCTTTAACAAGTTCGAACGCACACATCGCTCCTAAACCACGAACATCACCAATACAGTTATATTTTTTCTTCATTTCCTCAAATCGATCCATCACAACTTTCCCTACATGCAGAGCTCGATCATTTAACTTTTCTTTCTCTATAATATCCAAAACAGCTAATGCCGCAGCGCATCCTAATGGACTTCCTGCATATGTTCCACCAAGTTCTCCTGGCGCTGATTCATTCATAATTTCTTTTCTCCCAATAACACCACTAATTGGTACTCCGGCCCCTAATGATTTCGAAACAGTAATTAAATCTGGAACAACATCATAGTGATCAATTGCAAAATATTTTCCTGTACGGCTAAATCCTGTTTGAATTTCATCCGCTACAAATAAAATGCCGTGTTCCGAGCAAAGACGACGTACTTCTTGTACAAACTTCTTACTTGGAACGATAAAACCACCTTCACCTTGAACAGGCTCCATTACAACAGCAGCTATGCTTTCTGGTGCAACTTCTGATATTAAAAAGTTCTTAAATTCTTCAATCATAAAATTATCGTATTGTTCGTCTGTTAAACCTTCTGGACGACGATATTCATATGGGAATGGCGCTTTATATACTTCCGGTGCAAATGGACCAAACCCGAATTTATAAGGCTTTACTTTACTTGTCATCGTCATTGTCATCAATGTACGACCGTGAAATCCTTTTGAAAACGCAATAATGCCAGTTCTTTTCGTATACTTACGAGCAATTTTCACAGCATTTTCAACCGCTTCAGCACCGCTATTTAAAAATAGTACTTGTTTCTCAAAGCTTCCAGGAGCTAATGCAGCAAGCTTCTCTGCTAATTCAATATACGGCTCATACATCATTACATTAAAGCCGGTATGAATATATTGGTCTACTTGTTTATGAAGCGCCTCTTTCACAGCAGGGTGACAATGTCCTACGTTAATTGTTCCAATCGCTCCTGCAAAATCGATAAATTGATTTCCATCTACATCTGTTACAAGCGCACCATCAGCTGACTGTACGAATGTTGAAATCCCATTACTCACGCCCCTTGGTACGATATTTTGACGGCGTTCTAATAAAGAAGCTGCTTTCGGTCCTGGAATTTGTTCATTTACTTTAGCGAATTTTGTATTCATCGTTTCTCCCATCCTTTTCTATGCTATGATTTTCCTTTTCTATATTGCAAGATGTATGCCAACTTATAAATGTGCCACCTTTCTAATCTTCTCAGTATTTCGACATAAAAAATAAGTCTATATCGACTTAATACGAGTCGATATAGACTTATTTTATTTATAGATTAGACTTTTCTCGTTCCCAAATCAATTCTCCAGAATCAGAAATGAAATGCCCCACAGAATCTAATACAATATCTGCAAGTGGTGCTAATGTTTGAAGATCACCCGTCCCAGAAAGGACTCCAATCGCATAACAAGCACCGCTATTTTTTGCTAAATGTAAATCCGTTGGCGTATCCCCAACAACTACTACCTCCCTTGGGTCTAACCCAAACTCTTCACAAAATGATTCTACAATTTGCTTATCTGGTTTTTGGGCTGGAAATGTATCTGAAGCTACAATATAATCAAAAAACGACTCTAATTGACACTGCTTTAAAAAGAGTTCTGTTGGTGCAAAATCATCCGCAGTCACAATGCCTAAAATGAACCCTTTTTCTTTCAATACTTGTAAAAGTTTTGGTAAGTCTGCTGTCATTCTCATATGTGAACGATGTTCGTACATGAGAGTAAATAGTTTTTCACTTATCCAGTGATGCATATCATACTCTGTAACAGAAGATATATGTTTGCAAAAGATTTGAGCTATATCAAAACTTGTTCCAGCTGCTAATGCACTATGCGGATTAACATATGCTCCTTCAACACCAATTTCTTTTAAAAGACTTCCTTGTAGTGATTCAGGTAATTTGTATGATTGCACAAATTCAGATACAAGTTCTTCTGCTACTTTTATCCAAATTGAATGAAAATCCATTAACGTTCCATCTTTATCAAAGAGTATTGCCTTTATCTTCTCCATAACACCCTACCTTTCTGCCCTTTTCACATTCAGTGTAGCAAGTAAATGTGGATGTAAGATGAACGTATTGTAAAAATACCATAAAAATCAAACCAACTCCCAATTTACAATTCAAATCTAATCATTTGAAAGGCGTAGAGTTACATCCATCGTGGCACTTATATTTAAATGCATGCGCCGCTTCGTTCTATACAGGTAATATCGATTTACATCAATTTATATTCAGCAACATCCCATGGACACCTTCCTACATATAAATAAAAGAGGATATATCCTCTTTACAGAATGTTGGGAAACAGGAGCTAGCAGACTCCTGTTTTTTGTCATTATGTGTCAGATCGTCGATATCCTTTGTAGAAACGCCGATATATTTGAAGAAACGGTCGATATATTCAAAAAATCGCTGATATAATTTCATTTACTATTTCTCCATCCTCACGTTATCACTAGCTAAGATTTCTTTTTCGATAACCTCAAAAAAGGATACCTTTATAAGGTATCCTCTTTATGTTCAGGAACAAATAGTTCAAGACAATGGTATATATTTTCAAATTCCATTGGCGCATCTCCGCCATATTCACCATCTAAATTAATCATTAATTTATCCGGCGAATGAACTTTAATTCGATTTGCCTGCGTATATAAAACCTTTGGATTATTAATATGTTCACCGCGTTGTGCTTGGGTTGCTGCTTTAATTAAATCAGCAATAGAGCCCTTCTTCAGCACTAATAAATCAAATAAACCATCATTAATAGATGCATATGGTGCAACCTTTTCAAAGCCACCGACAGAGCGCGTATTCGTAATTAAAAACATCGTAATTTCTTCTTGTAATAGCTTTCCATCATACTCAATTTCAACATATGTTGGGTGTAATGATGGCAGCATTTCGATACCTTTTAAGTAATAGGCAAGCTGCCCTAAAACTGTTTTCAACTTACTTGGTACTTCATATGTTAATTCTGTAATGCGTCCGCCACCAGCAATGTTAATAAAATATGTATCGTTCGCTCTACCTAGGTCTAACGGAACAGTCTTACCTTCGCAAATAATGTCCGCCGCTTCTTCAATAGAACGCGGTACACCAATTGCACGCGCAAAATCATTTGTCGTTCCAACTGGAATAATACCGAATTTCGGACGATGTTCATGCCCAACTAAACCATTTACAACCTCATTTAATGTACCGTCACCGCCTGCTGCAATAACAACATCAAACTTACGATCTGCTGCTTGCCTCGCTGCCACAGTTGCATCTCCAGGACCCGTTGTTGCATGACAAGATGTTTCATATCCAGCTTGTTCTAATTTTTGTAATACTTCTGGTAAGCTCTTTTTAAATAACTCACGACCAGAAGTAGGATTATAAATTATTCTTGCTCGCTTCATCATTCATTAGCACAGGAATTTTCTTATTCATAGAAAAAGAATATACCGAACTCTTATTCAGCGTTCCTATGCCTACCTCCTCTCATCTTCCTATCCTTCTTTTATCCCGCTCAAATAGGCAGTAAGAACCCGATTCGTGTAGCCCTCCATTAGTAAATGTTCACTAATGAAAGTTTTGCTTTATTTGACCAAGAAATATATCTTCCCATTCTTTATTACTTCTCATTGTTTCATAAAAAATAAATATAACGAATAATAAGTATCTATTATTTCACGAGATGAAAAACTCTCTATGTCTAGATTTATCATTATTCCCACCTTTTTGCAACTATCATACCATAGTTGCTATACAAACATTTTCCCACTTTTATCAGTTAATCAAACGTTTGTTTAAATAACTTTCGTAATTTAAACAAACGTTTGATTAACTCAGAAAAAACACCCAAATATGGGTGCTTTCTCTGTTTAATCTTTGCTGTTTGATAACGGTCTAGTTCTT
The DNA here is from genome assembly GCF_039549175.1 of Paenibacillus sp. 102. Taxonomy (NCBI): domain Bacteria; kingdom Bacillati; phylum Bacillota; class Bacilli; order Caryophanales; family Paenibacillaceae; genus Paenibacillus; species Paenibacillus sp. 102. The sequence goes on along the minus strand of NZ_JBCGHT010000016.1, from coordinate 54,512 downwards.
TTTATTAACGTTTGTTAATCTCTTCAAGTAAGATCTTGTTAACAAGCGGTGGATTCGCTTGTCCTTTCGTTGCCTTCATAATTTGACCAACTAAGAAGCCAATTGCACGGTCTTTACCGTTTTTGAAGTCTTCAATAGATTGTTCGTTATTATCAAGAATTTCTGTTACGACCTTACGAAGTGTACCTTCGTCAGAAATTTGAACAAGACCTTTCGCCTTAACGATTTCTTCTGGGTCTCCACCTTTTTCAATTAATTCGTTAAATACTTTTTTCGCGATTTTAGACGAAATTGTACCTTTTTCAATTAATTGAACCATTTTAGATAGCCCAGCTGGCGTTAATGCTACGTCTTTTAATTCTTTTTGTTGTTTGTTTAAGTATGCAAGTACTTCACCCATTAACCAGTTTGATGTTAATTTCGCGTCTGCACCATCTGCGATTGTCGCTTCAAAGAAATCAGACATCTCTTTTGTTAATGTTAATACGTGCGCATCATAAGCTGGTAAACCAAGTTCTGCAACATAACGTACTTTACGAGCATCTGGAAGTTCTGGAATAGAAGCGCGAACGCGTTCTTTCCACTCATCGTCGATGTAAAGTTCAACTAAATCTGGCTCTGGGAAGTAACGGTAATCGTCAGATCCTTCTTTTACACGCATTAAGATTGTTTTCTTTGTTGCTTCATCGTAACGACGTGTTTCTTGTTGGATGATGCCACCAGATAATAGTTCTTTTTCTTGACGTACTTGTTCATGCTCAAGCCCTTTTTGTACATAAGTAAATGAGTTTAAGTTTTTCAGCTCTGCTTTTGTACCAAACTTCTCTTGTCCTACTGGACGAAGGGAAATGTTTGCATCACAGCGTAGAGACCCCTCTTCCATCTTACAATCAGATACACCTGTATATTGAATGATAGATTTTAATTTTTCTAAATATGCATATGCTTCTTCTGGCGTACGCATATCCGGCTCAGATACGATTTCGATTAATGGCATACCTTGACGGTTATAATCCACTAATGAGCCTTCACTTGTATGCGTTGATTTACCAGCATCTTCTTCTAGGTGAAGACGTGTAATACCGATACGTTTCTTTTTGCCATCTACTTCGATTTCAATCCAACCATTTTCACCAATTGGCTTATCAAATTGAGAGATTTGGTAAGCTTTCGGATTATCTGGGTAGAAATAGTTTTTACGGTCGAACTTCGTTTCCGTTGCGATTTCACAGTTTAATGCCATTGCAGCTTTCATCGCAAAGTTAACTGCTTCTTTATTTAAAGTAGGAAGTACCCCTGGGTATCCTAAATCAATTACACTTGTTTGTGTATTTGGCTCCGCTCCGAATTCTGTTGGACTCGCAGAGAAAATTTTCGAATTTGTTTTTAACTCAACGTGAACCTCTAAACCAATAATTGTTTCTAAATTCATCTATGCTCGCCTCCTTACAGACTTGCTTTTTTTGTATGATAGTCTGTTGCTTGCTCAAACGCATGTGCAACGCGGTAAATTGTCGCTTCATCGAAGTGTTTACCAATGATTTGTAGACCAAGTGGCATGTTGTTAGCACCGAATCCACATGGAACAGAAATCGCTGGAACACCTGCTAAGTTTACTGGGATTGTTAAAATGTCGTTTGCATACATTGTCATTGGATCATCAACTTTTTCGCCTACTTTAAATGCCGGAGTTGGCGTTGTTGGTCCAATAATAACATCGTAGTTAGCAAATACATTTTCAAAGTCGTTTTTAATTAATGTACGTACTTGCTGTGCTTTTTTGTAATATGCATCATAGTAACCAGAGCTAAGTGCAAATGTACCAAGCATAATACGACGTTTTACTTCATCACCGAAACCTTCGCTACGCGTGTTTTTGTAAAGATCTAATAAATTATTGACATTATCAGAACGAACACCGTAACGTACGCCATCGAAGCGTGAAAGGTTAGCAGATGCTTCAGAAGAAGATAATAAGTAATACGTTGCTAGAGCGTATTTAGAGTGTGGAAGAGATACTTCCTCCCAAGTTGCGCCCATACCTTCTAATACTTTTAACGCAGCTAGTACTGACTCACGAGCTTCTTCGCCAACACCTTCGCCTAAGTATTCTTTCGGTACAGCAATGCGTAAACCTTTAACGTCGCCTGTTAAACCAGCTAAATAGTTTCCAACTTCAACATTTGCAGAAGTTGCATCCATGCGGTCAATACCTGAAATAGCTTGTAATAAGTATGCATTGTCTTCTACTGTACGTGTAATCGGCCCAATTTGGTCAAGTGAAGATGCGAATGCAACTAAACCATAACGAGATACGCGTCCGTAAGTTGGTTTTAAACCTACAACACCGCAATATGCAGCTGGCTGACGGATAGAACCACCCGTATCAGAACCTAGAGAGAATAATACTTCTCCTGCCGCTACTGCCGCTGCAGAACCACCACTAGATCCACCTGGAACGTAATCTAAGTTCCATGGGTTTTTCGTAGCATAGAAACCTGAGTTTTCATTTGAAGAACCCATTGCGAACTCGTCCATATTTAACTTACCAATTGTAATTGTGTCAGCAGCTTTTAGCTTTTGCACAACTGTCGCATCATAAATTGGATCGAAGTTTGCTAATATTTTACTCGCACAAGTTGTACGAAGTCCGTTAGTTACAATGTTATCTTTTACACCGATAGGCATACCGAATAATAAACCATTATCTTCAGCACCAATCTTTGCATCTAATTCTTTCGCTTTCGCGCGTGCATTTTCTTCATCTAATGTAAGAAAAGCTTTTACGTTATCTTCAACATCCGCAATACGTTTGTAAGATTCTTCTACTAAATCCGTAACGGAAATTTCTTTGTTGTTTAACTTCTTATGTAACTCTGATACAGAATGATCAAATAATGACATCGAAATTCCCCTCCTCTATTCTAATACTGCTGGAACACGGATTTGATTATCTTTGTGATCCGGTGCATTTTTTAATACTTCTTCTACTGGTAAACCTTTTTCTGGTACATCTTCACGCATAACATTTTTCATAGTTAATACGTGAGTTGTTGGTTTTACATTTGTTGTATCTAATTCATTTAACTGCTCTGCAAATGTAACAATTGCATCGAGTTGTTTTTGAAATTTTTCTGCTTCTTGATCTGTAATTGCAAGACGTGCTAAATGCGCTACATGCTTTACATTCTCAACGGAAATTCTTGACACGGCTAGGCCACCTCCATAATATATCGTTCAATCTACAATACTATTGATGATACCAAATTTTCAGTACTTCAAGCAAGTCAACACACGGCACTTACAGCATTTTTACATAAAAAAAGAAAGGCTTTTTCCTTTCTTTACAAATTACGATTTATCAACTGGTTCTTTTTTAGGAATATGTTCATTATCTTCCTCATTATCACGAATTGTTTTTTGCAGTACAAAACATGACATTGTTAAAAACAAAGTACCTATTAAATAATATCCTTTCACACTAAGTGGTTCATCTAACGTATAAATGCCTATTAACATACCTGAAAGTGCGCATACAAACGAAGTCCATGCTAAAAATGTGAACGCTTGCGTATTTCTCCTTCTCATTGTTCTCCCCCTTGCTAGCGATCTATCCATTATAGATAAGTATATTACTATTATGGATTTTTATGTAAATCCAAATTAAAAAACGAACATCAAATCATTCTTTTCAGATGGGAGAGAGTATCCGGCCATGCATAGAAGCGGTCAGTGCCTTTTTTCGCCCCATGCCGTATGAAAACAAAAAGGGGAAATAAGTGGAGAATTGTTTTTACTTTCATAGCCGCAGTTCATATGTAGAAAAATCAAAATGGATTTATATAGCTTGGATATTTCCTTGTTAGCCTTATGTCTACGATAGATAAGTATATTACTATTATGAGGTTTCTTTTTCATTTAGTCTGAAAAAACAGGTAATAATCATTTGACATTTATTTGCAATAAGCATAGAATAAAAACAAATATTACGAACCTCGAAATATACGGGAGTGGAAATAATTGTTGCAATACGAACATTTTTTAGACTTACTGCTAGACAACGCCAAGAAGCTTTTCTATCCAGAAGAATGGGTAAGCCTTGATTTATCACTTTCTAAAACAGAAGTATTCTGCCTGTTATGGATGGAGCGAAATACAGATATTACGATGACAAAGATCACCGAACTTCTTGATATTCCAATGAGCACGACGACAGGTGTCGTGAATCGACTTGTGAAAAAAGGATATATTGAGCGCTATCGGAATGAAAATGATCGCCGCATTGTACTCATTCGTTTAACCGAAACTGGCGTACAACTCGTTCAAGAAGTGAAACAAAATGCTGCTCATTACTTTAACCTTGTGACGGAAGCATTATCAGAAGAAGAGAAAGCATTCTTACTACAAATCTTCCAAAAGATTATGAACCACATCGCTACGTCACAACAAAAACAAGTCGAAAAGCTTCCTACACCTAAGATGAAGAACATCCCGATTGAATAATGCCCTTTATGGGTTTTTATTCAAATATATATTTCGATACTCGTAATATTCGACAACCGAAACAAAGGGGATATAAATATGAGAATTATTTTGTATACAGGTAAAGGCGGCGTAGGAAAAACTAGCATTTCAGCAGCAACAGCGCTTCAAAGCGCAAAACAAGGATTAAAAACATTAGTGATGAGCACAGATCCAGCTCATAGTTTAGGAGATTCATTTGGGATAAAATTATCTTCTGAACCAAAAGAACTTCGTGAAAATTTATGGGCACAAGAAATCAATACCATTTATGAAATGGAAAAAGGCTGGGGAAAATTACAAAAGTATATTACATTACTCTTTACCTCAAAAGCTGCTGACGATATTACAACAGAGGAGTTAACGATGTTTCCAGGCATGGAAGACTTAATTAGTTTACTTCGTGTACTCGATTACTATAAACAAAAAACATATGATGTCATCATTATTGACTGCGCACCAACGGGAGAAACGTTAGCTATGTTAAGCTTTCCTGATATGCTCGGTTGGTGGATGGAAAAACTCTTTCCGATTAAAAGAAAAGTTTTAAAAGTTGTCCGTCCTGTTGCACAACCACTTCTCGGCGTTCCACTCCCTACTGATGATATTATGGACGAATTAACGAATACACTTGAACAACTAGGAGAAATGCGAGATATTTTATCTAACCGAGAAGTGACAAGTATTCGCGTTGTTGTCAATCCAGAAAAAATGGTTATTAAAGAAGCACAGCGTAGTTTCACCTATTTAAATTTATATGATTATAACGTCGATGCCATCATGATTAACCGTGTCATACCTGATACCGTCACAGATTCTTATTTTCAAGCATGGAAAGATGCCCAAAAGAAATATAAAGCACTTATCCAAGATAGCTTTCAACCACTTCCTATTTATGAAGCTCCCATGTTTGAACAAGAAGTAGTTGGATTACCTATGCTAGAACGTGTAGGAGCTGCTTTATTCAAAGATGATGCAGAACCAACCGCCGTAAAATTCAACGGTCGTACACAATATGTAATAAAAGATGGAGATGACTATATTTTTGTTCTCTCTATTCCATTCTCAGATAAAAGTGACCTCTCTTTAAATCAAAAAGGTGATGAACTTATCATTCACGCTGGTTCTGTCAAACGGAACATTACGTTACCAAAAACATTAACGCATTTATCCGTTCAAGGTGCAAAATTTGAAGGAGATGTATTAAACATTCGCTTTGGAGGTGTTGTTCATGCGTGAAGATTTACTAAGAAAATTGATTCGTACAAAAGTGGAAGTTGGCATGTATATCATAAATGAATTACCTACTCCAATTCAGCGATCTGCAAAAAAAGCGCTAAGTATTTTACAAGAAGAGCTTTCTTCTTGTATGCAAGAAACAGCGAAACCTACAACGAGTAACTTAAAGAACATTACGATTGAATAAAGTGAAACTTTAATCAGTGGGGTTTTTCTTCATCCCTCACTGATTATCAGCCCTCACCAATCGGGCTTTTACGGGCAGTTGATCCCCCACCTATCTTCCTCGTTTCTCTCTGAATCTTGAGGTGAGGAGTCTTACCGCCCGTTAATGCGGAATAAATAAAAAGGACCAGGAAAACTCCTGGTCCTTTTACTCTACCTAACAGACATTGGATTTTATATGATACAGAATTGGAAGGTACAAAATTAGGGTATCGTCTGTTAGGCATGGTATATGTTGAACGAGCTAACAGCGGAGGGGTTCCTACTGTTAGTTCGTTAAACCCGATGTTATTTTACAATTTTCTCTAACTCTTCAAGTGAAAGGTCTACTGAAATTGCACCATCTTTTGTTTCTTTCTTAACTGCTTCTTTTACTTCTTTTGAATGGTACAATTCAATCACTTTTTTAATCGTTGGATCATTTTTGTCTTTCGTACGAGCTGCGAAAATATTAATATATGGTTTCGCATTCTCGTTTTTTGGATTTTCTAAGAAAATAGGATCTTTCACTGGGTTTAAACCAGCTTGACCCGCAACACCATTATTAATAACGGAAGCTGCTACGTCTTTTAATACACGTGGTGTTTGCTGCGCAATAACTGGTGTAATTTTTAATTTCTTTGGATTTTCAGCAATACCACTTGGATCACCAAATAGACCAAAGTCTTTTTTCAATTTCAATAATCCAGCTGCATCAAGAAGTTTTAATGCACGCGCTTGGTTCGTTGGATCATTGGGAATTGCAATTTCTGAACCATCTGGAATTTCATTTGGTTTTTTATATTTTTCAGAGAATAATCCCATTGGTGCAATTTGAGTTGTACCAACGGCTGTGATATCTAACTTATGTTCCTTTTTAAATTGCTCTAAAAAGGCAATATGTTGGAATGAATTCAATTCGATATCACCATCAGCTAACGCTTTATTTGGTGTTGTATAATCCGAGAACTCCACAATTTTAACCTTAATTCCTTCTTTTTCAGCTTTCTTCTGAAGAATAGTCCAAGCGTCTCCATCCGTTCCTGTTACACCGACGCGAACTACCTTTTCTTTTGCACCAGCCCCGCAACCGCTTAATACCGATACACTAACCAACGCTGATAATGCAAATGCTAATATCTTTTTCATTTTCTTTCCCTCTTTTCTCTTTATGATCTACGTAAGAATACTTTTGCAAAATAGTTTCCTAAGTTTTGTGCAATTTGTACAAGAATAATAAGCAATACAACCGTCACGAACATAACCGATGTATCAAAGCGTTGATAACCATATGTCATTGCTAGGTCACCTAGACCACCACCGCCAACAAGGCCAGCAACTGCTGAGAATTCAATTAAACCAACCGTCATAAACGTAACGCCTAAAACTAATGGTGCTAACGCTTCTGGAACAAGAATTTCAAACACAATTCTGAGTGGTGATGCACCCATTGCTTGTGCTGCTTCAATAACTCCCTTTGGTACCGAAACAAGGTTTGTTTCAACCATTCTTGCAATCCCAATTGAAGCAACCAGTGTCATTGGAAAAATCGCTGCTGCCGTTCCAATTGTTGTTCCAATAACAGTACGTGTTAACGGACTTAAAGCCACTAGAAAGATGATAAATGGAACCGGACGAATCGTATTAATAACAATATTAAGAATAAAAAAGACCAGTTTGTTTTCTAAAAAATTTCCTTTTCTTGTTACATATAAAAGTAAACCTAGAGGTATACCAAGTATTGTAGCAAATATAAGGGTTACAATTACCATTAAGAGGGTATCCCCTGTCGCATCTAAAATGCGAGGCCAAAATATACTCCAATCAACTCGCATGACATTCAACCTCCTTCAGTCCTACTTGCAGTCTTAGATGTTGCAATGCTTTTTGAATTTCTTTCTGCTCACCTTGTAGTTCTACAAGAAGATTTCCAAATAAAATACCTTGCAGTTCAATAATATTTCCATAGAGCACATTTACATCTACATTATAATTTTTAGCAATGTACGATAATAACGGCTGTCCTGTCTCTTCACCAGTAAATGTTAAGCGATAAATCTGTCCACCATTTTGGATTTTCGTAAGGACACTTTCCGGTAAATGATTGTTAATAACAGATCGAACGAAGTTTTGTGTCGTCTTTGTTTTTGGTTTCGTGAAAACATCAAATAATGTGCCTTCCTCAATTACTTTTCCTTTTTCCATCACGGCTACACGGTGACAAATTTCTTTCACAACCTGCATTTCGTGTGTAATAAGGAGAATTGTTAAATTGTATTCCTTGTTTACTTTCTTTAGTAGATTCAAAATTTCTGTTGTTGTTTCAGGATCTAATGCTGATGTTGCTTCATCACAAATGAGAATATCTGGTGATGTCGCAAGTGCTCTCGCAATTCCTACGCGTTGCTTCTGACCACCTGATAGTTGTTCTGGATAATAGTTTGCTTTATCTTCTAGTCCGACAAACTTTAGCAGCTCATTTACTCTTTCTTTTATCTCATTCTTTGGCAATTTCGCTAATTTCAATGGATAAGCAATATTCCCAAACACGGTTCTCGAATTAAATAGATTAAAACTCTGAAAAATCATTCCTATTCTTTGTCTTAGCTTTCGTAACTCCTTCGTTGATAAGGAAGTAATATCTTTATCATCTATCGAAATCGTTCCCGATGTTGGTCGTTCTAACATATTCACTAAACGTAACAGTGTACTTTTTCCAGCTCCACTGAAACCGATAATACCAAATATCTCACCCTTATCAACCGATAATGTTACATCTTCGACGGCATGAACTGATTGCCCGCCTGATTCATATACTTTACTTACATTCTCAAAAGAAATCATTACTTTCCCCTCCTATATGCTGTAATAACTTGAAGCAGAGCTTTGAGGTAAAATAAAAAATGCCCTCCTTCTTATCCGTAATAAAAATAAGAAGAAGAGCATTTATATACTCATTCACATCTTCTCATCTCCCAAGCCTCTAAGAGCTTGCTGGAATTAGCACGGTATTCAAAAACCCGTTGCTGAGGTATCATAGGGCCAGTCCCTCCACCTCTCTGGATAAGAGTGTATCGATTTAGTTGTCATTTTATTAAGTCTTATTATAAAACTCCGAAAAGTAAGAGTCAACATAAATATTCTAAAATATATTAATTATTTTTCTATTAAAATTTTTAAATAAAATAACAGTTCCTCCTTTACTCCACATTAACGGGCAGTACGCCCCCCGATGATTAAAGTTTCACTTTATTACAAAGGGCGAAATTTTAACTTTATGTAAAATTCTTCTTCACCTACTCTTTCAAAAAGGAAAATATCCTGTACGAATTGAATAACATTACATGAATATGAAAGAAAAATGGAGGACGATAACTGATATGAAAACAGCACTTTTACTCGTTGATATTCAAAATGATTATTTTCCAAATGGCCAAATGGAACTGCGCGGTGCCGTTGAAGCTAGCGAGTACGCAAGTCAACTACTTCAGCATTTTCGAGAAGTGAATCAGCCTATTTTTCATATCCAACATGTATCTATGAAAGAAAATGCTACTTTTTTTCTCCCTAACACAGAAGGCGTCCACATCCATGAACATGTTCGTCCCTTAAAAAATGAAACTGTTATTCTCAAACACTATCCAAACAGTTTTCGGGAAACGGACCTATTAGAGCAATTGCAAAACCTTAGAATTGAACATGTGATTATATGCGGGATGATGACTCATATGTGTATTGATGCTACAGTACGAGCTGCTTTTGATTTTAGTTTTCGTTGCACTGTTGTACATGATGCATGCGCAACAAAAGATCTCCTCTTTAAAAATGCTACAATTCCTGCTGTCTATATCCATAATACAATTTTAGCAAGTTTGAATGACGTATATGCAGATGTTATGAGCACAGAGGAGTTTTTAAGTTTTAGAAACTCCATCTGAAATAAAAAATCATGTCTCTCACAAGGGGAGACATGATTTTTCATAACGTTATTCACAAGTTACTGTAACTTAAAGTCTCCCGAACTTGTTTTTACTTTCACTTTATTTTCTCCTGCACCCTTCACCCCAATTAACTTATTCTTTGATTTCTCTTCATATAGCAAACCCGCAACATTTACATCCGCTTTACCCGAACTTCCATCAAACTCAACTCGTAATGATTCAGGAAGTGTATCAAATTGCATCTTAACATCACCGCTTGATGTAGTACAATCTACTTCTCCTTGCAAGCTACGATCATTATATTCAATATCCCCCGATGATGTTTTAGCTGCTAATTCTTTAGAATGTAAATCTTCTACTCTAATTTCCCCACTACTTGTTTCCAATTTTGCTACTTCGATTTCACTTTTATCTGTCTCAATCTTCCCACTAGACGTTTTAGCTATTAACTTTCCATTTATCTTAGAATGCGACAATGATACATTCCCAGAAGAAGTATCTATATCTGCTGTCTTTGTTTCAATTCCTTTTACTACAAAATCTCCTGATGATGTCGTTACTTTTACATTTTCATATAGCTTCTTTGGAACTTTAACTTGTAACTTAACTTCTGCAGTAGTCCCAATTCCCCAACCAATAGAATCCCGATTTTTACTGAATTTAACATTCAATCTATTACTTTCTTCCTTTACTTCAAATTTATATTTATCTACTAGCTCTTTGCTTATATCTCCATCCAGTAACACTTCGATATCTTTTGAATCAACTGCAACAATTTCAACATCTGCTGCAGAAGTCTTCACTTCAATTTCAGTAATCTTCTCACCGGCGAGCGTTTCTTTTTTATGAATTTCAGTTGTATTAAAAGCTAACCCCAAAACAGTCATTGCACCGACACCAATGCAGCCAATAACTAATAATACTAATGCAATAACAGCAATCTTTTTCATTGAATCACACTTCCTCTCAATTATTATTCTTACGCCTTACTACAAAATGTCCATATCCATATAACCATTATTTTTAGTACTATACATTATTCAGTACCACTCAATGATTGATTGTTTTTTCTGAATATTCCTCGTTCATTTTATCACTTTCCATAATTTGTTACAAGATAGATTTATAAAAAAACACTACTTTCGGTGAGCAAAACCGAAAGTAGTGTTCTCTTGTCTAACCATAGATTTTCTTTCAAATTGTATTATACAGCAAATTCAAAAAATTAATACAGAAAAATATGACGAATGGAATGAATTTTTTAGCGCTTTTGTTTCTGTTCATTCTTTTATATTTTATTTAAGCAAGGTAGTAGTTCTCCAATCAAGATCTTTCTTACCTGAAAAAGGCCTTCCCCATTACAGGAAGACCTTTTCATCTATTTCTTATAAAGTTTCAGAAGTAGTTTTTCCTTGCATGTGAAGTGCGATATAGTCAGGTCCACCAGCTTTAGAGTCTGTACCAGACATGTTAAAGCCACCGAATGGTTGGTAACCTACGATTGCACCAGTACATCCACGGTTGAAGTATAAATTACCAACGTGGAAGTCTTCACGTGCTTTTTCAATATGTTCGCGGTTATTAGAAACAACAGCTCCTGTTAAACCGTATTCTGTATTGTTTGCAATTGCAAGCGCATGATCAAAGTCCTTCGCTTTACAGAATGCTACTACTGGTCCGAAGATTTCTTCTTTCATTAAGCGAGCATCTTCCGCAACGTCAGCAACGATTGTTGGTTGGATGAACCAGCCTTTAGAGTCGTCTCCTTCGCCACCTGCTACGATTTTACCTTCTTCTTTTCCAATTGCAACGTAGCTCATTACTTTATCGAATGCAGCTTGGTCATTAACAGGACCCATGTTTGTACCTAATTCAGCTGGGTTAGCAACTGTTAATTCTTTTGTTAATTCAACCGCACGATTTAATACATGATCGTATACATCTTCGTGGATTACTGCGCGAGAACAAGCAGAACATTTTTGTCCTGAGAATCCAAATGCAGATGCAACGATAGATTTAGCAGCTAATTCAAGATCTGCTTCTTTATCAACAACGATTGTATCTTTACCGCCCATTTCAGCGATAACACGTTTTAACCAAATTTGGCCTGGATTTACTTTTGCTGCGCGTTCGTAAATACGAATACCTACATCGCGTGATCCAGTGAAGCTAATGAAACGTGTACGAGGGTGGTCTACTAAGTAGTCACCAACTTCAGAACCATTACCTGGAACGAAGTTTACTACGCCTGCTGGTAAGCCTGCTTCTTCTAACACTTCCATAAATTTCGCTGCTACTACAGGAGTTGTACTAGCTGGTTTTAGTAATACTGTGTTACCAGAAACTACTGCAGCTGTTGTCATACCCGCCATAATTGCGAATGGGAAGTTCCAAGGAGAAATGATAACACCTACTCCTAATGGAATGTAAGAGAAACGATTATATTCAATTGGACGGCTTTCTACTGGAATACCGTCTTTTAATTTTAACATTTGACGACCATAATATTCCATAAAGTCGATTGCTTCTGCTGTATCAGCATCTGCCTCATTCCATGGTTTACCTGCTTCTTTTACAAGAATAGCAGAGAACTCATGTTTTCTACGACGAACGATTGCTGCAGCGCGGAATAAAATGTCTGCACGCATTTCTGGTTTTGACTTTCTCCAAGTTTGGAATGTTTCATCTGCCACTTGCATTGCTTTTTCAGCTAATTCACGGCTTGCTTTTGAAACACTGCCCACAACTTCTTCTTTATTCGCAGGGTTTACAGAAACGATTTTCTCGTCTGTAGTGATCTTTTCTCCCCCGATAATTAATGGATAGTCTTGTCCAAGATAAGATTCTACTGTCTTTAAACCTTCTTCAAACGCTAACTTGTTAGCCTCTACTGAAAAATCTGTAAATGGCTCATGTTTGTATGCTACTACCATTCTTTTTAGCCTCCCCTTAGAAAAACGTTTACATTTTACAACATTATTCTACACGATAATTTAGATTTATTCAAATATTCCTAGACTTATATTTTAAAAATTAATTAATTTTTAAAATATAATAAATAAAAAAAGCTTCATACATACGTATGAAGCTAAATAATATGAGCATATTCCATAATATTTTTTCCAATTAATAGAATTGTTACTAATAAAAATAAAGTACGAACATATCCAACACCTTTTTGTACAGCAAACTTCGATCCTAAATATGCTCCTAAAATCATAGATAATCCCATAATAATACCGTATTCAAAATGAATAATATCTAAAAATAAAAATGTAATTAAAGATACAATGTTACTAACGAAATTCAAAACTTTCCCAGATGCAGCTGCTCGAATAAAATCCAAACCAATTAATAAAAATGCAAAAATTAAAAATGATCCCGTCCCCGGCCCGAAAAATCCATCATAAAATCCTACAATTAAAATAACGAAGTAAAACATTAATGTTTTTCCTTTTGTCATCTTTTTATAGGTGGAGACACTTCCCCAATCTTTTTTTACAATAATATAAATTGCAATAAATACCAACATAACCAGTACGAGTGGACGTAAAATATCTGGTGGAATAAATTTTACAACTAAAGCTCCCGCAATCGCCCCAATAATAGTTAACGGGATTAACTTTCCTACTATACGAAAATCAACTTTTTTTGAACGAATAAAATAAATTGTACTTGTTAACGACCCCATCGTCGAAGCTAACTTATTTGTCGCGATTGCCGAAGCTGGTGGTAATCCAACAAACATGAGTGCTGGAAGTGAAATGAGCCCACCTCCTCCAACAACTGAATCAATAAATGCGGCCAAAAAACCAAAAGCAACGAGTAATACAATAATCTGTAAACTTAACTCATCCATGTCTTTTCTCCTTACCCCTTTTAATTCATAACATTAGAAATTATAACAAAATTACAGCAAAAAAAAAGCCGTTCCATATAGGAACCGCTTTTTTCTTAATCTAAAATTTTCACAAATGGTTCATCTTGCTTCGCATCACGAATAATAATCGCTTCTGGTCGTTCAACGGATTTAATTGTCACCTGTACTTTAATATAATTCGGGAAGTATTGCATAACAAGTCCCGCAACATACTGTGTAAATCCAATTACTTCTGCCTTGCCATTAAACTGAACTGGAATGTCAATCTTCATTTCTTGCAATTGATCATCTTTATAAAATCCTCTACCAATAACAGCTGTATAATCACCTTTAAAATAATCACTCAATTTCGCTTTAAAGTTTTCTACAGTTGTGTAATCTTCACGCACATCCGTTTTAGCTGATCCAGAAGGGAACAAGTAATATTTTTCATTAATTGCTTTCCAATCCCCTATACTTTCACTGCCTTTATCCACTTGCGCGTAAGAGACAAATTTCCCCGGTACGAGTGTTGACTTTGGTCCTTGGCGATAAATTGCAAACGTAACTGGAACATTTTTCGTATCTGCATTTTTGTGTAACACTTTTAAAATTTCTTGTGCCATTGGCTTAGCCTTTTCTAACATCTCTTGTTCACTAATTTCCGTTTCACGCGGATATCCATGTTCTTCTAGAAAATAATGAACAGAGTTCATTGCAAGGCCAATCACAATGCCACCTAATTCAACTTGATCACCATTTCTTTTATAATAATCATGCTCTAAAATATTCGAAAGATACATTGGTGTTTTTTTATTTCGAACCTCTAATGATTCCGATCCTGCTTCTAATGCTGGATTCAATCCAATGTTAGGAAATTTCGCTGCGTCTTTTTTCAACTTTTCTTCTAACTCTTTTTGCTCCGCATCTGTACGCTTTCTCTTTACAAGCATTTGTACCGTGTCTTTATCTAAATATTTGCCACCTTGGAATAGATAATCTTTCGTACTAAAAGATTCCTTTGCAATACGCATTAATCCTGTTTCAAATTCATCAATATCCAGACGACTATTCAACCCTTGTACAACTAAGCCACGTGCAGAACCTGGATCAAACGGGACTGTCGTTTTATAATACTCTTCAGAAATAGAATACTTCGGAACAATTGCTTGTTCTTTTGATTTGCCCGATTTCTCAACAACTTTTTCTTCTTTTTTCGTATCTGTGCTACATCCGCTTACAAGTAGCCCAAGACTTAATACCGCTAATGCTATTTTTTTCATGGTAAGTTTGCACCTCTTACTTATTCAGCTCTTGTAAGAACCTCTCTTCATTCCAAACCTCAATATTATGCTTCTCTGCTTGCGCTAATTTTGACCCTGCCGCTTCACCAGCAACGACTAAATCTGTACTCTTACTTACACTACCTGTTACTTTGCCGCCTAGCTCTTCAATCTTTTTCTTCGCTTCAGTGCGCCCCATCACTTCTAGTTTTCCTGTTAGGACAATTGTTTTTCCAGCGAAGAAAGATTCAACATTTTGTAAATCTGCACGTTTTATACCTTTATAGGTCATATTAACGCCGTACTCTTTAAATTGCTGTAATAATTCTAACACGTCTTCATTATCGAAGTACGTTACGATTGATTGGGCCATTTTCTCGCCAATTTCATTAATCTCTTTTAATTCTTCTTCTGTTGCTTTTACAAGATGGTCCATTGTTTCAAAATGCTCAGCTAACGTACGAGCCGCTTTTGCCCCGACATGGCGAATACCAAGCCCAAATAATAGACGTTCTAGCGAGTTTTCCTTAGAATTTTCAATTGCTTGTACTAATTTAGAAGCTGATTTCTCACCAAAACGCTCTAACTGTAACAATTGCTCCTGCGTTAATGGGTACAAATCTGCAAATGTCCGAATATAATCTGCTTCAAAAAGCTGTGTAATAACACGCTCTCCGAGTCCATCAATATTCATTGCATTTCTTGAGACGAAATGAATCAGTCCTTCACGAATTTGCGCTGGACATGCTGGATTAATACAACGAAGAGCTACCTCTTCTTCTAAACGAACAAGTTCACTGTCACAAGTCGGACAATGCGTTGGCATATGATACTCTTCTTCCCCACCCGTACGTTTATCGAAAATAACGTTTACTACTTCTGGAATAATGTCTCCCGCTTTTTTCACAACAACATAGTCACCAATTCGAATATCTTTTTCACGAATTAAATCCTCGTTATGTAGAGATGCACGGCGGACAATTGTTCCTGCTACTCGAACTGGCTCTAGTTCTGCAGTTGGTGTCACAACACCTGTACGTCCTACGCTCAATTCAATACCTGTTAATCTCGTTACAACTTCTTCTGCCGGAAATTTATAGGCAATTGCCCAGCGCGGGCTCTTTGCTGTTGTTCCTAAATTTTCTTGCAGCGTGACATCATCTACTTTAATTACAATTCCATCGATCTCATAATCAAGGTTCGGACGTTTTTCCTGCCATTCTTCTACATAAGCGATTACGTCTTCAATTGTTTCACAAATGCGGCGATTTGGATTTGTTTTAAATCCAAGTTCACCTAAGAAATCTAGTGATTCGCTATGTGATGCAATCGTCTTTTCTTCTACATCAGCAAGACCGTACACAAACATAGACAGATTGCGTTTCGCAGCAACTTTCGGATCTAGCTGACGAAGTGATCCCGCTGCTGCATTACGCGGATTTGCAAAAACAGCTTCACCATTTTGTTCTTTCTCTTCATTCAATTTCACAAATGAACGCTTTGGCATATATGCCTCACCGCGCGCTTCTAACGTTACTTCTTCTTTCAAACGAAGAGGAATCGCTTTAATTGTTTTTAAATTTTGCGTAATATCTTCACCAGTTACGCCGTCGCCACGTGTTGCACCTTGAACGAAGCGTCCTTTTTCATAATGAAGGGAAACAGCAAGACCGTCAATTTTTAGTTCACATATATATCTTACATTTGAACCATCAATTCCTTGACGCACTCTGCGATCAAAATCACGTAAATCTCCTTCATTAAAGGCATTTCCTAGACTTAACATCGGAGATTTATGCGTTACTTTTTCAAATATATCAAGCACTGCTCCCCCAACTCGAACAGTGGGAGAGTCTTCTATTAAAAATTCTGGGTTCTCTGCTTCTAATTTTATAAGCTCCTGCATATCGCGGTCATATTCCGCGTCAGAAACAGAAGGATTGTCTAATACGTGATATTGATAGTTAAATGCATTCAACATCTCACGCAGTTCTTTTATACGCTGTTTTATCGCCTCTTTTGACATATCCTTACTCCTTTCTATTGTTTCGTTACAGGTGCAAATTTTGCTAATAAACGTTTAATGCCAATCGGGCTTGGGAATGCAATATCTAACTCTTTTGCATCACCTTCACCTTTCACACTTACAACTGTACCAACTCCCCATTTTTGATGGGACGCCTTGTCACCTACAGCCCAGCCAATTTGCTCTCCTCCTGTTGTTTTCACTGCAGGCCGCACAAATGCAGAGCGAGAACGTGTTGTCGTTGCCCCAGCTCCAGTTGTTCTTCCTTTCGCACTAAATGTTTCACGCTTTGGCGCTGTTTCATTTAATGGTTCTACTAACTCTGTAGGAATTTCTGAAATAAATCGAGATGCTGCGTTCATATTTGTTCTACCAAATAAAGTACGCATTTGAGCATTCGATAAGTATAACTCTTCTTCCGCACGAGTGATCCCTACATAGGCTAAGCGGCGTTCTTCTTGCATTTCATCTTCTTCCATAAGAGAACGCGTATGCGGGAAGACACCCTCCTCTAAACCAATAATAAAGACAACCGGGAACTCTAGTCCTTTTGCCGAGTGCATCGTCATTAAAATAACTTCTTCACCTGCAGTTGGATCTTCATCCACACGATCAATATCCGCAACAAGCGCTAAATCTGTTAAGAACGCAACAAGACTCTTATCTTCACTTTGTGATTCGAATGTTTGCGTAACAGATAAGAATTCATCTAAGTTTTCAAGTCGTCCTTCTGCCTCTAAAGAACGTTCATTCTTTAACATATCGCGGTAACCTGTTTTCTCAATTACTTCTTCTACTAGTTCCGTAACGGATAAATATTCTTGCATGTTTACCCAATTGTGTAATAGACTTGCAAATTCTTTTACTGCTTTTGTGATTTTCGCACTTACCCCAACATGTTCAATTTCATCTAATACAGCTGTTAATGAAATTCCATTTTGTACGCCGTAGTTAATAATTTTATCAATAGAAGTGGCACCGATTCCGCGCTTTGGCATGTTAATAATACGCGCGAAACTAATTTCATCATCCGGATTTGCAATTAAACGTAAGTAAGCCAAAATATCCTTAATCTCTTTACGATCATAGAACTTAATACCGCCGACAATTTTATATGGAATATTAGACTTTAGGAAAATCTCCTCGACCATACGAGACTGCGCGTTCGTACGATACAGAACCGCAAAGTCTGTATAGTTTCGATTTCCCATTTGAATTTCATCGCGAATTTTTTTCGCAACAAAATATGCTTCATCCTTTTCCGTTGCAGCACGGTAATATGAAATCTTACTTCCAATTTGATTATCCGTCCATAATTTTTTCGGTTTACGATTTGAATTATTTTCAATGACAGCGTTGGCTGCATTTAAAATATTTTGTGATGAACGGTAATTTTGTTCTAACAGGATAACCTGTGCATTTTCATAGTCCTTTTCAAATGACAAAATGTTAGAAATATCAGCCCCACGCCAACGATAAATCGACTGGTCAGAATCACCCACAACGCAAAGGTTTTTAAAGCGGGCAGCTAATTTATTTACAAGAATGTATTGTGCTCTGTTCGTATCTTGATACTCATCAACATGAATATACTGGAATTTACGTTGATAAAATTCTAATACTTCAGGAATACGGTCAAATAATTGAATCGTGGTCATAATTAAATCATCAAAGTCTAATGAGTTATTTTTCAGAAGACGCTTCTGATACTCTGTATATACATCACTTGTTAATTTTTCAAATGGATCAGCAATTGAAATTTGCTTTGCATATTTGTCAGCTGACAACAATTCATTTTTCGCATTACTAATGCCACCTAAAATAGAGCGAGGATCAAATTTCTTCGGATCGATATTACGCTCTTTCATAATTTTCTTCACAACAGTCAGCTGATCACTTGCATCTAAAATCGTAAAGTTTCGATTAATCCCAATACGATCAATATCACGTCGTAAAATACGTACGCACATCGAGTGGAATGTAGAAATCCAAATATCCTCTGCTTCCGGACCAACAAGCGTATCGATACGCTCACGCATTTCACGAGCTGCCTTATTTGTAAAAGTAATTGCTAATACATTCCACGGCGCTACACCTTTTTCACCAAGTAAATATGCGATGCGATGTGTTAGCACACGCGTCTTACCACTACCTGCACCCGCCATTAATAAAAGCGGCCCATTTGTCGTTTGTACTGCCTTTTGCTGCTCTGGGTTTAAACCATTTAATAATTTATCAGTTATACTCATATGTGCCTTCACCTACTCTCCTTTTACAGCTTTTACTGTTTGTAATGCTGCTTTTATATCATCATAAATTACATTACCTACAACAACTGTATCAGCATACTGCGCCATTTCTTTTGCCTCTTTCGCACTTGAAATTCCGCCGCCGTAATATAGCTTTGATTGTTGTAATTCTGCCTTTACATTTTTAACAAGTTCAATATCTCCATAAGTACCACTATATTCTAAATAGAAAATCGGCAAGTTCAGAAGCTTGTCTGCCATACGTGCATATGCAATCACATCATCTTCTGTTAAATCACATTTCGCTTCTGTAATTTGTGCTACCTTCGCTTCGGGATTTAAAACACAATATCCTTCCATGAAAATCTCATCCCAGTTCATAATATCCCCAAATTCTTTCAATGCCTCATGGTGAATCCCCGTTACCCATTCTACTTTGCGGCTATTTAAAACACTTGGGATGTAATAAAAATCAAATCCTGGTGTAAGTGCTTCAATGTCAGAAACCTCTAACACACAAGGAACTGCATATCTACGAATGCTCACTAGCATATGTAATACATTATCTATCGTTACTCCATCACTTCCGCCTACAATTACTGCATCCGTTCCAGATTCACAAATCATTTCTAAATGTTCATCGCTTAATTCTTTATTTGGATCAAGCTTAAATACATGTTTCCACTGTGAAATATCGTACATGAAAACACCCTTTCTTTTATCTAATCACCTTTATGTGCTTGTTCAAAAAGCGGTTATCTTGACCGGACTTTTTAAACATCCTTTTACAATACACGTTTAAAAAGGAGGATCTAGAGAACCGAGCAGGTCGAGGCGCTGCAGCCAGGAGGACACGCAGTGTAGCTTTTACTACATGAGTACCGGACTGGCAAAGCAACAAAGAAATGCGACAGCTTTCTTGACCGGACTTTTTAAACATCCTTTTATGCATTCTTACATTATAACAAAAAAAGACACCTATACACACGCCCAATCCAACATCTTTTTCACCGTCAAATGTTGGATTACATATCGTAAAGCTTACGCGGAATAATAACAACTGAAATGGTATCTTCTATTTCTAAGCTGCTGAAAAAGGAGTGTTTTCTTTGATGAAGCAAAACATCAGCATAATGAATGCTCTAATCCGAATTACACTCGGTTTGGTCGTCCTAAGTTGTAGTACAGCTAAACTCACACGTAAACCATGGTGCACTTGGTCAAAGGTTTTGCTGTGGCTTGGTGCAATGAAAGTTGCAGAGGGAATTGTTCGTTTCTGCCCTATTACTGAAGCATGTAAATTGGGAAAATATATGAACATGAGTGCCTTTAAAATACCTAGCATGGATTTTAATAAAAAAGGACATGCTAAACAAGAAGAAGCAAGTGACACTTCCAGTACTGACACCAAGAAGTCAAAAGGAAGTTACGATGCTTCTGACAAAGAGATTGAGTCAGCGATTGAAGAAGCAATCCTGGCAAAACCGCTTTGAATCATTTGTCACGATGCAAGATGCTCTCAAAGGGACTTAGCTGCTGCAGTGGGCGGTTAAGTCTTCTTTATTTTACCACAAAATAGAACTTATGTTCCTCTTTGTTTGTTTTTTAAAGATTCCTATAAAAAAGATCGTTTTTTTATTTTTTTCAGAAAATTAGACTCCTCTCCCTTGCACTTCATGATATAAAAGTGATATCATTTTTATATCAAAGGAGGCGATTAGTATGAGAGAAAAACAAGTGTTTTACGTAAATGGTTTTCTAGGAATTATCGGTCTTTTAGCTTTAGCAGGTATCGGTGTATTTTTCCTCGTACAAGAAGTATTTGTAGTAGCTATCCTATGTCTTGTTTTAGCGGGAGTTCTTGGAACAGGTATTGGGATTGTCCAGCCAAACCAAGCGAAAGTTATTACATTTTTCGGTAACTATTTAGGGACAATTCGTAAAAATGGTTTATATTTGACAGTTCCTTTATCACTTCGTCAAACGGTTTCTCTTCGTGTAGAAAACTTCAATAGTAAAAAATTAAAAGTAAATGATGTCGATGGGAACCCAATTGAAATTGCAGCTGTTGTTGTTTATAAAGTTGTTGATTCAGCAAAAGCAATTTTCGGTGTGGAACATTACGATGAATTCGTAGAGATTCAAAGTGAAACAGCAATTCGCCACGTTGCAACGAAATATCCGTATGATAATTTCCAAGATGATAACTGCATCACACTACGCGGAAATGCTGAAGAAATCTCTGAGGAATTAAAACGCGAATTGGAAGCACGTTTAGAAATTGCTGGTGTCGAAGTATTAGAAACACGCTTAACACATTTGGCTTACGCAACAGAAATTGCTCATGCAATGCTTCAACGTCAGCAAGCAAAAGCTGTATTAGCCGCACGAAAAGAAATTGTCGAAGGCGCTGTAAAAATAGCGAAAACTTCGATTCACATGTTAAATGAAGACGGCGTACTCGATTTAGATGACGAGCGTAAAGCGAACATGGTTAACAACTTATTGGTTGCTATCGTTTCAGATAAAGGTGCACAACCAGTTATTAATACAGGAAGTCTATACTAAAGGTTGTAGGTATTATGGCTAAAAAGAAAAGCTTTCCATTACGTATTGATCCTGAATTACACGCAGTCATCGAAAAATGGGCAAATGATGAATTCCGCAGTGTTAACGCTCACATCGAGTATTTACTTCGAGAAATGGCAAAGCAAAAAGGGAAACTAAAAAAAGAGAAAGAGTCTTAAATTTATGTTAAGTCGTTCTCTTCTCTACAAAAAAAGCAACTAGATTTAGTTGCTTTTTCTAATTATTGAAAATGAAATCACTAATAAAGTGAAACTTTAATCAGTGGTGGCTTTCTTCATCACCACTGATTATTAGCCCCACCAATCGGGCTTTTACGGGATAAACTTTGTGATATCCATATAACACCGATTATGAAACACGGGTTTTATAACGAATAACGAATACAGAAATGA
Source organism: Paenibacillus sp. 102 (assembly GCF_039549175.1). Taxonomy (NCBI): domain Bacteria; kingdom Bacillati; phylum Bacillota; class Bacilli; order Caryophanales; family Paenibacillaceae; genus Paenibacillus; species Paenibacillus sp. 102. Next base: position 32,209 of record NZ_JBCGHT010000016.1, on the reverse strand, counting down.
TACGAGAAACAGATTGAAAAACTTTCTACTTATATAATTATCAAAAATTGATCTAATAATTCGAGATTATTCTCCTTTTTCGAATGTAAACTTTTAAATATTAGTTTACTTTCAAATCTCCTTAAACATTGACTTCAAACCGAATCCCCTGATATCCTCAAAATACCAAATAAAAGTATACATTCAAAACACTGTAAATAAAGAGGTCGAAAATCCATGAACAAAAAACCACATCTCATTGATGTCCAACCCATTCGAGGCAAAGAACAGATCGAAGATATGAAATGGGCTCTCAAGCGTCACTGTTCCGAACGAGACTATATTCTATTTCTAATTGGAATCAATACAGGATTACGTGTCAGCGATTTACTCCAAATTGAAACACAAACCATAGTAAAATTAAAACGGAAAAAGAGAAAAGAATTCAAAATTAAAGAGGGAAAAACAAAGAAGGAGCGCATAATTAACCTTACTTCTATTTTTGATGCAATCTATTCGTATACCCAAACACTAAAAAGCACCTGGTTATTTCCTTCTCGAAAAGGAGATCAGCCCATTAGTAAGATCCAAGCATATCGACAATTACAAAAAGCCGGAGATTTTGCCAATGTAGAATCCATCGGGACTCACACCATGCGAAAAACCTTCGGCTATTGGTTCTATAAACAAACAAAAGATATAGCTATGTTACAAGAAATACTCAATCATAGCACCCCACAAATTACACTTAAATATATTGGCATCAACAAGGAAGAAAAAGATAATATACTAGATACATTTTGTATTTAATTCAATACACATTACTAATAATATCCCCATTAAATACTCATAAATCTAAAATATATTAAAATTAATAAAAAACTAGGGTAGCATCAAGATTTTACGGATTTACAACATTAAGGATCTATCAATAGGGTTTACTCTATTAATAGATCCTTAACTAATTTTACTTCAAATAAGGCTTACGAGTGTCTCTTATGACTTCTCTCAAAATGGTTCTGTTGCAAAGTTTCTTAACAGATAGAAAATGGGATATTTACAAATAAATGTTATGCAATTTCAAATGATTTTTGTTTATAAATGGCATGAATCGTTTCGATTCCTTTCCCTATTTCTAGATCATATTCAATTAAGCAATCCTACAAATGCCTCTTCTTCCTCATCTACAAAACCTACAAATATAATTTCTTCAATAGCATCATGATTAAATACAAATGTATAATCAGGATCAATATATCCTTCTGGATAAAAACAGCCAATGTAGTCATACATAACAGGTTCTTCAACCATAAGTAGTTGTTTTCTTCCGTAAATTACAACCTTTTTTGTCCCTCCTTTTAACAGAACAATAGAGCCATTTGGTAACAGCTTTTCTTTAGAAAATTGCATAATTCTCCGCCCTTTCTTATACGGCTTATATATTTTTCAAAGATTATTTGAATAGCGCAGAATCTCACTTGCACCATCCTATCGTTTTCGATTAAATATTATTTATCCCTATATCCACTCTTGATCTTTTTACTCTAAGGTATAGCCTGGTATGGATTTTCAAATCCTTTAACTTCTTCTATCCCTATCATCCGAAATAGAAAAAAGATCTCTCTGCTATCTAAATGTAATTCCACATTCATGAGATTAACTCTCCCTCCTATTTTTTCTATCCTTTAACCAACTATAAGAAGAATGCGATTATATACTTGAAATTCAACAAATTCTCTTTAAAAGCCTATACGTATTTTCCCTCCATCTTCTATATGCTTCCGTAAATAATAATACTTATGGAGTTCTATAATCATATAAAACAAAACAAACGAAAACACTGTGCATGCACACATAAATACAATTGCCCCCATCTGTTGTGTTGCAATGCTAAGAATTATATTAGCAATTAACTGCCCCAATCCAGCTGCAATAGCTGCTACTTTTACACCACCAGTTCCTTTCGACGATTTTGATTTTTTTCTTGGTTCCTGAAGTTTTTCAATATGATTTTTATAAAAATGATACAAAGCAAAACCATAAAAACCAACTGAAAAAATAAAATAGATAGGAGTTTGTAATTGTAACACTTCATAGGCATATTTTTGAGTTATAACCAATAATCCGACTGAACATATGGTGCCATATACTCCTCGAAATAGAGTGTATTGTAATTGTCGTTTCCGAGGATTGATAGCAATCCATATCGCCCACAAATTTAAAAAAATAACTGGAGGAGTTACTATATATACATAGAGTAATCGAAAAGGATTCGCAAAAGCAGGCAAAAGAACAAACACGTCTGCCCCCAAAAGGACAAGGCCAATTACGTGGACTCTTATTTCATTTACAGGATAAAGAGCCATATAATGTGCAAAAGCTTTCTTATTAAAATCTATACTTTTTTTCATGTTAATTAAACCACCCCGCTACTGTTGACCAAGCTTTTTTCGAACCCGTTTTCACCATATCCTTAATACTGTCATCTTCACCATCACCATCTAAATCAACATCCCATTTCACACCTTCTGTGAAATATGTTAGTCCTACTGAAACAGCAAATCCAGCTGCGGCAACAGCCAGAACTGGTGCTGCTGGAAGGGCCATAACTGTAAGAGCCGTTGCCCCTACGGTTACTGCTCCTCCTACAACAACATTACCAATAATATCTCCTGCGATTTTATCACTTGATTCATTATTTTTGATATTCTCACTTGTATCCATATATGAGTCTATACCCACACTAAACCATCCAAGCTTATCCTTTAAAGCCATTTTAGACGCACTTAGCACACTTCCATTTTTTATAAGAGCATCTATTTCTTTTATCGTCTTGCTAGCAGTTCCATTTTTCATTTTTGCCGCGACATCATCTACATAATAAATCTTATAATCCCTATACTTTCCATTAATTTTTTTATTGCCCTTAAAACCGGAATATTCTCTTACAAGGACGCGTTGTGCTCTTCTGCCCAAATCGTATGTTACCTTATAACCATTAATTACTTTATTAGCCCTTTCTATTACTGCCGCTGCACCTGTAAGTGTTCCGAATGTATTCCCCGCTCCATCCAATGGTGCATTCCAATTGAATCCAGTCATACCTAAAAATGAATCTTTTTTGTCTACTTCACCAGATTCAGAATCCTTATTTAACCTTTCAACTTCACGAGCTTTATCTTCTGTAATTTTTTGAATAGGCCCCGTCCAATCCATATTCAATCCTTGTGTACTAAATGTACCACTTGCAGGACTAAACCCTTTGCCACTTTGCACTTCCGCAAGACCAGTAGCAATACTAGCTGCTAATTGAATTGCTGTACTATAGTTATTACTAGAAGTCTGATTGAATTGATACAAATGATCCAACTTTTCTTGCAGTTTTTGCCTCATGATAGTAAAAAGGTTTACCATGGAGTCCATACCCGGGATTGGCATAGTTTGATTGACAGCTTCCATACTTGTCTTCATTCGATCAATTTCTCGAATTTGTTCTAGTAATTCTTGTTCAATAACATCCGTTGAAGCTACCTGTGATTGAAATTGACTTGGAAAGACATTATTCTGGCGGATTAGTTCTTCACATAAGTAAATGATTCCTTGCGCTAAAGGACGAAAAGTTTGTACAAAAAATGATTTTGCACTGCTATATGTTTGTCCTTGTAGAACAGTATCAATTGCAAAAGCGTCAATCGATTGAATAACTTGTTCCATACCTTGAATCGTAGCGGTACATACAGCGTTCATACTTTGAGTTTGACTTTGTACTTCTCCCAAATACATATTTAAACTCATGCTTTGACCTCCCTTGCTAATTGTTGTTGCTGATAGGAAAGGTCGTGTTCTAAATCACTAAGATCTCGTCTTTCTTTAAGCAACGTTTCTTTTTGGTTTTCCAATTCGAATGTAAGTTTTCGCTCAATGTGCCCTGCTTCTTGACGCATATTCATAAAAAAATGAGATAATTCTCTATCGCCGTGCCAAGTTTCTAAAATACGGTTAAATAAGCCATGACTTCGACTTTTCCATTCGTGAAAATCTGCTTCCGCTCGCTCCTGAGTGTGAATCGCAGATTGATTTCGGTCTTGTTCTTCAAATACACTTCGTAACTTTTGATTTAATTGATTGATTTGTTTTTCAATATCTTGACTCATCATATTCCTCCTACCGTTTTACCTTTACGTAGGTTGTCACATTAGCGAAAAGTGTTGTGAAGTTCGTTATCCATTCTCTCAAACTCTTGAGCTACTGAATGAATATTATCCACCGCTTGTTGAAAGGCGGAACAAAATTGTTTCGTTAACTCTAAAGCATGTTGGTTCGCTTCTTGTGCTTTAGAGTTAACAGATAGTGTTGTACGCGTCGCCCTTTTTATAGAACGATTTGTTGCACCTTGGATGGTATCCGAAGCTGCTCTCATCTGTGTAGCAATTTGTTTTGCCGTTTGAAAATTACTTTGAAATTGTCCCATCGCTCAAATCCTTTCTCTAATTTTCAGAACATGCCAAGGAAATCCCAATAAATATATGAAACTTATCTATCAATATCGCTCTTTTTAAACGCGTGCCCAGCTTAATTGAGCACGAAATCAAATGAGCCATACAATATAAGTTGCATGGCTCATTTGAAATTCTTGTTATGTAGAGTAAAACGTTTTTTATTTCAAGCCGAAATTACGTGATAATTCTTCATCATGAGAAGCAACAGCTTCTGCAGTTTTGGAAAGTTGAACATTAATCTCATGTAGTAATTGTGAGAAGTTTTCTACTTTTGGTCTTAATTCGCTAAATTGTCGATCAAAACCTTCGAAAGCACGACCTTCCCACTCACCGCGTAATTCATTTTGCAATCCTTGTAATTTACGAAGAATATCATCAATTTGTTGAGAACTTTGTCCATATAAGGCAGCCTTTGATTTTAGTTCTTCAGGGCTCATACGAATTTGTCCAGCCATTTTAATCTCCCCTTTAAAAATATAGATTGGTTAATTTTACTAACTTATTATAAGTTATTGTGAGAATCTTTTAAAGACTTTATTTTACTAAAATAAAGAAACAAAAATAGTTAAAAAAACTACTCTTTTTTTGTTTACTTTCTCTTCTTTTTCAATTCCATAATGTTCTATGTAAATAAAAGTATAATTAAAAAACGGTTCTGGTGCAAAAACTTCAGGATAATTACAATAAATCTATAAAACTTGGACATACTGATACTATTACTCTAGAAAGGGTGCGTGATCGGTATGGAAAAGGAAAATTTGTTCAAATGGAAGCACTATCAGCCTGATATTATCTTATTAACAGTAAGATGGTACCTGCGGTACAACTTAAGTTTTCGTGATTTGATGGAAATGATGGAGGAACGGGGTTTGTCTATTGCTCACACCACCATTATGCGTTGGGTGCATCAATATGGACCTGAATTAGACGAAAAAATACGACGTCATCTTAAGACAACAAATGATTCCTGGAGAGTCGATGAAACATATGTGAAAGTAAAAGGTCAATGGATGCATTTATATCGCGCAGTCAATTCAGAAGGGAATACCATTGATTTTTATCTAAGTGAATCAAGAGATAAACAAGCAGCCAAGCGCTTTTTTAAGAAAGCCTTGGCTGCTTCTCATATTTGTAAACCTCGTGTTATAACAGTAGACAAGAACCCAGCCTATCCCATAGCGATTCAAGAGTTAAAAGAAGAGAAACGTATGCCTGAAGGCATACAAATAAGGCAAGTTAAATATCTCAATAATATAGTAGAACAGGATCACCGTTTCATTAAGAAACGTGTGCGTTCTATGTTAGGATTCAAGTCGTATGAAACAGCCATTTCTATATTGAGTGGTGTTGAATTCATGCATATGTTGAAAAAGGACAACTTCACCCACAGGTGAAGTCTGCCCAAAATGAAGTTAGATTCATACATAAATTGTTTGGAATTGCATCATAAACTGTCATTGAACAGTCCATGTAGGTTCTATGTCTCTATCAAATGGTTTTTGCACCAGAACCCAGTGACCTACTCCAAATCGAAACCCAAACTATCCTAAAACAAAAACAAAAAAAGAGAAAAGAATTCAAAATCAAAGAGGGAAAAACGAAGAAAGAACGCATGATTAATCTTACTTCTATTTTTGATGAGATCTATTCCTATGCTCAAACCTTAGAAAATACCTGGTTATTCCCTTCACGAAAAGGAGATCAACCCATTAGTAAGATCCAGGCTTATCGACAATTGCAAAAAGCCGGAGATTTTGCTGGTGTAGAATCCATTGGAACCCACACTATGCGTAAAACCTTCGGCTATTGGTTCTATAAACAAACAAAAGATGTCGCTATGTTGCAAGACATACTCAATCACAGCACACCACAAATTACATTAACTTACATTGGAATTAATAAAGAAGAAAAAGACAATGTACTTGATAATTTCCATATTTAAAATCTATCAAAAAACACCATCTACATAGATGCCGTTTTTTTGAGTGCTTTTTTTGTAAATTGATATTAACCAACATAGACTTATATGCTCTATAAAACCTGCTATAATAAGTTTTTACACCCTTAGCGTACAATTTTCACTTTCGGTAATGTGACCCCTATTTGAAGAATGATTGAAATATTAAGACCAACTGATAGAGGTGTTTGTATGGAATTATTTGAGTATTATAAAAGGAAAGGAAAGTTTAAATTTTTTATTGGAATTGGTGTTTTTATTTTGGCACTATGTGCTGTATATGAAAAGTGGGGACATATTAATTGGGGACAGGTTATTTTTATTGTTATAGTTTCGTTTGTTTTTTTAGGAATTGGTTTTTTGCAATTAAGAAAAGGGAATTTATTAGAAAAAAATATTGTTAAAAATAGTATAACGCTTTGGGATACTAATACTTTTGTATTATTAGAATTACCAGAAGGTAATAAACATTTTGGATTATATACTCCTGATGGAACTTATGTAGCAGGAACAAAGCTAATTTCAACTAATATAACGACATTACCTTCTTTAAAAAATAAACAAGTTGTTGGACTGGAAGCAAGTAATGGAGAAATTCTTGCATATTTTCATAGTGAAGTTGAAAATTATGATTGGGCTATTTATGATTCAAATTATAATTGTGTAGGTATGTTTAAAGAAAATACTATACAGGGATTTGGAATGGTACGTGGTTCTTTAATGAATGAAAAAGAAATAAAACTTTCTGAGGTAGAAGTTGAATTTGATTTTTTCGAAACGTCTTTTCGTACGATAGATGATCGTATATTAATAAACTGTAAGAGAGGATATATGCCTTTGGAATGGAGTGAAAGATTTGGATTAAATGTACCTATTATTAAATTAGGTAATAATATTTCTAATGCTGAAAAGATATTTGGTTTAGGTATTCTTCTTTATATTTTAGAAACGATTAAAGTAAGAAAAAGTAGGATTTTTAATGATTAGAATTAAGTATTTATATTATAAAATTTATTGAATGTTTTATTAGGGGTCACATCACCCAAAGTGAAAGTAACTCCAAAATCAACTTTTATTATATATTTTGAAGTTTAACGTTTACTTCTTAAATTAATGAGCATGTGTTGTGCCAGAGCCAACTGGAAATGGAAACGGCAAGCGGGGTGTACCCGCTTGCCGTTTTTTCATAGCTTCGTATGTATTTGAATTCCTTTCGCTTTCTCTTCTTTACCCTTCACACGTACAATTAAATCATATGATCCGGATTTTGGTGCTTCAAAAGAAAGCAAACCTTCTTTTTGAGAAGTGACTTCTTCTTCATAAATGACCTTATCGTCTTTTGTGACTTGCAATAAAATCGTACCTTCTTCAACCGCTGCCTCATAAGGAATTTCCACATTTCCTTTTTCAGCTTTAATCGTTTGCACATCGTGATACCCTTGCAGGGAGCCAATTTTTAAAGTCGTTTCGCCATTTTTTTGAACCTTTGTGACTTTTGTTGCTGTATTGCATGCGCTTAACAATACAACAAGAGTGAGAATGAGAAATGAACGTAGCAATTTCATAAAGATTCCCCTTTGTTTTTTATCATGATAAAATTTTACCATTTCGTTAACTATTTTATCATTTTTTGATAAACTAACACACTCATCAAAATTAAAGCTTATAAAAATACATAAAGAAAAGACCTCTTTATTAAAAAAGGGCTTTTCTTTATGTATATGTGTATTAAGATTCACTCTTCAACTATTTCAAAAACACCAACAGCTTAAAAAAATCACTGTTTTTCTTCAACTTCTTTTTTAAATAATTTTTGAAACTCTAATTCTCTTTCATTAATAAAACCAAGATGTAAAACACTAGAAATATCTTCGTGATTCAAAAAGAAATTATACTCCGAAGAAATATTACCATGAGGAAAATAACAACATACATAATCCCATGTTTTTTTGTTTCAGAATCCATCTGTTTTCTTCCATAAACCATTAATGGATGATCCCAATCTTTAAACATTACAACAGAACCTATTGGAAGTAAGTCTAACTCTAAATTTTGTCCCCTCTTATTTTCCCCTTCTTAAAATAGCTTTTTTTACAATAAAATAAGTAATAGAAAATAATAAACAAGTACCAATTGTACCAAAAACTACAATTGAAATTTTACCAGCTAATGTTTCATTCGGATCTAATGCATTAGGTAAAATTGTACCGAAAATTGCAATACACGCTAATATAATCATAAGATATTTAAAATTTTTCACTTTTTTATTCATACTAATTATCTCCTTTATTCCTTAACAGCAACTTCTAAACCAAATCCCATAAACCTACACCAGGACCAAATGGTAAATGGAATTTGAATCCGCTTTTTCCAGCCTTTATATACCTCTTTCTTTCTGGTTCAAAATTATACCATGTGAAAAACTGGAAATTACTCTTTGTAAAATAAAATTAAATAAATTATATATAATACATTTAATCATTTGTTAAATGAAACTAACATAAAATATCATTATCGGAATTCAATATATCTAGAAATCTAGAAAGGTCCCTTTAGAAGATTTGAAGGGACTTTCGTTCATATAATTAGTGTTATCAAAAGTTCGACTTTTTCTAATAAAGTGAAACCTTAATCAGTGGGGCTTCATCCCCCACTAATTATTAGCTCTCACCTCACTTCTTTGCTTCCACCGAATTTTGAGGTGGGAGTATTACTGCCCCCGTAAGTGCGAGATAACGTATTTTATCTAATTTTCTACTTCAGCGAAGGAAGTTACCCAAACTTTATAAATAAAAGAATGAGGAGCAATATAATCCCAATTACTTTTCGTATTAGGTAATCATTTGATATGTTTTAAGAATATTTACAATTCCTCTTTTCTTCTATGCTATAAAGCAATGTAATAAACTTACATAATGCTACTGTTTTCACACTATCTTTCCGATAAATAAAGTACGTGGGAATAAATCTATTTTTACTTAATAACGGTGTACGAACGAGCTCTTTATGAGAATCAAACTGCTCTGCTACTTCTCGCGGGAGCATGGATACTCCAAGACCAGCTTTTACACATCCGATAATACCATCTAAAGAGTTTACCTCCATTACCTTCCTCGGAACAATTCCTTCCGACAATAACCATTCCTCCAATACCTTTCTATAAAAACAGCCAGATTGAAAAACGATAAACGACTGATCCGCCATATATTTATGATCCAGTAAAAAACTTCCCTTGGACAGTAGCATCATTTCCTCTTGAAATACTTCTATTTTTTCTAATGCTGGATCATCAATACTATTCGCTACAAATGCCCCTTCTAGTTCGTGGAGAAGTATTTTTTTCGTTAATTCTTCCGTACTATTCGTTTGTAGCATAATTTCAACTTCTGGATATTTTATATGATAGTTAGATAGAATAGATGGTAATCTAACAGCTGCTGCCGTCTCCATTGCTCCAATTTTTAACGTCCCTCCTGGCAACGTCGTATATTTAATCTCTCTTTTCGATTCATCCAATAAGTGAATCATTTTTTCAGCGTATCTCAACAATGTTTCTCCTGTAGGCGTTAACGTTACTCCATTTCGATGTCGGTAAAATAACTGTGTTTCATAATCTGCTTCTAACCTTTTTATTTTAGCTGTTATGTTCGATTGGACAAAATTAAGACGAACTGCTGCTTTTGAAATACTTTTTTCCTGCGCTACCATATAAAAAGCTACAAAGTCTTGTAAATTCATTTTTTTCGCCCTTTCATTCATATCATTATTTTTGATATTACATATTAAAAAACAGTATTTTACGCACTATGCATATTCCCCTATCATATGTATTAAAGCTGTTTCAAGAAGGGAGATTACATGAAAGAAACAAAGACATGGAAAATGATTCTGTCTGGTATCTTTGCTTTAGTAGCTGTAATGGGCATTAGTCGTTTCGCTTACACACCAATTATTTCTTTTATGGAAAAGCAAGCTCATGTAGAGGAAGACCTCGCTGGATATTTAGCCTCCAGTAACTATCTCGGTTATCTGCTTGGTGCCTTCTTTATTGGATTTATTACGTTAAAAAATCGTAAAAAAGTGTTACATCATTGTTTATTTTTTAACGTCCTTTCGACCCTTTGTATGGGCTTTACCTCTCAAATTTTCTTTTGGTTTCCTCTTCGGTTTATTGGGGGTTTTACGAGTGCTATTGTATTAGTTCTTGCCTCTAGTATTGTTCTAGATTATTTATTTCATCGGAATAAGATTGTACTAAGTGGGATGATTTATAGTGGTGTTGGCATTGGAATTATTTTTGCTGGATTATTCGCCCCTCTGTTCAACTCGCTTTGGTATTGGAAAGGATCTTGGATTGGACTCGGTCTTATTAGCTTTAGTTTAGCTATTTTTGTATGGAAATGGTTAAAAGAGGGTACTAGGCATACTGTGCAAAACTCAAAAGTTACTACAATAAATACGACTCATAGAAAAAACTATTTATTTTGGCTCATTTTAGCTTATGGATTTGAAGGATTTGGATATATCATTACTGGCACTTTTCTTGTCACCATCGTAGAAAGGATTACCCTTTCATCCTTTTATGCATCTTGTAGCTGGATTATTGTTGGTATTGCCGTTATTCCATCTAGCTATATTTGGTCAAACATTGCTCAAATATACGGAACAACACGCGCGCTCATTTCAGCTTACTTATTACAAATTATAAGCGTTCTTTCTCCCATTTTACTCCCTAATGTAATCGGTGCATTTTTAAGTGCTTTTCTGCTCGGCGCCACTTTTGTAGGTATCACAATTTTAACAACTACAGAGGCAAAAAGAATCAGACCAAATGAAAGCAATAAAATTATCGGTTATACAACAGGTATTTACGGCATTGGTCAAATTATCGGGCCAATTTTTACAGGTATTATTGCGAAACAAACGCAAAGTTTCTCCCTTCCCCTCTTTTGCGCTGCACTTACATTAGTTATTTCAATTTTACTATTATTAATAGGTGAACTAAAATGCAAACATGTCCACGCTAAGCGAACTTCTATAGATACAAATACTCCTTGAAACATTCAACATACAACGTTCTTTATCCTATTAATCCTCCTATAAAAAATACACCCGCTGACTGCGGGTGTATTTTCATAAATCATCTCGGCTAAAGTCACACTCTTTTAACGGGACAACCTTCGTCTTTTTAATAAACTTATAGCCTAACCAAAGAACAAGAAACACTGGCACACTAATATATGATACAAACATTCCATACCAATTAATCCTTACTTCAACATGAGAGAAAAGGCAATCAAGAAAGCTCTTGATTGCCCTCTACCCTAAATCAACTCTGGTAACTGTACCTTTTTCTGATAAGCTCTCCATGTAATACACCATTTTTTCGGATCATCTAGAAAATCCTGTTCATCTAATTTATGAATCGTACTATTTTGCGGAGCATTTTGAATGATTTCAGGACTTTCATATGCTTCTTGCGAAATTTGTTCAAGTGCCGCAATATACTCATCTAAATCAGCCTTAGAATAACTCTCAGTCGGTTCTAACGTAAACGGCTGAGGAACGATATATGGATGGTGACTCGTCCAATAATGTAAGCCGAAATCCGTCATTCTTCTTTGAACATCTTCTGTAGTAATACCCGTTTCATTTTCCATCTCTTCCCAACTATACCGAACTTGTTCAAGCCGCTGTCCTTTTACATAAGGTGCACTTGCACCACGAATTTTTTGTACTTTATGATACATATAATTGTTGTTTAACACAGCCGTTGTCGCCACTTCTTTTAACCCTTCTGGTCCTAGAGCACGAATCCACGCATATGCCCTTAAAATCGTTTGTGCCACCCCATGAAAAGCACGTACTTTCCCAATAGAATGTTTCAATTCATGATTTAAATAATATTTCCCCTCATCACACTCGACAATTGGTCCTGGTAAGTACTCTTTTAACTCTTTACTCACGCCAAGTGCACCTGTTGCTGGTCCACCACACATATGCGGAGCTGCAAATGTTTTGTGAAGATTAAAGAAACACATATCAAATCCTGCTTCTTTCGCTCGAGTAACCCCAAGAAGACCGTTGGCATTTGCTTGGTCGTAGTAACAAATCCCACCAGCTTCATGAACAACCCGCGTAAACTCTTTAATCTTTGAATTAAAAATCCCTGTATCTTCAGGATTCGCTACAACAAACCCTGCTGTTCTTTCCGAAACAACAGCTTTTAACTTTTCAAGATCAGGAAATCCGTCTTTATCGGGATGAAGCGTAATGATTTTAAAGCCTTTAACAGCTGCTGTAGCCGCTTGTGAAGGATGAGAAAAAATGGTTGTAATAATTTCATTCCGTTTTTCCCCTTCTCCTCGAGATTCGTGATATTTTCTTACAATGGATGCCATAGCAAATAAGGCTTGCGTACCACCACTTGGTTGAAATGAAAAATGATTCATACCAGAAATTTCTCTCATACAAAGATCCAATTTATATATAATCTCTAGCATCCCCTGAACCGTACTTTCATCTTGAAGAGGATGCAATTCCATTATTTTAGGATTTCGTACCAATAATTCATTAATTTTAGGGATATATTTCATCGTACAAGTCCCTTGCCCAATTTCAACATTAAAATCCGATCCTAACGTCTCTTGCGAAAGTCTCACATAATGCCTTAACACACGCGCTTGACCGATTTCTGGAAGCATCGCCCTTTCTTTTCTATACATAGAATGAGGAATCTTTGAAACTCCATCTCCAACTTCCTGCACAATCGCTTGATCCGCTGCCGGAACCTCTACTCCTCTTTCTCCTCGCTGGTGAAGTTCAAAAATAATTGGTTCATTCCATTTCGCTTGATGAAAGTCACGAACTTTACTGTCCCTTTTAATTTTCTTCATGAGCACATTCTCCTTTCTGTTCATTCATTTTCATTCGTCACAATTTCTTGAAGAGCGGCAATTAACTGATCCAACTCTTCCTTCGTATGAACTTCTGTAACGCAATATAAAGCGCATTGACCAAATATAGGAAACTCTTTCGAAATATCCTTTCCTCCAAATATCTGTTTTTCTAACAATCTCTTATTTATGGTTTCTACCGATAAACCGGTCTCATTAAAATCGACAAGAAATTCTTTAAAAAATGGAGAACTTAATCTTGAACCTCTCACTCCAGGGATTTTATTCAATTGCTTTACTGCATATTGACTATTTTGCATAATGGTTTGACCTAATTCATACATACCATTTGGTCCAAGTAATGATAAATAAACCCCTGCTGTAATCCCCCATAGCGCTGTTTGTGTACCAACTGATTCTTTTCCTTTTTCACGAAGCGCAAAAGATGTCCGGTCATAAGCTACATCTCCAAATCCGTACTCTCCTTCTTTGACGGTTGGTACAATTCCAAATAACCGTGAAGGATATTCATTCACAAATTTTTCTTCATCTCTCGTAGCAATAAATCCCGCTTGTCCTCCGCTATAGTTCATATGCATACCAAGCGGCTGCAAATCACCACAAACAATATCCGCTTGATAGTGACTTGGCGGTGCCAACACTCCAAGTGAAATTGGATCAACACCAACTACTACTAATGCATCATACTGCTTCGCAATTTCCGCAATTTCCATCCCTTTTGATTCAATAAACCCCAAATACGAAGGGTTTTCAAAATAAATTGCTGCTACATTAGAAGATATCTTATTCTTTAAATCTTCTAAATCTAGAAGGCCATTCTCATCGTCATAACCAACAGAAATAAATTCAAGATTTGGAGACCCATAATTTTGAATAATTTTCATTCTCTCAGGTGATACGGTTTGTGCTACTAATACCTCTGTTCTTTTTGTTATACGAGCAGCCATCCGAATCGCTGTAGCTGCTGCTTGCCCCCAATCAAATGTAGGCACATTTACAACGTCCATATCAACAAGTTCAGCGACTAAACTTTGATATTCAAATAATGCTTGAAATCTACCATGATCTTCATATGGTTCTCCAGCATATGCCGTCAGAAATTCCGATCTTTGATTCACTTCATCACAAACAGCTGGTACAAAATGTTGCCAACAACCTGCTCCTAGAAAATTTAGATATTCACTTGTACTCGTGTTCTTACACAATATCCCTTCAATATGGCGACGCAATTCGTATTCTGTAAGCGCCTTCGGTATATTCATTTCCTCTTTCAACTTTAATTCATCTGGTATACAAGCGTATAATTCCATCACGGATTCAGCGCCTATTTCTTTTAACATCTCTTCCTTTACTTCAGGTACCATATTTGGAATGTAAGGATGTACCTTTTTCGTCATCTTAATACCCCCTTATTAAATTTCATTCAATTACGCTAAGCCTCCGCCATCAACAACGAGTTCCGTTCCTGTCACCCAAGATGATAAATCACTAGCCAAAAATAAAACACCTTTTGCAATATCACGAGGCGTACCAATTCTTGATAGAGGTCGATCTATTGCTGAATCTTTCAAAAACGCCCCCTCTTCTACATTCAATTGCTTCGCCTCGTCACGTAGTAACTGCGTATCTGTATCACCTGGGCATATGCAGTTTACTCGAATATTTTGCGGTCCATGATCAATTGCCATCGCCTTCGTTAAGTTCACAACACCTGCCTTCGCAGCACAATATGCCGCTGCTTTATCGCCTCCTTTTAGCCCCCATCCGGAACCAGTGTTAATAATACTTCCACCTTTCTTTTCAGCCATAATTGGAATGATATATTTAGATAAAAGGTATACACCTTTTAATGAAACATTAATAACTGAATCCCATTCCCTTTCCTCTAATTCAACAACTGTTTTTCTTCTAATAATTCCCGCATTGTTAAACAACACATCTACACTTCCATATACCCGCTTAATATGTTCACTGATATTCTTACAATCTGAATCACTTGTTACATCGCACTTCAAAAACTCTGCTCGCTGTCCCTCATCTCGTAAACTCTGCATGGCTTGCATACCCTTTTCTTCATCAATATCTAAAAGAATAACCGTAGCCCCTACTTCAGCAAAAATCATTGCGGTCGCATACCCAATTCCTGATGCCGCTCCAGTCACAACTGCCACCTTATCCTTTAATTGAAAATAATCTCTTTCCATGAAAAAGCCCCCTTTATTTGCATCTGCTTTTTATTAAGCAAAAAGCATGCCAATCTTATTACATAGAAAACTCTTATCGTAGCAAGCAACCTTAGCACAATCATTTGACATTTTTGACAAACATTTGACACTTTTGTATTTTTCTGAATTATCATACAATAATTATATAATAGAAAGGAGGGCTAACTTGTCTACAATCACAGCAATTACAAAAATTATTCATACCTTTGCTGAACTCTTACAAATAGAAATTGCTTATTTTAACCAAGAAGGGCTATTAATTGCTTCAACGGAAGAATATAAAAAGAAAAAAGGAGAGCGTGTATACCTCCCTTTTTTCCAAAAACTATACGAACATCCCATTACCTTTGTACATAAACCAGGGCATATGAATATGTGTCATGGTTGTCATTTTCAAAAGAGCTGTCCATCAACTGCAGAAATCATACAAAATATGATTCAAAATGAACTTCACTATGGCTATCTTTCATTCGTTAGTTTTTCAAAAGATAAGCAACAGAAATTGCTCGATCAGCAAAAAGATTTTATCTATTGGATGGAAAAATTAAAAGAAATTATTACCGATATTATCCATGAAACGAATTATTCTCCTGCCAGAGTAGGGACAAAATTAAAACACACTGAATACATCCTTGGAAATAGCTATACATTACAAAACATAAAAGAAATCTTAAAAAACATGAAAAGTAGTACTTCCTCTATCGTTATTACAGGAGAAACAGGGACAGGGAAAAGCTTAATGGCAAAACTGATTCATGAACAAAGTATGTTCCAAAGGGGAGATTTTATTGAAATAAATTGCGCTAGTATTCCTGAATCTTTATTTGAGAGTGAACTCTTCGGCTATGAGGAAGGTGCATTTACGGGAGCAAGAAAAAAAGGAAAACCGGGTTACTTTGAAATGGCTGATCGAGGAACACTATTTTTAGATGAAATTGCCGATCTCCCTCTCCATTTACAACCAAAACTATTGAAAGTACTGCAAGATGGTGTTGTACAAAGAATTGGTGGAACACTTCCTAAAAAAGTGAATGTCCGAATTATCGCTGCATCAAATCAACCATTAGAAAAATTGATAGTATCTAAACAATTCCGTTCAGATCTTTACTACAGACTCAATGTGATTCCTATCCATTTACCACCACTCCGCGAACGGAAAGAAGACTTACAAAAACTTGTTCCCTTCTTAATTGAAAAATTACAAACAAGAACAGGAAAATTCATTCAAACTTATACCGATGAATTCCTAGCAAGATTAAAACAATATCACTGGCCCGGGAACATTCGTGAACTAGAGAATGTTTTAGAATATAGCATGAATATGGAGAAAAACGGTCAATTAACCGCCTCATCACTACCAGTATTTCTTCAAAACAATTCAGATTTACTACGTTCATCCACAAAACAACATGGTGCATTGCAAGAAGTTGAAAAAGAAAGTATTATTCAAAAACTTCATGATTATGGTTATGATTACGAAGGAAAAAAACAAGCCGCTGCTGCTTTAGGAGTAAGTGTGCGAACGTTATACAGGAAAATGGAGAAACTCGGGATATCTGAACCGACTAGATAATATAACTTAATTTTTTATAAAAACTACTAAACAAAAAAAGAAGCTAACATAAAATATGTTAGCTTCTAGCAATCTACCTTTGCAATTGCGCGGTATCCGATATCACTTCGATAAAATAAACCATCGCTCTCAATTTTTTCTATCTCTTTATATACTTTATCCTTTGCTCCTTGTAAGTCTTTTGCTTTACAAGCAACAAATAGTACACGACCGCCGTTTGTTACAAAATCTCCATGTTTCATAGCTGTACCTGCGTGAAAAACAATTACATCTTCCAATGTATCTAATCCACGAATCACAGCACCTTTTTTATATGCCTCTGGATATCCTTTTGAAGCAAGTACTACACCAATGACTGCTTCTTTAGACCATTTAAGCGTTAATTCTTCTCCATCTAATACGCGATTACATACGTCAACTAAATCACTTTCTAAACGAGGTAATACAACTTCTGTTTCTGGATCCCCAAAGCGCGCATTAAATTCAATTACTTTTGGCCCTTCACTTGTTAAAATAAGACCTGCATATAAAATGCCTGTAAATGAACGTCCTTCTTTGATCATCGCCTGAGCGGTTGGATGTAAAACAGTTTCAATCGCTACTTCAACCGCTGATTCTGGAATTTGTGGTACAGGAGAATATGCACCCATTCCTCCTGTATTCGGTCCTTTATCACCGTCAAAAGCGCGTTTATGATCTTGTGCAATTACCATTGGGTAAACAGTTGTTCCATTTACGAATGCCATTAAAGAAAATTCTTGTCCATCTAAAAACTCTTCAATAACAACCTTTTTACTTGCTTCCCCAAACTTTACATCTTGCAGCATTTCTTTTACAGCTTGCAATGCCTCTTCTAACGTCATTGCTACTGTTACACCTTTTCCAGCTGCTAAACCGTCCGCTTTAATCACAATAGGTGCACCAACCTTTTGAATATACGCCACTGCTTCCTCATAGTTTGTGAACGTTTCATATGCTGCCGTTGGAATATCGTATTTTTTCATCAACTCTTTTGTAAAAGCTTTACTTCCTTCAATTACAGCGGCTGCTTTATTCGGCCCAAAAACGCGAAGCCCCTCTGCTTCAAAACGATCAACAATTCCATTCATAAGAGGAATTTCAGGACCAACGAATGTTAAAGCGATATTGTTCTCTTTCGCAAACAGAACAAGTGCGTCAAAATCGTTTTCATCAATATCAACTGGCATTGCCACATCTCTCATGCCTTCATTCCCTGGTGCTACATACACTTTTTCCACTTGCTCAGACTGGGCAAACTTCCAAGCTAAAGCATGCTCGCGCCCACCGCGACCGATTACTAAAACATTCATATTTCAACCTCCATTATTCAAATAAGTACAAAATAGGAGCATTGCTCCTATTTTGTTGAAACTAACAACTGCTTCTTTATATCATTATTTGTCGAATGGTCGATATCCATTTTCGAATCACCGATATATTTCAATTTCTGCCGATATACGTTGAGAAACGATCGATATATCGGGAAAATCGCTGATATAATTTCATGTACTAATAAAGCGACAGCTATCTTAACTGGACTTTTTGAACTTCCTCTATTAATCCAAGTTTAAAAAGGAGGATCAAAAGAACCGAGCAGTTCGAGGCACGGAAGCCAGGAGAACACGAAATGTAGCTGACACTACATGAGTACCGGACTGACGACGTAACGACGAAATGCGACAGCTATCTTAACCGAACTTTTTGAACTTCCTCTATTAATCCGAGTTTAAAAAGGAGGATCAAGAGAACCGAGCAGTTCGAGGCGCTGCAGCCAGGAGGATACGGAGTGTAGCTTATACTACATGAGTACCGGACTGGCAAAGCAACGACGAAATGCGAAGGTTATCTTGACCGGACTTTTTAAACTTCCTCTATTAATGTTTGAAATGACGGACGCCCGTGAACACCATAGTAATACCATATTCATCAGCTTTTTTAATAGAATCTTCATCACGAATCGATCCACCAGGTTGAATGATTGCTGTAATACCTGCTTTAGCAGCCTCTTCTACTGTATCTGGCATTGGGAAAAATGCATCAGATGCTAAAGCACTACCTTGCGCTTTGTCATCAGCTTGCGAGATGGCAATTTTCGCTGAGCCAACGCGGTTCATTTGTCCAGCGCCAACACCGATTGTCATGTTATCTTTTGCTAAAACAATCGCATTTGATTTTACGTGTTTTACAACTTTCCAAGCTAGTTTTAAATCGGCCCATTCTTGTTCTGTTGGTTCACGTTTTGTTGGAACTGTAATTGCATCTTCATCTAGTGCTAACGTATCTTCTTCCTGAACTAAAAGACCACCTTGTACAGAAGTTAGTTTTTTACTTGCATTTGCCGACTTTTCAATATTTACCGTTAACAGACGTAGATTTTTCTTACTTTGCAACACTTCTAAAGCTTCTTGTGAGAAAGAAGGTGCGATAACAATCTCTAAGAAAATTTCATGTAATTTTTCAGCCGTAACTTTATCAATTTCACGATTGGATGCAATAATGCCTCCGAAGATAGATACAGGATCCGCTTCATAAGCGCGTGTATATGCTTCATGAATATCAGTACCAACACCAACTCCGCATGGGTTCATATGTTTTACCGCCACCACTGCTGGTTCTGTAAATTCTTTTACAATGCTAAGCGCTGCATCTGCGTCATTAATGTTGTTATAAGATAACTCTTTTCCATGTAACTGCTCTGCATAAGCAACAGAAGAAGTTGCTGCAAATGGCGCTTTATAGAATGTTGCTTTTTGATGTGGATTTTCTCCGTAACGTAAATCTTGTTTTTTCTCGAATGTTACTGTTAATGTTTCTGGGCTTTCTTCTCCCATTTGTTCTGTTAAATAGTTTGAAATTAATGCATCATATGCCGCTGTATGACGGAATACTTTTGCCGCTAATTTACGTTTTGTTTCGTCTGTAACTTCACCGTTTTCTTTTAGCTCCGCTAGTACAACATCATAATCTGTTGGATCAACGATTACTGATACAAATTTATGATTTTTCGCAGCTGAACGGATCATCGTTGGACCACCGATATCAATATTTTCAATTGCATCAGCAAATGTCACATCAGGTTTAGCAATTGTTTCTTTAAATGGGTATAAGTTTACAACAACAAAGTCGATTGGTTGAATGCCTAATTCATTCATCTGCGTTACATGCGTTTCATTATCACGTACTGCAAGTAAACCACCATGAATGTTTGGATGTAATGTTTTCACACGACCATCCATAATTTCTGGGAATCCTGTTACTTCAGAAATCCCAATTACTTGTAAGCCATTTTCTTCTAACAATTTTTTCGTTCCACCTGTTGAAATAACTTCAATCCCTTGTTCAAGTAACCCTTTAACAAATTCTACAACACCTGTTTTATTTGAAACACTTACTAATGCACGCTTTTTCATTTATCCTTCACCCCTAGTTGAATGTTATTTAACAGTCTTCTCTTTCATAGATTGAACGATTTCGTTCACCGTATCTACGTACAATCTATGTTCAACTTGCTGAATTTTCTTTTGTAAACTCTCTCTCGTATCCGCGTCAGAAACATTTACTGCTTCTTGTGCAATAATCGGTCCTGTATCCATCCCAGCATCTACGTAGTGAATCGTCACTCCTGTTACTTTCACTCCTGCCTCTAACGCTTGACCAACAGCATCTTTTCCTGGAAAACTTGGTAATAATGATGGATGAATGTTAATGATTTTCCCGCCGTATGCTTCTAGTAATGTTGGCCCGATAAGACGCATATATCCAGCTAAAATAACACAATCAATCTCGTATTCTCGCAGTTTTTTTAATATCTCATTCTCAAACGCTTCTTTTGACTCATATTCTTTCGCTGAAAAAGCAAAGCATGGAACATGATGGTAATGCGCTCGTCCGATAACACGAGCCTCAGGTTGATCACATACTAGCAAACTAATATCAGCTTGTAATCTTTTTTCTTCCACTGCATTAATTAGCGCTTGGAAGTTAGAACCGCTTCCCGAGGCAAAGACTGCCAATCTACTCATAGTTCTGTGCCTCCATTAAAAGTGACACCTGATCCTTTTACAGTGCGTCCAATGATGTGTGCTTTTTCTCCTTGCTCTGCAAGAAGCTTAACAACATCTTTTGCATCTTCTTCTTTTACTGCCACTACCATACCAATACCCATGTTAAAAATATTGAACATTTCTTTTTCTTTTAGTTTTCCAACTTCTTGAAGTAAGCTAAAAATCGGTTGAATTTGCCAAGAACCTAGTTCAATTTCTGCACCGATTCCTTCTGGCAACATACGTGGAATATTTTCAATAAAACCGCCACCTGTAATATGAGCCATGCCATATACTTCATATTTCTTCAATAGTTCTAAAATAGGTTTGACATAAATTTTCGTTGGCTTTAATAGTTCTTCACCAAGAGGTAGTTCTAAGCGACCATGTATACGATCTAAAGATAGCTGCCCGTCTTCTAATAACACTTTGCGCACTAAAGAATAACCATTACTATGAATACCGCTAGATACTAAACCAATTAACACATGACCTTCTTCAATAGACTTACCTGTTACAATTTTCTTTTTATCAACAATCCCAACCGTAAAACCAGCTAAGTCGTACTCTTCAGTGGAATACATACCTGGCATCTCAGCTGTCTCTCCGCCAATTAGCGCACAACCCGCTTGGCGACAACCTTCTGATATACCTTTGACGATGTTTTCAATTTTACTAGGTTCTGCTTTACCGCAAGCAATGTAATCAAGGAAGAAAAGCGGTTCTGCCCCTTGGACAACAATATCATTTACACACATCGCTACTGCATCAATACCAATTGTGTCATGTTTATCCATCATAAAAGCGAGCATCAATTTTGTACCCACGCCGTCTGTTCCAGATACTAATACGGGTTCTTCTAATGCAAATTTTGATAGATCAAACATGCCTCCAAAACCGCCAAGACCGCCTAGTACTTCTTTTCTCATTGTTGTTTGTACGTGTTTTTTCATGCGAGATACCGCTTCATATCCAGCTTCAATATCTACTCCTGCTTGCTTATATGCATTCGCCATCGTTTTTTACACCTCGTCTTTTAATTTCTCCCACCCAAGCGGGCACTCTTTTTATAGAGTATGTGTTAGGAAAAAGCTAGCTTCTACTTAAAATAAAGTAGAAGCTTTCCGCTTTTTTATTTCATACTTTCTAAAAGTTCTTGCTCATAGTCATACAGAGCTGTTGGATAATCCCCATTAAAGTAAGCCATACATAAGCCGCCGTATTTCCCTTCATATGGGCGCCCAATTGCATCTACTAAACCATCTTCACTTAAAAATGTTAAAGAATCTGCGCCAATGATTTGACGTATTTCTTCTATAGAGTGATTTGCTGCAATCAATTCTTTTCTCGTTTGAATATCAATGCCATAGAAACAAGGATACTTAAGTGGTGGAGAAGCAATTCTCACATGCACTTCTGTCGCTCCTGCCTCGCGAAGCATTCGAACAATTCGTTTACTTGTTGTTCCTCGTACAATAGAATCATCGATCATTACAACGCGTTTTCCTTCAACTACTCCTCGTACTGCTGAAAGCTTCATTTTTACCCCTTGCTCACGCAATTCTTGAGAAGGTTGGATAAAGGTACGACCAACGTAACGATTTTTAATTAATCCTAATTCGTATGGAATACCAGTTGCTTCTGCATAACCAATCGCTGCTGAAATACTAGAATCTGGTACACCCGTTACAACATCTGCTTCAATAGGAGCTTCCTTTGCTAAAGCTTTCCCCATGTTTTTACGTGCTGCATGAACGTTAATGCCTGCAATATTAGAATCTGGACGTGCAAAGTAAATGTATTCCATACTACAAATTGCATGATCTACTTCGTTTGTAAAACGATCTACTTGAATCCCCTCATCATTAATGATAAGTAGTTCCCCAGGTTCTACATCACGAATGTATGTTGCACCAACTACATCGAAAGCACATGTTTCAGATGCTACAACGTACGCATCTCCCATTTTTCCAATTGAAAGTGGGCGGAATCCATTCGGATCTAACGCAACAATCATTTCGTTTCCTGTTAGTAAAAGATACGCAAATGCACCTTTCACTTTGTTCAATGCATCTTTCACGCTCTCGATTAGTGAACCTTTTGTATTACGCTTAATTAAATGAAGCAGTACTTCTGTATCTGAACTTGTTTGAAAAATACTTCCTTCTGCCTCTAATTCACGGCGAAGCATTTTTGCATTAATTAAATTTCCGTTGTGAGCTAATGCCATACTATGATCAGAGAAACGGAATAATAGTGGTTGCACATTCGCTACTTCACTGCCGCCCGCTGTTGCATAGCGTACGTGTCCAATTGCCGATCTTCCATTTAAGCCTTCTAGCTCACCTCTTGAAAACACTTCTGATACTAAACCTAACCCCTTATGGCCGACGATTTTCTCTCCATTATTAACAACAATGCCTGCGCCTTCTTGCCCACGGTGCTGTAAGCTGTGCAATCCGTAGTACGTAACTTGTGCTGCATTTTCATGCCCCCAAATTCCAAAAACGCCACATTCTTCATTTAACCCCTTTATTTCAGCAAGCATGGGATTGCCCCTTTCCAAGCCTTTCTC
Source organism: Paenibacillus sp. 102 (assembly GCF_039549175.1). Lineage (NCBI taxonomy): Bacteria > Bacillati > Bacillota > Bacilli > Caryophanales > Paenibacillaceae > Paenibacillus > Paenibacillus sp. 102. Next base: position 8,420 of record NZ_JBCGHT010000016.1, on the reverse strand, counting down.
ATTTCATCAACATTTGCTGTAAGTAATACTTCATTTTCTTCATTATGAATTGTTACTTCATTTGTATTTGTGACTTCCCCAACTTGAATTGCTTCTACTGCTTTTTCGAATGCTTCTTGCATTTCACGTTTCACTGTTACGACAAATCGTGATTGTGATTCTGCAAATAATGCCGCTGTTGCTTCCCCATCTAATTTCACAGTAGCACCTAAGCCTTTAGCGCCAATTGCGCTTTCAGCAATCGCAACTGCTAATCCGCCTTCTGCAACGTCATGTGCTGATTGAACAAGTCCTGCTTGAATTGCTTCTAGCAATTGTTTTTGGCGTTTTAATTCTACTTCTAAGTCGATGCTTGGTGATTGACCAAAGATTTTACCGTACACCATCTTCTGCAATTCACTACCACCAAACTCAGCTTTCGTTTCACCAATTACATAAACTAGATCTCCAGCTTCCTTAAACTCTTGTGTTGTTACATGTTTTAAGTCATGAACAAGACCTACCATACCAACAGTCGGTGTTGGATATACAGCTTCACCGCTACGTTCGTTGTACATTGATACGTTTCCGCCGATAACTGGAGTCTGTAGTGTACGACAAGCTTCACTCATACCATCTACTGATTTCTCAATTTGCCAGAAAATCTCTGGTTTTTCCGGATTACCAAAGTTCAAGCAATCTGTAATTGCAAGTGGCTCTCCGCCTGAACATACGATATTACGTGCAGCTTCTGCTACTGCAATTTTACCGCCCATTTCAGGATCTAAGTAAATATAGCGAGAGTTACAATCTGTTGTCATTGCTAATGCTTTTTCTGTACCACGTACACGTACAACTGCCGCGTCTGATCCTGGTGTAACAACTGTGCTTGTGCGCACTTGATAATCATACTGATCATATACCCACTCTTTACTTGCAATCGTTGGTTGTTGTAATAGAGCTAGTAATGTTTCTTTATAATTATCTACTTTCGGTGTTTCCATTTTCATTTCTTGGAACTCTTTAAAGTACGCTGCTTCTTTTGAAGGCTTATGATAAATTGGTGCTTCTTCTGCTAATGCATCTGCTGGCACTTCCGCTACCATTTCACCTTTATGGAATAAGCGAAGCATTTTATCTTCCGTTACTTTCCCCATCGTAACTGCCGCTAAGCCATACTTTTCAAATAAATCTACAATCTCTTGCTCTCTACCTTTTTTTATAACAATCAACATACGTTCTTGTGATTCAGATAACATCATTTCGTATGGCGTCATACCTGTTTCACGCTGTGGTACATCATCCAAGTACATTTCAATACCCATCCCTGCTTTACTTGCCATTTCCGCAGAAGACGATGTTAAACCTGCAGCTCCCATATCTTGAATTCCAACAAGAGCATCAGATTGGATAAGCTCTAGGCATGCTTCAATAAGAAGCTTCTCCATAAACGGATCGCCTACTTGTACTGCTGGGCGTTTTGCTTCTGAACTCTCAGATAATTCTTCTGATGCGAAAGTTGCACCGTGAATACCGTCACGTCCTGTTGAAGCACCTACGTACATAACTGTATTACCAGCTCCGTGCGCTTGACCTTTTTTAATATCTTCATGATTAATTAACCCAACGCACATTGCATTTACAAGTGGGTTTCCTTCATAACATGGGTCAAACTGTACTTCTCCGCCCACTGTCGGAATACCGATGCAGTTACCGTATCCTGCAATCCCCGCAACTACTTCTTCAAATAAATATTTTACGCGTGGTGATTGTAGTTCACCGAAGCGAAGTGAGTTTAATAATGCTACTGGACGAGCCCCCATCGAGAATACGTCGCGAATAATACCACCAACACCCGTTGCCGCACCTTGATATGGCTCAATTGCTGAAGGGTGGTTATGACTTTCCATTTTAAATACAACCGCTTGATTATCACCAATATCTACAATTCCTGCACCTTCACCAGGTCCTTGCAATACGCGCTCTCCTGTTGTTGGGAATTTGCGAAGAACTGGTTTTGAGTTTTTATAACTACAATGCTCTGACCACATAACAGCGAATAGTCCTGTTTCTGTGTAGTTCGGCAAACGTCCTAAAATCTTTTCAACCATGGCAAACTCTTCGTCTGTTAGCCCCATTTCCGCATATATACGTTCTTCTTTAATTTGTGTTGGATTTGGTTCAAGCATTAACGACATATGTTTCCCTCCAATGTTTTAAAATAGATTGAAAGACTTTTAAACCTTCAGCGCCGCCAAGAAGTTCATGAACAGCACGCTCTGGATGTGGCATCATACCAAGTACATTTCCTTTTTCATTTACAATACCTGCAATATCTGAAACGCTTCCGTTTGGATTATCTACATAACGGAATGCAATTTGATTCTTTTCTTCTAATTCTTTAAGAGTTACTTCATCACAGTAGTAATTTCCTTCACCATGTGCAATCGGAATGTTGATTACTGCACCTTTTTCATATTGAGATGTAAACATTGTTTCGTTATTTTCAACACGTAGCTGAACAGTACGGCACATAAACTTTAAGTTCTCATTTCGCATTAATGCACCTGGTAACAATCCTGATTCAACTAAAATCTGGAATCCATTACATACACCTAGAATTGGCTTTCCTTGCTCAGCAGCTTTTTGTACTGCCTTCATTGCATTTGCGAAGCGAGAAATAGCACCGCAGCGAAGGTAATCACCGTAAGAGAATCCTCCTGGTAAAAGAATCGCATCATATTCATCTAAATTCTCTGCATCATGCCAAACGTAGTCTACCTCTTCGCCAAGCTCATCTTTAATTGCATGAAACATATCAACGTCACAGTTCGAACCTGGAAAAACGATTACGGCAAATTTCACTGTGCGACAACCTCCTCAACTTCATAACGGAAATCTTCCATTACTACATTCGCTAATAGTTTTTCACACATTTCTTTTACCTTGCTATCCAGGTCAGTTACTGATTTATCAATTGTTAATTCCATATATTTACCGATACGAACATCTTGTACTTCTGTGAAAGAAAGACTATGCAGAGCACCTTTCACCGCTGTTCCTTGTGGATCTAATACGCTCTCTCTTAATGTTACATATACCTTAACTTTATACATGTGAAGCTCCCCCTAAACGTTTTAAAATTTCTTCATATGCCTCTGTTAAATTCCCAAGATCACGGCGGAATACATCTTTATCAAATTTCTCATTACTCTCTTCATCCCATAAACGACAAGTATCTGGTGAAATCTCATCTGCTAATACGATTTCGCCTTCTTCTGTTAATCCAAACTCTAATTTAAAATCTACTAATCTTACACGACAGCTTGCGAAGTGCTCAATCAATACTTGATTGATTTGTAGAGCTTTTTCTCTTAATGTACTTACTTGTTCTGGTGTTGCAACGTCTAACACGCGAATATGATCTTCCGTTACAAGTGGATCCCCTAATTCATCATCTTTGTAGTAAAGTTCTACGATTGGTGCTGCAAGTGCAGTTCCTTCTTCCATTCCTAATCGTTTTGAAAGACTTCCTGCAATTACGTTCCTTGTGACAACTTCTAATGGAATAATACTAACCTTTTTCACAAGTTGTTCTGTGTCTGATAGCTTCTCAACAAAGTGCGTTTTAATTCCCACTTCTTGTAACTTTCTGAATAAGAGAGTTGTAATCTCATTGTTCAGACGACCTTTTCCTGTAATCGTCGCTTTTTTCTCCCCATTGAAAGCAGTAGCACTATCTTTGTACTCTACCCAAACCATATCTGCTGCTTCTGTACGATAAATTCTTTTTGCCTTACCCTCATACAGCAATTCTAGCTTTTGCATTTCGCAAGCCCCCTGTAGTTTGAAAAATATGAATAATATTTTTATAAAGAATGGCACAGAATGACTCTATTCTGTGCCATATAAAATTCTCAGCTTAGTTCAATCCAAGACGTTCGAAGATTGTATCAACGTGTTGCATGTGATGTTCGTAGTTGAAGCATTCATTGATTTCTTCTTGTGTTAACTTACTTGTAATACGCTCATCAGCTTCTACAAGTTCTTTAAATTGTACTTGCGTCTCCCATGCTTCCATCGCTTTAGGCTGTACGATATCATAAGCTTCTTCACGTACCATCCCTTTATCGATTAGCGTAAGCATTACGCGTTGAGAGTAGATTAAACCGTATGTTCGTGTCATATTGCGTTTCATGTTTTCTGGGAATACCGTTAAGTTTTTCACGATATTACCAAAGCGGTTTAACATGTAATTTAATGCAATCGTTGCGTCTGGTAAAATAATACGTTCTGCAGATGAATGTGAAATGTCACGTTCATGCCATAATGGAACATTCTCATAAGATGTCATCATGTAACCACGGATCACACGAGCCAAACCAGTCATATTTTCAGACCCAATTGGATTACGTTTATGCGGCATTGCAGAAGATCCTTTTTGTCCTTTTGCAAAGGCCTCTTCTACTTCTCGTGTTTCACTTTTTTGTAAACCACGAATTTCGACTGCCATTTTTTCGATAGATGTTGCGATTAATGCAAGTGTTGACATGTAATGTGCATGACGATCACGTTGCAACGTTTGTGTTGAAATCGGTGCTGCTTCTAATCCTAAGTTTTCACAAACATATTTTTCTACGAATGGATTAATGTTCGCGTATGTACCAACTGCACCAGATAATTTACCTACGCGAACTGTATCCGCAGCTTGTTTGAAACGCTCTAAGTTACGTTTCATTTCTTCATACCAAAGACCAAGTTTCAAACCAAATGTTGTTGGTTCTGCATGAACACCGTGTGTTCTTCCCATCATAATTGTGTATTTATGCTCTTTTGCTTTATTAGCTAAAATAGTAATGAAATTTTCTAAGTCGTTTAATAGAATTTCATTTGCTTGTTTTAAGATGTAAGATAACGCTGTATCAACTACGTCTGTAGATGTTAAACCGTAGTGAACCCATTTACGTTCTTCACCTAATGCTGGTGTTTCTGATACAGCACGAGTGAAAGCAACTACATCATGGCGTGTTTCTTTTTCAATCTCATAAATACGCTCCATATCGAATGATGCATGTTCACGAATTTTCTTTACATCTTCTTTTGGAATATCACCAAGTTCAGCCCATGCTTCACAAGCTAAAATCTCAACTTCTAACCACGCTTTAAATTTGTTCTCTTCCGTCCAAATCGCACCCATTTCAGGGCGTGTATAACGATTAATCATCTTTTTCCCTCCAACAGTTGTTCTTGATGGTCCCAAATATGCAAACTTTGCGCTTTTTCTAGAGCATCTTCAATATTTTCATTTAAAATATTTACATGCCCCATTTTACGCTGCGCCTTTGCTTCTTCTTTTCCATACATGTGTAAATAGCACCCGGTTAATCTATTCACTTGCTTTAGGACCCCTTCTATATGTTCGCCTAAAATGTTTACCATGACAACTGGTTTTAATAAATTTGTTTCCCCAAGAGGTAAATTACAGATTGCTCGAATATGTTGCCCAAATTGACTTGTTTCACATGCATCAATTGTATAATGTCCTGAATTGTGAGGTCTTGGTGCTAATTCATTAATATAAATCTCACCATCTACCGTAGCGAACATCTCTACCGCTAGTGTTCCCACAAGCTGAAGTTCATCCGCAAGTATCTGTGCATATTCAATTGCTTTTTTTGAAAGTGCTTCTGTGATGCGAGCTGGTACGATAGATTCATGTAAAATGTTATTCACATGAATATTTTCAGCTACTGGAAATACCTTCGTTTCACCACTGACACTGCGAGTTACAATAACTGATACTTCTTTTTCAAATGGCACCCATTTTTCGAGAATACATTCAGTTTGATTTACAAGTTCCATTGCTCTTGCAACATCCGCTTCGCTTCTTAAAACAACTTGCCCTTTCCCGTCATATCCCCCTGTTGTTGTTTTTAACACACAAGGAAAGGAAAGTTCCGTAATTGCTTCTAAAAGTTCGTCTTGCTTCTGCACGAGTCTATATGGTGCGACTGGTAAGCCAACACTTACGATTGCATTCTTTTCTGTAAAACGATTTTGCGTTTTATTTAACAACTGACTACCTTGTGGCAAATACGCATATTTTTCAAGCCATTGTAAACATCTATAATCAATATTTTCAAATTCATATGTGATAACATCGCTTATTTCTGCTAAATGCTGAATCGCTTTCAAATCATCATACGATGCGACAATTTCAACGTCAGCAACTTGTGCACATGGTGAATGTTTTGCTGGATCTAGTACAGCAATTTTATAACCCATTTCTTTCGCTGCTAGCGCCATCATTCTTCCAAGCTGGCCACCGCCAATAATTCCAATTGTTTTTCCCGGTAAAATGATTCTTGTCATATCAGCTCACTACCTTCACGCACATTTTTCTCAATTGCTTCTCGTCTCAGTTCTAATGCATCATGTATGTCATCATGAAATGATCCAAGTATTTGTGCTGCAAGTAGTCCTGCATTTGTTGAACCAGCCTTACCAATCGCAACCGTTGCAACCGGTACTCCTCCTGGCATTTGAACGATAGACAGTAACGAATCTAAACCATTTAACGCTTTTGATTGAACAGGAACACCGATTACAGGAAGATTTGTCTTCGCTGCAACCATCCCTGGTAAATGAGCGGCTCCTCCAGCTCCTGCAATAATAACTTTCAATCCACGTTCACGAGCTGTTTCTGCATATTCAAACATATAATCTGGAGTCCGATGAGCGGATACAACTTTCTTCTCATACGGAATGTGTAATTCATCTAAAATGTCACAAGCATATTTCATTGTTTCCCAGTCTGACGTGCTTCCCATTATGATTCCAACTAGTGATTTCATATTAGAATCCCCCCGATTCAAATAAAAAAAGCCTGAAATAGAACATTTTCTCTTTTACTATGAGAGAAAGCGCTCTACTCAGGCATACGTATCCCTTGTGAATAGAAAAATACCGAGTGACTTTCCCTCATAGTCTAACGAATAACGGTCGTTAGGTAGAGACTTGCAGGCCATATCCCCGCGATTATATGAGGTGCAATATAATATTGTTTCTATGGCTATATTAACAATATTTCATAAGTAATGTCAATAAATAATCGAATGTTTTTTTGTTAGATATTAATAACGTTCGTGTTTTAGTTATATTCAAAAAAAGAAATGAAAATATATGCAAGTAAGAACGGAAATTAAGATAATAATTCAAAATATAGATATACAAGGATTTTCCTTTAACAACAAGGTTTCATTAGAGTACTATATCAATGGAGCTAAAAAGATTACATAGATGAATAAGGCATTTCCCGAAGCGTATGAATAATTTACAGTTATCAAGATTTTTTATTTATTGGCTTTATGCTTGTACTAATGTGTGCGAAAAGAATTGCTATGCGAGAAATAAGCTAGTTGATGAATTAAAAGCACAGAACTTTTCAGAGGATTTAAACGGTTCAATCGTATCAGGAGAATTAAAAATGAACAATGATAAAATATTCCCAATGATATGTATCGAAGATAATGAAGTAATAAAGTGAAACTTCCATCAGTAGAGTTTTCTTGATCCACCCCTGATGGTTGCCCTCACCAACCGGGATTTTACGGGGTAGATTGCCTTTCAATCATAATAAAGTCGTTTAATTTCGAATTCGTTTTTCAACCAAAGAAGAGTGTAGTTGCGTAACACTATATGTTTAGAATAAAAAATAAGAAGCTTAGGAAGAGGAAATAACAATAAAAAAGTATAAAAAATTAAAAGCCTATGCAATAGGTAATGATCATTTTTATGAAGTTGTTATTAGCAATAGTAAAGATATTGCTGTCTTTTGGTTAAGAGATGCCGCAGGATATAGTGCTGAGGAAATGGAAAAGTTGAATGTGTGGGAGTTCCCATTAGATAAAAAAGTATTTATTAGGGATTATGGAGAAATATCTGCAAGAGAATTAATTCAAGAAGTAGTTCAAAGCGAAGTTTTTTGCAGTTTTCCAATAGTTGTTTTTGAAAAGAAAATGGAAAATGATTATTTTGAAAACTGGCATTCTCACTTTGAGATAGAAGAACCTACCGATTAAAGTGTTTTTGAACTAAAGGATGCCTTTATGCCTGAATAATAGTATGAAAAAAGAATTTAAAACCATAAAAAACCTAAGTCGAAACGACTTAGGTTTTTGCTTGGCGACGTCCTACTCTCACAGGGACAAGGTCCCAACTACCATCGGCGCTAGAGAGCTTAACTTCCGTGTTCGGTATGGGAACGGGTGTGACCTCTCTGCCATCATCACCAAACTGATGAAGGTATATTCCTTCAAAACTAGATAACATTTGCTACATATTATATGGTTAAGTCCTCGATCTATTAGTATTCGTCAGCTCCACATGTCACCATGCTTCCACCTCGAACCTATCAACCTGATCATCTTTCAGGGATCTTA
>NZ_JBCGHT010000015.1:0-102009 GCF_039549175.1 Paenibacillus sp. 102 | reverse complement strand
TCCCATAGCGTAAGCTAGTAAGATCCCTGAAAGATGATCAGGTTGATAGGTTCGAGGTGGAAGCATGGTGACATGTGGAGCTGACGAATACTAATAGATCGAGGACTTAACCATATAATATGAAGCACTGTTATCTAGTTTTGAAGGAATATACCTTCATAAGTCTGGTAATGATGGCAGAGAGGTCACACCCGTTCCCATACCGAACACGGAAGTTAAGCTCTCTAGCGCCGATGGTAGTTGGGACCTTGTCCCTGTGAGAGTAGGACGTTGCCAGGCTAATATTATTCCGCAGTAGCTCAGTGGTAGAGCTATCGGCTGTTAACCGATCGGTCGTAGGTTCGAGTCCTACCTGCGGAGCCATTATGCTTCCATAGCTCAGCTGGTAGAGCACTTCCATGGTAAGGAAGAGGTCACCGGTTCAAGCCCGGTTGGAAGCTTGCGAAGAGTATTACAACTTTTGGCCCGTTGGTCAAGTGGTTAAGACACCGCCCTTTCACGGCGGTAACACGGGTTCGAATCCCGTACGGGTCACCACTTTTGGAGGATTAGCTCAGCTGGGAGAGCACCTGCCTTACAAGCAGGGGGTCGGCGGTTCGATCCCGTCATCCTCCACCATATATAGTTTATAATGTCGGAGGGGTAGCGAAGTGGCTAAACGCGGCGGACTGTAAATCCGCTCCTTCGGGTTCGGCAGTTCGAATCTGCCCCCCTCCACCATTTTCAAAAAACAACCTGATAAAGGTTTATTTTTTTGAAAAGACAAGCATACTAGTAAGTATTGATGGGCTATAGCCAAGCGGTAAGGCAACGGACTTTGACTCCGTCATGCGCTGGTTCGAATCCAGCTAGCCCAGCCATTTACGAGCCATTAGCTCAGTTGGTAGAGCATCTGACTTTTAATCAGAGGGTCGAAGGTTCGAATCCTTCATGGCTCACCATTTTTGCGGAAGTAGTTCAGTGGTAGAATACAACCTTGCCAAGGTTGGGGTCGCGGGTTCGAATCCCGTCTTCCGCTTTTTTACTTCGGGGCCTTAGCTCAGCTGGGAGAGCGCCTGCCTTGCACGCAGGAGGTCAGCGGTTCGATCCCGCTAGGCTCCATTATAAATTAGAAAAAACCTTACATCAAAAGATGTAAGGTTTTTTGTTTATCCTGCCTAATAAGGACAAGTTTTTATTCATTTCATTTACAATAGAAAGATAGAATGAAATATACAATTTGGATGGAAGTGTGTTTAGATATGGGGAACGGAGGGATAGGTGTTGAAAATTGTTATTGCGTCTGATTCATATAAAGAAAGCTTACGAGCGATGGAAGTATGTAAGGCCATTGAAAAGGGATTTTCTAAAATTTTCCCTCAAGCTGAGTGTGTAAAAATACCAATTGGAGATGGAGGAGAAGGTACCGTCCAATCCCTTGTTGATGCTACAGGTGGAAAGATTATTTCACTTTATGTAACAGGCCCACTTGGAGGGCTTGTAGAGGCGTTTTATGGCATTTCCAAGGATAAAAGCACGGCGTTTATTGAAATGGCAGCAGCATCTGGATTACATCATGTTCCAGTTGAAAAGCGAAATCCTCTCATCACAACAACAAAAGGAACAGGAGAGCTTATATTAGATGCGCTAGATAAAGGCGTACAGCACATTATTTTAGGGCTTGGAGGAAGTGCTACAAACGATGGAGGTACGGGAATGCTCTCTGCCTTAGGTGTAAAGTTTTTAAAGAAGGATGGGCAAGTAATAGAACCCGTCGGTGGAAATTTACAGTCTATTGATTCTTTAGATTTATCGCAATTAGATTCCCGTTTAGCGCATGTAAAACTAGAAGCAGCGTGTGATGTAGATAATCCGTTAACAGGACAAAAAGGAGCATCTTTTGTATTTGCAAAGCAAAAAGGTGCTAGTAGAGAAATGATTGCACAGTTAGATGATAACTTAAAGCATTATGCCTACCTATTAAAACAGCAGTTACATATTGATGTGGAAAAGGTTTCAGGTGCAGGAGCAGCAGGCGGATTAGGCGCTGCAGTTGTTGCTGTACTGAAAGGGGAATTAAGAAAAGGAATTGAAATTGTATTAGACTATACAAATTTTGATGAACACATAAAAGAAGCGGATCTTGTTCTTACAGGTGAAGGAAGAATAGATGTACAAACGGCTTATGGAAAAGCTCCAGTTGGAGTTGCTAGACGTGCAAAGAGGCTGCATATACCCGTTATAGCTATTGGCGGTTCGATGCTCTCTAATCACATTGCAGTTTATAAAGAAGGAATAGATGCTGTATTTGATGCCACACCAAGTCCAATGACACTAGAGGAAGCATATATAGCAGCAAGAGAAAATATAGAAATGACTGCACGGAATATCGCATCCGTATGGAAAATAGCTTCAGAAAGACGTCTCTAATTATAGGAGACGTTTTATTTTTAATTATTTATGAGTACATGTGTAATGTTTTTTTAGAAAAAGGTTCATTTTATACATAAAATAGATGTGGAATATAGATTTTTCTATAGATATGAATGAATAAGGTGTATATACATACAAAAAAATGTCGAGTTGAGTCAGAGTATATAAAAGATTTAAAATATTTAGTGAAGGCATAAAAGGGGGAGACTATCTATGAAGAAAGAAATTTCAATCGTTGGAGTTCCAATGGACTTAGGGCAAATGCGTCGTGGGGTTGATATGGGACCAAGTGCAATTCGTTATGCGGGAGTAATTGAAAGAATTCAAAATATTGGGTATGACGTAGAAGATATCGGAGACCTATGTATTGAAAGAGAACAGGAAATAGATGAAAATACAAAATTAAGAAACCTTACGCAAGTTGCACATGTTTGCGATGAATTAGCAGGTAAGGTTGATCATATTATAGAAGAAGGTCGTTTTCCACTTGTGTTAGGTGGAGATCATAGTATTGCTATTGGAACACTTGCAGGTGTAGCAAAACACTATAAAAATTTAGGGGTTATTTGGTACGATGCACATGGGGATTTAAATACGGAAGAAACATCACCTTCTGGAAACATTCATGGTATGTCACTTGCAGCAAGCTTAGGTTATGGACATCCTTCACTCGTTAATTTATATGAAGCGTATCCTAAGATTAAAAAGGAAAATGTTGTTATTATTGGTGCGCGTGCATTAGATGAAGGCGAAAAAGATTTTATTCGTAAGGAAGGAATTAAAGTATTTACAATGCATGAAATTGATCGTATGGGTATGACGGCTGTTATGGAAGAAACAATTGCTTATTTATCCCATACAGATGGTGTTCATTTATCATTAGATTTAGATGGACTTGATCCACATGATGCGCCAGGAGTTGGGACACCTGTAACTGGTGGACTATCGTATCGTGAAAGCCATTTAGCAATGGAAATGTTAGCAGAGGCTGATATTATCACATCTGCAGAGTTTGTTGAAGTAAATCCAATTCTAGATGAGAAAAATAGAACGGCAACAGTAGCGGTAGCTTTAATGGGTTCTTTATTCGGTGAAAAACTAAAGTAAATGTAAGAAAAGCAGCTGAAATGCTGCTTTTTTTATTTTAAAATGAGAGTATAATAATGAGTTATATTATACTACTCTGCACAAAAAAGTTCGACATCTTACCAATTTCCACCAAGGTGGTAACGTCGTTTGTAATTGTCGTTTCGTTCATGTATGGTATAATTAACTAGTTGTTGTAAATACATACAGATAGAGCAAAATAATAATATTTCAGTATATAAATAAAATTGCTCATAAGTAGGAGGAAGGGTTAGCATGCCTTTTGGAGATATGAACCTTTTGAAATATCTCAGTACGATATTAGATATCGCCGTTGTGTGGTTTGTTATATATAAGCTAATTCTTGTAATCCGAGGCACAAAAGCTGTTCAACTTTTGAAAGGGATTACAGTTATTATTATTGTTCGTATATTGAGTTATTTATTTGAATTGCATACGTTGCAGTGGCTCACAGACCAAGCTTTGACATGGGGATTTTTAGCGATAATTATTATTTTCCAACCGGAGCTTAGACGCGCGCTTGAACAATTAGGAAGAGGAAGCTTGTTCTCACGTGGAATTGGTCAGGAAGAAGAAGAGCATGAAATCGTTGCGAATGCTGTGGCAAAGGCAACCGAATATATGGGTAAACGACGCATTGGTGCGCTTATTACACTATCTAGGGAAACTGGAATGGGAGACTATGTAGAAACTGGGATTCCATTAAATGCGAATGTTTCATCAGAACTACTTATTAATATTTTTATTCCAAATACACCGCTTCATGATGGAGCAGTTATTATGCAAGGAAATACGATTAAAGCAGCAGCTTGCTATTTACCATTATCGGAAAGCCCGTTCATATCAAAAGAATTGGGAACGCGCCACCGGGCTGCGATGGGAGTTAGTGAAGTAACTGATAGCATTACAGTAGTTGTATCAGAAGAAACCGGCCAAATTTCTTTAACTAAAAATGGAGAATTGCATCGTGATTTAAAAGTCGAACAGTTGAAAGAAATGCTTTTGGCAGAGTTCAGTGGAAATGTGGGAACATCTTCTTCATCTTTATGGAATTGGAATTGGAGGAGAAATCGTCATGGATAAGCTAATGGAGAACCACTGGTTTTTAAAAGGAATTTCATTACTATTGGCGTTCATGCTTTACATGTCAACGAATTTGTCAGACAAAAATACGACAGCGAATAAGAGTGCATCGCCTTTTCCAACGGGAGATATAACAGAAACAGTATCTAACATTGTAGTGGCAGTAAACTACGATGAAGATAAATATATTGTAAACGGCATTCCAAAGTATGTAAAAGTGAAATTGGAAGGGCCCAAAAACGTGATTACTGCAGCAAAATCCCAACGGGAGTTTGGTGTATCTTTAGATTTACGTGGATATTCTACTGGAACATATGATGTTCCTTTAAAATATACCGGGATGGAAAACAACTTAAAAGCAACAGTTCAACCAGAGAAAGTTAAAGTTACGATTCAAAATAAGGTGAAAAAATCATTTCCTGTGGAAGTGAAGTATTCAAATGAGAATCAAATGCCGGGTGGTAGTATGGGGGCAAATCCAACGATTAAACCAGGGGCTGTGGAAGTTACCGGTACAGAAGAGGAACTAGCAAAAGTTGCGCTTGTCAGGGCATATATTGATTTGAAGGGGATAACAAAAACAGTAACAAAGACAGCCGAGATTGTACTGTATGATGAAGACGGACGGAAGTTAGACTTACAAGCAACACCGTCTAAAGTAAATGTTACAATCCCAGTTTCAAATCCAACCGCGACAAATAACATTGAAAAAACAGTTCCGTTAACTTATGTGAAAAAAGGAAGTGTGCCGGAAGGGTTAGTTGTTACAAACATCAGTGTCGAACCAAAGGAAGTGACAATATCAGGTCCAAAAGATGTTTTGGACAATATAAAGTCCTTGGAGGGCGTCGAAGTAGATCTTAGTAAAATTACGGAGTCTACAACATTCGATGCCTCTGTTTTATTACCGAAAGGCGTAACAAATGTAAGCCCCAGCCAAGTAAAGGTTTCTGTCGAAGTGCAAAAGCAAAAAAGTACAAAGAATAAGACAATCGACGGTATTTCCATACAAAAAAATGGACTGTCAGATGAATTCACTTTACAGCTACTTTCTCCACAAGATGGAAAGATAAGCGTTGATATTTCAGGAGAAGCAAGTATAGTAGATAAAATAACAGCAGCACAAATAATAGCTTCAATTAATCTACAAAATCTATCTCCTGGGACGCATGATATTCCAATTCAGGTTAGTGGTCCTAATGGTGTTTCAATAGAAGCAAAACAAAAAAATGCGAAGGTAACTCTTGTGAAGAAAGAAAAACCAGATCAAGAAGTACAAGGTAAGCCAGAGCAACCAGATTCACAAAAAGATAAAGAGACTGAAACAGAAAAACCAAAAGAAGAAGATCAAAACAAAGAACCTGAAAAAGAGAATGAAGAAAAACAAGAGGAAACTCAAAAACAAAAAGAGCAAGAAAAAGGAGCGAATAGCAATGGGTAAATATTTTGGTACAGATGGTGTGCGCGGTGTCGCGAATGAGGAATTGACGCCTGAATTAGCGTTTAAAATTGGACGTTTTGGAGGGTATGTATTAACAAAAGATACAGATCGTCCAAAAGTTATTATCGGTCGTGACACACGTGTATCTGGTCATATGCTAGAAGGTGCCTTAGTAGCAGGTCTATTATCAACTGGAGCAGAGGTTATGCGCCTTGGCGTTATTTCAACTCCTGGAGTTGCTTATTTAACAAAAGCATTAGATGCACAAGCAGGTGTTATGATTTCAGCATCTCATAACCCAGTACAAGATAACGGAATTAAATTCTTCGGTTCAGATGGATTTAAACTAACTGATGAGCAAGAAGCCGAAATTGAGGCTTTATTAGATAAAGAAGTAGATGAATTACCACGTCCAACAGGAACAGAACTTGGACAAGTGAACGATTACTTCGAAGGTGGACAAAAATACTTACAATACATTAAACAAACTGTAGAAGAAGATTTCTCAGGCTTACATATTGCTTTAGATTGTGCACATGGGGCAACATCTTCTTTAGCACCATATTTATTTGCAGATTTAGAAGCTGATATTTCTACAATGGGAACTTCACCGAACGGCATGAACATCAATGATGGAGTTGGTTCTACACATCCAGAAGTTCTAGCAGAACTAGTAAAAGAAAAAGGTGCAGATATT
Organism: Paenibacillus sp. 102; assembly: GCF_039549175.1. Lineage (NCBI taxonomy): Bacteria > Bacillati > Bacillota > Bacilli > Caryophanales > Paenibacillaceae > Paenibacillus > Paenibacillus sp. 102. The sequence goes on along the minus strand of NZ_JBCGHT010000015.1, from coordinate 95,269 downwards.
GGACTTGCATTCGATGGCGATGGAGACCGTCTAATTGCAGTAGATGAAAAAGGAAACATCGTTGATGGCGATCAAATCATGTATATTTGTGCGAAGTACATGAAAGAAACAGGTCAGTTAAAACATAACACAGTTGTTTCAACAGTTATGAGTAACTTAGGTTTCTATAAAGCGCTGGAAGCAAACGGTATTACAAGTGATAAAACAGCAGTTGGTGATCGCTATGTAATGGAAGAGATGAAACGCGGCGGTTATAACCTTGGTGGTGAACAATCAGGTCATATTATCTTACTTGATTACATTACAACCGGAGATGGAATGTTAAGTGCACTTCAGCTTGTAAACATTATGAAAATGAAGAAAAAACCATTGTCTGAGCTTGCAAGTGAAATGACAAAGTTCCCACAATTATTAGTGAACGTTCGTGTAACAGACAAAAAATTAGCATTAGAAAATGAAAAAATTAAAGAAATCATCCGTGTGGTAGAAGAAGAAATGAACGGAGATGGACGTATTCTTGTTCGCCCTTCTGGAACAGAACCACTTATTCGTGTAATGGCAGAAGCACCAACACAAGAGATTTGTGATGGATATGTCCATCGTATTGTAGAAGTTGTGAAAGCTGAAGTTGGAGCTGAATAATTCGGTAGTTTTATACAAAAAAGGAGCACAAAGCGTGCTCCTTTTTCATATGTTTTATAGACAATGAAAAGTTTTCATTGACGGTTTATGTTGTTTGTTATAAGATTGTCTTGTTCTTTTTCTCAAAGTAAATATAGGAATTATGAAAGCGCCAGAACTACAAGTTGTGTAGTTGACGAGGAGGAGTTTTATCGAGATTTCGGCGGATGACTCCCGGTTGTTCATCACAACCGAAAGCTTTTACTTAAATCACAGAGGTGACTCGGTGGACAAAGGTAAAGGTTTGATGAGAGAAAAGGAACGGATAAATACTAGCTGTATAAGTATATACGGACTGAAACCAATCGAGAGGAAGGTGAAAGCCGTTACAGACTTACAGGGCTAGCAATATGTAATCCGTTTTTTATATATAAATAATGGGATCGGACTATGTCGTTACATGTTCGCAGAGCAATGTAAGCATTTGTAACGGCGACTAAACATGTGTGGAATCGTAGGATTTATTGGAGATCAGGATGCAAAGGAAATTTTATTAAAAGGTTTAGAAAAGCTAGAGTACCGTGGATATGATTCAGCGGGTATTGCAGTACAAACAGAGAACGGTGTTGTTGTATACAAAGAAAAAGGCCGTATTGCAAAACTTCGTGAAATCGTAGATGGGGACGTAGCGGCAAGCGTGGGAATCGGTCACACACGCTGGGCTACACATGGTGTTCCAAGCACAGTAAACGCACATCCGCATCAAAGCACATCAAAACGCTTTACGCTAGTTCATAATGGTGTAATTGAAAACTATGAATTAGTGAAAAAAGAATATCTTCAAGATGTAACGTTTGTAAGTGAAACTGATACAGAAGTTATCGTGCAGCTTATGGAACAGCAAGTAAGCACAGGATTAAGTGTAGAAGATGCATTCCGTAAAACGTTATCCATTTTACATGGTTCTTATGCGATTGGATTACTTGATGCTGAAAATCCAAACATGATTTATGTTGCTAAAAACAAAAGCCCGCTATTAGTAGGTGTTGGTGACAACTTTAATGTTGTTGCGAGCGACGCAATGGCGATGTTACAGGTTACAGATCAATTTATCGAGTTAATGGATAAAGAAATGGTAATCGTAACACAAGAAAGTATTACAATTAAAAACTTACAAGGTGAAACGATTGAGCGTGCACCGTTTACAGCGGAATTAGATGCAAGTGATATTGAAAAGGGAACATATCCTCATTTCATGCTTAAAGAAATTGATGAGCAACCACTTGTAATCCGTAATATTATTCAAAAGTATCAAAATGAAGATGGCGAAATTGAATTAGATGAAGAGATTCGCAGTGCAATTTTAGATAGCGATCGTATTTATATTATTGCATGTGGAACAAGTTATCATGCAGGTCTTGTTGGAAAGCAGTTTATTGAGAAGTTTGCGAAATTACCTGTAGAAGTACACGTAGCAAGTGAATTCTCTTACAATATGCCATTATTAACAGAAAGACCATTCTTCATTTACATTTCACAAAGTGGTGAAACTGCAGATAGCCGTGCAGTACTTGTACAAACAAATGAAATGGGTCATAAAGCATTAACAATTACAAACGTACCAGGTTCTACGCTTTCTCGCGAAGCTGACTATACACTGCCTCTATACGCAGGACCAGAAATTGCAGTTGCTTCTACGAAAGCTTACACAGCTCAGCTTGCAGTGCTTTCAATCCTAGCAGCTGACATTGCGAAAGCAAAAGGTGAAGTTCTTGATTTCGATTTAACACATGAACTAGGTCTTGTAGCGAATGCAATGGTAGTACTTTGTGATCAAAAAGAAGAAATGGATGCACTAGCAAAACAATTTTTAGCAACAACACGCAACTGCTTCTTCATCGGACGTAGCGTCGACTTCTTCGTAGGATTAGAAGGGGCGTTAAAGCTAAAAGAAATCTCTTACATCCAAGCAGAAGGATTTGCTGGTGGAGAATTAAAACACGGTACAATCGCGTTAATTGAACAAGGTACACCAGTTATCGCACTTGCTACGCAAGAGCACGTAAACCTTGGGATTCGTGGTAACGTGAAAGAAGTAGTAGCACGCGGAGCAAACCCATGTATCATCTCAATGAAAGGTTTAGAAATGGAAGGCGATAGCTTCGTACTACCAGCTGTACACGAAGCATTAGCACCGCTTGTAGCAGTTATTCCATTACAACTTATCTCATACTACGCAGCGCTTCACCGTGAGTGTGATGTTGATAAGCCACGTAACTTAGCTAAGTCGGTTACGGTTGAGTAAGAGATTTAGAGAAATAATTTTATTTGTGGCTTTGAAATAAAGTCGTACCGTTTATAAAAAAGATGCACCGTTTTACCCCTTTAGATATTTTTGTCTAAAGGGGTGTTTTTATGTCCAAAAGAAAAAGAACATCTGAAATTGAAAAGTGGATTAAACAAGGGCGAGGTTCAGGTATAGGTCCAGATTAGCAGCTTTAGTTGAAGATTCAAGATGTTTCATCATTGGGTAGATCAACGAGATTAAAGGTATCAAAACGAAGCGTCAGCATGAATTTTTATCAGACTTGGAACGAAACCACTTTTACTTAACAGAATTTTCGTATTTATAGATAGATATCAGAGAGAAATTCCCTCTATTACTTCAAATAGTACCTGTATTATTTCAATGATATATTTCCTGAAGAGGTTTCCAATTGAACTTTATAATCCCCGCTCCCAGACGTTCCTTTTGTTTCTTTTTTCCCTTGTTGATGATTATCCAATACGATGCCGACTGAACATCTCCCGCTGTTAGATTTGAGGAGTAGCGTGGCATCTGGTTCATCCCCATTCAAGGAAACGTCCACATTTCCACTTGTTGTAGTAACGTAAACCTCACTATGAAAGTGAAGGAAGTCAAGTTTTACGTTACCACTACTTCCATTAACTTGCAGGTTGTGTGTTTGCAGCTCTTTACCAATGACGCTGCCAGAAGAGCCATTGACTATGATTTCTCCTGTGAATTCAGTGGGAATTCGAACTTCCAATTGGGGCATCCGGTCGATTTTAAACAGACGGGTTATATCATGTTTTACTTGAATCATTATTTTTCGTTTCCCCTTATTCATTAAAATTCCCGGACCATTGTCGTATAAAAGTAAGTACGCTTCCAATTCATCTATATCCGCTGATACTACATTTATCTTTGTGCTTCCATGATCTATGTGAATGGTATCTATATCTTTAAGGGAAGCCATTTGAAAGTCTTCACTTTCCAAACCTTCCGTACAGGCACTTAAAAACATTACAACAAGAATAACCGACATGACCATAAAGTATTTCTTCATCTTTCAACACTCCTCTCGTTGGATACCATTATAGAAGGTGACGTCACGTTAATTTCAAGTTTTATATAGATTTATTAATGAAAATTTAAAAAAGTCTAAAAACACTTGAAGTTTACGTTGCGTCATTTTGTATACTGTTTAGTAACTACTATATATATCCATTTTGATTTTTCGACATATAAGTCGCGGCTATGGATAACAAAAGCTGACATGTACTCGTTTTTTCTTTGTTTTCACTTGGCATGGTGCACAGGAAAAGGTTCTAACCGCTTCTATGTATGAACGGATGCTCTCTCTCACCTAAAAGAAGGGTTTTATAGCTGTTTTTTAATTTGTATCTATATATTTAGAGATATATAGATACAAGAGAATAGGAAGATAGGAGGTTTTTAGATGAAACAGGGAGATATTATTATTTATGGATGCGTCATTATAGGTGCAGGTATTGGACTGACACTGGATAATGCGTTTCCTGGTGTACTGATTGGCTTGGGAGCAGGATACTTACTTAAAAATCTTTTTCGTAAAGAGGAATAAATGTGGAATGAATAAAACAATTTCAAACGATAGAGTCTTAACATACAGAAAGGTAGGTTTATCAATTGATACACATTAATAAGGTTGGGGAGCTGACAGGTGTTACAGTAAGAACACTGCGTTACTACGATCAAATCGGATTATTAAAACCAGCATCCAAAACAGAGGGTGGCCATCGTTTATATACGAATGAAGAAATAAAAAAACTACAGCAGGTTCAATTTTTAAAAAAGGTTGGATTTCCGTTACATGAGATTAAGAATATGCTCGCTTCCAGTGCGTGGGATTGGTCAGATAGTTTAAAGAGTCAATTATCTTTTGTAATAAAAGAACAGGAAAATTTAAAGGAAATAGAGTTATCCTTACGGGAAATGATACATGGAATCGCGATTGAAGGAGAAGAGAACTGGATCGCGATTCAGAAGATTATGCAATTATCCAGTAAAGATAAGGAAATACAGCAGTATTATCGTGAATCTGTATTTAACGACAGAGAAATAAAACTATGGGAAAAGGTTCCCAATATGACAAGTGATAGCTCTGATTCACTAGAATGGATTGCTCTGATAGGTCAATTAAAGCGTTATATGGAGGACGGTCCAAAAGCACCCAAAGTCCAAAATATCATTAGAAGAATGGATGAAAAGCGCTTAGAGGAGTTTGAAGGTGAGGATGAATTTTTAGATAAGCTGTGGGAAATAAGGATGTCGCCAAAGCAATCAGAGAAACTGAGATTATATCCAATTGACCAGGATGTGCTCGAGTTTATGGATCAGGCATATACCATTTTCATGACTAAAAAGAATAATTCTCAAAAGGAATAAGGGGGGGAGAATGGTGAGTACAGAGCTACTTCTCCTAATAGGGGGATTGGCCCTATTGGACATGCTAAGCCCTACCATATTAGGGGTAACAGTTTATTTGCTTCTAACCGATAAAGAGAGACTTACCAAACGTTTATTGGTTTATTTATTGACGATAGCAGGATTGTATTTTGCTGTTGGAGTTTCACTTATGTTAGGATTAGATTTCTTGCTTGAGATTATTTCTGGCATATTTCAAAATCGAATCGTAAGCTGGACGTTCTTTATTATTGGGCTGATATTGTTCATAGCAAGTTTTTATGTTCCAACAAAGAAAAGTTCAGACCTACCTGCACCAAAATCAAAAAGCATTTTTTCAATGGTTGCTCTGGGATTCACTACTACATTAATTGAAGTAGGTGCTGCATTCCCTTATTTTGGAGCAATTGGCATAATGACTACTTCTAATCTATCGTGGGTGGAGTGGTCTTCTATTTTAGCGGGATACAACTTTATCATGGTGTTGCCTTCCCTCGTGCTACTTCTCTTCTATCTCCTGTTTGGGCGGTGGATGCAAACACTTCTCGAGAATCTTCGAGTGAAAATTACTAATAATACAGGATCAGCCCTTTCGTGGATTATGTGTATAGTTGGACTCATTCTGATTTTTAATAGCCTGGATTATTTGTAGGATGTTTGAGTAACAAAGGCAAAAAATGATTAAACTTTTTTATAAAGACCAATTTTAATTCTGCTGGAGAAGAATCCATTTTGATCAAACTTTTTTCAAAATGGATTTTATTGATTTATCGTAAAATATGGGTTTAGGAGGCATTTTTGATCGAACTTTATTTCAAAGCTACAAGATGTAGATTTGAAATAAAGTCACGATGTTTTTAAGAAAGACGCGAAGTTTATAAAAAAATGCGATGCTTTATCATACTTCATTCAAAGAATTTTATTAACTAAGTATTCATAAATTGCAATCAAATCCTTTTGTTCCTTTCTCAACTTATACTAGTATGAGTTGTGTTTGGGACGATATTGAAGAAAATAAATTAGAACTAACAAAAAAACTCTGTAAAAATTATTACAGAGTTTTTTGCTAATTATTTATTGTTTTGCATATCGAATACGAATGTTATCATCCATATGATAAATTTGTAATGTGTTTCCATCATAGTTTTGTATCTTATACATTACACTGTCATTTGTTAACTTCACTTCTTGACCGTCTTTCAATGCTTGTGTTACTTTTAACGATAACTGGAATGAAGGAACGTCTACCTCATATGTTCCTGTTAAGAAGTCTCTCTTCTCCGGGTAACTACCATTAGCATAAGACTCAAATGTCTTATCACCTTTTAGAACTAACGTAGTTTTCACTCCACTACCAAAGTCAATACCCCAATTCCCTACGATTTCTGTACCATCTTTAATGTAATTCTTCATGTTTGTATAGTTAATTCCTAACTCTTCAGATGTACCAACTGTTCCTACGAATACACCAGTTTTAGCTTGGCTTTTGTCTGTCTCAGATTGACTAGAGTCTGTAGATGGGTTAGTTGAAATAGAGCCACTAGAAGAACTAGAAGGTTTATCTGTAGTTGTACCACCTTTTACTTCGGCTCTTAACTTATCGAATGTAGGTTTCCAAATACGTTTCGCTTCACTTAGCTTTGCATTTGCTTTATCTAAGATTTCCTTATCAGTTTCTAAATTGAAACCTTTACTGTTAAATAACTTCTCTATTTCACCGAATGTTTCTCTTAGTTTAACTGTAGCTTTTTCAATCTCTTTTTGGTCGTCTTTATGATTTGTTGGTGCATAAATTTTCTCTATCTTATCAAATACTTTATAGATGTCTTTAATACTATCTAATACCTCTGCTTTTGACTTACTTCCGTTTCTCATATCTTTTACAGAAGCATCATAGTAATCAAAGCGTCTTAACATATCTTGTTCAATGTCTAGTAAATATTGTGCATAATCTTCATCTAAAACTCGAACCTTTTGAACATCTTTACTATCATCTTTCGAATTGGAAGATTTTTCATTTGTTTTAGACTCTTTACTTTCTGACTTAGCTGAACTTGTTTCTTCCGTCTTAGTTTCCTTACTTTCTTGTTTACTAGATTCAGCATTTGTTTTTTCTTTGTCCCCAAATAAACTACTACAAGCTGACATAGAAAATGCTAATCCAGATGCTAGTAAAATTTTACCTGTACTTCTTTTTAAATTCTTCATATGATTCTCCCTCTCAAAACATAAAACAGATGCGCTTTAGCCCCTTTAAAACTAGAAGACATACCCCTTCTATATTTATCCTAAAATACCTTTCTATGTATATTATTTTACAAGGAATTACAGATATGGTCAAAATTTATTCTAAATTTACGATGTTCATAAAACAGATGTGATGCTTTATTCCTTCAAGTAAAAAATTCTAAGTGAGTTTTGATTAAACTTTTTTATAAAAATCTCATACTTAGTTAAAAAGATTAACTCCATTTTGATTAATCTTTTTTTCAAAATGGAGTTTTTGTTGTTGCTGTTAAATAAGGGTTTGTGACTTCATTTTTATCAAACTTTATTCTAAAGCAACAAGATTTGAAATAAAGTTGCACCGTTTCCACCCCTTTAGATATGATTATCTAAAGGGGTGTTTTTATGTCGGAAAGAAAAAGAACATCTGAGATCGAACAGTGGATTAAACAAGGTCGAGGGACTGGTATTGGAGTAGATTATAAACCTTGGTTAAAGATTCAAGATGTATCTTCAAAGGGTCGTTCAACTCGTTTAAAAGGAATAAAAACAAACAGAAAGCATGAATTTCTGTCGGATTTGGAAAAAAAATATTTTTATTTAACTGAATATTCGAACTCTGTTGTTGATATCCGAGAACAATTTCCTTTATTACCGTTAGAAGAAACCATTGTTATTACAAATGAGTTAGGTATAAATCATCCTACTGACCCTAAAACTGGTATTCCGATTGTGATGACAACGGATTTTTTATTAACAGTTAATAAGGGATACAATGTGACTGAAGTAGCTCGTACAATCAAAATGAAGGATGAATTACTGAAGGAACGTGTACTTGAAAAGCATTGAAGGTCAAGGTATTACAGTGGTGAAAGCTAAACACAGTTCTAAAGGGGTTCAGCGTAGGGCAGAGGTTTTATTGAACAAATTAGATTACTAGACACGAGGGGGGTTATTGATGAAAATGAATGAAAAAACATATCTAAGTATAGAAGAGATTATTTCATTACCAACCTTATCAGGTACAAACATAAGTGATGATGGCAAAAACGTAGCATTTGTCAAGAAGACAGCTAACTGGAAAGACAATAAATATAGGAATCATGTATGGATATATGAAAAAGATAAGGGACAGAGTTACCCATTAACAACTAGGGATATAGATAGTACATACCCATTATGGTCTCCAGATTCTAGGAATATCGCATACCTTAGCCCAGTTGGTGACGGGGATAATAAGAAAAATCAGATCTTTGTTAAGTCAATAGATGGTTATAGTGGGGTTCAAATTACTGATGAGAAAGAAGGAGTCAGTAATTTCAAGTGGGAGCCTACTGGCAAGGGTTTTTATTATGTTGCACAGTCAAAAGAATCTGAGGCGATAAAGAAACGTAAGGAACTATATGGGAATTTTCATCATATAGGTAAGGAATACCAGAATAATTGTTTATATTACATTGAAGTAGAAAAAGTGATACAAAATGATAAATATGAACACGAAAATAGCGTTGTTTATCAACTAACTGATGGGAAGGATTTTCATATCCATGAATTTGATATTTCAAATGATGGGAAAAAGGTTGTATTTATGGCTACACCAAGCTCAAATATGGGAGATTATATTAATGGAGATCTATACATACTGGATATTAAAGCTGGAGAGCTACAAAAGATGAATATAGATAAGTTGTTGGGAGGGAGCGTTTGCTTTTCTCCTGAAGGCAGCAAAATATGTTACTCAGCAAGCATAAGGGAGAAGGATTACTATAAGACCCATATACAAGACAGTACATTAGAGATATATGATATTAATAATGGAGAGCTAATTCAACCTTTAACAGATTTTGATAGTACGGTTATTCCATTACGGTGGACAGCTAAAGGAATTTTAATTAGATGGCAGAATAAAACTAATTATCTTATTGGGTTGCTATCTGAGGATGGAACTGTGGAAATGTTAAGCGAAAAAGTAGATAGCTTTATAATGGATGCTTCTATAACAAGGGATGGAAATCATATATCCTATAATAAGGCTATAACAAATGAAACCTTTGAAATCTATTTAGACGATAAAAAAATAACGAATGAAAATAGCTTTTTCAAAGGAAAGCTTAAATGTAACAGGGAAATAATCTCATGGCAAAGTAGTGATGGTCTTGAAATAGAGGGAGTTTTATCAACCCCAGTAGAGTTTGACGCAAATAAAAAATATCCCTTATTAGTGGTAATCCATGGTGGTCCGGCTTGGGCATCCTTTCCAATATTTTCAGACTGTTTTAATGAGAAATATCCTATTGAACAGTTTATCGAAAAAGGCTTTATAGTTTTAGAACCAAACTACAGGGGAAGTTCTGGTTATGGTAATGAATTCTTAAAAGCAAACTATAGAAAACTGGGAATTGCTAACTACGATGATGTTATATCTGGAGTGGATAAACTAGTTGACAAAGGGATTGCAGATAAAGGTAGAGTAGGAGTTATGGGATGGAGCAACGGAGGATATATATCAGCTTTCTGTTCTACATTTAGTAGTAGATTTAAAGCTATTTCAGTTGGAGGTGGAATTACTAATTGGAGTACCCATTATGTAAATACAGATATACCTTACTTTATTAGGATGTATTTAGGAGATAATCCATGGAATGATCCAGAGATATATACTAAAACATCACCAATGATATATATTAAATCAGCCTGTACTCCCACCTTAATCCAACATGGCGAAAAGGATGCAAGAGTTCCAACTCCAAATGCATATGAGCTATATCAAGGATTAAGGGATATGGAAGTTGATACAGAATTAATTATATTTAAAGGAATGGCATATAGTTCTGACCAGCCAGGAATTAATGTGGCTATTATGAAGCAGAATTTGATGTGGTTTTCACACTATATTCTTGGAGAAAGTATGAAAGATTTTAGGGTTTTATAATGGTTGCCACTGTATAATACTCTAGCAACTACATTGACTTACAATTGTATAGCAACGTTATGGCATTAAGCTCCCTGTACCTTTGTAGTAGGGGTACGGAAACGATTCGTGTAAAAACTGCAATAGGATAAAAACGTGGCTCAGATATGGAAATTTACATATTTGCCACGTTTTCTTCTTATAAAAGATTAATTAGACCTAGAAGGAAAAGTAGAGATAAGAAATGGATACTTCAGTACAACTGATTTATCTACAGGACAAAAAAAGATATATTAAATAAAATGCTCAAACTTCTTTCAAAATTTAGCTCTTGTTTTTTGCTGAAAAAACAATACTTCACACAAGGTTTTGATCAAACTTTTTTTAACACCTACAAGATTTGTTCACGAATAATAAAGTTGTTAAAAAAATAATAAAGTCCTTTAAAAATAAGATCGTTGTTTAAAAATATGGTATAAAATCGGATTTTTATAACATATTTTTTGTATAACAACAGAAAGAATGTTTTGATTTCACCTAATATAATGTTAAATTATGTACATGATTTTTCTTCAATTTATAATCTATCTTTATAAATATCCATTACCTTAAAGGTTTGACAAACTAGTAATAAGTCTGGAGTAAAAGTAAGTCCATACTGGCTTAATTCCCAAGTGAAAAATTTAACATGCTCACTGTACCAATAATCATAGCTTAAATCTCCTGCACCCTCAGATCTTGCAAAATCATTTGTTACTTCATTCATTTTTAAAAAATCGATCTTTGTATATTTTATAATTGCTAATGGATTATTGTCTCCATCCAATACAATATCGTACTGACCAACTTTTTGAATTTCTTCTCCTTCAAGCCCGTATACACAATGCGCAGCGCATGTTCCTGTTTTGATTCCTTTAACAACTAAACTTCCTAGTTCATCTCCCATTTCTTTGGAACCATCTCCAAACATCCATGCATCTGGAACACTCATGTTTAACTCATTTTCTCTAGCGTACATATGCCAATATTCTTCTATCTTATTAACCGACATTAGTCACTTACCCCCTTGGTAGTTAAATATCGTGAATTTAACATGCAACCTATTATCTGTCAATATTTTAGAAGAACATGTAATATAACTACATCAACCTAATCATATATAGATACAAGATCTTAAGTTATATTTGTGGGCAATAATCAATTATTTGCTATCCGAAAATCAAACGATCTTATTATTCCTAATAATTGTAGAACGAAAGAATCTGTTAGTTTTTTAAACAATTTTAATAACCATCTATCTGTTATACGATAGATGGTTACTATATTTCTAAGCAGAGAATTAAACAACTTTATTACAAACCAACACCAGGGGAGTTTTGTTAGGTTTTGTCATTATGATCTAAGGTTATTACTACATTTCCCTTCTTATGTCCTGTTTCTACGTATCTATGTGCTTCAGGAATTTGTTCTAGTGGATAACGTCTATCGATGACGGATGTTATTTTCTCTGCCTCGATAAGTTCTTTGAGGAAAAGTAAATCTTCAGTACGTACTTTTGCTATCATTCCTTCGACTGACACGTATGTCCCGTTCGAAGTGAGTGCGTTCTTGCAATTAGATTTGGTGTTTTTCCCGACTGCATCAAAGATAATCTCATAGCGTTCTTCTCTTTCTGTAAAATCTTCTTTCGTGTAATCAATTACGTTATCAGCTCCTAAAGATTTTACTAACTCTAAATTTGTAGTACTACAGACCCCGGTAACTTCTGCCCCAAAGTATTTGGCAAGCTGTACCGCGGAAGTTCCTACGGCTCCAGAAGCTCCATAGATAAGAACTTTTTGTCCACTTTGGATAGTTGCTTTTCTAAGAAAATGTAATGCTGAAGTTCCACCAAAAAGAACAGCAGCGGCTTCCTCATAATTCATGTTTTCCGGTCTCATTGCTAACAATCCATCTTCAGGTATACATGTGTACTCAGCGTAAGCCCCAAAACTCATTCCCGTTAATGCAAAAATTTGATCCCCTTTCTTGAATTGTGTTACATTTTTTCCTATTGATTCAATTTCTCCTGCCAATTCTACCCCCAATATAGGTTTTCTCGGCTTTCTAAGACCTAGGATGATTCGCATGGGAATCCAGTACAAAAGAGGACTATTGAAACCTCGAATTCTACAGTCCCCAGATGTTACTGTTGTCGCATGAATTTTTACTAGTACCTCATTATCCTTGGGGATAGGTTTTTCGACCTCTTTGAGTTGGAGAACATCAGGTGATCCGTATTTTGTGCATACAATTGCTTTCATAACGATCCTCCTTTAATCATTTTAATCCATGATATTTTCTCTATTTTAAAAAAATGCTCTTTTCTATTGTTCTTTTATAGAATTTATTTCACTTTAGTGGATATATGATGTGATAGATTTAGAACTTGCATGTTGACATAAAAATCATTCAGGAATATAATTTTTATTAATTTAAAAATTCAATAAATAAATTCACTTATCAAGAGAGACTGAGGGACAGGCCCTATGACGTCCGGCAACCTCCGAAATTCGGAACGGTGCCACTTCCTGCAGAATGGATTCATTCTGAGAGATAAGCCATCATATAATTTTTATGGACGATGCCTCTTTCAGATGAAAGAGGCTTTTTTATGTTGTAAAGGAGGGGGAGTATAAAATTTAATAGTTTTTTGAATGGATATAACTGTTTCCAAGCATTTTTAATGCTATATTGCACGGAAAAATAATTAGAAGAGGTTGAATTATTATGGAATATACAAATGAAGATAGTCAAACAAAGCTGCAAAGAACGATGAAGAGTAGACATTTATTTATGCTTTCATTAGGGGGAGTAATTGGAACAGGGCTTTTTCTAAGTTCGGGATACACGATTAATCAAGCAGGCCCAATCGGAACAATGATTGCATATTTAATTGGTGGTTTGATTATGTATTTGGTGATGTTATGTCTTGGAGAGTTATCGGTTTCAATGCCAGTTACTGGGGCTTTTCATACATACGCAACGAAATATATAGGACCTGGGACTGGCTTTACGATTGCCTGGATGTATTGGCTTACCTGGACTGTTGCATTAGGTTCGGAATTTACGGCTTCAGGTCTACTTATGCAAAGGTGGTTTCCCGATACTTCGGTTTGGATGTGGAGTGCAATATTTGCTGCGACCATTTTCCTTTCCAATGCTTTTTCAGCAAAATTCTTTGCAGAATCAGAGTTTTGGTTTTCCAGTATTAAAGTAGTCACCATATTATTATTTATTATTTTAGGTGTGGGAGCTATGTTTGGTATTCTTTCTATGAAAGATGTATCTTCAGCACCTATGCTATCAAACTTTATTGGGGAAGATGGGCCTTTTCCCAATGGTTTCTTTCCAATTTTCATGACTATGCTTTCAGTAAGTTTTGCTTTTTCAGGAACAGAATTGATTGGTATTGCGGCTGGAGAGAGTATAGACCCAGAGAAAAATGTACCGCGGGCAATCAAAAATACTGTTTGGAGACTCTTTATCTTCTTTATTGGTACAATCTTTGTTCTTTCAGGATTAATTCCTTGGAAAGAAGCTGGAGTAATTGAAAGTCCATTCGTTGTAGTCTTTGATAGGATTGGTGTACCTTATGCCGCGGATATTATGAATTTTGTTATTTTGACGGCATTACTTTCAGCTGCGAACTCAGGGTTATATGCCTCATCTCGTATGCTGTGGTCCCTTTCAAAAGAGAAGATGATCAATCCTTCTTTTGCAAAATTAACATCGAAAGGAATACCTCTTCAAGCTTTAATTGTTAGCATGATCGGTGGATGTTTATCCCTTTTTTCTAGTATAGTTGCACCTGATACCGTGTATATCGTTCTTGTATCTATTTCGGGTTTTGCGGTGGTCGTTGTTTGGATGGGAATTGCAGCTTCACAGTTTATGTTTCGGAGACGTTTCTTAGAACAAGGTAATTATGTGGAGGATTTGAAATATAGAACCCCTCTTTATCCAATCGTTCCTATTGCGGCTTTTCTATTATGTTTTGCATCTTGCATTGGTATAGCTTTTGATCCTAATCAAAGGATAGCTCTTTATTGTGGTATTCCGTTTTTAGCTTTATGTTACTTTACGTACTACTTAAAAAATAATAGAAATCGCCCGCGGGCAATAAAAAAATTGAATGACGCAAGATAATGGACTCTTTTTGGTTAAAGCTCTTTGGATTTTAAAATCATTATGAAAAGGTGTGTGATTCCTATGAATAATTATCGTAACGTAAATCCGATAGAAAATATTTTACGAGAATTTCCATTGATGATACTAGATGGTGCAATGGCTACGGAGCTTGAGCGTCATGGCTATGATTTGAATGATAATCTTTGGTCCGCAAAAGTTCTTATAGAAAATCCAGAGATTATAAAACAAATACATATGGATTATTTTAGAGTAGGTGCGGATTGTGCGATTACTGCCAGTTATCAAACAACTGCCCAGGGTTTTATCAAAAGGGGATTGAGTGAGGCAGAAGCATTCCAGCTTATCAAAAAATCTGTTCAGATAGCTACAGAAGCTAGAGATGAATTTTGGTCAGACAGTAGTAATCATTTTAACCGCCCAAAACCTTTGGTTGCAGCATCAATCGGGCCATATGGTGCCTTTCTAGCTGACGGCTCGGAGTATCGAGGGGATTATAATGTAACGGAAGATGAATTAATGGATTTTCATAGAGAGCGTATGGAAATCCTTATTCATGCTGGGGCAGATGTCCTTGCTTGTGAAACGATCCCGTGTTTAATAGAAGCTAAGGCAATTGCTAGATTATTAGAAGGGTTTTCGGGAACTTATGCGTGGATTAGTTTCAGTGCAAAGGATGAACTACATATTTGTAGTGGAGAATTAATTACAGATTGTGCAAAATGGTTGGATAAGAGTGAACAAGTAGTAGCTGTGGGAATAAACTGCACACAACCTCGATATATTCCGCCTCTTATAAAAGAAATACGTCACCAAACTAACAAACCAATTGTGGTGTATCCAAATTTAGGTGAAGAGTATGATCCGAAAACTAAGACCTGGCATGGAGCATCAGTTCAAGAGGACTATGGGACTAGTGCTCAAATTTGGCATGAATGTGGAGCGCAATTAATTGGTGGATGTTGCAGGACGAAACCTGAAGATATAAAGAGAATTGTAGATTGGGCACGAGAAAAATTATAAAACATGTGGATGAAAAAGAAGATCGTAAAACCTGTCCTTAAAAAGAGTGGGTTTTACGATCTTTATTGTTCATATTTTAGGTTAATGCATCTGTGTAATCCCCTGCATAATCCCACCTATACTCATTAAAGCAGTTGTAATGATAAATAACACAATCACAAGTACCATAACTTTCTTTCTATGTAATCCCGTTAAAATATATAACCCCATACCTAAAACGATATAGTACCAAATGGCGAACACATCTACTCTTTGTACCATAGTATGTAAGATGAGGTTATCGCTTAGTAGGGGGGCTAAACTCGTATAGGAAATTTGATAATCTCCTAGTAAAACAGCGATAGTCCCATTTACTAAAATACCGAGTTTCATAATAAATACGGAATAGAGCGTAACGCAAAGTAATTCTTTATAAGTCGTGTCGACTCCAAAAAAGATCATGATGTTTTTATAGAAGATAGGAGTGCAAAATATGGATATAATGCCGCTAACTGCAGTAAAGCCGAAAGTAGTTAAGAAAGTAATATGAGTAGAGATTTGAAAAGTAGAATTACTATTCATTTGTTTTATTGCAGGATTATTTAGTGTGACATATGAGATAAGAGCGCTCGTAATAATTGTTAAAAGTGAAATAATGAATAATGGTAGGAGAATGGGCTTTTGTGTACGCATCCTTTGGAATTGTAGTGTAGGTGAAGTGATCATGCTGAATATAGACGGTTTTTTGGTAAGATCATCGTTTAATGCTGTATTTGTTTCCATGATTAATCCTTTCTTTTCAGGTATTCATTTCTAATTTTATCATAAAAATGTTTCATATTTCCATTTTCACCTCATTAATCCTTATTTAGTAGGATTAAATATAAAACACAATAAAAGGAGATATTGCCTTTGATTAAATTTTTAGTTTTAGCCATTCTCACGTTGTTTTTGATTCCATGGACAAGGAGTGGTAAGGCACTTCGTACAGTGGATAAAGAAGAATCTGAGAAAGTTGTAAAGAAAAAGAAACCACCAATTGAGAAAGCTATAAAGAAAAAGAAAGCACCGATTAAGAAAGTTAGAAAGAAAAAGAAAGCACTGATTTTAGTTATTCCGATCCTGCTTTGGATTGGTATTGTAATCTATGAATATTTCTGGTTAATCGATGACCGTATGGACTCGATTCTTACGCATTATTCGGTTGTAATTGCAGTGTTAATTGGAGTAGGCCTCGTTTTTCAAGAGAAAAAAGGAAGATTAGAAGTGAAGTTAAAAGCAATAGCGATGCTTGCTTTACTTGTATTTTACGGCTATTTCGGTTACTTGCATGATATAGTAATCTCGCAAAATAAATATGATTCTGTTGTGAAAGTAGAAAAGGATATTTCAGAGCCATTTACTGAAAATGAACAACCGTTTACTGTTCCTCCGAAAACGGCAGAAAATAAGATGAAAAAGGTATTTGGGGATATTCCAAAAGTCGCGTATTTTGAATTAGGGGAGCTTACACCGCAAATGGTGAAGGGAGAAGCATTGTATGTAGCTCCAATTGAAGTTTCTGGATTCTTTAAGGCGCGCAAGGCTGAAACAATTCCGGGTTATGTGACGATGTCAGGTACAAATCCTGATGCGGAAGCGACATTACACCTCGGTTATAAAATGAAATATGTACCAAGTATGTTCTTCGGTAATAAATTGGAACGTGTTGTTCGAAAAGCAGAACCAAACCTTATCTTCAAAGGAAAACCGAAATTTGAAGTGGATGATAAAGGAAAACCGTACTATACAATGACATATGGTGAATTTATTTCAGGTCGATCTGGATTTGAAGTAAAAGGCGTTGTAGTTGTGGATGCACAAACGGGTGATTTGAAAAAATATGATAAAGAGCAAGCACCTAAGTTTATTGATGGCGTCCTAAATCATGAAACAGCATCAACGTTAAATACGTATTTCGGTAAGTTCATACATGGTTTTTGGAACACGAAATTTTCTCAAAGTGATGTAAAGATTCCAACTGAATGGGGAACGAAGGAAGGAGTTACACCGATATTTGGGAAGGATGGCAAACTGTATTACTTTACAGATTTTACTTCTCCAAAAGAAGGTATCGATTCTGCTTTAGGTTACTCCTTAGTGGATGCACGTACTGGAAAGCTTTATTACTATAATGGAAAAGAAGTAAAAGGGATTATGGATGGTTCAGCTGCTACAGAAGTGGTGGATAATTCTTTTAGGAGAGAGAAATGGCATGGAACAATGCCTGTAATTTATAATGTATACGGCAAACCGTCTTGGATTGTGCCTGTGATTGATGACGGAGGGTTAGTACGTGCTTATACCGTAATCTATGCTTCGAATGCCAAAGTATTTGCAACAGGTTCAACGCAAAAAGAAGCGCTTGAGAAATATAAAAGTGTGTTAACAGGAAGTGGCGATTCCTCCCGTCCAACTTCTAGTGGAAAAGAAGCACAAAAAGAAGGCGTTGTACAACGCGTCTATAAAGAAAAATCAGGTGAAAACACAATTGTATTTGTATTGCTAGAAAATGAGCAAAAGGTATTTATGATTTCAGCAAAAGACTTCCCGTACGCTATGTTTACAGAAGTGGGAGATACAATTCAAATCACATATTTAGACACGGGAGAAACGATGTCTTCTGTATCTAAATTTACAAATGGCAACTTGAAAAAGTAAAGCGATAGAGATTCTATCGCTTTTTTTCTTTTCGTTACATAGGAAAGTACGATATACTTGACGTATATTTAACGTTGTAACTATAATTGTTACGATGTGAAGTTTATATTAGAAAGGGTGAATGATGGAAGTGAATGAAGTTAATCATGATGTATATAAACCTGTAAAAGCAAACAGGTTATGGATGATTCTTGTATTAGGGACACTTACAGCAATTGGACCATTGTCCATTGATATGTATTTACCTTCGTTACCAAAGTTAACGGATGATTTACAAACGAATGCTTCTCTCGCTCAGCTTACTTTAACAGCTTGTTTACTAGGACTTTCGGTTGGACAGCTATTTGTTGGATCAATTAGTGATATTTATGGACGGCGCAAACCACTTATTATTGCTCTTATTATTTATGTTGCCTCTTCTTTGCTTTGCGCTGTTGCACCATCTATTTGGAGTTTAGTTCTTTTACGTTTCTTACAAGGAGCTTCAGGTTCAGCTGGGATTGTTATATCGCGTGCGATGGTACGTGATATGTACTCAGGGTCTGAGATGACGAAGTTTTTCTCACTGCTTATGTTAGTAAACGGAGCAGCACCGATTTTAGCGCCGATTATTGGAGGGCAGTTATTGCAGTTTACATCATGGCGCGGGGTTTTTATCGTTCTTGGAGCGATAAGTGTCTTTATGTTAGTATCCGCTACTTTTGTATTACGTGAGACATTACCTCTTGAAGAGAGGGAAACAGGCGGCCTGGCAGGAACATTATCAACATATGGAAAGTTATTAAAAGACCGTTTATTTATGGGGTATGCTTTATCCCAAGGTTTAGTGTCAGCGGCGATGTTTGCTTATATTTCGGGATCACCGTTTGTGCTGCAAAATATATACGGAGCAACACCACAAGCATTTAGTTTATTCTTTGCTATTAATGGTATTGGTATTATTATTGCCAGCCAAGTTACCGGTCGTTTAGCAGGAAAGCTAAGTGAGAAAACATTATTTGTGGTAGGTATCGGAATTGCTGCTATTGGTGGGCTTTCCTTACTTCTCACGATTGTACTAGGAATAGGATTAATTGGTGTTTTATGCTCATTATTTCTTGTCGTATCAAGTGTTGGAGTTGTATCAACAACAGGTTTTTCACTCGCGATGAGAAATCAAAAACAAGCGGCCGGAACAGCTTCGGCTTTACTTGGATTGTTACAATTTATTTCTGGAGCACTTGTTGCACCTTTAGTAGGGATTGGAGGTAGTAACACTGCACTTCCTATGGGTATTGTGATTGCTCTTTGTGAAGTGGGCGCAGTTTTATGTTATATCTTTATGGCAAATCGTAGTGAAAAGCAGTTAGTACTTCAAGAAAAGCAAGATATAGAAGCATAGGAGAAATATAAAGAGCCGCAATTTAAGTTGCGGCTCTTTAGCATTATTTTTTCGAACGAACAAGTAACCAAACAAAATATGGCCCACCAATAAGAGCTGTAAAGACTCCAACAGGAATTTCTAAAGAAAGGATTGTGAAGATCTTGGTCGTATAAAGTGACGGTACTGTGACAAAGATGATGATATATATTTAAAAGTAAGTTCATAAGTGTAAAATTTGAATTGTTCTCGTTATAATAACAAGAGGAGATAAGTAGTAGACGTAGATAAAAGGAGAGTAACAGATGAAGAAAGTATGGGGTATTGCCTTGCTTGGAAGTATGCTCCTTCTAGCAGGATGTAATGGAAACAAGGATGTAAAAGAATCAAAAGAAAAAGTAGAGCAGTCAACTGCTCAGTCAGAAGATATGAAAGCATATCGTGATGTGCATAAGAAATATGATGAGAAGATGAATAAAGAGTTAAATGAATCTCTGAAATTATGGGAAGAAGCAAAAGAAAAAGGTGGGAAAGCATTAGTTCACCCGAAGTTTAAAGAAGATGTACAAAAAGTAACAACAAGTATGCTAGAAGATATTGATCATGTTCGTAAAGAAATTCGTGTTCCGGAATCAAAAGAACAAGAACATAAGCTATATATTGGCTTCTTAGATGAAACAGAACAAGCAATAAAAAAGTTAGAGAAATTAGCGAAAGACGAAGATTCATCATTAATTCGTGATATTGAAGTCCACTTTTCAACAGCTTCAACGTACTATAAACGTTTTCAAAAAGAATTTCAAAAATAACCTTGCGATACGCAAGGTTATTTTTTCTTCTTTCCATCCCCATCTTCATCTTCGGCTACTAAGACCTTTTGTTCTTCATGAAATTCTGAAATTGTTTGGCCGGTCATGTTATCAAAGGGAGTATAGAAAGAAGTGATACTTTTCTTTTTTATAAATAATTTATAAAAGCCGATTAGAACTAAAATTACAATTGTTAACGGTAATCCTATAACAGCCATAAGTAAAGGATCCATCGTAAATCTCCTTTTTATATCTGGTTTAGAATACATGATTGTTTCTGAACCAAGTTTACGACATGCGAAAAAAATAAGCAAAAATAAAGAAGTAGGCAACCGCCTACTTCTTTATTTTATTTCCTTCTTATACTCTTTCTTCGTTCCATCTGAGAAAACAACTTCTAAATCAAATTTTTGATAGTCTTTGTCCAGTTGGAATACGTCTACCACTTGATCAATTACTTCTTGATCTGGAGTGTCTTTATCAAATTTTAACTTTTGAAGAAGAGGACCTAGTTTTGTTACAGCTTCATCACCTGTTAACTTTGCATCTGTTTTATGATCTTCAATTTTAGCTTCCATTTGTTTTTCATTTGCTTTATTTTTGTAGTCTGCTTCATAATCTTTTTTCGTATCTTGATAGTCAGTATCTAAACTGAATTCATTAAAACTAAGCTTTAAATCTTGCGTTGCTTCCTGCTTTGTTTCTTCAGTTGTTTTCTTGTTATCAGATGCTGCATTGTCCTGATTATTTGGAGTACAACCTGTCATTATGGGTACAAGCATAAGAGTTAATAAAATCGATAGTAAAATTCTCATTGTATATGCCTCCTTATTTTATCTTTCTATATAAGTTTTTCCCATTTTTATGTAATTATGTGTGTTTTGAATAAATTATTTCCTTTACCATACAAGATATTTCGCAATTTAAATCAAAAATAATTTGTATGTATATGGTAAATTTGGAGTGTAAGGAGGGGTTAAAATGTATGGAGAATATGAAGAGGTTATGAACAAGGCTGTTTTGTATATTGAAGAATATTTAAATGAAGAGCTTACAACAGAAAAAGTTGCTTCCTATAGCGCTATATCCATGTATCATTTTCATCGTATTTTTCAAAGTTATCTAGGAATGAGCGTTGCCGAATATGTGCGAAAAAGAAGGCTAACGCATGCGGCGCAAACATTAGTAATGACAGAAAGGCCAGTTCTTGATATTGCAATTCAATATGGTTTTTCTTCACAAGAAGCATTTACAAGGGCATTTAAACGTATGTTTCATTTGCCACCAAAAAGATATCGTACATATTTTCAATCGTTTTATATAGAAAGGGAGGGAATTTCAATGCAAAAAGGATTACCAAAAGGATGGGTATTAAGCGGAAGTCACCCTACAGAATACGAAATGGGATTAGATTATGAGACTGTTCATCAAGGAAGAGCATCAGCTTATATACAAGCGAGAGAAGGTGTTACACATGGCGGGTTTACAACGTTGATGCAAATGTTTAAAGCGGACAAATATAGGGGGACGCGTTTGCGTCTAACGGCTTTTATTAAAAGTGAGAATGTAAAAGATTGGGCAGGGCTGTGGATGCGTGTAGATGGAAAAGATACAGAGCCATTAGCAATGGATAATATGCAAAATCGCCCTATTAAAAATACAACAAACTGGCAGCCGTATTCAGTTGTTCTAGATATAAAAGAAGAAGCGCTTGGTATTGCATTTGGTATTTTATTATCAGGAAAAGGTTGTATATGGGCTGATAGCTTTCGATTAGATGAAGTGGATGAAAAAGTGCCTTCGACAGATCTAGCGGAAAACTTTTATGAGACTCTTTCTGGAGAACCTATAAATTTACAGTTTGAAGATATAGAAGAATAAGAAAAGGTGAGAAAAAACACATGTGGAAAATGATATTCTATTCGATATCGGAATTATTGAAATTAGAAACGTCTCTTTATTTCTTTATATGGTTTTTTGCGTTATTTGTAATGGGTGTACTGAGTGAAATGATAGAAGTAATAGGGAAAAGAAAACCAATTTTATCTTCTCTATTAAAGGCTAGTATAGAATGCTTTCTCGCATTAATAATCTGTATCGGCATTGGGATGCTATTATTTCGTATCATACATTTTATATTTCCAAGTCAAATTGAACCCTACGATATTATTTATGGAAGATGGCTAGCATTTCTTTCATTAACTTTATTTTCAATTATTGGTTTTTTAGTGAAAATCACAAAACAAAAGACAAGGATATGGTTGAAACCAACAGGAGTCATTGCTCAATTCGTCTTTTTTAGTATGAGTATATGGATAGCAATTACTATGTTTTATCCATCTTTACATATGAGTATGTTAGTGATGCTCTTATTTAGTTTTATATTAACTGTATTTCAGTTTTTCGTCTGTTTATACGAATATCGTTCTTAGTTATTTACAAAAAGTGGATTGACAATAATTAGAAAAGTTATATAATCTAAATGTAAGTGATCACTTGCATAAGGAAGAGAGGATTGTATGGTGCGCACAAAGACAGCAGAAAAAATTATTCAAGCAGCAATTGAGTTAGTGAAAGAAAAAGGATATAAAGCAGCGACAACAAAAGAAATCGCAATGCGTGCTGGCGTCAATGAAGTAACCATATTTCGTAATTTTAAAAATAAAAAGGGCATCATTGAAGCAGCTGTTTATGAATTTTCATATGTGCCGCATTTAAAACAGTTTTTACAAACAGAAATTGTGTGGGAATTAGAAACGGATTTGAAAAATTTAGCAAGGCACTATCATAAATTTTTGAATGAAGCGAAAGACATCATTTCTATCGGTATACGTGAAACAGGCGAATTTCCTGAATTAGATGATGAAATTTCTAAGATACCAAAAGGACTAAAAGAAGAATTGATGATTTATTTTGAAAAGATGCAGCAAAAGGGAAAAATTATTGATACAAATATTGAAGCACAAGTAATGAACTTCATATGGATTAATTTTGGTTATTTTCTATCCAAATTACGCTTTGAAAATCGACTTATAGAAATCAATGATGAGAATTTTATTGAAAATAATATAGTGTTATATGCTAGGGCGTTAAGACCCTAGTATTTATTGAAAATCGAATGCAAGTATGTACTTGCTTGCTAAAGGATGAGAAGATGGATACATTGAAAAAGTTTTTTAAAATACCAGGTACGTATGTAGGGATTGTAGTGGCATTGGCTTTCCAATTTATTTTCTTTTGCGTCTGGTTAACAGGATATGATGGAGTAAACGAAAGAGCGGATCAAATGAAAATTGCTATTGTGAATCAGGATACGAACATGGGAAGTAAAATGGCAGAAGGTTTACAGAAGAACTTACCTTTTCAAGTAACGAAAGAGAAGTCTATGGAAAAAGCAAAAGAAGAAATGGATGAACATGCATACGATATGGTTATTGAAATTCCTGCTTCTTTTTCAAAGGATATAAGTGAACAAGGAAAGACAGATTTAAACTTTCATATTAATCAGGCAAACGCTATGATGGCAAAGCAGATGATGGAAGGAGTCGCAAAACAAGTTCGTGATAATGTAAATAAAGAGGTATCAAGCTATAAACGGCAAGTAGTTGCTGGAAAATTACAAGCTGCGGGACCAGGAAGTGTAGAAGCAATAAAAGGATTAACAGAAGACTCAGTTGGATTTACGATTCATAAAGTGAATGATGCAAAAGGATTTTCTGTAAATATGGTACCGCTTATGATCGTGTTAGCTTCATTTGTAGGAGCCATGATTATGAGTATGGAGTTATCTAAAGTGGCAAAACAAGTAGGGGGAGATTGGAGCAATTTTCTTTCACGACAAGTGATTAACGGTATATTATCCATTCTACTTGCGTGCATTACAATTGGATTAATGAAAGGCTTTCAGGTTGAAGCTCAAGAAACGATAGGGAATGTATGGCTATTCCAAACCATTGTCTTTTTTGCTTTCCTATCATTAACTCAAATGTTCCTTACTTTATTCGGAAATGCAGGCATGTTATTTAATATTGTTTCCCTCTCATTACAACTTGTAAGTTCTGGTGTGATGGTACCGCATGCTATGTTATCAAAAACATATCAAACAATCGGTGAATTATTTCCTGCGACATATGCCGCGAATGGTTATTTTACGATAGTATTTGGCGGTGGGAATTTGAACAAGAATATTATTTCTCTATTATTTATAATTGTCATTACCCAAATGGTATCGCTAGTTGCTGTAGGGATATCAGTAATAGTAAAAGGGAAGAAACAATTAGTAAAAGAAGTATAAAGAAAAAGGAATCCTGTTGAAGGATTCCTTTTTCTTTTCATTGAAGCTTTCGCTAAAATGCCATTGTATAAGAGGTGTTTTACTTCTCAACTTTTGCCCATTTGTAGTTAAATTCGCCACCAAAATCAGTTGTTACAAGACCTTTCACATAAGAACATTGTAAGTAAGAACGACCTTGTTGGTATAAAGGAGCAACAGCGGCATCCTTCAATAAGATCTTCTCAGCTTGTTTCAATGCTTCCCAACGAGCTTTTTCATCACCAGCTAAATCAGTTTTTACTTTATGAATTAACTCATCGTATCCTTTGTTAGAGTATTTATCAAAGTTATAAGCACTATCTGTTGTAAATAGGTCTAAGAATGAAATTGGATCTGCAAAATCAGGACCCCATCCGTCAATTCCAATTTCGTAATCACCACTTAGTAATAATTTTAATTGTTGTTTACGAGGTTGAGGTTTTAATTTAATTGTTAAGCCATCAAGATTTTTCTCAAGTTCACCTTTTAAATATTCGCCAGTTTTTTGTGCGATAGAATTGTCACTTGTTAATAGCTCAATTGTTACTTTATCAATTCCTAATTCTTGTTTTGCTTTTTTCCAATTTTCTTTTGCTAATTTTACGTCGTCTTTCACTAATGGACCGTTTTCTTCGCGGAAGTATTTTCCGTCAGGACTTTTTGCAAATTTAGCAGGAACAAAGCCTTCAGCAGGAATAGCACCGTTATTTAAAATTGTATTTACGTACGCTTTTTTGTTCATTGCTTGGCTAATAGCATGTCGAGCATTTGTATTTTGTAATACTGCATTCTTTTGATTTAAGCGTAAAAATTGAACTCCTACTTCAGCACGTTCTTTAAAGTTTGGATCTTGCTTATATTTATCAACAAATGATTCTGTTAGAGCAACACGATCGATTTGCTTGGATTCATATAAGTTTACTGCTGTTGATTTTTCTTTCAGGATATTGAAGTTAATTTCTTCTAGATTAACTGTTTTTGTGTCCCAGTAATTTGGGTTTTTCTTAAACTTAAAGCTTTGTTCATGTTTCCAATCCTCTAATGTGAAGGCGCCGTTATAAATTAAATGATTTGTTTCTAAAGCGTATTGATTCCCTTGAGCTTTAAAGTATTCTTCATTAATAGGTAAAAATGTTGTGAACGTTGTTAGGCTTAAGAAATAAGGAACAGGTTGTTCTAATTGAACTTCTAATGTTTTATCATCAATAGCTTTCACTCCTAGTTGATCAGGAGTAAGCTCTTTCTTATTTACTTGCTTTGCATTTTTAATATCGAATAATAAAAATGCATATTCAGCAGCTGTATCAGGATTCACAGCACGTTGCCATGCGAAGACGAAATCTTTCGCTGTAACAGGTGTACCGTTTGACCACTTTGCATCGCGAAGGTGGAATGTATACTTTGTTTTATCTGGGCTAACGTCATAAGATTCAGCAACCCCAGGAACAGGTTTATTATCTTCGCCAAGGTTATATAAACCTTCAAAAACATTTCTTAGTACAATTCCAGATTCACCATCTGTAGATTTAGCAGAATCCATAGTTGGAATTTCAGAAGCGAATGGGAAGTTTAATACTTGCTTATCTGGTGCTTTATCATTTGCTTTTGCATTACTTGTATTCTCTTTATTTCCCCCACAAGCAGTTAATAATAAACTTGCTCCAAGAACCGATGCGACAACTGGTACAACTTTTTTCTTCATCCTTTTTTCCTCCCTAAATGTGTTGTTCATAACGTCATAATTTGTATGTCTTAAAGCATGATGTGAGGAAGAAAAAAAGAATAACCTATTTATTCTATCTATTTATAGGTGATTTAGTTTTCTATATGTATATACATGTAGAGGTGCGATCTCTTGTCATATCTCGCAAGCTAGTAGACATTACAATTTGAATAATGAAATATTTTATTTCTTTGATTATTTAGAATATTAACACTGGTAAGAATGGTATGTCAACGAAAAAAATAGCAAGTTCACTTTTTTGATATATTATTTCACAAAAAAACAAACCCTCTTAGTTAAGGAGGGTCTGTTTTTGTATTCTACTATTTGTGTTTCGTTTTATTTTTCAATTTTAGCCCATTTGAAATTAAGTGGTCCCGCAAAATCAACTTCAACTACTCCTTTTACATAAGAACGTTCTAAGTATGTTGTTCCATTTTGATAAAGAGGAGAGATAACGGCATCTTTAAATAAGATTTTTTCTGCTTGTTTTAAAGCTTCCCAACGTGCTTTTTCATCACCAGCTAAGTCGGTTTTAACTTTTTGGATTAAGTCATCAAATTCCTTGTTGGAATAGTGATCTAAGTTGTATGAGTTATCAGTTGAAAATAACTCTAAGAATGTAATTGGATCAGCAAAATCCGGGCTCCATCCGTCAATAGCGATCTCATAATTTCCTTGTAGTAATAATGTGACTTGTTGTTTACGTGGTTGAGGCTTAACATTTACTGTTAATCCTTCTAAATTTTTCTCTAGTTGTTCTTTTAAATATTCACCTGTTTTTCTAGGTAGATCGCCATCACTTGTTAATAATTCAATTGAAATTTTATCAGATCCTAATTCTTGTTTTGCTTGTTTCCAAAATTGTTGCGCTTCTTTTGTATTTTCTTTTGTTAAATTACCATTCTCTTCACGGAAGTCTTTCCCATTTGGCCCTTTGGCGAAATTTTTTGGCACTAGAGAATAGGAAGGTAGAGAGCCATCATTTAAAAGCACATTTACAAATGCTTTCTTATCTATCGATTTATCGATTGCTTGACGAACATTTATATTTTGTAATGTTTTATTTTTCTGGTTCATACGTACGAATTGTACCCCAACATCTGGTCGTTCTTTAAAGTTACTATCTTTGCGATATTTATCAACAAGATCAGATGTTAAAGTAAGTCGATCAATTTGTTTTGATTCATATAAATTAACAGCTGTTGAATGATCTTTGACAACATTAAAATTAATTTCTTCAAGTTTCACATTATCCTTATCCCAATAGTTGGTATTTTTCTTAAACTTAAAGCTTTGTTCATGTTTCCAATCACTTAATGTAAAGGCACCGTTATAAAGAATCGTGTTATCCTCTAATGCATATTTATCACCTTGTGATTTGAAGAATGCTTCATTAATTGGTAAGAATGTTGGAAATGCCGTTAAACTAATAAAGTATGGAACAGGGCGCTCTAATTCAACTTCAAAGGTGTGGTCATCGATTGCTTTTACACCGAGCTGATCAGCCGGAAGTTCTTTACTATTAATCTTTTTTGCATTTTTTATATCAAAGAATAAAAATGCATATTCAGAAGCAGTTGCTGGGTCAACTGCACGTTGCCAAGCAAAGACGAAATCTTTTGCTGTAACAGGAGTGCCGTTTGACCATTTCGAATCTCGTAAATGGAACGTATATTTTGTTTTATCAGAACTTACGTCATGAGATTTTGCCACACCAGGAACAGGCTTATTTCCTTCACCGAGGTTATATAAACCTTCAAATACATTTCTCATTACTTGACCAGAGTCAGTATCTGTAGCACGTGCAGTGTCCATTGTACGAATCTCTGTACCAGTGGCTAAGTTCAATACTTGTTTATCAGGAGCTTTATCCTTTGCTTTTGCTCCACTTGCTTCGTCTTTATAGCTACCGCATCCTGTTAATAAAATACTTGCTCCTAAAACAGATGCCACAGCAGGTACAAATTTCTTTTTCATGTAAAATTCCTCCCTAAAATTGTTTGGTTATTCAAAAAGAGTGATGAACAATTTATGAGGGAAAGAAAAACTCCCTCTTTTCTTATCGAGAAAGAGGGAGTTTTGTTTACAAGGCATGTACCTGTATATAAACGAAGTCCCTCATTCTATCTTTCAAGCATAATGCTTGCAGGAAGTGGCACAGTATTCAAAGTGAACCTGTTGCCGAGGTTTCAAAGGGCCAGTCCCTCCACCTCTCTTGATACAATGAGTAAACAATTTGTATTAATTTTTCGTTTCTTTGATTATTCAAAATCTTACACCTAGGCGAATGAACTGTCAATAAAATGAAATATAGTTTAAATTTTCAGTTTTCTAGGTGCGGTATAAAAAGAAGAGTCACTGTGCAATTACACAGTGACTCTCATTTTAAAAATCGAAATTATCAGGGTCTGGACCAACACGATGATTTTCATTTAATGATTGAATTGCCTTCATATCTTCAGCGTTTAATTCAAAATCAAAGATGTTTGCATTTTCGATAATACGATGTTCTTTAATTGATTTAGGAATTGTTACAACTTCATTTTGTAGATCCCAGCGTAAAATGATTTGTGCTGTTGATTTGTTATATTTTGTAGCAATTTCTTGCAATGTTGAATGGTCAAGTAATTGACCTTGCATTAATGGTGACCATGCTTCTAGTTGAATAGTATGCTCTTTACAGAAAGAGTGAAGTTCTCCTTGTGTTAAGCGTGGATGATATTCAACTTGATTAATCATCGGTTTAATTTCAGCGATTTCTAGAACATCTTGTAAGTGGTGGATTTGGAAATTGCTGACACCAATAGCACGAACACGACCGTCTTTATAAAGTTTCTCTAATGCTTTCCATGTTTCTGTATATTTTCCTTTTACAGGCCAGTGCACTAAGTATAGATCTAAGTATTCCAAGCCTAATTTTTGTAATGTTGATTCGAAAGCCTGTAATGTTGATTCATAGCCTTGATCACTATTCCATACTTTTGATGTGATGAATAATTCTTCACGTGAAACTCCACATTCACGAATTGCCTGTCCAACGCCAACTTCATTTTTATACACTGCAGCTGTATCGATGCTGCGGTATCCGTTTTTAATAGCTGTTTTTACAGAATCAACTACCTGTGTACCATCTTCAACTTTAAAAACACCTAAACCAAACCAAGGCATTTTTACACCATTATGTAATGTTGTGCAATCTTTTAAGCTTGTTACTGTCATATTAATTCCCCCTAGCTTTTTTATTTGTTGCTTCAATTGCTTGGTGAATCATCTTTGAAAAATTATATTCATATAAAACTTTTAAACCTTCTGCTGTTGAGCCACCTGGTGTTGTCACTTGTTCACGAAGCATAGCTGGATCTTGTTCTTGCTCGAGCATAGCAGCGGAGCCAGCGAGCATTTGAATAACAAGGTGTTTGGCTGTTGCTTCATCGATTCCATAGCTTTTTGTTGCTTCAATTAACCCTTCAGCAAAGTGGTAAAGGAAGGCAGGTGCACTTCCAGTAACAGCGGTCAGTTGATGAACTTCTTCTTCCGTGCATAGCTGTGCTGTACCAATTCCCTTTAAGAGTAGTTGCAGTGTTTCTTGATGTTCATCATTTACGAAATGCCCTATTGTATATAGAGAAATAGACTTTCCAATTGTTGCAGCTGTATTTGGCATAATCCAGGCAACAGGTGTACCTTGAGGAAGTTTTTCTTCTAAATACGATGGACCAATTCCTGCAGCAACCGTTACAACAAACTGATGGGTTAGAAGAGGTGATAATTCTGCTAATAACTCTTCATGTGCAGCTGGTGGCATCGCTAAAACAATGGTATCTGCATTTCTAATATGCTTCTTCCAATCATTTGTAATTGAGATATCATATTTTTCTTCTAATTGTTTGAGTTTCTCTATGTTACTTCGATTGGATACAATAATTTCTTCGATGTATTCATTACTTGTTTTGAGCAGTCCGGCGAAGATCGCTTCCGCCATACGACCGGCACCAATAAATAAAATTCTATTTTTCTTTGGCATATCCTTTATTCCTTCCTGCTTAGAATATGTTATAAAAACGATAACATTTTGGAGAGATTTTTGTAAAAAGAAAAGCCTTATAAAGAGATTTTAATCATTCATAATAGGAAACCCCCAAAGCGGATGTGCTTCGGGGGTTTGATTCATAGCTTGTGTAATTATGCTTTTGTCATACCAAGTAGAACAGCACCGCCGATAATTAGAACACTACCTAGTGCAATAAATATCATTTGACGCCTTGTTTTCTTTTCGCCTAAGAAGACAATTGCACCGAATGTAGAGATAACGATACCAGTTTGAGATAATGGGAAACTTGTTGCTACTCCAACCTTTGGTAAAGAAAGAAGTAAGAATAAGTTACCTGTTCCCCAAAGTAGACCAGATAAAGCATTACGAATTGCATATTTGTTAAATGGCTTATGTTTAGACGTCAGTACAACTGCACCAACAAACATACCGACTGCTTGTGGTAAAATAGCAGACCAACCATCGATATTGTACCAACGAATAATAATTACATATACAAGGTAGCCGAAAGTAGAAACAATTAAAGTTAAAAGTCCTTTTTTCAATTGTCCTGGCGGCTGTGCATTTTCTTTATCATCTAATGAAGTGAAGACAACGCCGACTACAATTAAAAGGATTGCAATCGTTCCCATAATGATCGTAGTAGTAGTAGTCCACTCACGGAAAGCGATAACGCCAAAGATAGAAGTTGCAACAAGTTGCATCCCAGTTGAAATTGTTACAGTTGTAGAAACACCTAGCTTTTCAACGGTTTTTAATTGGTTAGCTTGTCCTAAAGCCCAGAATAAACCTGAAATAAAACCGACAATTAAGATTGTCATAGTTAAAGCTGGTTGAGTAAATACATACATAATTGTTGCAAAGAATAAAGCACCGATTGTCATACCTAACGTTTGGCTATATGCACCGCCGCCCATTTTTACGCTTACTAATAAAATGTTCCCCCATGCAATTGCAGGAAGAAGCGCTAATAAAATGTCCATTACAAGACTCCCTTCGTATTGTTATGTTAATATAATCAAAATCGTTCTAACGATCGGTAATTCCCCACATGAAATGTAGGAGATTACCGATCGTTAAAACATGATGAAGAATTCACAGTATAAATGCGTTTTCATTTCTTCATTTTTTCAAACACCTAAATATAATAACAGGAAAGTGCCCTTTTTAGAAAGTAAATTCAAATAGAATGTATATTTTTATAAATATTAAAATTCTGTTATTTTACCAAAATAAAAAAGACCTCAATTTGAGGTCTTTTTTTAAAGGGGGTTGGGGAAATAAAGTTACTTAGCTCTTTTTAACGAATGGGAAGAGGGGGGACAACCTCATTCCCATCGGCTTTACTTTATGACTTAATTATATGAAACACGGGCAATAATAACTATCGAATTAGCTTACAGTAGGATTACAATTTTGTAAGGTAGAAATAAATTGTTTCATTCTACAAAACAATTTATTTTTCGGGAAATAAAAAGCAGCTTTTGTCGAAAGCTGCTTTAAGAAGTAGTGATTCTTTTATTAATCAGTTGAATGCACAATAAGAAAATGAGTGACATACCGACTGTTATGATGACTAGTGTCCAAGCAAGATCCATATTACTTGCATCAATTGCCATATAAATAGCCGTTGGAATCGTTTGGGTTTTGCCCGGAATGTTACCAGCAAACATAAGGGTTGCTCCAAACTCACCAAGTGCGCGTACAAAGCTTAAAATCATTCCGCTAAGTAGCGCAGGAAATGCAAGTGGTAGTGTGACGTGTAAAAAGACTTGATATTCACTTGCTCCAAGATCGCGGGCACCATCTTCAATTTGCTTGTTTGCAATAGAAAACCCTGTCTTTGCTGATTGATACATCAGTGGGAATGAAACGACTGTTGAAGCGATGACAGCTGCCCATGATGTAAACATAATAGAGTGTTGAAATAATGATTCGATCCACTTTCCAACAGGGCTGTTATTCCCAAAAATAATAATGAGAAAGAACCCAATAACAGTTGGCGGAAGTACCATCGGTAACAGAAAAATAGTTTCTAATAACACTTTATAACGCCATGAGGAGCGAGCTAATACTCGTCCGATAACTGTGCCAAAAATCATAACAATAATGGTGGCGAGTGCAGCTACTCGTAAGGAAAGAAAAACAGGCGACCAAAGTGTATCAAATGTCATAGTAGTTACGATAGGATTGTAAATCCATATTTTTTAAAGATAGATTGTGCATCTTTTGACTGTAAATATTCATAAAATGAAGTCGCCTCTTTCTTATGCTTTGATTCTTTTATAACGCCTACAGGATAATGAATCGGTTCATGAGAATTAGCAGGTGCTGCATTTGTAATTTTTACTTTGTCTGAAATAAGAGCATCTGTTTTGTATACAATGCCAGCGTCTACATTACCTGTTTCTACATATGTTAACACTTGGCGGACGTCTTTTGTTAATACGATTTTGTTTTGAAGGTCGTTCCATAAGTTTTCATGTGTAAGAGAAGCTTTTGCATATTTTCCAGCTGGGACAGATTCAGGTGTACCAATTGCTAGTTTCTTCACTTTTTCTTCCTTCAATTCTTGAAATGTTTTAATGGAGCTTTCTTTTGGAACGACTAAAACGAGTTCATTTCCAAGAAGGTTTTTCCCCTCTTTTTCATTAATAAATCCTTTTTTGACAAGCGTTTGAAATTTATCTTCTGCTGCAGAGAAGAATAAATCAGCAGGAGCACCTTGTTCAATTTGTTGCTGAAGTGCACCAGAACCGCCAAAGTTAAAGGAAAGTTTTATATTTGGTTCTTTTTGTTTATATTGTTTTTCAATTTCTTTGAAAGCATCTTGTAAACTGGCAGCTGCAGATATTGTAAGTTCAACTGTTTTTTCTTCTTTTGCGTTTGTCTGGTCCTTCTTCGTTTCGTTCGTACATGCCACGCTAAAAACAAGAAGGAAAGAGAGCATAAGTACCCCAATGTACCGTAATGTGAATTTGTTCATGCGTATAATCCCCTTTCTTTATATCCTATTTAATTATAACTAATTATATCTAATTATATCTAATTATAAATAGTTATAATTAGATATAATGTGAAATAAATCACTTTTTGAAAAAATAGGAGAAATTTTCTTTCTTTGTTACAATGAAAAGAGAAAGTGAGGAATCGTCTATGGATCATCATTCCTACACAACGGAAGAGGTAGCAAATCGACTAAAAGTCTCAAAGTTAACAGTGTATGATTTAATTAAAAAAGGTGAACTGCCTTCTTACAGGGTTGGTAGACAAATGCGCATTGATGCGGTGGACTTAGAACAATATATTAAACAAATGAAAACAGGGAAAGTACAGACTGCTTCTATGAAAATAGAAGAGAAGAATAGAGAATCTTCCTGTGTAATTAGTGGACAAGAACTAACATTAGATATGCTAGCAAAACATCTTGAAAGACTTTTACCAGGTCCTAGTATGCTGCGGGCTTATCAGGGGAGTTTAATGAGTTTAATTAAAATGTCTCAAGGAGAAGGAAGTATCGTTAGTTTACATTTGTTTGATGGCGATACAAGAGAATATAACATTCCATATGTAAAACGGATTTTAGTTGGACAACCATGTATTGTGATGAACTTATTAGCAAGAAATGTTGGGTTTTATGTACAAAAAGGAAATCCAAAAGAAATACAAACGTGGGCTGACCTGAATCATTCATCTATTCAATTTGTGAATCGTGACAAAGGATCCGGAATTCGTGTACTAGTAGATGAGCAGGTGAGAATTCAAAATTTGGCGAAAGCAACTATTCGAGGTTATGATTCGGAAGAGTCGAATCATCTTGGTGTTGCTTCGCAGATTGCTAACGGGAAAGCTGATGTTGGCGTAGGGGCAGAAAAGATAGCACAAATTGTGAATGTAGATTTTATTCCACTTATGAAAGAACAATATGACTTGGTAATTTTAAAAAATAAAGAAAACGAACAACTTATTGAAGCAGTAAAAGAAATATTGCAATCGACAGAATTTCAAAATGAACTGCGAGCAATTGGTGGGTACGATATAAGTAAAACAGGTCAAATTATATATGAAACGAATTGAAAAAGCTGCTTGTCTTATAGACGAGCAGCTTTTTCTCTATATAAAGGGGTTAGGGGAAACAATTTTATAAGACAAGACCTTGAGCAAGTGCGTAAATAAAAGCTGTAAGAAGAGCCGAGCCACTTGCAAGTCCGATAAAGTCAAATTTGTTAAAAGTAATATTGTTCATAGTTATCTCTCCTTATTTGCTTAAAGTGGTAGCAACCGCTTTTGCATCGATTAGAGCAGATAGCACCATGCCCATTGTATTTAGAAATTTGTTTGTTTTCATTTTGTTCATCATGCGTATCCGCTCCTTTTCGAATTGTTGTTGCCCTTGTTTCTGTCTTAATTATATGAAATGTGGGCAGGAGTAACTATCGAATTAGCTTACGGGAGGATTACAGTTTTGTAAGAAAAAAAGAAATTCGTGTAAGAGTGTCTCTTAAAGCATATTGATATGATGGTGCTCTTCAATTGTCTTTAAAAAACTCTTCATTGAGTTGGTCAGATAGGTATCTTTCCGCCGTATAAAGACTGTTGAAATGCTCCCATATTTTTCAGGAATCGGGTGGCAGTGAACTTTGCCTATAGTAGAAAGGTGCTTAACAGCGGATTCTGGAACAAGAGTAATCCCAAGCCCTAATGCAACGCTGTTTAAAATCGTTTCTAGTATGTTAAATTCCATAATTCTTTTTGGAAGCAATCCTTCATCTTTGAGCCAGCGTTCTAGTTTGGAACGATAGCCGCATCCTTGGTTAAAGACAAGAAGTGGTGTTGTAATAAACTCCTCTATATGAAAAGCTTTATTTTTTGTGACAAGAACAAGCTTTTCAGTACAAACATCGTATTGTTCTAATAGTGGGTGTTTAATGGGTCCTGATATGAAAGCACCATCTAATTGATGATCAATTACTTTTCTCATAAGTTTCTCTGTTAAACCAGCTTGTAGCGATAAATCGACGTTTGGGTACTTTTTGTAGTAAGAAGATAGGATGGTAGGTAATGTACTTACTGTTTCGACTGTACCGATTTTTAAAATACCAGATGGTACACTGCTATCTAAAAAGACTTGTTTTAGTTCATCGACATCTTGCAAAATTTTATTGACGTAAGTGAGCATCTTTCTTCCTTCTGCAGTTAATGTCATACCTCGTTTATGTCGATAAAAGAGCGGTGTTTTCAATTCATTTTCTAGTTGTTTAATACGAGCTGTCACGTTAGACTGCACATAATTTAATTCCTTTGCGGCATTGCTAACACTTCCATAATCGGCAACACTTTGGAAAATTTGTAAATCTCGTAGTTCCATTCCGCATTCCCCCTTGTTGTCAAATATCATTATAAGTGATAGATAGCATCATTTTGAATCATTTTACGTGATATATTTTTTCTTTTACAATTCTCATTGTGCAATGCAGCGAGAATTACATAGAAACGGGGGATTACGGTGAGAAAAGGTCAAATGATAATAGGTGCACTGGCATGTTTAATTGCAAGCATGTCATGGGGAGCGATGTTTCCAGTTGCAGATCATGCACTAGAGTATATAGATCCATTTTACTTTTCGTTTATTCGTTATGGGGCAGTAGCGATAGTATTAGTTTTATTATTATTGATGAAAGAAGGCAAGCAGGCATTTCGTTTAGAAGGGAAAGGGAAGCTACTCGTCTTCTTCGGAACGATGGCGTTTACTGTATATAATGTGCTTATTTTCTTAGGTCAAATGTTGATGGGGAAACCTGGCGTTATGGTAGCGTCTATTATGGAGGCGCTTATGCCGATGATTTCAATTGGTATTCTATGGGGATATAAGCAGATAAAGCCGAAGAAGTACATGATGACAAGTATGGTTATTGCTTTTATTGGAGCTGTTTTTGTGATTACAAAAGGTGATATGAGTTTCTTCCTTACATTGAAAGATAATCTATTTTCGTTAGTATTTATTTTTATTGGTGTTGTGGGATGGGTAATCTACACGATGGGTGGCCAATCATTTAGTGGCTGGTCGACACTTCGCTATTCTACATTGACATGTGTATTTGGTACCGCTGTAACAGGTGTTATAACGATGAGCATTACACTGTTAGGGTATGTGCCAGTACCGAGCACGGAAACGATTTCTATCGTCAAGTACGATTTATTATTTATGATGACATTACCAGGTATTGTAGCGCTACTTGCTTGGAACTACGGTGTGAAAATTTTATCATCTATTAATGGGATTTTATTTATTAACTTTGTGCCCATTACTACATTGGTCATTATGATGATGCAAGGGTATAAAATAACAACTTTTGATATAGTAGGAACATTACTTGTTATTACAGCTCTTATTCGAAATAACGTATGTCAGCGTAAAGAAGAAACCAAGAATAAGAACATTTTACAAGAGGAGCCGTTGCGCCGAGCTGTCTAATAGATAATGCAGTTGGAGGATTTTTTATATGTTAGAGAGTCTATTGTTTTTCTTTGCGATTGGAATTGCCTGTGAGCTGGCAGCGATTAATCGAAATGGTCGTAAGAAGATAAAACAACAAGCAGAAATGATACAGCTTTTAAAAGAATTACATAAAAAAAAGCATCATAAGAAAGACGACCGGGCATAGACGGTCGTCTTTCTATTACTATCTATATAAAGGGGAAAGGGGACACAAAGTTAAATGAGCGTAGTAGCATAAATGAAAGCTGTAAGAAGAGCTGAGCCACTAGCTAGTCCGATAAAATCTAATTTGTTAAAAGTAATGTTGTTCATCATAATCTCTCCTTACTTGTTTAATGAAGTAGCAACTGATTTCGCATCGATCAGAGCAGACAACACCATACTCATTGTATTTACGAATTTGTTTGATTTCATTTTGTTCATCATGTGTATCCGCTCCTTTTCGAATAGTTGTTTGTTACTTTCTGACTTAATTGTACGAAATGTAGAGAGAAGTAACTATCGAATTAGCTTACAGTAAGATTACACTTTTGTAAGAATCAAATTTTAAAAATTAATACTTAATTTTATTACCAACTACTAAAAGTTAGTGTTATAATTGTTTTAAAGATATGATTAAACTTTGGATTTTTAGAAGGGAACGAAACGAATGTATAAACTAATTACATTTTTGTTGAAATATATATTTAAGATTTTTGGGAAAGTGGAAGTACAAGGGAAAGAAAATTTACCTGAAGGTGGACCATATGTTGTTGCTTGTACACATACGAGCTTTATGGATGTTTTAATGTTAGCGGCTGGGATGTACCCAACGGAAATTCATTATATGGCGAAAAAAGAACTGTTTGGAAGTAAGTTTACAAATTGGTTCTTTAAGAATGTGAATGCTTTTCCGGTAGATCGTGCAAATCCAGGACCAAGTACACTGAAAATCCCATCTCGTTTATTAAAAGATGGTAAGGTAGTAGGGATTTTTCCAAGTGGGACGAGATCGACAGAGGGTGCTTCTTTGAAAGCAGGAGCTGTTACGATTGCGATGCGTTCTAATGTTCCTTTAATACCAGCAGCTTATGTTGGACCATCGAGTGTAAAAGAATTAATTAAGGGAAAAAGAGCACAATTAATTTTTGGTAATCCGATTCAAGTAGAAGCAGGAGAGACAGTAGATCGAAAAACAGCAATGAAAATGATGACAGATCGATTGAACGAAACATTCGAAGAACTAACAGAAACATTACAAAGAAATAACAAGTAGGAAAAGACGACCGGGCATAGACGGTCGTCTTTTCTAATTACTATTTATATAAAGGGGAAGGGGACACAAAATTATAGAAGCGTAGCAGCATAAATGAAAGCTGTAAGAAGAGCTGAGCCACTAGCTAGTCCAATAAAATCTAATTTGTTAAAAGTAATGTTGTTCATAGTTAATCTTTCCTTACTTGTTTAATGAATGAGCAACTGATTTTGCGTCGACAAGAGCGGATAACACCATGCTCATTGTATTTACGAATTTGTTTGATTTCATTTTGTTCATCATGTGTATCCGCTCCTTTTCGAATGATTGCTTGTTACTTTCTGACTTAATTGTACGAAATGTAGAGAGAAGTAACTATCGAATTAGCTTACAGAAGGATTACACTTTTGTAAGAAAACGATACGGAGCTGTAATGTTAGGTATATTTGACACAGACTCATGGAATTCATTAAGTTAAAGGGAGAGGTGAACATATGGCTAATATTAAAGATATTGCAAAGCTAGCTGGTGTTTCCGTTACGACTGTTTCACGAGTGTTGAATGACCATCCATACGTAAGTGAGAAAAAACGGCAAGCAGTTCTAGAAGTAGTGGAGAAATTGAATTACTCACAAAATGCAAATGCGGTTCATTTATCAAAAGGAAAAACGAATATTGTTGGTGTGATTTTGCCCTATATTGACCATCCGCATTTCGATAGGATTGTTGGAGGAGTTATGGAAGGGGCATTAGCTCATAATTACCGAGTTCTTCTTTGTCAAACAAATTATAACAAGCGAGAAGAAAGAGAAAGTTTACATATGTTGAAAACAAAACAACTAGACGGTATTATAATTTGTTCACGTGCGAATGATTGGGATGTAATTAAGCACTATGCTTCTTATGGAACGATTATTGCCTGTGAAGAGACTGACGTTTTTGGCATATCCAGCGTATATATAAATCATTTTGGGGCTTTTCAATTAGGGATGAATTATTTGATCAAGAAAGGCTACAAAAAAATTGGATATTGCACAGGGAGGAAGCAAGGAGCTAGTAGTAAAAAGCGATTTGAGGCCTATAAGCAAGCCTTACAACTGATAGATGAAGAAATTATCGAAAAGCGAATCTTTACGGAATGCTTTACATTAGAAGATGGTGTGAGGGTCGCACATAAGTTAAAAGAGATGGAGAATTCTCCTGAAGCGTTGTTAGTAGCTGGAGATGAAGTTGCTATTGGAATTATGACAGAAGCTAAAAGGTTAGGCATAAATGTTCCGCAGGATTTGGCGATTATTGGTTTTGATAATCAACCCATTTCCCAAGTGTTACAAATCACCACAATTGATCAACATGTGAAAGAGATTGGTAAAAGTGC
The DNA here is from genome assembly GCF_039549175.1 of Paenibacillus sp. 102. Lineage (NCBI taxonomy): Bacteria > Bacillati > Bacillota > Bacilli > Caryophanales > Paenibacillaceae > Paenibacillus > Paenibacillus sp. 102. The sequence goes on along the minus strand of NZ_JBCGHT010000015.1, from coordinate 55,523 downwards.
CTTTGAACTATTTTATAAACAAATAAGCAATGATGATCGGAAACAAGAAAAAGTGGAAATTCCCTATAAGTTGGTAGAACGCTCTACGGTGTAGTTGAAATCCGTTATGTGTAATGACACATAACGGATTATTTTTTTGAAAAATGTTTTGACTGGGAACGCGTTTCATACTTTATAACTGATTTACACCGGTTATGTAGTAATCCATGGATTCTTTTCAAGTGTTATGACAATGAATTGAATTTGGGGGAATATTCATGAAAAAACTATTATTGAATGTTAAAGAGTATTTAGAATCTGATGAACAAATTTTATCTTTTGTGGTAGGAATATTTGAGAAAGATAACTTCACCATTTCATATCAACAAGGTATATTTGTTGCTACTAATAAGCGAATTCTTTTTTATGGGAAATGCCTGTATTATCCTATAACATATGAAGAATATTCATATTGTTGCATAGATGACATAGAAATGTTTCCGCAGTTAGTGTTTATCTATAATAGTGAGGTTTTGATGGCTAAGTATATTCAGGCAGGGAACGTGAAGAAGTTTGTTGATGCTGTTAGAGCGAACTTGAATAACTAAACAGACGTTTATGTAAACATAATTATATAAATGTTATAAGAAAAAAGAGTGTGGTAAAAACTATTTCTATGCCTCTGTAAGATAGTGATACAATGTCAAATGGAGGGAGGTTACAACTTATGTTTAATCAACGAATGAAAGAAATTGCATTAATTACAATTGGTTCATTATTATTTGCGATTGGTATTAACTATTTTGCGATTCCAAATCGTTTATCGGAAGGTGGAATCATCGGTTTAACAGTCGTCACCTATTATTTATTTGGATGGTCACCAGGGATTATGAACTTTGTATTCAATGCGGTTCTATTAGCTATTGGTTATAAATTTTTTGATAAAAAAACGATGGTTTACACAATCCTTGGTATTGTAGAAACCTCTTTGTTTTTATATGCTACAGAACACATTGGACACAGGGTAAATAGCGATACGTTATTAGCAGCTTTATTTGCTGGGGTGTTTGTTGGTATTGGATTAGGCTGTATGTTCCGAGCGGGAGGTACGTCTGGAGGGTCAGCAATTTTAGCGCAATTAGCGAATCAATATTTAGGGTGGAGCGTTGGAAAAGGTGTTCTTATTATTGATATTGTTGTAATTGTAGGATCGGTATTTATCATTGGACAAGAAAAAGCAATGTATACGCTCGTTGCAGTATTTGTCGGAGCAAAAGTAATCGACTTTATTGTGGAAGGAATTAATACGAAAACAGCAGTTACAATTATATCAAGTCAACCAGATTTAATTCGTGAAACGATTACGAAACATATGACACGCGGTGTGACTGTCTTAGAAGGACGCGGTGGCTATACTGGGAAAAATAAAGAAGTACTATATGTCGTAATTAATAAGCAAGAGCTTGTGAAATTAAAACAAGTAATCAGTAACGTGGATGAAGATGCGTTTGTTGTTATTCATGACGTACGAGATGTACTTGGCGGTGGTTTTAAAGCAAGCTAAAAAGATGAACGAGGGATTCGTTCATCTTTTTTATTTTATAATTTGAGGAAGAATCTTCATTAGTTTTTCTTTTATTCGTTTTGCAAAGGATGGGCTTTTACCCGAAGTGGATATGCTTATAACATATTCATCACTGCGAATAACTGCGGGGGTATGAAAGGATGATTTTTTTCCATCACTTACAACATTCACCCATTGGAAATCGTGCGCAGCTTGTTTGACCATCATATTTATATCGTGATGATTTGTTGCCGCATAGATGAGGTGTGCACCTTTAATATCTTCTTCTGAAAATGGTTTTTGTTTCCACATAATGTAGGAAAGAGACTCCATTTCTTCACAAATATTTGGGCTCACCACAGTGACAAAAGCTCCTGTATTTTTTAATCCAGCCGCCTTTCGATATGCAATTTTTCCACCACCTATAATTACAACCGTTTTGCCCTCAAGATTACACATAATAGGATAGATGTTATGCATGTACATGTTCCTCCATTCGCTCTAATAAAGCGGACTTCATATAGGAATCAAATTGAAGACAGTTACAAGTTGTAGCGTTTGCGTATTTTTCTGCATACCGACTTATTTTTTGAAGTAATAAACCGGTGAAGAGCAGGTAAGGCATGACATATACATGCCTTGCGTGTGCTGCCTTTTCATTGAGTTCATCAGGAAAAGAAGGTGTTCCCTTTGTTAAGAAGGAGCAGGAAACTGGCAAGGAAAGCCTTTGCTCGACAGCTGCTCCAATTTGTTTTAATTCATGTATAGGTTGAGAATCGCTGCTACCACGACCGACAAGTAAGATTTCACTATTTTGCATTGGCATAGCTTCACGTATTCGTTTTACGACAAGTTCAATCATAAGCGGATGCGTACTAAAAGGTGGTACAACTGAAAATGCAATGTGTGGATAGAGCTTTTTTATTTTTTCAATTTCAAAAGGGACATCACATTTATAATGGGCTGCTGCAAATAATAAAACAGGGACAATTAAAACCTCAGTCGCACCGTCTCGGATGGCTTCTACAATTGCGTCTTGTACAGTCGGTGTGGTTAGTTCAAGAAATCCAATTTTTTGGATGCTTTCGCTTCGTTCTTTTATAACGGACCTAACAAAGTGAATGAACTGTTCGTTGCCTTCTTGTAATCGGCTACCATGTCCAATATAAACGATACCTTTCACCCTGCCACCACTTCTTTCTCATCGATGATAGCTTGCAGCTGAGTATCGATATTATGGAATCCGACTTTATTTGCATATTGCAGAGTTGGTTCGTCGGCATATGAGAATGGTAAATGAAGAATATCCATGAACCCGAGGCGATTTACTTCTGTTATAAAAGTATCAATTGCAGCACGTCCTTCGAATACAATACTATCCCATTTGAATTCAGTCAGTGTACGTGTATGAACTTCATCAAAACGATGATCAATTTGATATTCATGCGTCATAATATGAGAACCCGCACCTATTTTTTCTTGAATGATGGCAATGCGGTTAATATTTCGTCCTAAGTAAATAGTTGTTTCGGTAGAGAATCTTGCTGATTCGCTTAATAATCCATACTGCATAAGTGCTTTTTGAGTAGTACGATTCATATGTTGTAGTGTTGCTTGTAAGGAGCGAATATCTTTTTGATGCTGCGCACATGATTGTAATAAGATTGCTACACTTTCAGGTGAACAGAAAACAAGGCGCTCGGCTTTAAATATTTCACAGAGTTGATCGGATGTTAACTGATATTCCTGCTTTTTGAAAGTTGGTATTTGATATATTTCTGCTCCATTTGTTTGTAACTTTCGTGCTAGTATACTTGTTTTGTTTGTTGCAGAGGCAAATAAAACTTTTTTTCCGTGTAGTGATTTGCGTTCTTGCCAAGCAATTTGTTTACGTAAAGATACAACCTCACCAACAATTGTCATCGAAGGATTTGAAATATGTTCTTTCTTTACAGAATCAACGATTGTGGACAATGTACCTGTAACAACTCGTTGTTTTCCCGTTGTACCCCATTCAATGACTGCTACTGGTGTATCTTTTTTTCTTCCTGTTTCCAATAAATTTTCGCAAATTACTGGCAAGTTTTTAATGCCCATGTAAAAGGCAATTGTATCGCTGTTTAAGAGGGCGCTGTAATTGACTTGGTCGCTAATGGCTCCTTTGGTATGACCAGTTAACAAAGTTACACTATTACTATAGGTGCGATGGGTAAGAGGGATGCCGGCATACGCACTAGCGGCAATACTAGATGTAATACCTGGAACGATTTCATATAGAATATTTTCCATTGCTAAAGCTGCAGCTTCTTCACCAACGCGCCCAAAAATAGAGGGATCTCCGCCTTTTAAGCGGACGACAATTTTACCTTCTTTGGCAGACTGAATTAAATGCGCGTTAATCATTTCTTGTCGCATAATATGATTTGTTGGCATTTTCCCGCAGTAAACGAGTTCGCATGTTGGCTTTGTATAGCGAAGTAAATTTTGATTCAATAAGCGGTCATATAAAACAACATCTGCTTTTTTTAGGCAATCTATTGCTTTTTTTGTAATAAGTTCTTCATCACCAGGCCCTGCACCAACTAAATATACGTATCCGTTCATCTCTACACCTCATCTATTTTTACTTGAAAGGAAACCCCAAAAGGGATTTCCTGTACAAGTTACATATATATATAAATATCCCCATCAATAACTTCTACTTCATATGTTTGAATACAACCATCATCAGGTTTTTGAACTTCACCTGTTATTAAGGAAATTTTCCAATCATGTAACGGACAGAAGATAAATTCTCCAGAAACAATTCCTTCAGCCAAAGGCCCATTTTTATGAGGACACCGATTTTCTACAGCACGAATGTCACCATTTGAAAGGTGAAATAAGGCGATGGACAAATCCCTTATTCGCACTTCTTTACCGATTTGTACGGGAAGATCTTCGGCACGCATTATTTTTATTTTCTCTTTCGTTTGTAACATGTAGATCGCTCCTTACTTTACAGTTTCTACTTCATACATGGCTTTTAGTGACTGAGTTTCTAGTGCTTGTCCCCAAGCTTCTTCATATGTGTTACGCGCTTTTTGGAAACGTTCATTTAGCATAGCGACCATTTGCTTATCTTGCAGTATTTCTTTTATGTGATCTAAGCCCATTCGTTCCACCCAAGGAGCTGTTCGTTCACCGTAAATACCAGTTTCGCGGTAATGTTGTACATAAGCTGTGGCAATGCGAAGCACATCTTCTTCCGTAGGGACAATCATGACAAAATCAGCTTCACGAACTTCTGTACCACCGTTACCACCAATATAAAGTTGGAATCCATTTTCAACACAAACGACGCCGAAGTCTTTCGTTAATGCTTCCGCGCAGTTACGTGGACAACCCGTTACACCCATTTTCATTTTGTGAGGTGTATCTACCATTTCTAGCGATTGTTCCAGTAGCATACCAAGCCCTAATGAATCTTTTGTACCAAAGCGGCAGAAGCGAGAGCCGACGCATGATTTTACATTGCGAAGAGATTTCGAATAAGCATAACCTGAAGTCATATCAAGGTCAGCCCAAACTTTTGGTAAGTCTTCTTTTTTAACGCCGTATAAGCCGATTCGACTTGCACCTGTTATTTTTACGAGCGGTACATCGTATTTTTTCGCAACTTCGGCAATTTTCATTAAATCATCTGCAGTAGTAACGCCGCCGTACATACGAGGAATAACAGAGAATGTACCATCATGTTGAATATTACCGTTCATTCTTTCGTTTACGAAGCGGGATGATTTATCATCTGCATATTCTTCTGGGCGTACCATACGTAAATAGTAGTTTAATGCAGGGCGGCATTTTGAACAGCCATCTTCATGTGCAAAACCAAGGACATTTCGTACTTCTTTTGGCGATTTTAAACCTTTCTCGTGAATCGCTGTGACAACTTCGTCGCGCGATAAAGTTGTGCATCCACACATACCTACATTTTGAGCAGATGCATCGAAGCTATCCCCGAGTGTATGAGATAAAATTTGTTCAACAAGTGGACGACATTTCCCACATGATCCAGCAGCTTTTGTGCATCCTTTTACTTCTTCAAAAGTTGTTAAGTCTTGTTCTAGGATGGCATGAACAATTTTTCCTTTTGTAACACCATTACATCCACAAACAGTGTCGTCAGCACTCATACTTGCAACATCAAGTCCGCCTTCTTCACCAGCTTTATGAAGAAGAGAGGCTGGTGTGTATTCTTGTATATCTTCTTCCTTTTTCAACATGCTAAAGAGCCGTGTACCGTCAACGGTATCTCCATATAAAACAACGCCAACGACTTTATTGTCACGAATTAATACCTTTTTATAGGAACGTGTACGCTCATCAAATATGGAAATTGCTTTTGTCTTATCATCTTCATAAATTTGTCCGGCAGAGAATAAATCGCATCCGGCAACTTTAAGTTGTGTACCAACAATACTACCTGCATATCCATTTGTTTGTGAATTCGTTATATGTTTTGCTAATATGGCACCTTGTTCGTATAAAGGAGCGACAAGACCATAGGCAATACCGTCGTGTTCTGCACATTCACCAACTGCATAGATTGATTCATCATCTGTTTGCATATAATCATTTGTAACGATGCCGCGGTTCACAAGTAAACCAGCATCTTTCGCTAACTGTGTATTTGGACGTATCCCAACAGCCATTACAATTAAGTCGCATTCTGCAACACTGCCATCTTCAAATTGAATACCTTCAACATGGTCAGTACCAAGAATTTTCACTGTTTTCTTTTCCATAAGAAACTGCATGCCTTGTGCCTCTAAATCTTCACGCAGTAATGAAGCAGCTTTTGCATCAAGTTGTTGCTCCATTAAGTGAGGCATTAAATGGACAACATGTACGTCCATGCCAAGGTCAATAAGCCCCCTTGCAGCTTCTAAACCAAGTAATCCACCGCCTATTACAACAGCTTTTTTATATTGTTTAGCAGCATCCATCATAAATTGTGTATCTTCAATTGTCCGAAATCCTGTTACACCTGGAAGCTGTGAACCTTCAACAGGTAAGATAAAAGCACTAGACCCTGTTGCGATAATAAGCTTATCGTACATAACAATACGGTTCTTTTCTGTAACAATGACTTGTTCTTCCCGATCAATATTTATTACTTTTTCATTTGTATACAGTGTAATATCATTTTCTTCGTACCAACTGAATTCGTTCATAGTGATATCTTGTATATTTGTTTTTCCTTGTAGGACGTGAGATAACATAATGCGGTTGTAGTTTGGATGAGGTTCATCACCAAAAATAGTAATATCATAAAGCCCTGGATCTTGCTTTAAAGTCTCTTCGATGCAGCGTATACCAGCCATACCATTTCCGATCATGACTAAACGTTTTTTCATATTCATTTCCCCTCTTAAATGTGAAATGTTTAACAAACTTTTATACTTGTATTATAGAATCTTTGGAAAATAGAAGGTGTGATGTTTATCACAGTTTTGGAGGGTTCACAAATTGTTAAAAATAATATAAAATTCCACTTGGATTCTTACAAAAATGTAAGGGAAATGTAATAGGAATCAATAGCAGAATGAAATGATTCTCTTTAAAATAAGCTTATAGAAAGCTACACATAATTGTGTGGAGGAGGAAGTTACCTTGAGGCGGGGAAGAATAAAAAAGAGAGTAATAGCTACTGTAATTGCGGCGGTCGTAGCAATTATACTACTGCTACCAACAAAGCTTGGACCAGTAATTGATAAATATAATCCATTTTATAAAACGAAAGAATATTATACGATTGTAAATGGTATTGGTCAGCATGTTGGTAATGATTGGTACGAATATGAATTTGTCGCTTACGATGAAAAAGGAAGAAAACAAACGATAAAGAAAACTGTAAAACATATGTTAAAGAGAGATGAACCTTTGAAGATTTTCGCAAAAGGACGTTATGGTGAATCATTCGTAGAGATAGATGCTCAAAGTATTCCTGTGCAGGCGAGAAGTAAGCTTTTGTTGATGAGGTAAAGTTATTGTAAAGCACTGTTACATTGAGTATGTTACAGTGTTTTTTATTATATATAAATTTAAAAAACAGAAGTTTACGATTATAGTTAATTTGTTAAAAGTGATATTATTCATGACAATATTGTAAGGTACATGTAAGGTAATTCGATAGTTGGCATTTACGAATTCTATTACAATACAAGTAGAAAGTTTGAACATACAACTTTCTGTCTGAAATGATGATGAATGTTTGAAAACCAACTAATGATTGAATAGGTCTCTTCTCTTTATGAGATGAGGCCATTTTTTTAAACCTTACAACATTGTAAGGTTTACGTAAGTTAATTCGATGGCTTGTTTGTCATATTTTTTGCATAATAAAAAAAGATAAGAAATTAGGGAGATATTGAGAAGGGAGAAGAATGGGATGCGAAAAGAAGAAGTAGTTAAGTTTCAGGCAAAAGATTTCTGTAGCTACTTTACTGTAGCTGCCATATGTATTGGACTTTTTGATATCATTACAAATTTAATTGTTAAATAATATAGATAAATACAAATTGAAAAACTGACATAAAACCATTCTTTATAGGTGGAAGAGAGCGTCCGGCGCTGGATAGAAGCGGTCAGTGCCTTTTTTTGCTCCCATGCCACGTGAGAACAAAAGGAGAAAGCGAGTGAAAATCTTTTTTTGTTTTCATGGACGCGATTTAGGTGCTTGAAAATGAAAATGGATATATATAGATGATAAAAACAAGAAGGAGATCACTTCTTGTTTTTTTATTGTCCTTAATTTGGAGCAGTGCATTAAAATATATAAATAAGAATTGAAAAAACGACATAAAACCATTCTTTTTAGATGGTAGAGAGGATCCGCCGGTGGATAGAAGCGGTCAGTGCCTTTTTTAGCCCTATGCCATGTGAAAACAGAAAGAGGAAATGAGTGGAAGTCTCTTTTTCTTTTTCATAGCCGTAATTTATATGTTGAAAAATCAAATTGGATTTATATAGATAAGAGAGGTGACAGAAATGAAGTGGATTGATAGTCATATCCATTTGGATCAATATAAGCATAAAGAGCAAATGAAACTAATTAATGATGTGAAAAGAAGTACTGAGATTGCTGGCTTGATTGCGGTGTCCATGAACTATCGTTCTTGTCGACAAACACTGTTTTTAGCGGGGCAACATACATTTGTATATCCGGCACTTGGATTTCATCCAGAGCAGGAAATTAACAAAAAAGAATGCGAAGAAATTTATAAATTAATTGAAGCAAATGTAGAACGGCTTGTTGCGATAGGTGAGGTGGGCTTACCGTATTATTTACATCAAGAAAAGAAAGGTATTGTAATAGAGCCTCATATAGAAATATTGGAGAAATTTGTGGATTTAGCAAAAAGGTACGACTTACCAATTGTGTTACATGCAGTTTATGAAGATGCTGACATTGTATGTGATCTACTTGAGCAGTATAAGATTTCACGTGCGCATTTTCATTGGTTTAAGGGAAGTAAAGAAACGATGGAGCGAATGATTCAAAAGGGATACTATATTTCAATTACACCGGATGTTTTACAGAAGGAGAAAATCAGAAAGATTGTATCGTTTTATCCCATAGAGTACATGATGGTCGAAACAGATGGTCCTTGGGAATTTCAAGCAGGTATTATGACACATCCGTTTATGATTAGAGATGTGTTAAAAGAAATTAGCTTGATAAAAAATATTTCTATAGATAAGGTTGCAGAGCAAATATATCAAAATACAGTTCAGTTTTATAGGAAAAGGTAGAGGCAAAGAAAAATCTCTATCCTTTTTTATCCCGCATCAACTGCCCATAAAAGCCCGATTGGTTCAACTAATAATCGGTGGGGGATGAAGAAAACCCCCGCCGATTAAAGTTTCACTTTATCTGAAGTATATGGATATTATTTCTATTATTTTCTATAATTTATAATATACATTGAAGTTTTAATAAAAGGAAATGGGGAAAAAGAGTGGGGAGAGTATATAAAAAAATGGCTGTTACTATTATGACAGCAGCTATGTCAATTTCTGTATTGGGATGTGGAACAGAGAAGAAAACTTCGACTACAAGTATGGTGCAAGAAACAAAAGAAGAACAAGTTGATTCAGTAGTAAAGGAACAAATGAAAGAAGATGAAAAAAGAGGAAATGCAGTTGGAAATATCTCTAATAAAGGGAAAATGGCTGAGAGTGATGATTGGATCTACTATGCGGTTAATGGTGATAAAGATACAGGGGGCATTTATCGTACGAAAGATAAATTTCAAACATCAGATCTTGTCATAAAAGGAGTAAACGCTTCTTATATAAATATAAAAAATAAAGCTTTATATTTTATCCATTGGGATCAGGACAAAAATACAAATGTAATGCCTTCTTTAATGAAATATGATATCTCTACAAAAAAATTAGATACGCTGAAAACAAATACAAATTATGTTTACATAAAGGATCAATCGTTATTCTACCAGAAAAAGTATTCTGAACACGGTGGATTTGATATTGTAGGGATTGTGAAATTGGATTTGAAAACAGGACAAGAAGAGGAGTCACCGATTCAAACATCTGGTTGGGCTGAAACGATTGATGATAATATTGTGCACTGGAATAAATTTCGTGGCACACAAGTAAGTAAAGGTGACCAAACTTGGTCAAAGGAAGGTTTTGCAGAAATATCTAGTGGTACATACAATAAAGACAAACTATATGCAATTGTAGATTTTTCGGTAAGTTTAGATGATCAAAAACGAGATAATGGTATTTATGAGTTAGATCTTAAACAAAATAAAGAGACACTGGAAATAAAAGATGCGTTAAAGATGAATATAAAAGGAGATTCCTTTTATTACTTAAAAAAAGATGGTGTTTATAAAAGAAAGATTAATGGTGGGAATGAGAAACAAATTTATGATGGGGCGGTGGAACCATCTAAATCTTATTTATACTTTATAGCCGGTGATATGTATTTGTATACAGATAATGGTCTAATTCTAAATCTTGATACAAAAAAATCAAATGAAAAGCAAGAGAAAAAGCCATCTGATGATGTACTACTACAAAAGGTAGTTAACGCTCAACAAGAGATTATTAAAATTTCAGTTTCAGCATTACCAGAGAATACGAAACCAGTAGACCGTTTTTCATATGGAGAATTAAAACCTCCTGCATATAATACGAAGACAGCATTAGAGACATCATTAGCTATTTATTTCTCAAAGGATTTCATTACGGAGTATATGAAAAGTGAATACGTAAAAGAAATAGGTGGAAAGATGCACTATGTTGTTGGAGATTTAGGATCAGGAGCGGGGACTAAATATACAAAAATTATTTCCGCTAAGCTAAAAGACGGAAAAATCTTGGCGACGGCAGAAACGTATAATGACTATGAAGGTGCGAAAAAAGAAGTAGAAATAGAATTCATCTACGAGAATAAGCAATGGATAGTAAATAAAATGCCTCGTTTTGATTTGGAATAAAAAATACCAAGCACAAATCTGTGCTTGGTATTTTTTATCCCGTAAAAGCCCGATTGGTGAGGGTTAATAATCAGCAGAGGATGAAGACCCCCCACTGATTAAAATTTCACTTTATGATTCAAGTCGCTTTGCCCGTCGTACTAATAAAAGAAATACAATCATGATGATGCCAAGTATGAGGAAAAAACCATACTTTTTCAGAGGTTCAATCGTGTCACTTAAGGAAAAAGGTTTATCAATATGGATACCATCTTTATTAGAGGTAATATGGATATCTTTCATCTTCACTTCATTTGATTCTCTTTGTAAATCGATCCATTCTATATTTGGAATTGTTTCTAGCTCATTTAATAAATCTTTTAAAGGTTTGATACCTAAGTATGGATGATAAAAAGCTCCAATGATACCATCTGATAGTTTTGTGACCGATAGGGCATGTTCTTTCATCTTAGAAGCTGCATGGGGCTGATTAGGTTCTATGAATCCGACAGTTTCAGGGAGTAGATTCATTCCGTGTAAAAAGGATGGCTTACTTGGAAAGGCTGGGGCGTGCATAGCCTTCCATGTTGTATCCTCTAACTGTAATTGCCCTACATAAGTTGAAAAGTAACGTGATAATATTTCATACCCCTTTTGTGATATCGCATAGTGCGGTGCTTCAAAAGCGAGTGGGTATAATTTAGCTAATGTAAGCTCTTCAATTCCTTTTTCGATTCGTTCTGTTATATAAGCTTCTTCGAAATTTTTAGCATTTTTCATGTATTTGTCATAAGCTTCCTCTGACTTGAAATCCCGTCTTGTTTTTGGCGTTTCATGATTCGGATAACGGATAGGTTGATCCGTTTTTATATCCCAAAATTCAAATCCTTCTCCGGTTTCACTATCATAAAATTGGTGAGTATAACCATGCATAATAATAGAACCACCGTTACTCTGCATAAAACGTAACACATCTACTAACTCTGGTTTATCTTGGAAATGTATTGTTTTCCCTGTGTTTGGATCTTTATATACTGGGATGACAGCAATCATATAAGGTATATTCTTTTCCTTCAATAATTTAGCGATTGTTTGTAATTGTTTCGGATCAGCTGCTGGGTGTACATCTTCTAAGCGTAAATAAGCACGATGTTTACTAGTTACTGGCTGTTGGCCAAAGTAAGAAAAGAGCATTTCACCAACATAATGAGATGTCCAATCAAAAAGCTGGGATGTTGCTACGTAGTATGATTGATTTTGTTTGACGATAAAGGGATACATACCGTTTGAACCAATTGCATATGCAATTGGAGGTTCTCCTGTTGTATCAAATTGTTGAATCAAACGCTCTTCGTGCAAGCTGCTTTTGAGATGACGTGTAGGGTATTGCAAGCTCCGGATCTGTACTTCCTCTTCCTTAAGTGTAATAAAGGAAAAACGATTTGGTAATTGTTCTATATTTTTCCCGAGAAATAATAAGGAACCGGAAAAGTTTTCTAAAAATTGGTTTGCTTCATCGGGCAAGTGTTCCTTTTTATCTCCTATGTAAATGACATGTGTATAAGAGGAATTCGCGATGTGTTCCATTGATTGATCTACATTTTTCAGTGTCACATTATCTGTAAAGTGTCCGAGTAGCGTATTTAAAATTTGAATGTTATTTGTAACTTGTCCGTCTTCTGTGCTATATAAAACTAGTACTTTTGGCTCTTTTGTTATTTGAGCAGAAGTATGGATAGGAACGAGTAGTAAAATGGTGAGAAAGAGTAATAACTTTCTTTTCATATGGTCAGTCTCCTATTCTGTAAATAGAATTCAATTAATTATATATAACGGGACAGATGGAATCCATTTGAAATAGGGATTGGAAGAAATTACACATGAAAGAATGTTACATTCCTTATTATGTTTCACGGTTTATTTCTTAGAAAATCAGTCTCAAGAATGATGTGAAGGTAGATGGTTGTCTGGTATGATTGAAGAGTAATAGAATGCAGGTAATTGTAAGGAAGGGCTGAAAGGGGACAAATTTCAGCAGAGAAAGAGGTAGAGGTAGTGAAAAAATTCTTTGTAGGATTTTTAGTTGTTCTTGGGATGTATTTGTATTTCCAAGGAGAGTCTGAAGGAATGGAAAAATCGATGAATCAAGCAAGGTATGTTGATTCAGAGGAAGCAAAACAAATGAAACAAATTATTACTGAAGAAGCAAAGAAAGTAAATCTTCCAGAATGGATACCTCTTACAATTGCCGAGCATGAAAGTCGTTTGAACCCACGAAGTATTGGAGACAATGGTACTTCTTTTGGATTGTTTCAGTTACATCGAGGCGGGGGACTTGCTCCTGATAACTTAACGGACGAGCAATTGAAAGATCCGCGGACAAATGCCCAAATTGCCATGCCTTATTTAATGAAAGGGTATAAAAGAGGTGTGGAAAAAGGTTTGACGGATTTCCAATTACTAAAATATATAGCAAATACATCTGGATGGCCAGGTAATTTAGGACCTGAGTGGACCGATAAAAATATGAAGTATAACGTTGGGCTAGAGGACGTGTACTATCGAAATAAAGGAATAATGAAAGAGTAGGTGCTAGGCACCTACTCTATTTTTCTATTAGAAAAAGCTCCTTTGTATAAAATATTGTGCGAGTTGCTGCTTCACATCTTCTAGCTTTGTAGAAACTTGTGGGATTTTATACCCGACATATAACGGTGAAACAACAAAACGTGGAACCACTTTACAAATGATTTTTTCATTAAGGTGATAGAAAAATAAATTATAGCTGCTACACCCTTTATGAAAATCTGTTAGTATGTAACGCACCGTTTGTTGAATATAATGTGCCATCATATCGACCGATTGCATGTCTTCAATGACAATATTAAACTCGGTGAAGCCTATAATTGGCCGTGTAGAAATATTAAGTTCGATCTGTTCGTCTTTTTTTACGGTTACGCCCTGAAAGTTTTCAGGTGCTATGTTTTCTAGGTAGTCTACATATTTCATTCCGATAATTTGCATATGCGCATGGTGCAAACTTCCGCCTGAAAATGGACCATGATTTTTATATAAAATAACAGAAGTAAATTCATTGCTCTTTTCTAAAGCGAGCCAATGTTTAATTGAGAAGCGAATTAATTTTTGCATATGTTCTTGTGTATAGGTTGCGATATGATTATCACAATTATCCGTTTCGATAAGAACTGTTTGAAACGTATCTTTCAATGTTGGAAATTTATTTTTTAACCAGATGATAGAGTCTTCTGTTTCTAAAATGTCAGTGAGGTTTTCTGTATCACAAAAAGGACAAGCGGTGCTTTTGTTGCGAATACTTTCTGGTTTTTGTTTTCCAATATCATTTAAAAAATAAAGTTGTTGTGTATCCATTCGTATATGCCCCTTTGAAAATATATATATGTGTGAAATTCCCGTCTATTATATTCGTGAAAGGGGCAGGGAAATCCTGTATGGTGGGAAGGATAGAAGGAACAGCAATTTTTAATAAAAAACAAAAGACAAGATATCCTAATTGCATAAGGGTATCTTGTCTTTTATTTTTTCTGTAATAATGTGTATGGATAATATAAGGTGTTTTCATTTTGTTTCTTTTTTCTATTTTTCAGTGCATGTAGTGCAAGGATTGTACTTATGAGTGTAAAAATGGCTTTCTTCATATTCATTTGCCCCTTTTTATTGTTGGTTTAATTCTTGGCTCACTGCTTTTGCGTCAATTAAAGCGTGGAGAATCATTTTTACCATGTTCATCATTCTTATTCCTCCTTGTTTATAGTTGGTTTAATTCTTTTACAACTGCTTGTCCGTTTACTAATACTTCGAAAATTGCTTTTACGATTTCTTTCATCATGATTGTTTCCTCCTTGTATTTATCTCTTGTTTACATCTTTATTGTATAAGGAGGCGCCATTTCGTACTATCGCTTTCCATTACGTGAACATAACAGTTTTGTAAGATTGGATGTAATTTGTTGAAATGTTTAGTCTATCTTCATTATTTTCAGAAAAATGACTATTCAAACATAAAATGGGGCAGTATAATAAAGAAGTAAGTATTAAATTTCGTACGAAAGGAGTGAATGAGATGAAACGTTCTTTAGCTGCGCGCGCAAAATTTTTAGATTTTATCTATTTTTGTCGTGCGATTTTTCATGATGTGGTTGCTAACGGGATACGTATGCCTTTTTTTAGCAATTGCATAGCAGTTATTGAACGATAGAAATCTCTTCACCCATTTTATAAAACGTGTGAAAAGGGAGCTATTTAGCTTCCTTTTTCTATGACAAAAACCATGGGGAAAGTTTCTTTCCGCATGGTTTTTTACGTTGGAAGGAGTACGGAAAATGACAATTTGTAGTGTAAATAATATAACGAAATCTTTTGGTGGAAACATCATATTTGAAAATATATCGCTTGAAATTAAGACAGGTGAACGCATTGGATTAGTTGGGCGAAATGGTAGTGGGAAGACCACAATTTTTCAATTGTTGACAGGAATAGAGAATGTAGATGTTGGTGCCATTCATATGAAGAAAGGGACACGTGTTGGTCATGTAGCACAAATCCCAAAGTTTGCTGATGAAATGACTGTATATGATGTATTAAGCGCTGCGTTTGTAAAAGAGAAAGAATTAGAAACAGAAATGCGGAGTTTAGAGACACGTATGGCAGAGGAACAAGATTCAATTGGCTTAGAAAGGTTGATGGAAAAATACGGTGCAGTGCAAGAGGAATTTGCATTTTTAGGTGGTTATGAAATAGAAGCAAATATCATGAAGGTGGCAAATGGTTTGCAAGTAACGGAGCTGTTTTCACGTGATTTTACAGAATTAAGTGGTGGAGAACAAACAAAGGTGAGTCTAGCTTATATGCTATTGCAGAAACCAGATTTACTTCTGTTAGATGAACCGACGAATCATTTAGATTTATTTGCGGTGGAGTGGCTTGAACAATTTTTAAAAGAGTATATAGGGACAGTTGTAGTTATTTCGCATGATCGTTATTTTTTAGATGAAGTTGTTACGAAAATTTTAGATTTAGAAGACGGAGAACTTCATGTCTATCATACGAATTACTCGCAGTTTGTGAAAGAGAAGGAAGAAAGACTGCTGCAAGAGTTTCAATCTTATCAAGAACAGCAAAAGAAAATAAAGAAAATGAAGGAAGCAATTAAACGTTTAAGAGAGTGGGCGAATCAAGCGAATCCTCCGAATGAAGGGTTGCATAAGAGAGCAAGAAATATGGAACGTGCATTAGAAAGAATGGAAAAGTTAAAAAAGCCGATTTTAGAAAGAAGGCAGATGGGGCTCCAATTTGAAGGACAAGAGAGAAGTGGGAAAGATGTTGTTGTAATGAAGGAAGTTAGCAAAGGTTTTGCTGATCGTACTTTATTCCAAAAAGTAAATTTACATGTTCGTTTTCAAGAGCGCGCTGCTATTGTTGGACGTAACGGTACAGGAAAAACAACATTATTAAAGCTATTGTTAGAGGAAATGAAACCGGATGCTGGCGAGATTCGAATTGGTAGTGGTGTGAAAGTTGGTTATTTATCGCAGCACACTTATGGAAACATAAAGGCTAATGTATTGGAGGCTTTTCGTGAGTTTGTACCTGTAACAGAGGGAGAAGCGAGACACATATTAGCACGCTTCTTATTTTACGGACCGGCTGTTTTTAAGAAGGTGAATCAACTTAGCGGTGGAGAACGGATGAGGCTAAGATTAGCACAACTTATGTATCAAGATATAAATTTCCTTGTGTTAGACGAACCTACAAATCACCTTGATATCGAATCAAGGGAAGTGCTAGAAGAAGCAATCGAACAATATAATGGAACAATCCTTGCTGTTTCGCATGACCGTTATTTTTTAAATAAGTTATTTGAGAAAACCTATTGGGTTGATGAACATAGATTATTTGAATTTGCGGGGAATTATGCTTGGGCACGTCAGAAATGGGAAGAAAGAATAGTGAAAGAAGAAGTGAAGCAACAAGAGACCCCAAAAATTAAAGGAATGAATGTAAGAGTAAAAGAGAAAAAATTTAGTGGTATAGACGAACTTGAAGATAAGCTTATGCATATAGAAGAAGAGATATATGGGCTGGAGTGTACAATGGAAGAAACAAGTGAGGTTGAAGAATTGGAACAGTTATACAAAGAGAAGACAGAAAAAGAACGATTACGGGCGGAATTCTATAATCGATTAGATAGTATGATGGAATAGATGAAAAAAACGAGTCATCCTCTTAACATATGTGGGGATGACTTGTTTTTTTCATGTCCATTAAATCGAGGTATAGATGGTATAATTTTCTTGTTGTTATATTATGAGAACAGTTTATAAAAAAGTTGGTGTAATTGAAAATAATATTTCAAAATGCGAGGAGAATTGTATGTTAGGGTATGCGCGTATCATTACGATTGTTATTATTTGCATTGTATATATGATTTATGTTTCACGTGAAACAGTAGATTTGAAAATTTTTGTTGGTTTTTCATTATTTGTTTACATTGTAAATCACATTTTACTTATGCAACCACATCAAGGAAAGCAGCGTGATATATATATATTACTTTCAAATGGAGTAATTACAGCTCTGTTAGGATTTTTATTTCCAGAGACATCTTTATATTTAATTATATTTGGAATTGATGCAGTAGGATTATTTATAAATGCACAGCGGAAAATAGTTGTATATTTTTTTGTGAGTTTTTTCTTTGTATGTTGGTTTGCTATTTTACTATATACATATTGGTATATTGGAGAGATAAGGGTTTGGGAAAATGCTATTAATTTTATGTTCATTGTCTTCAGTGCTTTAGCGGGAAACTTAATTAAAAAACTTACAGTAGCTCGCCAAACTGTTGATGATCAATATGAAAAATTGGCATTATCACATACAGCTCTAAAAGAAGCGCATGAACAGTTGCAACTCTATGCGAAGGAAGTGGAAGAGTTAACTACAGTCCGAGAGAGAAACGATATTGCCCGAGAAATTCATGATACAGTTGGTCACAATATGACGGCTTTACTTATTCAATTACAGCTAGCGGAGGCCCTATGGAAGCAAAAGGCAGATGTTACGGAGGATGTTTTACATACATGTTATGAGTTAGCAAGAAAATCTCTCCAAGAAGTAAGGGCTTCAGTTCGTGCGTTGAAGGAAGAAAAAGATTTAGGAAATATAATAGAAAGTATGAAAGAAATGATACAGGATTTTTCAAAAGTAACGAAAGTACAAGTGACCTTTCAGTTACAAGGGGATCCAATTATCATTCCGTTGTCATTACAACCTACCTTATTGCGTATTATGCAAGAGTCATTAACAAATGCAAAACGCCATGGAAAAGCTAGTTTATGTGAAATTAGCTTGTTGTGCTTGGATGAGAAGGTTATGTTATCAATTTCGGATAATGGCATTGGCGTAAATGAAGTGAGTCCTGGTTTTGGTTTAATAAATATGAAAGAACGTGTAGAGGAACATGGCGGGATAATCCGATTTGAGAGTGAAAAGGAGAATGGGTTTCGATTACAGATTGAGTTCCCACTTAAGGAGAAGACCTGGGTAATAGGAGGAACAGTATGATTCGTATTATGATTGTTGATGATCAATCACTTATTCGAGATGGTTTAGCGATGCTATTAAATCTACGCTCAGAACTTGAAGTGGTAGGAACAGCGAATGATGGGGATGAAGTAGTTCAAAGGGCAGAACAATTACAACCTGAAATTATTTTAATGGATATTCGTATGCCTCGTATCAATGGCGTTGAAGGAACTCGTCTCATAAGGGAAAGGTTTCCCAATATGAAAGTTCTTATGCTGACGACATTTAATGATAGCGAACTTATTTTTGAAGCTTTGGAACAAGGAGCAAGCGGTTATTTATTAAAAGATATGGAGACAGATGCAATTGTTCAGGCAATATTAACAGTCCATGGAGGCGGGGCTGTTCTTCCGCAAGATATAACAGCTCAAATTGTGAAGGAATTAAAAAGAACAAAAGTAATGGATATATCAGAGCAGAATCCGCCAAAGCAAATGGAACAACTAACAGAGCGCGAGGTAGATGTATTAAGGGAGCTTGGGTTTGGATTAAACAATAAAGAAATTGCAGAAAAGTTGTTTATTACAGAAGGAACTGTAAAAAACCATGTGTCTAATTTAATTAGTAAGCTGGAACTAAGGGATCGGACACAAGCAGCTATATACGCGGTGAGATATGGTATTACAACATACACATGACTTTTGGCATAGAGAAGAACGAAAAAGTAGCAAATTATGCTGCTTTTTTATTTTGTATTTCTATCTTAAGGGTGATGGAAGAAAGAGGATGTTTTTCTACAATGAGATTGTAGATTAATGCAAAGGGGCTGAATCGACATGTTAGTCGTAGACCATATTACAAAGTCGTTTGGGAAGAAGGAAGTTGTAAAGAATGTGTCTTTTGAAGTGAAGAAAGGAGAAACATTTGGTTTGCTTGGTCCAAATGGTGCAGGAAAATCGACAACGATATCAATGATTTGTGGACTTATTCCATATGATGGCGGTGATATAAAAGTTGAAGGTAAATCTGTAAAAGAATCCCCGTTAGATGCGAAAAGGAAAATCGGTATTGTCCCGCAAGATATCGCGTTATATCCAACGCTTTCCGCCAAAGAGAATTTAATCTTCTGGGGAAAAATGTATGGTTTAAGCGGAACTATTGCAAAGAAACGAGCAGATGAGGTATTAGCATATGTTGGTTTACAAGATCGCGCAAAAGATAAAATTGAAACATTTTCAGGTGGGATGAAACGCCGAATTAACATTGGTGCAGCACTTATGCACGAACCAGAGTTATTAATTATGGATGAGCCGACAGTTGGGATTGATCCGCAATCAAGGAATCACATTTTAGAAACGGTAAAAGGATTAAATGAGAAAGGTATGACGGTCATTTATACGAGCCATTACATGGAAGAAGTAGAGTATTTATGTGAACGAATTGCCATTGTTGATCATGGAAAGGTAATTGCATCAGGAACGAAAACAGAGTTATGCAATCGTCTTGCGGACGGCTTTATGGTGAAGTTACAGCTAAATCGTTATAACAAGGAGTTACTGCAGAAAGTAAAAGAAATCCCCACTGTAGAACGGATTATTGTCGATGAGGATACAAATACACTTGATATTGGATTGAAGAATGGAGAAGCTGTCGGTACGGTTGTTTCGGTAGTTGTAGGAAATCAGGTGCAAATTTTAAAGCTTGAAGTACAAGAACCAAATTTAGAAGCTCTCTTTTTACAGTTAACAGGGCGTTCACTTCGTGATTAAGGAGGTTAGGAACTCATGAAAAGTTTTATTATTGCATGGAAAGATTTAAAAATTCGTTTAATAGATCGGCGTGGATTTATGATGATGTTACTTATGCCACTTCTATTAACAGCTATTTTAGGATCAGCATTAAGTAACTTATTTGATAATGAGGGATTACCTAAAACGATAATTGGCTACTATCAGGAGGGGAGCGATGATTTTGCTGATGTCTTTCAAAAAGATGTATTACATTCAAAAGAGATCAAGGATGATGTGAAGATAGAAATCGTAGCTTCACAAAAAGAATTGGAGGATCTGCTACGAAAACAGAAAATTGATGTTGGGATCATTATTCCAAACGGTTGGAGTGAAAATATAAAGGATGGAAAATTACAAGAACCAAAATTAATCACGGATCCATCTAAAGATATACAAGCAAAAATCGCTGAATCGATCATTCGTTCCTTTTCAGAACGTGCTCAAACAGTGGCTGTCTCTACTAAAAGTGTGGTAACAGACTTAGCAAAATCGCAGCCAGAAAACATGGAACAGGTTGCAAAAGAGGTAAGTGTTAATTTACAAACAGTAGCAACTTCAAATACAGATGGAATTGAAAAAGGAACAGTCGGCAAAAAAACAGTGGGCGCGATGCAATATTATGCTGCGGCAATGTTAGTCATGTTTTTATTATTTAACATAACAGTAGGAGCAAAATCTATTGTGACAGAGCAACGAACTGAAACATTAGCAAGGTTATTAAGTACACCGACAAGCTCCTTTACCATTTTATTAGGTAAATTCTTTGGCACATTATTATTTGCTTGTATGCAATTTAGCGTATTTGTAGTTGCTACTCACTATGCTTTTCATGTGAACTGGGGCGGGGATATTTCGCAAATTGCAGTAGTAGGAATTGCTTATGCAATTTGTGTTGCTGGTTTATCTATGCTCATTGCAGCATTTATTCGTGAGGAAAGAACGGCGGATTTAATGGGAGGAATCGGAATTCAGTTGCTAGCCATATTAGGAGGGTCTATGTTACCAATCTATGCATTTCCAGATACCCTGCAAACAATCGCTAACATTGCTCCGAATAAATGGGCACTTACAAGTTTTTTAAACATTATGTCGGGTACTTCTTGGTATGAGATACTTCCAGTTATCTTAAGTTTATCTAGTGCTGGGATTGTTTCCGTTATTATCGGAACCTTCCGTTTGCATGCGAGATAGGAGGAGAAATTATGAAGAAAATTTGGGCGCTTTGCTGGTTAGAATTAAAACAAATTTTAATTAAGCCACAGAGCTATATACTCATGTTCGGAATGCCGCTTATTTTTACGCTTATTTTTGGTGGGCTTTTAGGTGGGAGTGGAAACGAGAAAGTAAATATTAGTTTAGTAGATCAAGATGGATCTACATTATCCGATTCCTATTATAAAGAGATAAAGAAAAGTGATTTAATTTCTATAGAAAAGGTAACATATGAAGAAGCGAAACAGAAAATCAAAAATAAGAAATCCTCAGGTATTGTGATAATTCCAAAAGACTTTCAAAAGAGTATAGTAGACGGGAAGATAGAGAAGGTTAAATTCCAATTAAGTGCTGATTTTACTGGGGGAACATCTGTAGAACAAGTATTGCAAAGTGCAACGAAAAAGATGGAAATAGAAGTAGCGGCAGCAAGGGATTCAGAGCAAAAAGGAGCAGCGTCTTGGGAGAAGATATATGAAACGATTCATACAAAAGCAGAACCATTCTCACTTCAAAAGGAATCCATTATATCAGGAGAGGAAAATCTGAATAACGTAACAGGGCGAGCGGCAGGATTTTCTATTCTTTTTGTAATGATTGTAATGCTAAGTGCGACAGGAACAATTTTAAATACAAGACAACTTGGTATTTGGTATCGTTTATTAGGAACGCCTACTGCAAAGGCACAAATCCTCGGGGGATATATACTTTCTTTCTTTTTAATTGGATGGATTCAATTCGGAACTTTAATGTTACTAACGAATATTTTATTCGGTATACAGTGGGGAAATCTATTAGGAATCATCATTCTTGTTTCCGTATTATTGTTGGCAGTGATTGGTTTGGCATTATTATTAGCGAGTATTGTGAAGACAACAGAGCAGCAATCAGCATTAGGGAATATCGTTGTCGTTTCAACGTGTATGATCAGTGGTCTGTACTGGCCAATTGAAATAGAACCTGAATGGATGCAAACTGTAGCGAACTTTGTTCCTCAAACTTGGGCAATGCGCGGGTTTACCGAATTAATTGTTAGAGGCGGAACATTGGCAGATATAGCAGGATATGTTGGCATACTTACTTTATTTGCCGGTGCATTCTTTATAGTCGGTTTAACGAGAATACGTTATGATTGAAAAAAAGAAAGCAGAGTTTACAGCTTAACACGCTGAACTCTGCTTTTTTCTTGTGTATCGTCTTCCCTTATAGAAATAGTAATAGCAAGTCCGAGCATAACGAAGAATGCTAAAAAGAGGACGAACTTTGGGAAGAACGGGAATAGTAGCAATGCCCCGACGATCATGAGTGTCAATGCAACATAGTGCAGGACATATTGGAATAGTTTGTCCATATTTTCGCCCCCTTTTTGATAAGTTGTTATTATCCTATGCCTGTCCACCAGATAATAGAATTCCTTTATATTATTTCTTTATTGTAAAAATAATAAGGAATGATTGACACAGTAGAAAGAAAGGAATAATCTTGAAGTTAATTCATACTATTTTTATAGGTAAAGTAAAGAAAGTTACAGAAAGGGGTGGAGTTTCGTTATACGAGTAAAAAATATGAACTAAGGGTGAGGAATGTGAAAAAGGTATTTACAGGCTTGCTTGCTACTTTCTTGAGTACTTCTGTACTACTTGCAGGATGTGGTCAAGAAGAAGCAAGTACAAATGGAAAAGCGGATGTACCAAAAGTAAAAGATGAATTTATTCAAGCAAGTGACAAAGTAAAAAGTCCGGCAAAAGCAAAAGAAAGAAAAGATACCTTTGTAATTGGAATGCCGAGTCCAGGAGGAATTTTTCTTCCACACTTTATGGAAAATGGCTGGGATGGTAATATAACGCAAGCTATTTTTGCACCACTAGTAGGATTAGATAAAGAAGGGAAGCCAATCCCAATCCTTGCAAAGAAATGGGATATTTCTGCTGATCAGCTTACATATACGTTTCATTTGAAAGATGATTTGAAATTTAGCGATGGATCTCCACTAACAGCAGATGATGTGGCATTTACATTAACTCTTTTACATGACCCAACTTATAGCGGGGCAACTGATATAAGCCAGACAGCTATTAAAGGTGGACAAGCATATAAGGAAGGAAAAGCAAATACAATTGAAGGCATTCAAGTCGTTAATCCAAAAACGATTACAATTACGACAGAAAAAGTAAATGCGCAAACATTATCTCTTATAGGTGGAGAAGTGATATCAAAGGCTTATTACGGAAAAGAGTATAAGCAAGGGCATTTAGAATATTTAAAAGAACTATATGGAAAACCGATGGGAGCCGGGGCGTATAAATTAGATAAATATATTCCGGGGCAGGAAGTTCGCTTTGTTGCAAACGAAAATTATTTTGAAGGAAAACCAAAGATTGAGCATTTCATTTATAAAATTACAAAAGGTGATACGAAGCTTCAGCAGTTTCAAACAGGTGAAGTAGATTATGATGGCTTTGCAACAAATGAAGAAACGGTTGAGCAGTTAAAATGGTTAGGTTTTGCGAACATCAATGTGTATACGGGAAGTTCCTACGGCTATATTAAAATGAATTATAAGAAACCGTACTTTAAAGATAAACGTGTTCGTCAGGCATTTATTTATGGATTAGAGCGCCAAAAGGTAATTGATACGTATTTCCAAGGGTATGCTTCACTTGTTAACGTACCGATTACTCCTGTTTCTTGGGCGTATACAGAAGAGGGGATTAATAAGTATGAGTATAGCTTAGATAAGGCGAAGAAATTACTTGATGAGGCTGGATGGAAAGAAGGAGCGGATGGAATCCGTGAAAAAGATGGTCAAAAATTGAAAGTAAGTTACTTTGCTTCATCAGCAAGTAAAATCAATGATGTTATGATTCCGGTTATGAAAGAAGACTATAAAAAGCTTGGTGTAGACTTTAACCCTGAATATATGGACTTTAATACGATGATTTCCAAAGTAATCAAAGGGGATTACGATTTGGCGATGGTATCTACACCAATGATTGATGACCCGAGTGGAACAATTGAGGAGTTTGTTTCAACAAGTAAACGAAATTATGATGGATATCATAATCCAAAAGTAGATGAATTAGCAACACAAGCATTGCAAACATTGGATATTGAGAAAAGAAAAGAAATTTATAAGAAGCTATACCAAGAGCTTAGCGAAGATCCGCCAGTTATTTTCTTAAATAACAGTAAAGTTGTATCTGCGCACAATGCGAGAATACAAGGATTACAGGAAGATAATTATAACGGAATATTATTAAGCTTACCTAAATTACAGATTCAATAATAGTTTTATAAAAATTCTTGAAATATTTATATAGAAAGAATTGACAAAATATAGTGAACGATATAAGCTAATAACCATAAAGTCTACCGGAAAAGTCGGAATAAGATTGTTACCCCTCATAAAACATCTATTTTTTGTATTTAAAACCGACTTTTCCGATGGATTATAAAAATGTTGCTGTGGGAGGCATACATAAGGCAAGCAGTTCATAAGGTGTAATTATTAAAAAAAGTTAGGGTGGGGACAATGAAGAAAAAGACAAAAAAATGGGCTGGTGTATTTTCAGTATTACTGAGTAGTTCGCTTGTGTTATCGGCTTGTGGGGGACAAGAGGATAAGGCTTCGACAGAGCCGGCAAAACAGCAGGATGTGAAAGATTTAAAGATAGAGAAGGTTGCAGCGACAGATAAGTCGAAAAATCCTGAGAAAGCGAAACAAAGAAAAGATACCCTTATTGTAGGGATTTCAAAACCTGGTGGTGTGTTCTTACCTTATTTCCAAGAGAATGGTTGGGACGGTAACGTAACATCAGTTATATTTGCTTCTCTTGTATCAACAGATAAGCAAGGGAAACCAGTTCCAGAGCTTGCAGAGAAATGGGATGTATCTTCTGACCAATTGAAGTACACGTTCCACTTACGCAAAGATTTAAAATTTAGTGATGGTTCACCGTTAACAGCGGACGATGTAGCATTTACATTAACATTGCTGCACGATAAAGCTTATGAGGGTGGATCAGATATTTCACAATATGCAATTAAGGGTGGCAAAGATTATAAAGAAGGCAAAGCTACATCTATTGAAGGAATTAAAGTGGTTGACTCACAAACAATTGAAATTACGACGGAGAAGGTAAATTCTCAGGCTCTAACTGCTTTAGGCGGACCAGTATTATCTAAAGCTTATTATGGTAAAGATTATAAGCAAAATACAAGTTTAGATTATTTAAAAGACCTATACGGCAAGCCGATTGCAGCAGGTCCTTATAAATTTGAAAAGTATGTTCCAGGCCAAGAAGTACGATTTGTAGCAAATGAACATTACTATGCTGGTAAGCCAAAAGTGAAAAACTTTATTTATAAAATTACATCACCGGACACAAGCTTCCAGTTATTCCAAACAGGAGAAACGGACTATGATGGATTTGCTGCTAATAATGATAATATTGAACAATTAAAAAGCTTAGGCTTTGCTAATTTCAATATTGAAACAGTAAGTTCATATTCATTTGTTTACATGAATAATAAAAAGCCATATTTAAAAGATAAAAAAGTACGCCAAGCACTTATTTATGGATTAGATCGTAAAAAATATGTAGATACAAACTTCCAAGGGAACGCTTCTGTTGCTAATATACCGATTTCACCGACTTCATGGGCTTATGATGATAAGGGTATCAATCAATACGAATACAATTTAGAGAAAGCGAAAAAATTGTTAGATGAAGCTGGTTGGAAAGTGGGATCCGACGGTATTCGTGAAAAAGATGGCCAGAAATTAAAGTTAAGCTATTATGCAGCAAGTGGTAGAAAGCAAGAGGAAGTATTTATTCCAATTGCAAAAGAAAACTATAAAGCATTAGGCGTAGAGTTCAATGCGGAAATTATGGACTTTAATACTCTTGTATCAAAGCTAGGGAAATTTGATTATGATTTAGCTGCTGTTGCAACGCCAATTCTTTCTGATCCAAATGATGCAATAGCTGAACTTGCATCTACACATCCAGATAACTCTGCTGGTTATAGTAACCCAAAAGTGGATGAATTAATTCAAAAAGGTATTGAAACAGTTGATATTGAAAAAAGAAAACCTATTTATAAAGAATTATATAAGGAATTAAGCGATGATCCACCTGTGATTCTATTAAATTATCGCAAAAGTATTTCAGCGCACAATGCACGTGTAAAAGGAATTGACCCAGAAAAATACGATAGCATTAGCTCAAATTTACCTGTTTTATCTATTGAACAATAAGGATAGTAAGGAGAAATAGAAGACATTTTTTCATACAGCTATAAGAGTGTGCTGTTTTGAAAAAATGTTCTTCTATTTTTAAGTCACTATGATTGGGGAGACAAAAAGGTGAAAACATATATCATTCGTAGGTTTCTGCAAATGATTCCTACACTGTTTGGTACATCTATTATTATCTTTTTCTTATTCGCTCTCTTGCCGGGGGATTATGTGGATTCAAATCCAAAGTTAACGCCAGAAAGAGCGCAAGAGTTAAGAGAACTGTATGGATTAAATAAGCCTGTTATTGAAAGATACTTTCATTGGTTAGGTAATGCGTTACATGGAGATTTTGGTTTCTCATTGCAATATCAAGAGCCTGTAACAACATTGCTTAATAAATTTATTTGGAATACTTTTATTGTTGCGGTTGCCGCTTTATTTTTTACTTGGTTAATTGCTCTTATTATTGGTGTTGTTTCGGCGACAAGGCAGCATTCATGGTTTGATGGACTTGTTACAATTGGTGTCTTTGCAGCGATGTCATTTCCATCATTTTTTATTGGTTTGTTTTTAATTAAGGTATTTGCTGTTGATCTTCATTTATTACCGATTGGTGGCATGATTGATATAGGAAGTAATTCGACAGGTCTTACGTACATACTAGAAGTGCTAAGGCACATGATTTTACCGGTATTTATTTTAACACTTCTTGGTGTTGGATCATTAACTCGTTATTTTAGAACAAGCATGCTTGAGGTTGTAAGACAAGATTATATTCGAACAGCTCGTGCTAAAGGGTTGAAGGAAAGAGTTGTCATTTATAAACATGCATTGAAAAATGCGATTTTACCAGCGATTACATTACTTGCATTTGAATTACCAGGGTTGTTCTCCGGTGCAATTATTATTGAGCAAATCTTTAACTGGCCAGGTATTGGGAGTATTCAATTAGAAGCGTTGAGTTTTCGTGATTATACATTGTTAATGGCATTCACAATGTTTCTCTCTTGCCTAACAATTATCGCAAACTTTTTGGCAGATATCGTGTATGCGATTGTCGATCCACGTATTCGATTAAAGTAAGGGGGGAGAAAGATGGAGACTATTGTAACAGTAAAGAAGAAAAAAAGGGAAAAACAAAATGTGACTTCACCATGGCGTCAAGCATTTACTAGAATTAAGAAAAATAAATTAGCATTGTTTGGTTTTTATATCCTAATTTTTATGTTTGTATTTTGTTTTATTGGGCCATTTTTTTCACCGTATGCTTCTGGAACAATTCAAGTCACACAAATTAATAAGCCACCAAGTTTTTCTCATTGGCTTGGTACAGATCAGCTTGGAAGAGATATTTTAACACGATTAATGCAAGCGGGACGAATTTCGTTAACGATTGGTTTAGCTTCGATGATATTATCTGTCATACTCGGTGCATTATTAGGAGCTATCTCTGGTTTCTATCGCGGTATTGTAGATCATATTATTATGCGTATTGCAGACGTGTTAATGTCTATTCCAGGATTACCATTACTTATCATTATGGGCGCTATTTTATCAGAATGGAAACTTCCATCTGAATATCGACTTTATGTTGTTATGATCATGTTAAGTTTGATTGGATGGCCGGGACTTGCACGTCTGGTACGAGGACAGATCTTGTCGCTTCGAGAACAATCATTTATGCAAGCTGCTGATGTATTAGGATTAAAGGATTACCGAAAGATCGTACATCATTTAATTCCGAATGTATTCCCTTTATTAATTGTTGTAGCAACGTTAGGTGTAGCAGGAGCTATTTTAAGTGAATCAGCATTAAGTTATCTAGGTCTTGGAGTTGTACCTCCTACGCCATCATGGGGGAATATGATTAGTGCAGCGAACTCATTAATTGATTTCCAAAAGCGTCCATGGTTATGGATTCCGCCTGGTTTTGCGATTTTTATAACAGTTGTATCAATTAACTTACTTGGTGATGCACTTCGTGATGCATTAGATCCAAAGATGAAGCGGTAGGTGAGGAAGCATGAGTAAAGCAGTAGTAGAGCTAAAAGATTTACAAACACACTTTCAGACAGAAGAAGGTACAGTAAAGGCAGTCAATCATGTTAGCTTTTCCGTACGAGAAGGTGAAACAGTTTGTGTAGTAGGAGAATCAGGTTGCGGGAAAAGTGTAACAGCTTTATCTATTATGGGACTTATTGCTGAATCTGGCGGCATTGTTGGCGGTGATATTCTTTATGAAGGGCAAAGTCTTTTAGGAATGAAAGAGAAGGAACTTCGTAGTTTAAGAGGAAATGAAATTGCGATGATTTTCCAAGAGCCAATGACATCCCTTAACCCAGTATTTACTGTTGGAGAACAAATTGTGGAAACGCTAAGAGAACATGAACTCCTTAGTAAAAATGAGGCATATAAAAAAGCGATTGAACTCATTCGTAAGGTGGGTATTGCGCGTGCGGATGAAATTGTACATTCCTATCCACATGAGCTAAGCGGTGGGATGTTACAACGAATTATGATTGCTATTGCGCTTAGTTGTAATCCGAAATTGTTAATTGCTGACGAACCAACAACAGCTCTTGATGTTACTATTCAAGCACAAATATTAGATTTATTAAGACAAGTAAAAGAAGAATTTAAAACATCTATTTTATTAATTACACATGATTTAGGTGTTGTAGCAGAAATGGCAGATTACGTTGTTGTGATGTATGGCGGTAAAGTCATTGAAGAAGCACCTGTACTAGAGTTATTCCAAAATCCGAAACACCCATATACAAAAGGGTTGCTAAAGTCAAAACCGGTAATGGGAAAACGAACAGATAAATTGTATTCCATTCCAGGGCAAGTTCCAAACTTAGTTGGCTTAGGAGAGTTTTGCTACTTTAGTGGTCGTTGTGAACATTGCATGGATATATGCAAGAATGAAGCACCAGAGCTTAAGGTGCATGAAGAGAATCATAAAGTAGCTTGCTGGTTATATGAGGAGCGTGCTGAGCAATGAGTGAACCGTTATTAGAAGTAAAGAATTTAAAAACGCATTTTCCAATTAAGGGCGGCGTATTTGGTAGAACGATCGGACATGTAAAGGCGGTAGATGGAGTAAGTTTTACAATTAATAAAGGCGAAGTATTTGGCCTTGTCGGTGAATCCGGAAGCGGAAAAACAACAATCGGAAAAACGATCCTTCGCCTTGTTCAGAAAACAGAAGGTGAAGTGAAATTTAAAGGGCAAGATGTTCACACGTTATCGAAAGAAGAACTGCGAAAACATCGTCCTAATATGCAACTTGTATTCCAAGATCCATTTAGTTCATTGAATCCACGGATGCGAATTGGTGAAGCACTTGGTGAACCAATGTTGGCGCATGGGCTAGCGACGAAAGAAAACGTTCGTGAAAAAGTATTAGAAGTGCTAGAGTTATGTGGATTAGCACCATATCATATCGATCGTTATCCGCATGAATTTTCTGGAGGACAACGTCAGCGCATTGTTATTGCAAGGGCGATGGTATTAAATCCAGAGTTTATTGTTGCTGATGAACCCGTTGCAGCATTAGATGTATCAATCCAAGCGCAAATTATAAACTTGTTTAGTGAATTACAAGAGAAAAAAGGTTTATCCTATTTATTCATTTCACATGATTTAAGTGTTGTCGAACATTTATGTACCAAAATTGGAATTATGTATTTAGGGACAATCGTGGAAACTGCACCTCGTGATGAATTGTTTGCAAATCCACTTCATCCGTATACGAAGGCGTTGTTATCAGCTGTACCAATTCCAGATCCCACTGTTAAGCGAGAACGAATTATTTTGCAAGGTGATATTCCAAGTCCAGCAAATCCACCCTCAGGCTGCCGCTTTCATACACGTTGCCCGTTTGCAACAGATATTTGCAAGCAGACTGTACCGGAATTTCGTGATGTTGGAGAAGGACATCTTGTTGCTTGTCATCATGTGTAAAAGAAAAGGACTCTTTCAAATTATGAAAGAGTCCTTTATTTTATTTATTTGATGATGGTTGCTTTAATACATACTGCTCAATGGCGTGCGCAACACCATGCTCATCATTTGTTAACGTAACAACATCACATAATTTCTTTACATCTTCTTCAGCATTTCCCATTGCAACAGATAAGCCAGCTACTTCTAGCATTGGTACATCATTAAAGTTATCACCGATTGCAATTGTATCCTGAATTGGAATGTTGAAATAAGATGCCATTTCTTGCAACCCATTTCCTTTATGGCCATGCTTGTCCATAATTTCTAAATTTGTTGGAGCTGATGCTGTGACCATAATTTCTTTATCTTCTTGTAAAGAATGCAGTAGTTGTGAACGATGTTCTGCATTAAACGTTAAAATAAAGAATTTCGAGATTTCTAACTCTGGATTATTTACAACATCCTCTATTTTTTGGAAATCAGTAATTAAGTTCGATTTTTTTTGCTTCTCTGTAATTCTTTCCAGTTCTTCAATTGTAACATCAAGCGCATGCTTATTTTTTTCAAATGCATGCATGACTTTTTCATTCCAATTGTATGGAGAATAAACTCCTTTATTTGTGTACAGCTTATATGGAAATCCTTCAGATTCTAGTAATTTTGCAAGCGTGTATACTTTATCATTTTGTAAACAACGCGCGTTAATTACTTTCCCATCAACATAAACAATTGCCCCATTGCTTGCTCCAACTGGAAGTGATAATTGATACTCTTCCAATAGTTTTAAAGCATCTTCTTTCGCGCGACCAGAACAAATCATTACCACATGACCGGCTGCTTTGGCATCCTGAATAGCTTGTAAATTTTCTTTGGAGATTTCAAGATTAGATGATAGTAGTGTACCATCCATATCTAGTGCGACTAATTTCAAACTGACCACCTCTTTGCTTTTATTATACATAGTTATCTTTAGGAAACATATAAACTTATCTTGGACTTTCTGGAAATGTTAGTGTAAGGAATAAAAAAAACTGCGTACAGTCTATTTTAGAGAGAGGTGTGTGCCTGTATGATCTTGTTCAGTAATAATTGTTCTTGTTTCTATTAGCTATCAATGGAGTAACTTTTTATGGCCGCTGATTGTTACAAATTCTATTGAAAACCGCCCATTAACAGCTGGATTAGCAATTTTTGCTCAATCTTTTGAAACAGGGACACAACGGGTAGAAGTAACAACAGCTACAAGTATGGTTATTTTTCCATTGTTATTAGCATTTCTACTATTTCAACGCCAATTTATTAATAGTTTTGTTCAATCAGGGATTATGTAAAATAAACCTTCTATTGGATGAGATTAAAAATAATGAAAAAAGGGAGCATAAGAATCATATTTATGTAACAAAAAGTAGTAGAAGAGCTATTTATGGCTCTTCTACTACTTTTTATTTCGGTTTGTAACTGTAATGTTACATTAATATTACAAATATGTATGTGTTGAAAAGTGCTATATAAAGGGGTTTATGGATGTTCGTAAATAATGTCGTAAAAAAAATGTAATAAATTTTATGTATTTATATTGCGGTATGAAAAAACTTATGTTACATTAATGTTACAAACGTTACACAAGTTAATTCAATGTAACGTTAAGATAAAAACTATGAATTAATCATTTCTTAAAAATTACATATAAATATCTATTAATAAGGAGAGAGTAAATATGAAAAACGAACAAGTATTACAAGTAACAAAAATGGATTTCTTAGGATCAGCGGGCGGAGCAGCAGTATTAACAGCATTAATCGTACTTCTTTCTAACGTTTTAGTATAATAGAAACTTTGTACAAGCAGTAAAACGGATCGTATCAAATAAAAAGAAAGTTATGAATCGAAGGGAGCATCAGAGATATGGAAAACAAAGAAGTATTACAAGTAACAAAAATGGATTTTGTAGGATCAGCGAGTGGAGCAGCAGTGTTAACAGCATTCATCGTATTTCTAGCTAACGTTTTAGTATAATAGAAATTTTGTAAAAGAAGTGGATAGGTATTACAACATAAAAAGATAGTTAATTGAAGGGAGAATGGAGATATGGAAAACAAAGAAGTATTACAACTAACAAAAATGGACTTATTAGGATCAGCGGGAGCAGCAACAGCGTTAACAGCATTCATCGTATTTCTTTCAAGTGTATTAGTATAATAGAAGTTTTGTACAAGTAATAGACCAGTAGGAAGAGTTTAAAATAAAACTGAAAGGAGAATGAGGAGTATGGAACAAGTATTACAAGTAACAAAAATGGATTTCTTAGGGGCAGCAGGTGGAGCAGCAGTATTAACAGCGCTTATTGTATTCCTTGCAAATGTATTAGTATGATAAGTATAGATAAGCGGAATTTCTCATATGTTATTCATACCATTATTCAAAAAAAATAAAGACTCTAGCATATTATAGATAGTTAATATGTTAGGGTCTTTTTTGTATTCTATTAGTTTTTTCAGTTGTTCTATATAAGTACAAATTGAAAAAAACGACATAAAACCATTCCCTTTAGTTGGGAGAGAGGATCCGCTCATGGGTAGAAGCGGTCAGATCCTTTTTTAGCCCCATGCCATGTGAAAACAAAGAGAAAAAACAAGTGCAGGTTACCTTTTATTCTTCGGAGCGGTGACTTATATGTTGTAAAAGTCAAAATGGATTTATATATCCACCTTATTCAATCATATCCTTCCATGTATGAGTTCCTTGTTATTTTAAAGAGAAAAAAGTCGAATTTTATATGGAAGAAAAAAAGAGGAATTTGACAGAAAAGATAGAAAATTTTAAGAGTCAGAAATTTGTTAGCTTGCTAACTAATTTTTTTAGTGATAGCTGGAAGCGTTTTCGATTGGTTTAAATTATGTAATATCTAATTTATTTACAGGGGGATGAGGAGTTTATGAAACAAAAATCTATGGATACGTTAGCTGCACAAATGGAGGATTTCTTTCCGGTACGTGATGTTGATCATTTAGAATTTTATGTAGGAAATGCAAAGCAATCAAGTTATTACCTTGCGAGAGCGTTTGGATTTAAAATTGTTGCCTATTCTGGATTAGAAACAGGAAACCGTGAAAAGGTATCTTATGTTCTTGTGCAAAAAAACATGCGTTTTGTTGTGTCTGGGACTTTAAATAGTGAGAGCCGTATTGCAGAATTTGTAAAGACTCATGGTGATGGAGTAAAAGACGTAGCTTTACTTGTTGATGATGTTGAAAAGGCCTATTCAGAGGCTGTAAAACGAGGTGCTGTTGCGATTACTCCACCAGAAGAATTAACAGATGAGCATGGAACATTAAAAAAGGCGGTTATCGGTACGTATGGTGATACAATCCATACTCTTGTGGAGCGTAAAAATTATAAAGGTAAATTTATGCCTGGTTATGAAGAAGTTGAATTCAATATTCCGAGTGAAGAATCAGGATTAATCGCTGTGGATCATGTTGTTGGTAACGTTGAAAAAATGGAAGAATGGGTTAGCTATTATGAAAACGTTATGGGCTTTAAACAAATGATTCATTTTGATGATGATGATATTAGTACGGAATATTCCGCTTTAATGTCAAAAGTTATGACAAATGGAAGTCGTATTAAGTTTCCAATTAATGAACCGGCAGATGGAAAGCGCAAATCACAAATCCAAGAATACTTAGAGTTTTATAATGGTGCAGGTGTACAGCATTTAGCATTATTGACAAATGATATTGTGAAAACAGTTAAAGCGCTTCGTGCCAATGGAGTTGAGTTTTTAGATACACCAGACACGTATTATGATGAGTTAACAGCGCGCGTCGGTGAAATCGATGAAGAAGTTGATAAGTTAAAAGAACTTAAGATTCTTGTGGATCGTGATGAAGAAGGTTACTTGCTACAAATCTTTACGAAGCCAATCGTGGATCGTCCAACATTATTTATTGAAATTATTCAGCGTAAAGGTTCTCGTGGATTCGGAGAAGGAAACTTTAAGGCTTTATTTGAATCCATTGAAAGAGAACAAGAGCGCCGCGGAAATCTATAAAATTGTTATCTGTCAGTGGGGGATGGAGAAAACCCCCACTGATTAAAGTTTCACTTTATATAAACGGTGAGGAGGAATAGTGATGAAATTTATTACATTTCGTCTTCCTTCAGGAGAAATGCGTGCAGGTTGGCTGGAAGGTGACAAAGTCATCGATATGAATCTAGTAAGTAATGGAACTCTTCCTTCATCTATGCTCGCTTTTTTAGAGAAAGCGGATGAATATATAGAAATCGTACGTGGTATTCGAAAACCAACAAGTGGCGTGTATGCTTTGGAAGATGTGCAGCTTTGTGCAGCCCTTCCCAATCCAGGTAGTATTCGTGATTTTTATGCGTTTGAGCAACATGTCAAAACGGCTCGTGGGCGGCGTGGTTTAGATGTTGTTCCGGAGTGGTATGATATTCCAGTTTTTTATTTTACAAATCACCGTGCTGTGATTGGACCAGACGTTACAGTTTCTTGCCCGAAACAATCTCAAAAGCTTGACTATGAATTAGAAATTGCTTGTGTCATTGGGAAAGAGGGAAGAAATATTTCGCGTGAACAAGCAGAAGAATATATTTTCGGTTACTGTATTATGAATGATTGGAGTGCAAGGGATTTGCAAGCTAAGGAAATGAAAGTGGGGCTTGGTCCTGCAAAAGGAAAAGACTTTGCGACTTCATTAGGAGCTTATCTTGTTACGAAAGAGGAGTTAGAAGCTTATCGCACAGGTGAACAGTATAACTTAGAAATGACTACTCACGTCAACGGAGAACTTTTGTCTAAAGGGAATTTTCAGGATATTTACTATACGTTTGCAGAAATGATAGAACGTGCTTCAGCGGATGTGACGTTATATCCAGGAGATGTAATTGGTTCTGGAACGGTTGGTACTGGCTGTATTTTAGAACTTGGTACAGAAAAGTGGTTGCAAGATGGTGACGTTGTAGAACTTACAATCACTGGGCTTGGTGCATTACGTAATACAGTGAAAAAAGAAATGAAAGCGGGTGATGGGCATGTATTATCGTCACATGGGGGAGCTTCCTCATAAACGACATGTGCAATTTCGTAAAGAAGATGGATCACTTTATCGTGAACAGGTGATGGGAACGAAAGGTTTCTCTGGTACACAATCTATTTTATATCATCATTATATGCCAACTGAAGTAGGACACGCCGCGCTAGCGCATTCCTGTCAGTTGCAGTATGAAGAAGATGTAGCGCTTGCTCATCGTCATTTTCGTACGAAGGAAAATAGAAAAACTGGTGATGCAGTAAGTGGAAGGAATTTTATATTAGGGAATGAGGATTTATTAATCGGTGTTGTTAATCCGACAGAAAAAATGGATTATTTTTATCGCAATGGTGA
Source organism: Paenibacillus sp. 102 (assembly GCF_039549175.1). Taxonomy (NCBI): domain Bacteria; kingdom Bacillati; phylum Bacillota; class Bacilli; order Caryophanales; family Paenibacillaceae; genus Paenibacillus; species Paenibacillus sp. 102. The sequence goes on along the minus strand of NZ_JBCGHT010000015.1, from coordinate 19,321 downwards.
TGGAGATGAAATGTTATTTGTTCATTATGGAACTGGGAAAATTGAGACAATGTTTGGAACGATTCATTACCGTAAAGGTGATTATGTAACGATTCCGATCGGAACAATTTATCGTGTTATTCCAGATGAGGGAGAGTCTAAGTTTCTTGTTGTAGAAGCGAATAGCCAAATTACAACACCACGTCGTTATCGTAATGAATATGGCCAATTGTTAGAACATAGTCCTTTCTGTGAAAGGGATATCAGGGGACCAGAGAAGTTAGAGACATATGATGAAAAAGGCGAGTTTGTCGTTATGACAAAGTCGAGAGGTTATATGCATAAGTATGTTATGCAGCATCACCCATTAGATGTTGTTGGATGGGATGGATATTTATATCCTTGGGTCTTTAATGTGGAGGATTTTGAACCAATTACAGGCCGTATTCATCAGCCACCGCCAGTCCATCAAACTTTTGAAGGTCATAACTTTGTTATTTGTTCTTTTGTACCACGTTTATATGATTATCATCCAGACGCAATTCCAGCGCCGTATTATCATAGTAACGTAAATAGTGATGAAGTTCTTTATTATGTGGAAGGGAACTTTATGAGTAGAAAAGGTGTAGAAGAAGGTTCAATTACACTTCATCCAAGTGGTATCCCGCATGGGCCGCATCCTGGAAAAACAGAAGCGAGCTTAGGGAAAAAAGAAACAATTGAATTAGCAGTGATGATCGATACATTCCGTCCGCTTCGCATTGTGAAACAAGCGCATGAAACGGAAGATGAGAAGTATATGTATAGTTGGATTGAAGAAGGTTCATATACTACGAAATAAAAGAAAGAGGCATACTCATTTTCTGAGCATGCCTCTTTTTTAGTTGGAATCGACAATGTATAGAATATCAAAAATAATTATAAAAAGATATAGGGATATAACTATATACATTATTTGTATATTATCTATCTTTTTATGTCGAATGATGAAATTATTTAATGTGGTAAACAAATGCGATAATGAAAGATACTATATAGGGGTTATGGTATATTCTTTTTGTTGATTAGATATTTTTCTGTTTATTTCGACAAAAGTATTGACTAAAAAACATGTTATGAGTAAAATAAAAACACGAATTAAAAATTTTCTGAAAATTATAAATTAGAGGTGCATGCTATGAAACAAATTTTTCAAAAAAAGCCGATTGCGAAACTAATGCAAGAAAGTAAACAGAAAACATTAGCGAGAACATTGGGAGCACTGGATTTAACAATGCTTGGGATTGGGGCTATTGTTGGGACAGGGATTTTTGTTCTGACTGGTGTTGTGGCAGCGAAACATTCTGGACCAGCTATCATTTTATCATTTGCTATAGCTGCATTAGCTTGTGCTTTTGCTGCATTCTGTTATGCGGAATTTGCATCTTCTGTTCCAGTTTCAGGAAGTGTTTACACGTATACATACGCAACGATGGGAGAGGTATTTGCATTTTTAATTGGATGGGATTTAATGTTGGAATATTTATTAGCGACATCTGCGGTAGCAAATGGATGGTCTGCTTATTTTCAATCTTTATTAAAAGGCTTTGGAATTCATATTCCGACCATTATATCTTCTGCTCCTGGAACGGGAAAGGGTGGTCTTATTGATTTACCAGCTGTCATTATCATTTTAATTATGACTGCTCTTTTATCTAGAGGTGTACGGGAAAGTGCTCGCGTAAATAATATTATGGTTTTTATTAAGATAGCGGTTGTAATACTTTTTATCTTTGCTGGTTTTAATTATGTAAAGCCGGAAAACTGGACACCGTTCATGCCGTTTGGTCTTGATGGCGTAATGGCTGGAGCTGCAACAGTATTCTTTGCATTCATTGGATTTGATGCTGTATCGACAGCAGCGGAGGAGGTAAAACGTCCGCAACGTGATTTACCAATTGGTATTATAGCATCATTACTCATTTGTACAATTCTTTATATCATTGTTTCACTTATTTTGACAGGGATTGTACCTTATGGTCAACTGAATATTTCTGATCCAGTAGCTTTCGCACTTCAGTTTATTGGACAAGGTGGTTTAGCTGGTGTTATCTCGGTAGGAGCAATTACAGGAATTACAACTGTAATGTTAGTTATGATGTATGGACAGGTTCGTGTTTCATATGCAATGAGTCGTGATGGGTTATTACCGAAGCGTCTTGCAAAAGTTCATCCGAAATTTAAAACACCGTTTTTGAATACATGGACAACAGGGATTATTGCAGCACTTATTTCGGGGCTTATCGATTTAAATGTATTAGCACACCTTGTAAATATGGGAACATTATCTGCTTTTGCACTTGTGGCAGTTGCGGTTATCGTAATGAGAAAAACCCACCCAGATCTACCACGTGCTTTTAAAGCGCCGCTTGTACCATTTTTACCTGCATTAACAGTTATCTTTTGTATATATTTAATGCTTCAATTATCAGGAACCGCATGGATGAGTTTTGGTATTTGGATGGTGATTGGTGTAGCCGTTTACTTCCTATATAGTCGAAAGCATAGTGTTTTAAACAATAAAAAAGATGAAGAAGATGTAGCGAATTTATAGAGAAAAGATCCGTTCTAAATAGAATAGAACGGATCTTTTGTTTTGAAAATTTACATTTTTCTAAAATTAATATAAGATAAGGAGTGGTTGATTAAAGGGGTGTTGTAAATGAAACAGACATGGCGTGAGTTACAAGCGATGGACCGTAACGTGTGGATTCGTTTTATAGGAGAAACATTGAACGGGATTGCAATGATGATGTTAATGCCATTTTTTGCATTATATTTAAAAGATAAAGTAGATTCTTTATTGCAAGTAGGGATTATTATGGCACTTTCTCCGATTGCAGCAAGTTTTGGTTCTCTGATAGGAGGCAGGATTGCTGATATATATGGTAGAAAGCCGATTATGATCGTTTCGATGGCGAGTAATGCGGTGTTGATGCTTGGCTTTTTATTTATAGAAGGATTTATTCCTTATGCTATCTTGTCTATTCTTTTAGGATTAAGTAATTCGCTATTTCATCCAGCGGCATCGGCGATGGTAGCGGATGTGACAGCGCCTGAAAAGAGGACGGAGGCGTACGGTTTATTACGAATGGGACATAATATTGGGGCAGCAATCGGACCCATTATGGGGGCTTCGGTAGTTGTTCTTTCAAAAAACCTAGTGTTTATTATTGCTTCATCTACAATGCTGTTTTATGCACTGCTTGTGTTAATACTTATTCAAGAAACCATGCCGAAAACTGTATCGAAAGAACAAAGGGATAAGGAAAAGAGATCAGAATCTGTTTGGAAAGTTGTCTTGCGAGATAAGGTACTAATGATTTATTTGTTGGCCGGTATTATTATTTCCATGGGTTTTTCGCAAACAGAAGGTATGCTTCCCCTTCATTTTGATAATGAAATGAAAGAAATCTTTGGTAAAAACAACCCGTATCCATATGTAATGGCTTTAAATGGCTTGCTAGTTGTCTTATTCCAGTTCCAAATTTCAAAATGGGCAACAGATAAACCAGTTGGAAAGACAATGCTATATGGGGCGTGGTTATTTGGAATTGGGTTATTTTTCATCGGTTGGCTTCCAAAGTGGTTTGGTGGATTTGGAACAAATGCTACAGTTGTTTTAATAACATTACTAGTTGTCTATGCGGTATATACGCTAGGTGAAATGATTATGTCGCCTGTACAAATGACATTTGTAGCCAATTTGGCACCGGAACATTTACGCGGGACATATATGGGTGCAGCAAGCTTGCAGTGGATTACAGGAAATGCATTTGGACCGCTCCTTGGAGGCTTTTTACTTGATCGATTGTTAGGGCACGTATTGTTTACAATATTAGGGGCGGGCTGTTTAGTAGCAGGTCTTGTATATATTTCTTTAGATCGCCTTGTAGAACAAAGACAAAAGGGAACTGTGGCGAAACAGTCTTCTTAATCAATAGGTGACATACACAAAAGGTGGTATTTCTTCATATATATTAGGTACATAACTATATAAATACAAATTGAAAACCGACATAAAACCTTTTAGGTGGGAGAGAGTATTCAGCTATATATGAGGATTAAAAAAGCGATATAAAACCATTCTCTTTAGATGGTAGAGAGGATCCGCCGGTGGATAGAAGCGGTCAGTTCCTTTTTTAGTCCCATGCCATGTGAAAACAGAAAGAGGAAATGAGTGGAAGTCTCTTTTTATTTTTCATAGCCGTAATTTATATGTTGAAAAATCAAATTGAATTTATATAGAAGTGGTCAGGTCCTCTTCCTGCCCCATGCCAAGTTAAAACAAAGAGAGAAGAATGAGGTCAGGTCACCTTTTCTTCTTTATAGCCACGACTTATATGCCTGCAAATCAAAATGGGTTTATATAGAATGGGTCATAACACGGTTTTGCTATAAGAAAAAGCTATGGATTTAGGATAACTGTTCATAAAAATGCGATGGATGAAATCGCAATGTAATTTATGGGAATTTTGTTTTGTTTTCTTACCCGCAGGCAGTAAGACTAGTGGGGAAAGTTTCACTTTATTTCAAATAGGAACTACCTATTTCTATAAAAAGTGCTAAAATAGAAAAATGAAAACAATTGGTTAGGGTGATTTCATTGACGAAAATTAAATTAGGTTTATTATATGGTGGAAAATCAGCGGAGCATCAAGTTTCATTACAAACAGCTCTTGCTGCTATTAAAGCATTAAATCAAGAAAAATTCGAGATTCATCCAATTTATATTACAGAGCAAGGTCAGTGGATGCGTGGTGAACGTATCGAAGGTGAAGTAACAACTGTTGAAGCATTACAAATGAGTGGGGAAGAAAATACAATCTCTCCTGTTTCATTAAGTACAGAAATTATCCCAGCTGCAAATTCTAAACAAGAAGATGCAATTGATGTTATTTTCCCGTTATTACATGGACCAAATGGTGAAGATGGAACGGTACAAGGATTATTAGAATTACTGAACATTCCATACGTAGGTAACGGTGTATTAGCATCAGCTGCCGGTATGGATAAAGTTGTTATGAAAAATATCTTTGCAGAAGCTGGATTGAAACAAGCGAAATATGCATCTTTCATTCGTAGCACATGGGAAAAAGATCGTGAAATAGCATATGAAAAGGTAGAAGAAGTATTAGGCTATCCTTGCTTCGTAAAACCAGCAAACCTTGGTTCAAGTGTTGGTATTAATAAGTGTAAAGATCGTGAAGAGCTTGACAATGCATTTGAAGAGGCATTCCAATTTGACCGCAAAATTATTGTAGAAGAAAACATCGTAGGGCGTGAAGTAGAAGTTGGTGTATTAGGTAATGATGAACCGAAATGTTCAGTTGTAGGTGAAATTGTACCGAAAAAAGACTTCTATGATTACAAGTCGAAATATATCGATGGTGATACAGCATTAATTATCCCAGCTGAAATGACAGAAGAAGAGTCTGATGTAATTAAGCGAGATGCAATTATTGCATTCCAATCTTTAGATAGTGCTGGATTAACAAGAGCGGATTTCTTCTTAACGAAAGATGGAGAAGTATACATTAATGAAGTAAATACAATGCCAGGATTTACGCCATTTAGTATGTTCCCGCTGCTATGGCAACATACAGACTTACCGTATCCAGAGTTAATTGAAGAGTTAATTCGTTTGGCGATTGAGCGTCACGAAGAAAAGCAAAAAATTAAATATACAATCTAACAAACAAAGGAGGAAGCACTATTCAAGAGAATAGTGCTTCCTCTATGTAAGGAGTGTTTTTATGATAAAGCGAACGTTAAAACAAGTAGAGCAAATGGTACTTGGTACAGGTTTGGTGGAAAAATATTTTAATGAAACTGTACAAGGTGTATCAATCGATACACGGAAAATTGAAAAAGGTAATTTATATGTTCCGATTCAAGGTGATCGCTTTGATGGTCATTCTTTTGTAGATAAAGCAATTGAAAATGGTGCTGTAGCTACTCTTTGGAAAAAGGATGTACAAAATCCCCCTACGAATATACCGGTGATTTTTGTAGAAGATACACTTGAAGCGCTGCAAACATTAGCGAAAAGCTATCGTGATCAGTTAGATGTAAAAGTTATAGGTGTAACAGGAAGTAACGGTAAAACGTCTACGAAGGATATTGTTACAAGCCTCCTTGCAACCAAATTTAAGGTTCAAAAAACAGAAGGGAACTTTAATAACCATATCGGTTTGCCGCTCACTATTTTAAGTCTAGAAGAAAATACAGAAATGGCTGTATTAGAGATGGGAATGTCTAGCCTGGGTGAAATTGAATTTTTATCTAAGTTAGCTCGTCCGAACGCTGCAATCATTACAAATATTGGGGAAGCACATTTAATGGATTTAGGATCCCGCGATGCGATTGCTGAGGCGAAACTTGAAATTGTTACAGGGTTACAAGATGGTGGAGTCTTTGTATACAATGGGGATGAGCCTCTATTAACAAATCGTGTTCCAAAGATGAATTTAGCAGCAGAAACTGTTACGTTTGGTGATGCGAGAGCAAATGATTATTATCCGACTTCTGTAACATTACAGGCGACTGGCACTCATTTTAAGATGAATCAGGAAGAAAATGTTATATTTTCTCTGCCGGTCCTTGGAAAACATAATGTATATAATACATTGGCATCAATGGCGATTGCGAAATATTTTGGTGTAACGTGGGAAGAGATGAAGCGAGGTCTACTAACGCTTAAAATGACAGGTATGCGTATGGAAATTGTAAAAACAGATAGTGGATTAACGATTATTAATGACGCATATAATGCAAGTCCAACAGCAATGGAAGCGGCGTTCCATTTAATGAATGGTTTAGATGGATTTTCGAAAAAAATTGTTGTTCTTGGGGATATGTTAGAACTGGGTGACCAAGAAGTGCAATTTCACTATGAAGTGGGTAAATTAATCGATCCAGCTCGAATCTCTTATGTGTTTACTTATGGTAAATTAGGAGCGCAAATTGCTGAGGGGGCAAAGATTAACTTTTCTAATGAACGTGTAAAAGCATACGACAATAAAGAAGAACTTGTGAAAGAATTGCAATCAGTTGTTGATGTGAAAGATGTGGTATTAGTAAAAGCATCTCGTGGAATGAAATTAGAAGAAGTTATTACGATGTTGAAATAATTGGTGTATATAAATAGGGATGATAGATAAAAAATAGCGAAAACTTATAATAAGCGCTTACAGTAAATGATTTGAAAATAAAAGTAAAGAAAAAAGCTCTTTATATGAAATAAGGTAACAGTTGGGTTTGCTTTTTGCACATACAAAACTTATAATTGATAAAGTGTAATAACGTTTAGAAGTATTTTCGCGAAGAATATACGCCCGTTTATATACGTGAGCATTCAGGAAAAGGGCTTTTCCGCAAACACGGAAAATGCCTTTTTTTAAATGATAAAGTATAGGATAGAAAAGGAGAAGTAACATTGACAACATTTCGAGAATTAGGATTAAGTGATTCTTTACTGCAATCTGTTGAAAGTATGGGCTTTGAAGAGGCTACGCCAATTCAAGCTGAAACAATTCCACATGCATTGCAAGGTAAAGACATTATTGGGCAAGCGCAAACAGGTACAGGGAAAACAGCGGCATTCGGATTACCACTATTAGACAAAGTGGCTACAAATAAAGAATCAGTTCAAGGTATTGTTATCGCTCCAACACGTGAATTAGCGATTCAAGTTGGGGAAGAGCTTTACAAAATTGGTAAACATAAGCGTGTTCGTATTTTACCGATTTATGGTGGGCAAGATATTAATCGTCAAATTCGTGCTCTAAAAAAACACCCACACATTATTGTTGGTACGCCGGGACGTATTTTAGATCACATCAACCGTAAAACACTTCGTCTACAAAACGTAGAAACAGTTGTTCTTGATGAAGCGGATGAAATGTTAAACATGGGCTTCATTGAAGATATTGAAGCAATTTTAACAGATGTGCCAGAAACGCATCAAACATTATTATTCTCAGCAACAATGCCAGATCCAATCCGTCGTATTGCTGAGCGTTTCATGACTGAGCCTCAACACATTAAAGTAAAAGCAAAAGAAGTAACAATGCCAAACATTCAGCAATTCTATTTAGAAGTGCAAGAAAAGAAAAAGTTTGATGTGTTAACGCGCTTATTAGATATTCAATCTCCAGAGCTTGCAATCGTATTCGGTCGCACAAAGCGTCGTGTTGATGAATTATCAGAAGCATTAAATTTACGTGGTTATGCAGCAGAAGGTATTCACGGTGATTTAACACAAGCGAAGCGTATGTCTGTATTACGTAAATTTAAAGAAGGTTCTATTGAAGTGCTTGTTGCAACAGACGTTGCAGCGCGTGGTCTTGATATTTCAGGTGTAACACACGTATACAACTTCGATATTCCACAAGATCCAGAATCATATGTTCACCGTATTGGTCGTACTGGTCGTGCTGGTAAAAAAGGTATTGCAATGTTATTTGTAACACCACGTGAATCAGGACAATTAAAAAATATCGAGCGTACAACAAAACGTAAAATAGACCGCATGGATGCACCGACACTTGACGAAGCATTAGAAGGTCAACAACGTTTAATCGCAGAAAAACTTCAAAGCACAATTGAAAATGATAACTTATCATACTACAAACGTATTGCAGAAGAAATGTTAGAAGAAAATGATTCTGTAACTGTTGTAGCAGCTGCTTTAAAAATGATGACAAAAGAGCCAGATACAACACCAATTGCTTTAACATCAGAACCGCCAGTTGTTTCAAGAGGTTCTAAAAAACGTGGCGGTAACGGAAATGGATACCGTGATGGTAACCGTAACCGTAGTCGCGATGGACGCGGTGGTGGTGATGGCCGTAATCGTGATCGCAACCGTGATGGTCGTAATCGTGATGGTAATCGCGATGGTAACCGTGATGGTAACCGCAACCGTGGTCGTAAAGGTGAAGGTCAAGGTCGCCCAGGATCTTCAAATGGACGCGGCGAAAGAAAACATCATAGTCGTAAACCACAAGCTTAATAAAAAAGGATGTCCAAAAGGACATCCTTTTTTTATATAATTGTGCATACTACATAATGGGGTATATGTATAGAAAAGAGGGGTTTTATGCTTGTAAGACTCGGTTATGTAGCGATGAGCATGCACTTAAAAAATGCATCTCCGTCTCAGACGATGACCTATGCACAATTTCAACGTATTAAAGATCGAGAGGCGGCGATTCATAAGCTTGAAAGAATTGCGAGTTCTAACTTGGACAATTGTTTGCGGTTATTAAAGCATAATAAAGGGCATGACATATCTTTTTTTCGATTTAGTTCAAAATTGGTGCCGTTAGCTAACCATGAAGATTTATTAGATTGGAATTACATTCGTCCTTTAAAAGAGAAATTGAAAGAAGTGGGTGATTACGCGACTCGGATGAAGATGAGAATCGATTTTCATCCAGATCACTTTGTGGTGCTAAATTCACCTCAAGAACATATTTTGAAACAATCAATAAAGACGCTTCAAATGCATCGGAAGCTATTAAAGGGAATGGGAATGCAGAAGGGACCTCGTTGTGTGTTACATGTTGGTGGAGGTTATGATGATAAAGAACTTGCCTTAGAACGCTTTATAGAAAATTGGTCGAATATTCCTGTAAGTATCCAAGAGATGATTATGTTAGAAAATGATGATACGACTTTTTCATTACAAGAAACATTATATTTAGGTGAAAAACTGGCAGTTCCAGTTGTATTTGATCTGCATCATCATATGATGAATAACAATAAAGCAGGTTGGTATGAACATTGGGACCGTGTAGTGAATGTATGGAAAACTGCTTTATTGCCAATTAAAATGCATATTTCTAGTCCGCGAGAAGGGAATGACCCTAGAGCTCATGCGGATTTTATTGATGCAGATACATTTTTATCCTTTTTACAGAAAATCAAAGGTAGTGTTCCACAGATTGATTGTATGATTGAAGCGAAGAAAAAGGATGAAGCTTTATTTCAATTAATACGAGATCTTGGTGCGAAACCGGAGGTGGAAATAATCGATGGTGGGAGCTTTTATGTGAAATAAGCTCTACACCATCGTTTTTTTTGTTAAAAATGGAGTGCAAATACCGCCGATCAGTAGTCCGGCTAAATGGCTAATAGGGTTAGCGGAAGGATTAAAGAAGGTAAAAAGAAGTAATAGAAATATAATTGCAGAAAAGAAAACTAACTCTTTTGGGTTAGAAGAGCGATAGCGACTATATAAAAGAAACAGTTGTGCGCCAAGTAAACCAAAAATCCCACCTGATGCGCCGGCATGAATATACCCGATAGGCATAATCATATAAGAAAAAATATTGCCGCTAATGCCGGCGGTGAAAAATAAAATAGGAAAGCGGACGCTACCTAGTTGTTTTTCGATAGATTGACCGAGCAGAAATAGACAAATGCTATTGGAAAAAAAGTGCTGAAAGTCTACATGTATAAATAGAGAGGTTATAAGTCGCCACCATTCCCCTTCAGAAATATATTCATTGTAAGCAGCTAAATTAGAAAAGAAAAAATCTCCTGGTATCATCATGAGGAGTTGCAAGCAAAGTAAAAAAAGAACGATGGGTTGTAAGGTGGTCCGCATATGTGATATTGGCATTTTATATTTTCACTCCTTTTGCATCAGAAAGATTCTCTGTTATTCTTACAATATGAATGAAGGAATACAAATAGAAGAAGGAGACTTTTGAAATGATTATAGGGATTGGAATTGATATTATCGAACTGAATCGAATTGAAAAAATGCTAGATGGAAAGCTTAAATTTATGAATCGTATTTTAACTGAGGGGGAACGTAGTGTTGCTTCTGAATTAAAAGGAAATCGTCTTGTAGAATTTGTAGCAGGAAGGTTTGCGGCGAAAGAAGCGTATTCTAAAGCTGTTGGAACTGGTATCGGAAAAGAAGTGAGCTTTTTAGATATTGAAATAAAAAATGATGATAGAGGCAAGCCGATTCTCACTGCAAATACGGAACATATCGTTCATTTATCAATTAGTCATAGTAGAGAATTTGCAGTGGCACAGGTTGTTTTAGAAAGCTCGTCACGCTAGTCTGCATATTTTATATCTTTGTCTCATATATTTGAGTTAGCGATAAGGAAGAAATATCTTCCATTCATTTATAGGGGCAAAGGGGCTGAAATAATGAAAAGGCAGCTATTTTTAGTTATTGTCGGTTTATTGACCGTTTTCGTGTTAGCCGGTTGTATGGAAAAGAAACAAGAAGATGTCGTGCGAGATTTAGAAGCGAAGGTTAAGGGGATGAAGAGTTATCAAGCTGAAGCGAAATTATCTATTAAAACGGGGAATGAACCACAAGAATATAACGTGGAAGTTTGGCATAAAGAACCTTCTTATTATCGTGTGAATTTAAAAAATACAAAGAAAGATCAGAGCCAAATTATTTTAAGAAATAATGAAGGTGTATTTGTATTAACACCGGCTCTTAATAAAAGTTTTCGATTTCAAAGTGACTGGCCGCAAAATAGTAGTCAGGCTTACTTATATGAATCGCTTGTAAGAGACATTTTAAAGGATAAGAAGAATCTTTCATTTGAGAAAACAGATAAATATTATGTGTTTAAGACAAAAACGAATTACCACCATCAAAATATGCTGCCGAAGCAAGAAATTAAATTTAATAAAAGTGATTTAGCGCCTGTTTCAGTAAAACTGATGGATAATGATCAAAATGTTCTTGTGAAAGTAGATTTTTCAAAAGTGAAGTTTGACACGAAATTTGATAAGGGTGCATTTGATACGAAGCAAAATATGTCTAGGGCGCAAGTAGATGTACAAACAACAGTGAAAGAAGACAAACCATTTGCTATTCTATATCCGCGTGATACTCCGCAAGGGATGGTTTTAAATGAAGAGAAAGAGCTAAAGACAGACAGTGGCAAACGCGCAATACTCACATACACTGGGAATAAGAAATCCTTTACATTAATACAAGAAAAGGCGAAGGTTGCTGAAGCTTCAGCGTCAATAAGTGTAAGTGGAGAGTTAGTCGATCTTGGTTTTACAATTGGTGCTCTAACAAAAGATTCGTTAACATGGTCGTATAACGGGGTGGAATATATGCTCGTGTCTAAAGGTTTAGAACCGGATGAATTATTAATGGTAGCTCGTTCTGTCTCGGAAAAACAAGTGAAATAAAGTGAAACGGGCTTTTACGAGCGGTTATCCCTCCCACGTACTGGAGGCCTTACTGCCCGTGAATAGCGGGATAAACTTCTTGGGCGTGGTGATGTATATGCACCACGTTTTTTCTTGTTTTGAAGAACGGATTTCCTAAAAAGACGAATATAAAAGAATAAGCTTCGCATATCGTATATAAGGAAGTGTTTTTATGGAAGAATCATCATTTTACCGTGATACGTGGGTAGAAGTGAATTTGGACGCCATTTATAACAATGTAACGCACATTAAAGAAATTATCCCGGAAAGTGTTGAGGTTTTTGCTGTAGTAAAAGGGAATGCATATGGACATGACTATGTTCCGGTGGCTAAAACTGCGTTAGAGGCTGGAGCAACAAGGTTAGCTGTTGCTTTTTTAGATGAAGCATTAGTGCTTCGCCGAGCAGGTATCACTGCACCGATTTTAGTATTAGGTCCATCATCACCGCGTGTTGTGAATGTAGCTGCTGAAAATAATGTGGCATTAACTGTTTTCCAAAAAGAGTGGGTCAAGGAAGCGGTAGAAATCTGGGATAGCTCGGTACCATTACGTTTTCATATTAATTTCGATAGCGGTATGGGAAGAATCGGAATTCGAGAACGCAAAGAATTAAAAGGTTTTTTGCATAGCTTAGAAGATGCTCCGTTTTTCGAATTAGAAGGAGTGTATACGCATTTTTCAACAGCAGATGAAGTGGAAACCTCTTATTTTGATAAGCAATATAATACTTTTTTGGAACAGTTAAGTTGGCTTGAGGAATTTGGAGTAGACCCAGAGTTTATTCATGCAGCTAATAGTGCAGCTACTATGAGGTTCCATGGTATTACATTCAATGCTGTTAGACTGGGAATTGTAATGTACGGGTTAACTCCTTCTGTAGAAATACGTCCGTTCTTACCGATTAAATTAGAGCCTGCTCTTTCACTTCATACGACGGTTGCTCATATTAAAAAAGTTATTAAAGGTGATGGAATTAGTTATAGTGTCACTTATCGAACGAAGACAGAAGAGTGGATAGCGACGGTGCCAATTGGATATGCAGATGGTTGGCTTAGAAGATTGCAAGGATTTAAAGTACTTGTGAATGGGAAAAGAGTTCCGATTGTAGGCCGGATTACAATGGATCAATTTATGATCCATCTTCCTTGTAAGGTTCCTCTTGGAACAAAGGTAACGCTTATTGGAAGGCAGGATGACCAATATATTAGTGCCACTGAGGTTGCAGAGTATTCAGGGACCATTAACTATGAAATTATTACAACAATAAGCTTTCGAGTTCCACGTATCTTTATTCGAGGTGGTAAAGTTGTCGAGGTCATCAATTATTTGAATGACATATAAGAAAGAGGCTTTACGATAGTTATTACCTTGTTAGTTATCAATAGTGAGGGAAGCTCCCGCGTATGGGAATTTCGCTTCATTTCTTATTAGAAAGAGATAAAAAGTAAAAGAGAGTGAATGTTTTGTTTGTGAATTGGAAAACATAAACAAGGAATAAGGAAGTCTTTGCAACAGACCCCATACAATGGTATTATTACAATAGGTGTCATATATATATTTGGGTGTGTAGTTGACGGTGGAGGTGTATTTTTGTGTCCGAATCAAGTGTAACTACTGAAATCGTGGTTCGGTTGCCGAAGCAAGTGGTAACGGAATTGGACGGAATTGGAAAACAAGAGAATAAGAATCGCCATGAACTAATTTGCCAGGCAACACAACTGTTATTGCGTCAACATAAGACGAAGAAACGCTACCAACATGAATCTATGCGACGTGGGTATATTGAAATGGGAAAAATTAATCTTGGTATTGCATCTGAAGCTTTCTTAGCAGAGTATGAAGCAGCTCATACAGTAGAACGCTTAGTTAGCGGGGGGTAATATTTTGATTGTAAAACGCGGCGACGTGTATTTTGCAGACCTTTCCCCAGTTGTTGGTTCTGAGCAAGGAGGCGTTCGTCCGGTTCTTGTCATTCAAAATGACATCGGAAATCGTTTTAGTCCGACTGTGATTGTGGCGGCTATTACTGCACAGATTCAGAAAGCAAAATTGCCCACACATGTGGAAATTGATGCGAAAAAGTACGGGTTTGAGAGGGATTCGGTTATCTTGCTTGAGCAAATCCGAACAATCGATAAACAGCGCTTAACGGACAAAATCACTCATTTAGATGAAGTGATGATGAGTCGTGTAGATGAAGCTCTGCAAATTAGTTTAGGACTAATAGATTTTTAAATCGGCAGTTTAAGTTGCTCTCTTTAAGGGGCAACTTTTTTTATTAGAGGAGGTTTCGGTTGTATATGGAAACGGTAGATAATCGACAAGCGTTAATGAAAATGTTAGTGAAAGAATTAGGCTTTACAGAAAAGCAAGTTCGTCATGTTATTCAATTAACAGAAGAAGGTAACACAGTTCCATTTATTGCTCGTTACCGAAAAGAATGGACAGGTTCTTTAGATGAAGTGCAAATTCGTACTGTCTTAGAAAGATGGCAATATATGATGCAACTTGAAGATCGAAAAGAAGAGGTTCTTCGTCTGATTCATGAAAAGGGAAAATTAACAGAAGAGTTGCGCCATCATATTATATCTGCAGTAAAGCTACAAGAAGTAGAAGACTTGTACCGTCCTTATAAAGAAAAAAGAAGAACGAAAGCGACAATCGCGAAAGATAAGGGATTAGAGCCATTAGCTGAGTGGCTACTTCTGTTTACAAAAGAAGACCCGGAAGATAAAGTGAAGGAATTTGTTAATGCCGAGAAAGAAGTACAATCTATCCAAGAAGCACTGCAAGGTGCACAAGATATTATTGCAGAAATTGTATCGGATGATGCGGCATACCGCAGTTGGATTCGAAATATCACTTTTAAAAAAGGGATGATTGTGTCCTCTGTAAAAGATGAAGAAAAAGATGAAAAAAATATATATGAGATGTATTACGGTTATGAAGAGCCACTGCAAAAAGTTGTACCACATCGTGTATTAGCTATGAATCGTGGTGAGAAGGAAGAAATGTTGAAAGTTTCGGTTCTTCCGCCAACAGAAGAAATTATTCGATTTTTACATAAAAAAGTGATTCATGATGAATCTTCTAAAAGTGCACTATATGTACAATTAGCGATTGAAGATGGATATAAGCGATTAATTCAGCCGTCAATCGAAAGGGAGATTCGTAAAGAATTAACTGAAACGGCAGAAGAACAAGCAATTCACATTTTCTCTGAGAATTTACGTAATTTATTATTACAGCCACCGATGAAAGGGAAAGTAGTATTGGCGGTGGATCCTGCGTATCGAACAGGGTGTAAGTTAGCGGTAGTAGATGATACAGGGAAAGTGCTGCATATTGATGTCGTTTATCCGCACCCACCTGTTCGGAAATATGAAGATGCAAAAACAAAAGTTATTTCTATTATAGAGAAATATCAGGTTCAGATGATTGCGATTGGAAATGGTACAGCTTCTAGGGAGACAGAAGAGTTTATAGTAGATGTTTTACAATTCGTACAGCAAGATGTATTTTATATTATTGTCAATGAGGCCGGTGCTAGTGTCTATTCAGCTTCTGATTTGGCTCGTGAAGAATTTCCGGATCTTCAAGTTGAAGAAAGAAGTGCTGTTTCTATTGGACGCCGCTTACAAGATCCCCTTGCTGAACTTGTGAAAATTGATCCGAAATCAGTTGGAGTAGGACAATATCAGCATGATGTATCACAGAAGAGATTAAATGAATCATTAACATTTGTTGTGGAAACAGCTGTTAACCAAGTAGGAGTGAATGTGAATACAGCTTCTGTAGCGCTATTGCAATACGTTTCGGGATTATCAAAAACTGTTGCGAAAAATATTGTTGCGAAGCGTGAGGGAGATGGGAAATTTACAAAACGCACAGAATTAAAAAAAATACCACGGCTAGGTGCTAAAACGTATGAACAATGTATTGGTTTCTTACGTATACTAGAAGGTAAAAACCCACTTGATAGAACAGGTATTCATCCCGAGCAGTATAAAAGTGTTGAATTGCTATTAAAAAGTTTAGGATTAGCGATTGATGATGTAGGACAACCGCATTTACAAAAATGTTTAGAAGAAGTGGAGGTTTCTAAATTATCTCAAGAGACGAATATTGGTGAGCCGACATTAATTGATATTATAGATGCCCTAATTAGTCCGGAAAGAGATATGCGTGATGAATTGCCAAAACCACTTTTGAAAAAGGGGATTCTCAAATTAGAAGATTTAAAGCGTGGTATGGAGTTGGAAGGAACTGTTCGAAATGTTGTTGATTTTGGTGCTTTTGTCGATATTGGTGTGAAACAAGATGGTTTAGTACATATTTCTAAACTGAGCAAACAGTTTGTGAAGCATCCGTTAGATGTGGTGTCTGTCGGACAAATTGTAAAGGTATGGGTAGATGATGTTGATATGAAAAAAGGACGCGTTGCCTTATCAATGTTACCTATTGAATAAGAATGGGAAGAGGGCAGGTGTAGCGCTGCTCTTTTTTCTTGAATGGATGTTAGTGGAATTTTAATCGGTGGGGGGAAGCTTCAGCCCCCACTGATTAAACGTTCACTTTATCAGGAATTTTGATGTGTTTTGCTATAATAAAACCAGCATTCATTTAGTAACTTAATTTGATACCGGTTTTTTTCAAAATATGCACGCTGCATTTGCTTTCGGAGCCACGTAGGCATAAGAATCCCTCCTTGTTTAATCCGGCTCTAACAAGTAGCCCCTATGGACTGAGATGAAGATTCAAAGTAAGTGAAAAACTCAATCTTGGGAACTGCTTATAAGAGTTTGGTCAGCGAAGTTCTATGAACAGATGAGGGAGAAGATGGTTTATAGAAGTTGCGCTTTTTGAATGAGGATGGGTATATGTACTATTTAATATATGTATAAGAAAGAAGAAAAGTGTAAGTTTATTTTTAGTTTTTTGGGGGAATCAAAATGAATGAAAAAGAAATCCAAAGATTTGTAGAAGAGATATCATTGCAATATTTCGGGAGGGCTTTTTTACATAAAGCAATGTTCAATAAACGACTGCGTACAACTGGTGGGAGGTATTTGCTCAGAAGTCATAATATAGAATTAAACTATCATTATTATGAAGTGTATGGAAAAGAAGAACTAATTGGTATTATTAAGCATGAGCTATGTCATTATCATCTGCATATTATGGGGAGGGGATATCAACATCGGGATCGAGATTTTCGTCAGTTATTGAAAGAGGTTGGAGCTCCTAGATTTTGTAAGCGGATAGCGGGAGTGAGAAAAGAGCCTAAAACATATTTGTATGAATGCATAGAATGTACTCTTCAATATGTAAGAAGACGTCAAATCAATACAAAAAGATATGTTTGCGGAAAGTGTAAAGGTAGATTAAAAGAGATAAAAAACACCTTGACAGTTAAAAATCAATCCAGTATATTATAAACATGTCACGTTTGTACAAAATGTTGTATAAACGACTTGACTTATAATATGAATTTATATAAGATGTAAATTGTCTTTCTTATTCCGCAGTAGCTCAGTGGTAGAGCTATCGGCTGTTAACCGATCGGTCGTAGGTTCGAGTCCTACCTGCGGAGCCATACAGAGAAGTACCCAAGTGGCTCAAGGGGCTCCCCTGCTAAGGGAGTAGATCGCTAACGCGGTGCGAGGGTTCGAATCCCTTCTTCTCTGCCATTCATATTGGCCCGTTGGTCAAGTGGTTAAGACACCGCCCTTTCACGGCGGTAACACGGGTTCGAATCCCGTACGGGTCACCACTTTCGGAGGATTAGCTCAGCTGGGAGAGCACCTGCCTTACAAGCAGGGGGTCGGCGGTTCGATCCCGTCATCCTCCACCATATATAATTTGTAAATAGTGTCGTCGCGGGGTGGAGCAGTCCGGTAGCTCGTCGGGCTCATAACCCGAAGGTCGCAGGTTCAAATCCTGTCCCCGCAACCAATGGTCCCGTGGTGTAGTGGTTAACATGCCTGCCTGTCACGCAGGAGATCGCCGGTTCGACCCCGGTCGGGACCGCCATTTATAACTTCTGCTAATAAGCAGTTGTTTTTTATTTCTTATCGTGATATAATGATTTTCGTCACAAAAAAAGAATGACTTCGATGGGCTATAGCCAAGCGGTAAGGCAACGGACTTTGACTCCGTCATGCGCTGGTTCGAATCCAGCTAGCCCAGCCATTTACGAGCCATTAGCTCAGTTGGTAGAGCATCTGACTTTTAATCAGAGGGTCGAAGGTTCGAATCCTTCATGGCTCACTTTTTCTTAATTTCCGCGCGGTCGTGGCGGAATGGCAGACGCGCTAGGTTGAGGGCCTAGTGGGGGAAACCCCGTGGAGGTTCAAGTCCTCTCGGCCGCACCAAAGAAAAAATAAAAAAGCACTTGCATTTGAAAACGCGGTGTGATAAGATAATTGAGTCGCTGAAATGAGACGGCGATACAACATCATGAATAAGCGCCCGTAGCTCAATTGGATAGAGCGTTTGACTACGGATCAAGAGGTTAGGGGTTCGACTCCTCTCGGGCGCGCCATAACGGGAAGTGGCTCAGCTTGGTAGAGCACCTGGTTTGGGACCAGGGGGTCGCAGGTTCAAATCCTGTCTTCCCGACCACGCGGGTGTAGTTTAGTGGTAAAACAAGAGCCTTCCAAGCTCTGGTCGAGAGTTCGATTCTCTTCACCCGCTTTTAGTTCTTTGAAAACTGAACGAAACAAACAACGTGCAACGTCAATTTTTATTTTATGATGCTAGACAAACTAACTTTATTGGAGAGTTTGATCCTGGCTCAGGATGAACGCTGGCGGCGTGCCTAATACATGCAAGTCGAGCGAATTTCTTAAGAGCTTGCTCTTAAGAAATTAGCGGCGGACGGGTGAGTAACACGTGGGTAACCTGCCCATAAGACTGGGATAACTCCGGGAAACCGGGGCTAATACCGGATAACATTTTGCACCGCATGGTGCGAAATTGAAAGGCGGCTTCGGCTGTCACTTATGGATGGACCCGCGTCGCATTAGCTAGTTGGTGAGGTAACGGCTCACCAAGGCAACGATGCGTAGCCGACCTGAGAGGGTGATCGGC